>NZ_JBXAFZ010000009.1:0-333472 GCF_058793615.1 Niveispirillum sp. GW835-FHT14G11
CTGACCACCCTGGGTGCGGCCGCCAAGATCGGTGGCGAGACGCATATGCTGGTCGCCGGTTCCGGCGTGGCCGAGGCAGCCCAGGCCGCGGCCCAGGCGGCCGGCGTTTCCAAGGCCCTGGTCGCCGACGCTGCCGAATATGCCCACCCGCTGGCGGAGAATTTCGCGCCGCTGGTGGTGGCCGCCGTCAAGGCCGGCGGCTACAGCCATGTGCTGTTCACCGCCACGACCTTCGGCAAGAATCTGGCGCCGCGCGTCGCCGCCCTGCTGGATGTACAGCAGATCAGCGAAATCAGCGCGGTGATCGATGCCGACACGTTCGAACGGCCGATCTATGCCGGCAACGCCATCGCCACCGTGAAATCGTCCGACGCCATCAAGGTCATCACCGTGCGCGGCACGGCGTTCGAGGCGGCGGGCGAGACCGGTGGGGCCGGTACGGTTGAAGCCATTGCCGCCACCGGCGATGCCGGCCTGTCCAGCTTCGTCAGTGCCGAGCTGACCAAGTCGGAACGTCCGGAACTGACCAGCGCCCGCATCATCGTCTCGGGTGGCCGCGGCATGCAGTCGGGCGACAATTTCCCGCTGCTGGACGCGTTGGCTGACAAGCTGGGGGCGGCGGTCGGCGCATCCCGCGCGGCGGTGGATGCCGGTTTCGTGCCCAATGATTATCAGGTCGGCCAGACCGGCAAGATCGTGGCCCCGGAACTGTACATCGCCGTCGGCATCAGCGGCGCCATCCAGCATCTGGCCGGCATGAAGGACAGCAAGGTCATCGTCGCCATCAACAAGGACGAGGAGGCACCGATGTTCCAGGTCGCCGACTACGGCCTGGTTGGCGACCTGTTCAAGATCGTCCCGGAGCTGACAGAGGCGTTGGGGTGATCATGGGCAAGAACCTGCGCCAGGGCAAGCGGTCCCCGGCGCGGGTTTCCTGCCGAATGATTGGACGAATGTCGCCGGGACGCGGGGCGCGCGTTCATGCGACAACTATCACAGACAGAATTCCAACCCTGAATGGGGACTGCGATGATCGAGAAGGTGGGTGTGATCGGGGCCGGCCAGATGGGCAGCGGCATCACGCAGGTCTGCGCCGCGGCGGGCCTGTCGGTGGCGCTGTCGGACATCAATGCCGAACAGCTGACCAGCGCCGTGGCCGGCATCGCCCGCAATCTCGAACGCCAGGTCGCCAAGGGCAAGCTGATTGAGGCGGAGAAGGACGCAGCCCTGGCGCGCATCACCATTTCCACCGACCTGTCCGTGTTCAAGGACAGCGATCTGGTGGTGGAGGCGGCGACCGAGTCGGAGGATGTCAAGCGCCTGATCCTGAAGGCCTTGGTGCCCAACCTTTCGCCCACCGCCATCATCGCCACCAATACCAGCTCCATCTCCATCACCCGTCTGGCCGCCGCCACCGACCGGCCGCACCGCTTCATCGGCATGCATTTCATGAACCCGGTGCCGGTGATGCAACTGGTGGAGATCATCCGCGGCATCGCCACGGATGACGAAACCTTCCAGCTGATCAAGGCGCTGACGGCCCGGCTGGGCAAGACGGCGGCCATGGCGGAGGATTTCCCCGCCTTCATCGTCAACCGCATCCTGCTGCCCATGATCAACGAGGCGGTCTATACGCTGTATGAGGGCGTGGGCGGGGTGGAGGCCATCGACACGGCCATGAAGCTGGGCGCCAACCACCCGATGGGCCCGCTGGAACTGGCCGATTTCATCGGTCTGGACACCTGCCTGTCGATCATGCAGGTCCTGCATGAGGGCCTGTCCGACAGCAAGTACCGCCCCTGCCCGCTGATGGTGAAATATGTCGAGGCGGGCTGGCTGGGCCGCAAGGTCGGCCGCGGCTTCTACGACTATTCCGGCCCGGTCCCGCGCCCGACGCGGTGAGATCGTCACTCATCAGCAATTCGGATATCAAACGCCAGCCGGCCCTACACCGGCTGGCGTTTTCATTGCTGCCGGCGCCTGTGGCCTTATTGTTCAAATTGGCATATTATGTTATCTTCTTATAGGTGAGTTTGTCATTCACATGAGCATCCATCTCAAATAAAAAATTGAGCTGTTTCCATCATTTGCCCCCATTCCTTGATAAGTGGGAATCCCGGAAAGATTTCGAGCCTAAAGCTTCCGTTAGGCTTCCACCCACATCTGGATTCCCGCTTTTATGAGAATGACAACACGTAGGACAATTTACCAAGGGCGGATGGGCATGGGCTGACTGGCAGCATGATTGGGCAGATATCACAACCTGAAAAGATGCACCCAACCGGTTTCCCGTTTTCAACGCTTAAAGGTGGCTGACAATGTCCTGGAAAGCTGTGCTTGGTATGGCATTAACCTTTGTCCTACTCAGCAGCATACATGCCTTTGCTGAAGTTGTTGTCATAAGTGATAAATTTTCGAATGCGCCACTCGATAACAATCTTCCAACGGTTAAAATAAAAATGGAGAGCCGACATTTTACCAGAAATTTGTTGTGCGGGAAAATCCAAATGGAAAATAACTTGGATGACTACGTCATAATAACGGAAGAGATTTCCTTTTCTGAATTAAAAAATTGTCACTATGATAGAAATTTGGTCTCTGAATTTTTTGTTGGATATGATTCCGCTATATTGACGAGTACGAATAAGGAGATTCTGTCCAACAAGAACTTTACCGTGGCGCATATATGGCTTGCCATTGCCGCAGAGGTGCCAGTGAATGGCCAAATTGTCAATAATCCATATAAAACATGGTCGCAAATAGATAATCAGCTTCCAAATATACCAATTGAAATTTTTATTCCTCCACCGACTGATAATATAAGAAGTATGATTGACAAAACAGTAATTATTACTGGGTGTATGAAATCGGGAAAAATACAAAATTCAAATACACAATCTTGTACAAAACTGAGAAATGACGGAATAGTATCAGAATCTGGTGAAACGGACCATATTTCTTATGAAAACTCCATTTCGATAACAGACTATAAAAGCTATAAGCAGAGTAAATTTAATTATTCAAAGCTCGGAAATATTGCATTGGATGGCGTTCATCCATCTCCTGAGACCATCGCCGAGGCGAAGTACCCGGCAATTTTGCCGATATATGCCTATATAAAGCGAAATCCAATTTCCCCATCATCGCTGAATGATGCGCTTTCGGCGCTAGGGCGGGCTACTTCGCCGAATGGCCGCCTCGAGCAGCTCAACATGATGATCGCGCCCCGCCCCGACGATAAATGCGACCCACCCAAGCCACGATGCCCGAAGGATGGCAACTGTCCCCAAAGCATGCGGCCACCGGTTCTCCATTGCTGCCCCAAGAACGGCAATTGCCCGCAATAAGCTGCAAGTGCAAGGAGGCTATAATCATGTCAACCCCGGAAAATCCCGCCAATCAGGCCATCGATTTGTCGGGCCCGCAGAAATTCAACATCTTCGGCTATGAAATCGGCGAATGGTCGACGGGTTTGGCCCTGATCCTGTCCATCGTCGGTCTGCTATGGCAGGCGACGTCATGGTTCATCGGTGCCGATATCTCCCTGCTGCCGTTCCAGACTGTGGAGTTCACCTGTCCGCTCAGCACGGATGAGAATGGAGGGGAAACGATCTGCAATCCCGATCGCCCCTACCTCATTCTTGCGGTCGGTCGGTTGAATGTCGTGAATTCAGGATCTGATGGGTACGACACGTTCATCGATGCCGGCCAAGTGAAGATCGACTTCCTCAATAAAGATCAGAAATCCTTGAAATCCATCACCTTGCAGGCCCTGTATTTCTCCGACCGTACCGACAGCGGGACGTCGCAGGTTGCAGCATCCCCCCTTTATGTCAAGGCAGGGTCGGTATCAAGCACCGAGGTTGAATATTATCCGCGCAAACTGATCAACAAGGAAGGGGCGGTTGATCGACGTAACTTCCTCTCCTACGATGACTTCAAAAAGCTCGTATCGGTCGGCGAAAGTCAGAATTCTGTAAAATACATTGAAATAATTATGGAAATTAATGAGATAGAAGATAAACATAAGGAATACAAAATTCAATGTAAATTGCAGATTGACGATGAATTCAGGAATAATGCAATGGACCCCGAGAGGCTGAATTTCATCAGGGACTGCATGTAAAGGCGCGGCACGTAGCTGACGATTTCACCAGATCTTGATTCTGGAAAGCATGGCTAGTCCAACGAGATCGGGGTCTAGCCGGTGCACCCAGCCTGCTCTATCCAATCTTTCGGGGGGGTGGTACGCTGTTGCACCTGTGTTGTGTCCGTCGGAGATGCTGGTGCGTGTTGTCGCGTTATGTTGCCTGGGCGCCCTGCTACTGACCGCCCCCGCGCTGGCGGCACCCCCAGGCCCCGACTTCCCCAGCGCCCTGCAGCAGCGGTTGAACAGCGGGGTCGGCACGCCGGAGAATGACCGCGACAGCCAGGATCTGCTGACGCTCGGCCGTTTCTATGAGAAGCGGCAGTACGCGCCGGCCTGGATGGAACAGGGCCAGCCCTCGCCCCGCGCCCGCCTGCTGCTGATGGCCCTGCAGAAGGCCGCGTCGGAGGGGTTGAACCCGTCCGATTATGGCGTAGCCCGCATCGCCACCCTGCTGGAACGGGGCGACAGCCCCGATGCCCTGGCGGAGCTGGAGGTGATGCTGTCGCATGGCGCCCTGGATTATGGCCGCGATCTGGCCACCGGCCGGCTGGCCCCCATGGCCATCGACAGCGAGCTTTATGTCGAAAAGCGGGAGATCGACCTTCTAACCTTGCTGAGCCGGCTGGCCATGCTGCCCGATCCGGGTGTGGAACTGGCCGAACTGCCGCCGCGCCGGGCGGAGTACCAGCGCCTGAAGGGCGCCCTGCAGCTTTATCGTGAGCTGGCGGCGGCCGGCGGATGGAAACCCGTGCCCCTGGCCGAAGCCTCGCTGAAGCCCGGCGGCAATGATGAGCGGCTGCCGGCGCTGAGGGCCCGGCTGCATGTCACGGGCGAACTGCCGGCCGACGCACCCGTGCCGGAAGACCCGAGCCTGTTTGATGAGGCAACCATTGCGGCCCTGAAAATCTTCCAGGCCCACCATGGGCTGGAACCGGATGGGGTGCTGGGCCGGCAGACGCTGCTGGCACTCAACATCACGGCCGAACAGCGCGTGGCCCAGATCGCCATGAACATGGAACGCTGGCGCTGGATGCCGGTGGATATGGGCCCGTCCTATATCCTGGTCAATCTGGCCGCCTTCCATCTGTCGATCTTTGAGCAGGGGACGGTGGTGCACGAGGCGCGTGTGGTGGTGGGCACCAGTTCCACCCGCACACCGGTATTTTCACGCAAGATGAGCTATCTGGAGGTCAATCCCTATTGGCATGTCCCGGCCAAGATCGTGCGGGACGAGATTTTCCCCAAGGCCAAGCGCGACCCCTCCTATCTGGCCCAGCATAATTATGAACTGCTGTCCGACTGGACGGAATCGGCCGTGCCGGTCGATCCCAGGACGCTGGACTGGGCGCACATGACGCGGCTGCCCTATCGCGTGCGCCAGGCGCCGGGCGACAAGAACAGTCTGGGCCGCATCAAGATGATGTTCCCCAACCAGTTCGACGTGTACCTGCACGACACGCCATCCAAAAGCCTGTTCAACCGCGCCAACCGCAGCTTCAGCCATGGCTGCATCCGGGTGGAGCATCCGTTCGACGTAGCGGAGGTCATCCTGCGCCTGTCGGGCACCAGTGACTGGCCGCGCACCCGTCTGGATGAGGCACTGGCCAGCGGACAGCGCACCGTGGTGCGCCTGAAGCAGCCTATCCCCATCCATATCAGCTATGTCACATCCTTCGTGGCCGATGATGGATCGGTGAATTTCCGGTCCGACATCTATGGCCGCGACCGCAAGCTGGCCACGGCCATAAGGGCATCACGCGTGAAGTGGGATGCGGTGGAAGCCGAAGCCCGCATGGCCCCCGGCGGGGCCGCCGCCGGACGGGGTAGCGACAGCGGCAGCCGCTGATCACCCGGCCGGGGTGACCAATGGTCGGAGTATCTGACCAATGGTACGGCGGCGCCCGGCGATTGAGGGCGCAAGGTGATGAGTCCTTAAGAGATAGGCTGGAAATAGGCCGGAAGGGTGGATTTCCGCTTGCACCGTCTATGTCGTTCTGCCATGACTGCAATTGTGTCCTGCTTGTGACGCGGGACATTTGGCGAAATCTTGGACGAGAGTGTCTCTGGCGCAACGGACGCCGGGGTGGCTACTTCGGGGCTTGAGGGGGCAAGGGGCATGGTGGCACGGCCGAACATTATCGACCTGACCATTGGACATGAGTCCGTTTCCCCGCCGCAGCCGTCCATTTCCCCCGTCATCGATTTGGGTGCCGATACCGGCCGCCGCGGCTTCCTGCGCGGCCTGGGTGGCCTGTTCCTGGGTGCCGGGGCGGCCATCGCCGCCCCCACCATCATCACCAATCCCGCTGACGCCGCCCCGGTCAGCGCCCCGCGCCGGCAGCTGTCCTTCGTGTCGCTGCACACGAATGAGAAGCTGAAGGTCACGTACTTCACCAACGGTTCCTATGACCGTTCGGCCCTGAAGGACGTGAACCACATGCTGCGCGACTGGCGCACGGGCGAAGTGGGCAGGATGGACCCCAAGCTGCTGGACCTGCTGTTCCAGCTGCGCCAGCGCCTGCGCACGGAAGAGCCGTTCCAGATCATTTCCGGCTATCGCTGCCCCAAGACCAACGCCATGCTGGCATCGAAGTCGGAAGGCGTGGCCACCAAGAGCCTGCATATGGAAGGCAAGGCCATCGACATCACCATGGCCGGCCGGCAGCTGAGCCGCATCCGCCAGGAAGCCCTGAACCTGCGGCTGGGTGGCGTCGGCATCTATTCCAAGACCGGTTTCGTGCATGTCGATACCGGCCGCGTCCGCCAGTGGGGCGTGTGACGCCTCTCCCATACGAGACCTGCTGTCCTCTGGCCCGCCTCTGCTAAGATGCGGGCCGGTTCGTTTTCGAGCGGAGGCATCATGCGTCGGGTGGGATGGGGGCTTCTGGCCCTGGCTCTGGGCTCCGGCCCCAGCTTCGCTGCCGATAGCACGGCACCGGCCCCCCAGACCCTGCGCACGCCCGGCAAGGGCGACCCGGAGCCCATCGGTTCCTACGCCAATGGCTGCGTCCGTGGTGCGGTGTCGCTACCGACGGATGGAAAGGGGTTCCAGGTGATGAACCTGTCCCGCCGCCGCAATTACGGCCATCCCAGCCTGATCACCTATCTGAAGGCCCTGGCGGCGGAGGTGGAGCGGGAACAGCTGGGCATCCTGTCGGTGGGTGACCTGTCCATGGTGCGCGGCGGGCGCATGCCCACCGGTCATGCCAGCCACCAGATGGGGTTGGACGCCGATATCTGGTTCCCGCTGGACCTAGGCCGCCTGCCCGTCACGGACCGGGAGCGGGAGGATTTCGCCAGCATGGTCGATCCCAAGGCGCAGCGGGTGAACAGCAATTTCGGCCCCGCCCAGGTGCGGCTGCTGCGGCTGGCAGCATCGGCCCCCACCGTCACCCGCATCTTCGTGAACCCCGCCATCAAGCTGGCCCTGTGCCAGGGGGAGAAGGGCGACAGGGCCTGGCTGGGCAAGCTGCGCCCCTGGTTCGGCCATGCCGCCCATTTCCATGTCCGGCTGGCCTGCCCGCCCAATGCCGGCCAATGCGCGGCACAGGAAGCCCCGCCCGAGGGCGATGGCTGCGGCGAGGAACTGCTGAGCTGGTTCAGGCCGCCCCCGCCCTCCACCGGCCCCACCCCGCCGCCAAAGCCACCCCCGCCACCGCCGGCCGCCTGTCTGGCGCTGTATGCGGAGAAAGACCTCCCGTAGGTCGAACACGCAAACCCGCCCCCTGGTGTCGTGCGGTCGCCGCGAGGCGGCTTCATCACCATACACACCTTGTTGCGCTGAAATAGCATATATCTATATCTCCTTTATGATTAAATATTTGTTGAAACATTCCTGAAAATTTATATTCTTCAGACGTAATTTCCCTTTGGGTGTCAAATACTGGCGATATGCAACACTCCGATCAACGCGGTGACGATAGAGGTGGGATATGTCAACCATGCACCGTCCGGCGCTCGCATTGCTCACGTTGCTTCTGACGGGCTGCGGCACAAATGCCTTGCGGATCGAATATGCGACGGATGTCGTGTCCAAGGCTAGGACGACGGTCGAGGTCTATAATCAATACCTTATGAAAGTAAATGAAAGGCGCATAGCGCTGAATATCGAGATCATTTCCTTGGACCCCGCCTGTATTCCGAACGAGATCATATATAAAAATCCGGCAAATATTGCATTGCTGGAAAAATCGTTGGAAAAGAACAAAGACGCATATCCCAGGGGCTGGCTATGCGAAACGGCAGATGAAAAAATTAGATCCAGCCAGAACAAGATGTCGATTGCACCGGTTGGCAATGAAGTTTACCCGACATTGCTGCTGCTGAAATCCATCAGTTCCTATGCTGCCGGTATTGCCAAGATAATCGACGGCAAGGCTCCGGATCCGCTCAAGGACATCAACGAGGCCCTGGCCTTGGCCAGGTCTGCGGAAAAGCTGCTCTCGAACCTGACATCTGTTCCGACCCTGATACCGGCCGGCAACGACAAGCGCCTATCGGCAGTCGGTGCCTTCATAAAGTTGCTTTCTGGTCTGGCCGATGAGCAAAAGAAGGTGGAGGATCTTCAGAAATACCTGAAGGAGAACGCAATAAGCAAAGGCATCATCGTCAATTTGCAAGATCATTTAGAGACGTGGACAGGATTATTGAAATCAGATCAAAATCTACAATCTGGTTTATCCACTGTACTTGTCGGTGTTTTCCAGAGGGTGGATCCACCACTGCCAATTGCTCGTCGTCGCGAAATGGCGGCTCGCTATTATGAAACCAAGGCGGAAACATCGAATATCGATATCGTGCACGCAGCGGTAGACGCCGCTCTGACGGAGCTTTCAAAAACAGACGAGAATTTTCAGCGGATAATGGAGGAATCTCCAAAACTCACGGAAGAAGAAAAGCGAAGAAAGCTTGAAATAGAACGGAAAAGGATTGGCGAGATATTCGACGGCATCACGAATATCCTGATATCATTCAAAGGAGCGTGATCATGGCGACGAAAAAAGCCCTGCGCGGCGCGTTCAACAGCCTTTCCGACACGCTGGCGAGCCGCTTCAGCCCGAGTTTTCCGGAAGATGTCGCGGGCAGGTGGCTGGGTGTCATGGTCCATGCGGCAGCGGTCGGGCGCCGGATATCCGAATGGCATGCGCTGCCGGACAGTTCCGACCAGTATGACGCGGTCATCAAGTTGTTGAGCGAAGCGGCCAACGCGCTCGCGGCGGCCGATGAGGACCACGAGCGCATGGCCGCCTTGAACCTTGCGGAGGCGGCGCTGGACAGTTTGGACAGGCTCCTCGACAACCCTCCCGCATAGACGCCTTCCGTGTAGAGGCAATGCCCCTCACTTCCGCCGCGTCAACTGCCCCACATCACGCACGGCCCCCTTGGCGGCCGAAGTGGTCAGCGCCGCATAGGCCTTCAGCGCCTGGGAGACATAGCGCTCGCGCTTCTCGGTGGGCTGCCAGGCGGCCTGTCCCTTGGCCTCTTCGGCTTCACGACGGCGGGCCAGTTCTTCGTCCGACACGGCCAGATGGATGCGGCGGTTGGGGATGTCGATTTCGATCCGGTCGCCTTCCTGCACCAGGCCGATGGTGCCGCCCTCGGCGGCTTCCGGGCTGGCATGGCCGATGGACAGGCCCGACGTGCCGCCGGAGAAGCGGCCATCGGTGATCAGGGCGCAGGCCTTGCCCAGCCCCTTCGACTTTAGATAGCTGGTCGGATACAGCATCTCCTGCATGCCGGGCCCGCCCTTGGGCCCTTCATAGCGGATCAGCACCACGTCGCCGGCCTGGATGCGGTTGCCCAGAATGGCGGACACCGCCGCATCCTGGCTTTCGAACACACGGGCCGGCCCCGCGAAGACCAGGGAGGACGCATCCACACCCGCCGTCTTCACGATGCAGCCCTCTTCCGCCAGATTGCCGAACAGCACGGCCAAGCCGCCATCCTTGGAGAACGCGTTCTCCGTGGTGCGGATCACGCCCTTGGCGCGGTCCAGGTCCAGTTCCTGATACCGGCTGGCCTGGCTGAAGGCCATTGTGGTGCGCACGCCGCCGGGGGCGGCCTTGAAGAAATGCTGCACGTCGGGATTGTTGGTCTGGGCCACGTCCCAGCGGGCCAGCGCCTCGGCCAGCGACGGGGCGTCGATGCGCTTCACATCCGTGTGCAGCAGGCCGCCGCGCGCCAGTTCACCCAGGATGCCCATGATGCCGCCGGCCCGGTGCACATCCTCGATATGCACGTCGGCCACGGCCGGCGCCACCTTGCAGATATTGGGCACGCGGCGCGACAGCCGGTCGATGTCGGCCATGGTGAAATTCACCTCGCCCTCATGCGCGGCGGCCAGCAGGTGCAGCACGGTGTTGGTCGACCCGCCCATGGCGATGTCCAGCGCGATGGCATTCTCGAACGCCTGGAAGGTGGCGATGGAACGCGGCAGCACGCCGTCATCGTCCCCCTCGTAATATTGCCTGGCCAGACCGACGATGCGGCGGCCGGCTTCCTCGAACAGGCGGCGGCGGTCGGCATGGGTGGCCAGCACGGTGCCATTGCCGGGCAGCGCCAAACCGAGGGCCTCCGTCAGGCAGTTCATGGAATTGGCGGTGAACATGCCGGAGCAGGAACCGCAGGTCGGGCAGGCCGACCGTTCGATGACCTTGACCTCTTCATCGCTGTACTTGTCGTCGGCGGCGGCGACCATGGCGTCGATCAGGTCGATGGCGATCTCCTTGCCTTTGACCTGCGCCTTGCCAGCTTCCATCGGGCCGCCCGACACGAAGATGGTGGGGATGTTGAGGCGCAGTGCGGCCATCAGCATGCCCGGCGTGATCTTGTCGCAGTTGGAGATGCAGACCAGGGCGTCGGCGCAATGGGCATTGACCATGTACTCCACCGCGTCGGCGATCACCTCGCGCGAGGGCAGGGAATAGAGCATGCCGTCATGGCCCATGGCGATGCCGTCATCCACCGCGATGGTGTTGAATTCCTTGGCCACGCCGCCGGCGGCATAGACCTCTTCCGCCACCAGCTGGCCCAGATCCTTCAGATGCACATGGCCGGGCACGAACTGGGTGAAGGAATTGGCGATGGCCACGATGGGCTTGCCGAAATCCTCGTCCTTCATGCCGGTGGCACGCCACAGGCCACGGGCGCCGGCCATGTTGCGGCCATGGGTGCTTTTGCGGGAGCGAAGCTGCGGCACGGGGGTATTCCTTCAGGCTTGGTACGAAGATTTCAAAAATGGATCGCTGCTGGACAGAATAATATGAACGCGGCCGCCAAACCGCATCCAACATTCCTGCAACCCGTATATGACACCATCAGGGGCCGGTTCAAGCCGCCGCAGCCGCCAGTGTCACGGCCAGGGCGCGGCGGCGCACGACACGTTCGGCGAATTCCGACAGGCCGATCAGGATCACCATGCCCAGCACCAGCCAGACGGGCAGCACCACCAGCCCCAGATGCTGGGCCAGCCAGCCCAGCGCGCCCGGCACCAGGGTGGCACCCGCCCCCGCCGCCGTCATCTGGAACCCCACCGCATGCGGGGCGATTGCATCACCCACCCGCAGCGGGGTCAGGGAGACCAAGGTGGGGAAGGTCGGCGCCAGACCGAAACCCAGGCCCAGTGCCGCCGCCATGCCCACGGCCGGCGTGGGGAACCAGGCGAACAGGCATGCCGACACCAGGGCGATGGCCAGCCCGGCGCGCAGTGCTGTCAGCGGCCTTACCCGCGCCGTCACCTGCCCGAACACCAGCCGCCCGAAGGTCAGCGCCCCCCAATAGAGCCCGGCGATGGTGCCGGCCGTCCCCACATCGATCCCGTGCTGGCGGGTCAGCAGCGTGAACAGCCATTGGCCGGCCGCCATCTCCACCCCGCAATAGACCATGAACAGCCCGGCATTCAGCCACAGCACCGGGTGGCGCATTGCGGCGGCAAACGGTGCCACGGCCATGGCCGCCGCACCCTCCGGCGAAGAGCCATCACGCCCTTCCTCCCAACGCCGCATGGTCAGCAGGAACATCAGCCCCATCGCACCCAACAGGACGGCAATCAGGGCATAGCCCCAACGCCAGCCGGCCCCGCCGGTGATCGCCGCCGTCATCAGCAGTGGCCCGGCCGTGGCGCCCAGGCCCCAGGACCCGTGCAGCCAGTTCATGACGCGGGGGCTGAAGCGGCGGGCCCCATAGAGATTGATGCCGGTATCAATGGCCCCGCTGGCCAGCCCGCCCAGGATGGCGGCCGGGATCAGCAGATAGAAGGAGGGGGTGAGCGCATAGGTCAGGAGTGTGGTGACCATGGCGGCACTGCTGACCACCAGCACCAGGCCCAGCCCGGCGCGCCGCACCAAAGAGCCGCCGGCCAGACCGGAGAACAGGTAACCACCCGTGCCGCAGACCAGCAGGATGCCCAGATTGCCCAGCGGCCGGTCGAACGCCTCGCGGATGAAAGGCCATGTCACGCCGGGCAGCCCGTCGGGCAGGCCCAGGCTGATGAAGGCCAGGAACGCCATGGCGATCAGGGCGACCGGCATGCTGGAACGGGGGCGGGGAGGGGTCATGATTCTGGCGGCGGGGGGCAGCAGAGGGATCGATACCATGGGGTCAGCATCAGGGACAAGGCATGCCCCGGTATGGCTGGGGGTGCCGCAGCGCGGACAGGCCCCGATGGTCTTCGCCGGTCTGGACAGGGACGGCCCGCCCGCCTAATCCTGTCGCACCCCCATCCCCGACGCCTGAGGTCCCGCCCGTGCGTATCGCCACCTGGAACATCAATTCCGTCCGCCTGCGCATCGACATCGTGGGCAAGCTGCTGGACGAGCATAAGCCCGACATCCTGTGCCTGCAGGAAACCAAGGTGGTGGACGACGCCTTCCCGCGCGCCGCCTTCAAGGATCGCGGGTACGAGCATATCCATATCCACGGGATGAAGAGCTATAACGGCGTGGCCATCCTGTCGCGCATCCCGTTCTCGTCCAGCGATATCCGCCATTCCTGCGGTAAGGAGGATTGCCGCCACGTCCTGGCCACACTGCAGAACGGAGTGGAGATCCATAATCTCTACATCCCCGCCGGCGGCGACATTCCCGACCCGGCCGTGAACGACAAGTTCGCCCACAAGCTCCAGTTCCTGGATGAGATGCAGGCCTGGTTCCAGGAAAAGCGTTCGCCGAACCAGCCGATGATTCTGGTGGGCGATCTGAACATCGCACCGCTGGAACATGATGTCTGGTCGCACAAGCAGCTGCTGGACGTCGTCTCCCACACGCCGATCGAGGTGGAGAAGCTGACGGCGTTGCAGAACAGCCTGAACTGGGTCGATGCCGTGCGCCATTTCGTGCCGGCCGATGAAAAGCTCTACAGCTGGTGGTCCTATCGCGCCGCCGACTGGAACCTGTCCAACAAGGGCCGCCGACTGGACCATATCTGGGTCACCCCGCCACTGGCCACGGGGCTGAAGGGCCAGACCATCCTGCGCGAGGCGCGCGGCTGGGAACCCAAGCCCAGCGACCATGTGCCGGTGATCGTCGATCTGGATATCTGACCCGCTCCCCCTGGATACTGCCGCAATGGCCCGCCGGCCCCCCCGGCGGGCCTTTCTGCTTTCGCGCTTAAATTGTTTTCCTGTACATCCAAAGGTGGAAACCACCTGGACTCCATAAGACGTTCCTATATGATTGGTTGTTGCTTGGTCGCTTTGATGAAATCACAGATTGCTATGCCGACAAGGGGGAACCACATGTCCAATCACAAGCTCTGGATCGTCACCAACAACACGGGCGAGGATCTGGCCTTCAGGAACCTGGAATGCGCCGCCGACGATATGACCGTGGCCAAGGACGGGGCCAGCAACACGCCGGGCCAGAAGGGCAAGGGCTGCGACATCCCGGATTGCAGCGGACCGGAATGGTGGAACGAGCACCGGATGACCTTCACCTCCACCGACTATGAATTCAGCCTGTGGAAGGACAACAACATCATCTATTTCGCGGTGGGCGATACCTATCCCAACCCCCTGCCGCAGGGCGTGAAGGTCAGCGACAATGTCAACCTGACGATCTATCCCGGCAGCGACACCATCGAGGAGACCACCGACGGCGGCAAGAATATCGGCGTCGGCGACGTGCTGGTGAAGGTCGGCAAGGTGGTGGTCGAGGTGGTGGCGGCCGTCGTCTGAGCGACCGCCCTATCACACATGCAGCCGCGTCGGCAGCCGGATGCTGACGTTGGTGCCTTCGCCCGGCACGCTGTCGATGGACAGGGTGCCGCCATGCAGCTCCACCAGCGATTTGGCCACGGGCAGGCCCAGGCCCGTGCCTTCGGCGGTGCGGGTCAGGTGGCTGTTGACCTGGCGGAAGGGTTCCATGGCCATGGCCACCTCCGTCGGCGTCATGCCGCAGCCGGTATCGGCCACCCGCATCACCATGTAATCGTCGGGCCAGAGCGGGTCGCGCTCCACCGACACGGTGATGCTGCCGCCGGACGGGGTATATTTCACGGCATTGTTGATCAGGTTCAGCAGCACCTGGCGCAGCTTCATGGCATCGGCGCGCAAATGCGGGGCCTTTTCATCCGCCGATACGACGCGCATTTCCAGCGCCGCCGCCTCCACCCGCCCCCGCATCAGCCGCACGCATTCGGTGGCCAGGTTGGGCAGGTCCACCGGCTCCAGCCGCAATTCCATGCGCCCGGCCTCGATTTTCGACAAATCCAGGATGTCGTTGATCAGCGCCAGCAGATGCAGGCCGGAACTGCGGATATCCTCGGCATATTCGGCATATTTGGGGTTGCCCATCGGCCCGTGGATACGGTGCACCATCACTTCGGCAAAGCCGATGATGGCGTTCAGCGGCGTGCGCAGTTCGTGCGACGCCACGGCCAGGAACTGCGACTTGGCGGCCGTGGCCTGCTCGGCCTCCGCCCTGGCCACCCGCGCCGCTGTCTCGCTGGCTTCCAGCTTGGCGACATAGCGGCGAACCAGCACCACCAGGGCCAGCACCAGGATGGTGCCGAACGTGCCTTGCAAAAGCGTCTGGTTGCGGAACTGGCGGTAGGGCCGCAGCACATGGTCCATGTCCTGACCCACCGACACCAGCAGCCGCGTGCCGGCCAGCAGCTCATATGAGGCGATGCGATCCTCCCCGTCGATGGGGCTGACGGCGCGGATGATGCCATGGCCATCGCCCTCCCTGGCCGCCCCCACGTCGGGCAGATCGGGATAGGATTGTCCCACGATGCCGGGGGTGGAGGCGCCGCGGGCATAGACGGTGCCGTCCAGGTCCATCAGCGTGGCCACCGCGCCCAGATCCAGGTCCACGGCGGAGAAGAAGCCCGCGAAATATTCCGACAGCACGTCGCCGACAACCACGGCGATCAGGCTGCCGTCCGGTGCCTCCACCCGCACCCAGAAGGGGATGGAGGACATCAGCGGTGTGCGTCCGATGATCGGCTTGCCGAAACCCAGGCGCGGCGATCCCGGCTCCGTCGCCTGACGGAAATAATCGCTGTCGGACATGTCCAGGCCCACGGCCCCCGGCCGCGTGGCATCCACGACGATGCCGCGCGCATCCATGATGCCCAGGAATTTCGACACCCGGTCCAGCCCCGCCACGCGGCGGCGCATCACCTCCAGATCGGCGGGATAACCCGCCTCCACCCGGTCTGACACTTCCTGCAGCAACTGCTGCACCTGGCTGACGGTACGGCTGACATGCTGGCCGAAGGCGCGGGTCAGGTTGGCCGTGTCGCGCTCCGCATCGGCCAGGGCGTCAAGGTAGGAGGAATGGATCTGCCAACCGACGAGCAGCCACAACCCGCCCAGCACCATGGCCGACAGCAGGTTGATGCCGGTCCGGCCCAGCAGCGCCGGCGGCCGGCGGAAGCGGCCACCATCGTCTCGGGTTCTTTGTCCCATCAAACGGTTGTATAACATGCGGCGATGGCCGCGTCACGCCACCACCAATTCGCCCGCCAGTTGCAGCATCAGGGCCAGATCCGTGTCACGCGACAGGCGATGGTCGCCATCCTTGACCAGCGTGACCCGTACATCCTCTGTTTCCAGAGCGTCGGCCAGTTCCAGACTGGTGCGCCAGGGAATGTCCGGATCGCGCTGCCCATGCAGCAGCCGCACGGGGCAGCGGATGGGAATGGGACCCGGCAGCAGCAGATGGTCCCGCGCCTCCTCCAGCAGATGGCGGGTGATCGGGTATCCGGCCGGGTCATAGGCCGATGGCGCGATGAACCGCCCGTCGCGTTCCAGCGCTTCGATCTCCGCCGGCCCCAGGCGCGGCCAGATCATCCGCTCGGTGAAATCCGGTGCCGGCGCGATGCCCAACAGCCCCACCACCCGTTCCGGCCGCAGCAGCGCCAGCAGCAGGGCGATCCACCCGCCCATGGAGGACCCGACCAGGATCTGCGGCCCCTGGGCCACCTGATCCAGCACCGCCAACGCATCACCGCGCCAGCGGCCGATGGATCCATCCGCCCAGTCACCCCCGCTCAACCCGTGGGCATGATAGTCGAAGCGGGTGAAGGCCCGGCCCCGCTCCCGCGCCCAGCGTTCCAGAGCCACGGCCTTGCCGCCGCCCATGTCGGAGCGGAAACCGGTCAGGAACAGCAACCCCGGCCCCACACCGGGACTGTGGCGATAGGCTATGGCGGTGCCGGCCCGATCCAGGCTATGTATCCCCACCTCGCCTTCCAAGGCTGTCCTGATCATTCGTCCGAAATCCCGCCCATGCCGCCCCAAGATGACGCCGGCACCCTAGCCGGCGATGTGCCGCCGGACAATCCCGGCCTCGACGCCGCCAGCCTGTTCGGCGGCGGCAAGCCCGTCATCCTGCAGATCATCCCCACGCTGGTCACCGGCGGGGCGGAGCGCGGCTGCATCGATATGGCGGCCGCCATCCAGCGGGCCGGTGGCACCGCCATCGTGGTATCGGCCGGCGGCGCCATGGCGCGCGAACTGGACCGGTATGGGGCCAAGCATATCCAGCTGCCAGTACAGTCCAAGAACCCGCTGACCATGCGCCGCAATGCCAAGAAACTGGTCGATCTGATCCGCCAGCACGGCGTCGACCTGATCCATGCCCGCTCCCGCGCCCCGGCCTGGAGCGCCTATTGGGCGGCAAAGGATACCGGCACCCCCTTCGTCACCACCTTCCACGCGCCCTATAACTTCAAGGGCCGACTGAAGAAATGGTATAATTCCGTCATGGCCAAGGGCGACCGGATCATCGCCGTCTCCCGCTTCGTGCAGGACCATGTGGCGACGGAATATGGCGTGGGCCCCGACCGGTTGCGCCTGATCCATCGCGGTGTGGATATCGACATCATGTCGCCCGACAAGGTGACCCAGGCCCGCATGGCGCAGCTGATCCAGCAATGGCGCCTGCCGGAGGATCAGCGCATCGTGCTGCTGCCCGGCCGCCTGACCCGCTGGAAGGGGCAGGGGGTACTGATCGACGCGATTGCCCGCCTGGGAAGGCCCGATGTGCGCGCCGTCCTGGTCGGCGACGATCAGGGCCGTGACGGGTATCGCCAGGAACTGGAGGACCATATCCGCCGCCTGAACCTGGGCGGACAGGTCACCATCGCCGGCCACTGCAACGACATGGCCGCCGCCTATATGCTGTCCGACATCGTGGTCAACGCGTCGGTCGAACCCGAAGCCTTCGGCCGCGTCATCGCCGAGGCCCAGGCCATGGGCCGCCCGGTCATCGTGTCGGATCTGGGCGCGGTGAAGGAAACGGTGATCAATGGCGAAACCGGCCTGGTGGTGCCACCGGGCGATCCCGACGCCCTGGCCGGCGCCATCCGCGCCGCCCTGGACCTGGACCCTTTGCAGCGCCAGGCCGTGGGTCTGGACGGCATGCGCCATGTCCGCGCCAACTTCACCAAGGCCGGCATGTGCGCCGCCACGCTCGCGGTCTATGCGGAGTTGCTGGGGTAGAGCCCGCCCCATTGCTGACTTTCTGGCGGCGGCATGCTATGATTGGCTCATCAACACTATAGGCATGTCCGCATTGTCCGGCGCCAGTCCAGGCCCCGTGCAACATGGAACGGTTTTGTGTTGCACGATGTTGCGTAAGGGGCCGCGGAATTCGGAGCGGCTGCGATTGATGCTCTGAAACACGCCCGATTTTGTGTTGCACGGCGTTTCACATCGCCGGTTTGGTCGGAGCGCTCAAGACGGCATCTCCGAAAGCCTGGGGGCTATGCCATCTATCCTAACCGCTTGGGTTTTGATAGAATGGAACCATGCCAACCGTCGCCCGATTTGATGGCCTGCGCGTGGTCATCTACCCCAATGATCATCGGCCGGCCCATGTCCATGTGACAGGCCATGGTGGAGAGGCGATCTTCGTCCTGAACTGCCCCGGTGGACCCGTGAGCTTAAGGGAAAGTTTCGGCTTCGGGCGGGTGGAACTGGCACGAATGGCGTCGACCATTGATGCAATGGTCGCCAGCCTGTGTGGAGAATGGAGAATCATCCATGGTGATCACTGACCAACAGGTCACGGAAGCGGAAACTCTGATGGCTGCCCTTCGCGAGGCCGGACATGTTCTGGCCGCCCGCTATGATGTGGCCACCGACCGCATAATCGTCAGTCTCAACACCGGCCTGGACCTCGTCTTCCCGCCCTCTCTGGCTGAAGGGCTGGCCGGCGCCGATGCCGGCGGCCTGTCCCGGATCGAGATCAGCGCCAGCGGCCTGGGTCTGCATTGGCCGGCACTGGATGCCGATCTCTACGTACCGGGGCTGCTGCAGGGACAGTTCGGCAGCCGGCATTGGATGGCGGAGATGGGTGAACGGGGCGGGCGGGTACGATCATCCATCAAGGCCGACGCCGCCCGCGCCAATGGCCGCAAGGGAGGACGCCCGCGCAAGACCGGTTCATGATGAGTTCCATCTCATCACAAACCGCTACGCCGGCCATGGGGGCCGCTGATCTCTTGCGATCAGCGGGACATGACATCGGTCGATTTCCGTCTGATCCGCATTTTCCCGCGCCAGAATCCCGCCTTGATTGCCGTGTAAGCAGCAACTCCGTCTTCGGGGCGAACCGCCCGGCCTTGCCTAGTGCCGGCTTTTTTGCTCTAAGGATGGCTCCATATCTCCGCTGGCGTTACCCGGGTGGTCTTCCCATGTCCTTGCGTGCCCTGTCCGTGATCGGTCGTTCCGCCCTGCTGGGCACCCTGGCGCTGGGTCTCTCCGGCTGCTCCACGCTGGAAAGCCTGGGTCTTGGCGGTGGGGAGCCCGAGGCTCCCAACACGCAGATCCTGCGCCAGAACAATGACGGCGAGGCCGGCATGAACGCCGCCGCCCGTCCCGCCGGCACCGTGACGGTGAATGCCTATCTGTGGCGCGCCGCTCTGGACACCGTCACCTTCATGCCGCTGATCCAGGCCGACCCCTATGGCGGCGTGATCCTGACCGACTGGTACAGCCCGCCGGCCACGCCCAGCGAGCGGTTCAAGGTCAATCTCTACATCCTGGACGCCGCCCTGCGCGCCGATGGCGTGCGCGCCACCGTTTTCCGCCAGGAACTGAAGAACGGTGTGTGGATCGATGCCGCCGTCACGGCCGAAACCGGCACGCAGATGGAAGACACCATCCTGACCCGCGCCCGCCAGCTACGTCAGCAGTCGGCGGCCCCCGCCAACTGAGTTTGAACCAAGCGCCGGGCGATGGCCCCCTGTTACGGGTGACGCCCGGCGAAGCGACACCCGTTCGACAGGACCCGTTCCATGTCCCGCTACAACGTCCGTGAAACCGAAGCCAAGTGGCAGTCCGTCTGGGACGAACGCCGCAGCTTCGCTGTCACCGCCGATCCGTCCAAGCCCAAGACCTATGTGCTGGAGATGTTCCCCTATCCGTCGGGGCGCATCCATATGGGCCATGTGCGCAATTACACGATCGGCGACGTGATCGCCCGCTACAAGCGGGCCAAAGGCTTCAATGTCCTGCACCCGATGGGCTGGGACGCGTTCGGCCTGCCGGCGGAAAACGCGGCCCTGGAGCGCAACACCCATCCAGGATCCTGGACCTACGAGAATATCGCGGCCATGCGCGCCCAGCTGAAGACGATGGGTCTGGCCATCGACTGGGAACGCGAGATCGCCACCTGCAGGCCGGAATATTACCGGTTCGAACAGAAGATGTTCCTGGATTTCCTGAAGGCCGGTCTGGCCTATCGCAAGGAAAGCTGGGTCAACTGGGACCCCGTGGACAATACCGTCCTGGCCAACGAACAGGTGATCGACGGCCGCGGCTGGCGCACCGGTGCCCTGGTGGAAAAGCGCAAGCTGTCCCAGTGGTTCCTGAAGATCACCCATTTCGCCGATGAGCTGCTGTCGGCCATCACCACGCTGGATCGCTGGCCCGAGAAGGTCCGCATCATGCAGGAGAACTGGATCGGCAAGTCCACGGGCTGCCGGTTCTTCTTCCAGCTTTCCGATGGCCATCCGGACCTGGAAGTCTTCACCACCCGCCCGGACACGCTGTTCGGCGCCTCCTTCGTGGCCATCAGCCCCAACCACCCGCTGGCCGCCAAGCTGGCCGAGAATGATGACGGCCTGGCCAGCTTCATCGCCGAATGCAACAGCATGGGCACCAGCGAAGCGACGCTGGAACAGGCGGAAAAGAAAGGCTGGCGCACGCCGGTGACGGCCGAGCATCCCTTCGTGAAGGGCTGGAACCTGCCGGTCTATGTCGCCAATTTCGTGCTGATGGAATATGGCACGGGTGCCATCTTCGGCTGCCCGGCCCATGACCAGCGCGATCTGGACTTCGCCCGCAAGTATGATCTGCCGGTGAAGCCGGTGGTCGTGCCGGAAAGCGAGGATCCTGCGACTTTCGCGGTCGGCACCGAGGCCTATACCGGCCCCGGCAGCATCCGCAATTCCGACTTCCTGGACGGCAAGTCCGTGGAAGACGGCAAGAAGGCCGCCGTCGCCAAGATCGAGGAACTGGGCCGCGGGCAGGGGACGACCATGTTCCGCCTGCGTGACTGGGGCGTGTCGCGTCAGCGCTACTGGGGCTGCCCCATCCCCATCATCCATTGCCCCGATTGCGGCGTGGTGCCGGTGCCGGAAGACCAGCTTCCCGTCACCCTGCCGGACGACGTCACCTTCGATGCCCCCGGCAACCCCCTGGCCCGCCATGCCACCTGGAAGCATGTGAAGTGCCCGTCCTGCGGCAAGGATGCGGAGCGGGAGACGGATACGTTCGACACGTTCATCGAGTCGAGCTGGTATTTCCTACGCTTCGCCGACCCGCGCAACGAGACCGTGGCCTTCGACAAGGAATTGGTGAACTATTGGCTGCCCGTCGACAATTACATTGGCGGCATTGAGCATGCGGTCCTGCACCTGCTCTATTCCCGGTTCTGGACGCGCGCCCTGTCCCATGTCGGCTATCTGGACCTGGCCGAACCGTTCGCAGGATTGTTCACCCAGGGCATGGTGACCCACGCCACCTTCCAGGATAGTGACGGCAAATGGGTGTTCCCGGTTGACGTGGATATCCAGGGCGCCAAGGCCACCAAGATCGCCGATGGCAGCCCCATCACGGTCGGCCCCGTCATCAAGATGTCGAAGTCCAAGAAGAATGTCGTGGACCCGGAAGGCATTATCGGCAGCTATGGCGCCGATGCCGCCCGCCTGTTCATGATGTCCGACAGCCCGCCCGACCGCGACCTGGAATGGACCGAGGCCGGCATCGATGGTGCCTGGCGCTATATCAGCCGCCTGTGGCGTCTGGTGACGGAGCCGGGCTTCGCCCTTCCGGCCGCCGGTACGGCGTCACCGGCCAGCTTCGGGCCTGAGGCCACCGCCATTCGCCGCGCCGCCCACAAGGCGGCGGCGGCCGTGGCCGATGATGTCGAAGGCTACCGCTTCAACAGCTCCGTGGCCAAGCTGCGCACCTTCACCAATGCCCTGGGCGACGCGCTGTCGAAGATCGCCGCCAACGGCGAGGTGCCGGCCGACGAGGGCTGGGCAGCGCGCGAGGCGTTGGAATATATGGCGCAGATCGTTCAGCCGGTGATGCCGCATCTGGCCCAGCAGATGTGGGAAGAGCTGGGCCATGGCGACCTGCTGGTCGACCGCACCTGGCCCATCTCCGATCCCACCCTGGTGGTGGATGACAGCGCCACCGTCGCCGTGCAGGTCAATGGCAAGCTGCGCGCCACCCTGACCCTGCCGCGCGACTGTGCGGAAGCCGTCGCCAAGGAGGCCGCGCTGGCCGATGTCAATGTCCAGCGCGCCATGGACGGCAAGGAACCGCGCAAGATCATCGTGGTGCCGAACCGTATCGTGAATATCGTTGTATGAGTGAAAGGGGCGGAAGGTTGAGGCTTGGTTCAACCTTCCAGCCTGGTTTTCGGGATATTCCCGTCGGAATGGCCCAAATTCCTTGAACCAAGCCTCAAAGAGGCGCGCCATGTCCCACCGTTCTTACCGCCTTGCCGTCCCCCTGCTGCTGGCCCTGCTGCCGGCGGTGCTGGGGGCCTGCGGGTTCAAGCCGGTCTATGGCACCGGCGCGCATGAGAGTGCGGTGGGCGCGGCCCTGGCCAATGTCCAGATCGACCCGATCGTCGATCGCAACGGCCAGGTGCTGCGCAACAACCTGATCGACCGGTTCTATACCGATGGCCGGCCGGACAGCCCGCGCTACCGCCTGTCGGTGGCGCTCGCCGCGACGGAGGAGGAGCTGGGCATCCAGAAGGATGCCACGGCCACCCGCGCCCGCCTGCGCCTGCAGGCCAGTTACGAGTTGATCGAGATCAGCACGGGCCAGGTGGTCTATCGCACCTTCTCCCGCTCCGTGGTCAGCTTCAACCTGCTGGACAGCCAGTTCGCGGTGCTGGCCACCCGCCAGGACGCCTATGATCGCGGCCTGACCGAACTGGCCGACGATATCCGCACCCGCCTGTCGCTCTATTTCGCCCGAGACAAGCAATGATGAGGGGGAGGGCGTCTTGAAGGTCCAGCCCCGGAACGCCGACGCCTTCGCCAAGCGCCCGCCACCCGCCACGCGGCTGGTCCTGCTCTACGGCCCCGACCAGGGACTGGTGCGCGAAAGGGGTAAGGCGGCGGCGCAGTCGGCCTGTGAGGACCTGTCCGACCCCTTCCGCGTGACGGAGATGAAGGCCGACCAAGCCGTGTCCGATGCCGCCCGCCTGCGGGACGAACTGTCGGCCATCGCCCTGACCGGCGGGCGCCGCGTGGTGCGCCTGCGTGATGGCGACGACAAGCTGGCCCCTGCCGTCGCCGCGCTGCTGAAGGGCTTTCCCGCTGGCGATACGCTGCTGGTGATCGAAGCCGGGGAGCTGGACGCCCGCTCCAAGCTGCGCAAGGCGGTGGAGGATGCCGGCGACATCGCCGGGGCCGTCGCCTGCTATGTGGAAAGCGAGGATGAACTGGCCGGCACCATCGCCCGCATCATGGCCGACCATGGAATGCAGATCGACATGGATGCCCGCGACTGGCTGGCCGGCAATCTGGTGGGCGACCGGTCGATGGCCCGTGGCGAGATCGACAAGCTGGCGCTCTACATGCTGGGCCGCAAACAGGTGACCCTGGCCGATGCCCGCGCCGTGATCGGCGACAGCGCCGCCCTGGACCTGGATGAACCGGCACAGGCCGCGGCGACCGGCGATATGGCGGAGGTGGACCGTTCCTTGCGCCGCCTCTATGCCGATGGCACGGCCACGGTGGGCATCCTGCGGGCCGCCCAGCGCTATTTCCAGCGCCTGCACATCGCCGTGGCCCATGTGGCCAAGGGCCAGACCCCGCAGGCCGCCATAAAGGCCCTGCGCCCGCCCGTGTTCTTCAAACTGGAACCCATCCTGACGGCCCAGATCCGCAACTGGACCCTGCCCAAGCTGCACCAGGCCCTGGACCGGCTGCAGGAGGCGGAAGCCGAATGCAAGCGCACCCATATGCCGGATGAGACCATCTGCTCCCGCGCCTTCTTCCAGCTGGCGCAACTGGCCCGACGCCCGAACTAGAAAGAAGAGGGGGAGAGCCATCATGAACATCGTCATGCTGCTCTATCCCCGCCTGACCCAGTTGGACCTGAACGGCCTGTTCGAGGTGAGGACACGGGCAGCGGGCCTGCAGGAGAAATGCTGGATGGCCGCAAGGGCAACGGCGGCACAGTTGCGGCTGGCTCCGTCTTCGAACAAAAATTCGTGAACCGGTGCCTTTCTGGATAGATTTTCAAGAAGTCCGATCAAAATTTCGGATGATACCCCCGGCTCAGACATATTCTCGTGAGACTGAACAAGAACTTGTGGCACGCTGTGGTCAGAGACAAATTCCCATCGGCTTCGCGTCATGCCGGACCGCAAGGCGCAACTGTCCGTCAATCTGGTGATCAGCAATGGCCGCATCGGCGCCGATAAGCGGCAGCGGCACTTCCCGGACCTGACGGATGAAGAGGTAGAACGGTTTGAGGAGGCAGTGCGGGCCGCCAAGCAGGCCGCTACACCACCAGCCGATGCCCCGCCGCCGTCAGCGCCGTGGTCGCCGCCTCCAACGTTTCGGCCCGTACCAGCACATAATCCGTGTCATAAGTGGCGATGGCGAACAGGCTGATGCCGGCAATGGCAAGCGGGGCCGTCAGGGCGGCCAGGATGCCGGTCAGGGCGAAATCCAGGGGTCCTTGCACCTTCAGCGCCCGCCATGGCCCCACGGCCACCATATCAACCGGCACGCGGTCCTGACGCACCACGATGGACAGTTCCTCGTCGGTGCGGGTGATGCTGACAAAGCCTGGACCCGCCACCCAGGCGGGCAGCGGGGCATCAGGGGGCAGGCGACAGATGGCCAGCGGGTCCGGCAGCAGGGTCAGCGGCAGGGATGGCATCAGGCGCCGGCCGGCAGCTTCACCGGTTCTTCGTATGAGATCACGACGGCCACGCGCCAGCCGGCATCCACGTCGCGGCGCAGGACGTAGGAGGTGGAGAAACGCATGATCTCCGCCCGGTCGGCGGAGCGCAGCAGCCACAGCACCTCCGCCCGCGCCAGATCATCGCCGCAGGGCCAGGCCCAGACCGCCGCCGGCACCGGCCAGGCCAAGCCTATATGGCGATAGGTATCCAGCATACTATCGACATAGGCGCGCACAGCATCCAGATCGCCATACACAATGGGCTTGGTCGCCGTCAGGACCGTCAGGGGCTGATCGAACAGGGCGGCGACACGGTCCGTGTCATAGGCCGCGAAGGCCGCGCTATAGCCGTTGAAATAGGCGGCGGCCTCGGCCCCGATCTGGCTGCTGTCGGTCATTCTTCCCTCTGGATTGCTTGTTACTTTGAATGAGGAGGGGCCGGACATGCCCTTCGTTCCGGCCCATTACCCTATCGCTTCAAAATGCGATTCAGAACCCCGTCCAGCTGGTCCAGCGTGCGGTAATGGATCTGCAAGGTGCCCTTCTTGCCGGTGCCGCTCAGCGACACTTTCAGGCCCAGCGCCAGGGACACTTCACGCTCCAGCGCCACGGTGTCCGGCGCCTTCTCCTTCACCGGCTTGGTCAGGACCAGCGGTTCAGCCGACATCTGCTTCACCAGCGCTTCGGTCTGGCGGACATTCAGCTCCCGCTTGATCACCTCTTGTGCGGCGATGACGGGGTTGGGGGCGGTCAGCAGGGCGCGGGCATGGCCCATGGACAACTGCCCGTCCTGCACCATCTGCTTCACCTCATCCGGCAGGGCCAGCAGGCGCAGCATGTTGGCCACATGCGACCGGCTCTTGCCCACCGAACGGGCCAAATCCTCCTGGGTGTGGTTGAATTCGTCCATCAGCCGCTTATAGCCTTCAGCCTCTTCCAGGGGCGTCAGGTCGGCACGCTGGATATTCTCCACCAGCGCGATTTCCAGCGCCTCGCGGTCCGACAGGGTACGGACCAGCACCGGCACCTCATGCAACCCGGCCAATTGCGCGGCCCGCCAGCGGCGTTCACCGGCGATGATCTCATAGGAGCTGTTGCCCGGCAGGGCGGTCGGGTCCTTGCGCACCAGCAGCGGCTGCAGGATGCCACGCTCACGCACGCTTTCCACTAGCGCGGTCAACGCCTCTTCGTCGAAGTGGCGGCGCGGCTGGAACTTGCCGGGATGAACCTGGTCGATGGGCAGCAGGCGGGTCAGGCGGACGCGGTCGACCTGCTGTTCCTCCTCATTGCCCGCCGCCTCCCCGAACAGGGCGGACAGGCCGCGGCCCAGACCAGTGCGCGAATTGTTCTTTCTTGGTTCATCCATAAGCCAACTGCCGCTTCCGCTCGCGCTTCAACATCTCGCCTGCCAGATGGATATAGGCCTGGGCGCCGGCCGACTTGTGGTCGTACAGCAGCACCGGCTTCCCATGGCTGGGCGCCTCGGACACCCGCACATTGCGGGGGATCACCGTCTCATAGACTTTTTCACCGAAGAAGCCACGTACGTCGGCGGCCACCATGTCGGACAGGTTGTTGCGACGGTCGAACATCGTCAGGACCACGCCGTTGATGTCCAGCGTGGGGTTGAAGGCGCGCTTCACGCGCTCAATGGTACGAACCAGATGCGACAGCCCTTCCAGGGCGTAGAATTCACACTGAAGGGGCACCAGTACGGCATCGGCCGCCGCCAGCGCATTGAGGGTCAGCAGGCCCAGGGCCGGGGGGCAGTCGATCAGGATATAGTCGAAACCGCCCGACGATTTTTCCAGGCTGTCCTTCAGGCGGAATTCGCGGCGTTCCACATTGACCAGTTCAACCTCCGCGCCCGACAGGTCGACATTTGCCGTCACGACCCACAGACCGGGAACGGACGTAGCCACCGCCACCTCCTCCACCGTCAGGTCGGCGAACAACAGGTCATAGATACCGAATTCGCGGTTACTCTGCGGAATGCCCAGGCCGGTGGAGGCGTTGCCCTGCGGATCATTGTCGATGATCAGCACGCGCTTGCCGCAAGCGGCCAGCGCGGTGGCCAGATTGATCGTGGTCGTGGTCTTACCCACGCCACCCTTCTGGTTGGCAAGCGCAATGATACGGGCACGGGCGGCGGGGATAGGCAGGGCGGCGCTCGACACTGACATTCAACCTCTGCTGTACGGCTGGTGGCGAGGCAGGCTCACTTCGGCGAAAGATCGCTGATGCGAAGAATTGTTCCGGCCGGATCGGTCTGGCTCGGAAACCTTTCGATCCGCATATTCCAGGAATCCGTCACCGCGGTCAATTCATCCTCGGCCGTCCTGCCCTTAGGAAATAGGCAGGTGCCACCCGGCTTCAGCATTGAATGGGCCCAGGGCAGCAATAGTGTCAGTTCCGCCAGCGCGCGGGCCGATACGATATCGGCCTCCGGCACGTCCGCCATCTCGATCCGCACGGGATGGATGGTGGCCGGCGCCTCGGTGACCCGCGCCACCTCCCGCAGAAAGGCGGCCTTGCGCACATCCGATTCGACCAGATGCACCGACGGCACGCCTAGAATGGCCAGGACCAGGCCGGGGAATCCTGCACCGGAGCCCAGATCGACCAGCACCTTCGTGCCTTCGGGCACCAGGGAGAAGACCTGGGCGCTATCGGCCAGATGCCGACTCCACAGATCCTCCAGCGTACTGGTGGACACCAGATTGATGGCCGGGTTCCACTTGCGCAAATGCGCCGCATAGACCTCCAGCTTCTCCAGTGTTTCACGTGAAACACCGAACTTTTCCTGAAACTGGGCGGGGGTCATCGGCGGCGGTGCCCCGGCAGGGCGGGGCATGGGCGGCAGTTTCAGCGGCTTGGACGGCTTACGCTGCACCACGATCGCTCCCCCGTTTCCTGACATGCCGCAACAAAGCCGTGAGGGCCGCCGGGGTCATACCCGGAATGCGCGCAGCCGCACCTAGCGTCGCCGGCCTTGTGTTCTTCAGCTTCTGGCGGACTTCCGCCGACAAGGACGCGATTCTGTCCGGGTCCAGGTCCACCGGCAGTTCGAGCGCCTCATCCTTGCGGAAGGCGCGGATATCGGCCTCCTGCCGGTCCAGATATCCCGCATATTTGCCGTCGATCTCCACCTGTTCGGCGATGTCGGGCGACAGAGCGGACAGTTCAGGCCAGACTTGGCACAGGCGCGGGAAATCGATTTCCGGATAGCGCAACAGGTCCAGCGCCGTGCGACGCACGCCATCCTTGTTGATGTGCAGCCCGTGCTTCTCCAACTCATTCGGCGTCGCAGACAGGCCGGTGACCATGTCCCGCGCCTGGGCCAACGCCGCCTTCTTTGCCGCCCAATGGCCGGCACGTGCGAACCCGACAATTCCGGTATCCAGGCCACGGTTGGTCAGCCGCTGGTCGGCATTGTCGGCCCGCAACAGCAACCGATACTCGGCGCGACTGGTGAACATGCGATAGGGCTCTGACGTACCACGGGTGATCAGATCATCAATCAGAACCCCGATATAAGCCTCGGCGCGGTCCAACACGAAGGGCGCGGAGCCGGTCACGGCTAGGGCGGCATTGACGCCCGCCACCAACCCCTGGGCCGCCGCCTCCTCATACCCCGTGGTACCATTGATCTGCCCAGCCAGGAACAGACGGGGCAGGCGACGCGTTTCCAGCGTGCGGGTCAGCTCCCGCGGATCGACATAATCGTACTCGATGGCATAGCCAGGCCGGATCATGCGCACATGTTCCAGACCGGGAATATTCTTCAGGATTTCCAGCTGCACGTCGCGGGGAAGGGAGGTGGAGATGCCGTTGGGGTAGACGGTGTCATCGTCCAGGCCTTCCGGCTCCAGGAAGATCTGGTGACGTTCCTTGTCGGCAAAACGGACGACCTTGTCCTCCACGCTGGGACAATAGCGCGGGCCCACGCCTTCGATCTGGCCGGAATACATCGGCGCGCGGTGGATATTCTCCCGGATGATCCGGTGCACCTCCGACGTGGTGTAGGTGATGGCGCAGTCGATCTGCGGCGTAGTGATCCGGTCGGTCAGAGTGGAGAAGGGCGGGGGCGGATTGTCGCCCGGCTGCATATCCAGGCCGGCCCAATCGATAGTCTTGCCATCCAGACGCGCCGGTGTGCCGGTTTTCAGGCGGCCCAGGTTAAAGCCCAGCTTTTCCAGGGTCAGGGACAGGCCGATGGCCGGTTCCTCGCCCACACGGCCGGCGGGGATTTTCTCCTCCCCGATATGGATCAGGCCGCGCAGGAAAGTGCCGGTGGTCAGCACCACGGCACCCCCTCGGATTTCCCGTCCGTCACCGGTCACGATCCCGGCACAGGTGCCAAAGGCATCGATGACCAGATCTTCGACCGCCGCGGCGATGATGTCCAGGTTGGCCTGTTCGGCCAGGGCCTTCTGCATGGCCTGGCGATAGAGCTTGCGGTCGGCTTGCGCACGGGGCCCGCGCACGGCCGGACCCTTGGAACGGTTCAGAACGCGGAACTGGATGCCGCCCTGGTCGGTCACCCGCCCCATCAGGCCGTCCAGCGCGTCGATCTCGCGGACGAGATGGCCCTTGCCCAGGCCACCGATGGCCGGGTTGCACGACATCTCGCCAATGGTTTCGATCTTGTGGGTCACCAGCGCTGTACGGGCCCCCGCACGCGCCGCCGCGGCCGCCGCCTCGCATCCCGCATGGCCGCCGCCAACCACGATCACATCATAGTGCTGCATGGCGCGGACCATAAGGCCGGCGGCGCGTTGAGTCAAAGGGTGGGGTGCGCATGACGCCCCGTCACTTGCCGATGCAGAAATCCCGGAAGATCACGTCCAGAAGGTCTTCCACATCGACCCGCCCCGTGATGCGCCCCAGCGCCCGCACCGCAAGCCGCACATCCTCCGCCGCCAGTTCGGGCAAGGGGGCCCGCAGCGCCCGCTGCAAATTCCCCTGGCATTCCTCCAACGCCGACCGGTGGCGGGCACGGGTCAGGGCAGGGGCGCCGGAGGGGACGTAACGGGCGGCGACCGCCTGCTCCAGCGCGGTCAGCAAGGCGGGCAGCCCTTCGCCGGTGCGGGCGGAGACAGGCAGGATGGGACGGCCAACCAAAGGGGCGGCCGCCCCCGTCAGGTCGGCCTTATTCATGACCAGCAGCGCATCCTCATCCACCAGCGCCAGGGTGGCCGGGTCCGGCAGTTCCCCACCATCGAAAACCAACAGCTTAAGATCGGCCTTGGCGGCCCGGTCCAGGGCGCGGCGAATGCCCTCGCCCTCCACCTGATCCACAGCATCGCGCAGGCCGGCCGTGTCGGCTAGCAGAACCGGGTATCCACCCAAGTCCAACTGCACCTCGATCACGTCGCGGGTCGTGCCGGCCTGATTGGAGACTATGGCCACGTCGCGCCGGGCGATGGCATTCAGCAGGCTGGACTTGCCGGCATTGGGGGCGCCCAGAATGGCGATGGAAATACCGTCCCGCAGCCGCTCCCCGCGTCCTTGATCGGCCAGATGCGCCGACAGTTCAGTCACCAGGGCGCTCACAACCGGCCGTACAGCGTCTGACAGGCCGCCGGGCAGGTCTTCATCGGGAAAGTCGATATCGGCCTCCAGATGGGCCAGCGCGCGGGTGAGCCGGTGGCGCCAGCCATCATAGAGTTGGCCCAAGGCGCCTTCCATCTGGCGTAGGGCCTGGCGGCGCTGTGCGGCCGTTTCAGCATCTACCAGATCGGCGATGGCTTCGGCTTCTGTCAGATCCAGCTTGCCATGTTCGAAGGCGCGGCGGCTGAACTCCCCCGGCTCCGCCACCCTTACCCCCAGGTCGGCGAGAGCCGTGGTGGCCGCCGACAGGACGGCGCGGCCGCCATGCAGGTGCAGCTCCACCACATCCTCACCGGTGAAGCTGGTCGGGGCAGCGAAATACAGGACCAAGGCCTTGTCGAACAGTTCCGCCGTGACCGGGTCACGCAGCCCCACCAGAGAGGCCAGGCGCGGTGCGGGCAGCGGCCGGCCGGACAAGGCCTGCAGCACGCGGCCGGCATCGGGACCGGAGATGCGGATCACCTGCACACCGGCGCGGCCAGGGGCGGATGCCAGGGCGAATATGGTATCGGTCCGCATCATGCGTGTTTCACGTGAAACATCACTCGGCCGCCGCCGCGTGACGGGCGGCGATATCGGTCGGTAATTTATCGGTGGGGGCCAGCATCAAGCGCTCCACCCGGCCGCCCTCAGCCAGATGGGTCTGCAGCACCTCATCCACATCGGCCTTGCTGGTGATGCTGTACCAGACGCCTTCCGGATAAATCACCATACAAGGACCCAGTTCGCAGCGATCCAGGCAGCCGGCATTGTTGATGCGCACAGACTTGCCCAAGCCCAGGCCGGTGGCCTTCTTCTTCATATAGTCGCGCAGCTCATCCCCGCCCTTGCTGCGACAACAGCCGCGGGGATGGCCGCGCTCGCGCTCGTTCGTGCAGACGAAGACATGGGCGCGGTAGTAGGGGGCGGGATCGCCCTTCGCGATGTCGCTCACTTCTTAGCATCCTTGGTGGACGTACCGCCCATGGCATTGGACATCTGCGACCACATCAGTTTTTGGAATTGCTCGAAACCCTGCATGCCCACGGGCAGCCAGGTCTTCATCATGGTCTCCGGATCCATAGCCTTCATGTTGGCCGACAGCTGATCTTGCATCTGCTGCATCAGCGCATCCTGCATGGGCTGCACATCGGGCAGGCCCAGGAAGGTTCGCGCCTCCTCCGGCGTGCAATCGATATTGACGGTGACCTTCATGCCGGTGGCTCCCCAAACGGTCGCAAAGACGTGAAGCGATTTTTCCCCGCACCCTGGGTTCGACACAAGGATAAACTATCTGTTCATCATCGGCCCGTCACAGACAGGCGGCATGATACCGGCCCAGCAAAAGGATGATCCATGGCCATGGCCAAAACGCAAGCCCATCGCGGCGCCGGCAATATGCTGCACCGGGAAACCAGCCCCTATCTGCGCCAGCATATGGACAATCCCGTCGACTGGATGGGGTGGGGTGCGGAAGCATTGGCAAAGGCGAAAATCGAGGGCAAGCCCATTCTGCTGTCGGTCGGCTATGCCGCCTGCCATTGGTGCCATGTGATGGCGCATGAAAGCTTTGAGAACCCCGCCATCGCCGGCCTGATGAACCAGCTGTTCGTCAATATCAAGGTGGACCGCGAGGAACGGCCCGACCTGGACCATATCTACCAGCAGGCGCTCAGTTTGCTGGGGCAGCAGGGCGGCTGGCCGCTGACCATGTTCCTGACGCCCGACGGGCATCCGTTCTGGGGCGGGACCTATTTTCCGCCGGAACGGCGCTGGGGCCGGCCCGGCTTTCCGGAGGTGCTGCGCACGGTTGCCCAGACCTATGTGGAGGAGCCGGGCAAGGTGCAGCGCAATGTCCAAGCCCTGGCCAGCGCCATGGACAATCTGGCCGCCGGCCAGCCGGGCGACGCCCTGACCGCCGACACGCTGATCCAAGTTGCCGAACAGCTGGTGCGGGAGGTGGACCCTGTGCAGGGCGGCATCGGCGGTGCTCCGAAATTCCCGCAGCCGGGCATCTTCGAGCTGTTGTGGCGTGCCTTTCGCCATACCGGCCGGCCGCAATTCGCCACGGCCACCATACAGACCCTGACCCGCATGGCGCAGGGCGGCATCTATGACCATCTGGGCGGCGGCTTCGCCCGCTATTCGGTGGATGCCGAATGGCTGGTCCCGCATTTCGAAAAGATGCTCTATGACAATGCCCAGCTGATCGACCTGATGCTCACCGTCTGGCAGGAGACGCGCGATCCGCTGCTGAAGGTCCGCATCGCGGAGACGGCCGATTGGATACTGGCCGAGATGCTGGCCGAGGGCGGGGGCTTCGCCGCTTCCCTGGATGCCGACAGCGAAGGGGAAGAGGGCCGGTTCTATGTCTGGACCGAGGGCGAGATCCGTCGCCTGCTGCCCGCCGACGCCGCCGACCTGTTCTGCCGTACCTACGACGTGACCGCCGATGGCAATTGGGAAGGCCATACGATCCTCAACCGCATGCGGGAGGATGGCTTGGCCGACGCCGGCACGGAAGCCGTGCTTGCCACCTGTCGCGCGCTTCTGTTGAAAGCCCGGGCAGGCCGCGAGCGGCCGGGCTGGGACGACAAGGTGCTGGCCGACTGGAACGGGCTGATGATCACCGCGCTGGCCAGGGCAGGGGCGGTCTTGGAGCGACCGGATTGGCTGGAGGCGGCCAAACGGGCCTTTGCCTTTGTCGTGGATCACATGTCCACACCAGACGGTCGCCTGTGGCATGGATACCGTGATGGGCAGGCCCGCCATCGCGGCACGCTGGAAGACCATGCCAACATGGCCCGCGCCGCCGTCGCCCTGTTCGAAGTGACGGGAGAAAGCCTTTATCTGGATCGGGCTGTCGGCTGGCTGGAGAACATCCAGACGCATTTCCATGATGACGCCGACGGCGGCTACTTCATCACCCCGGACGATGCCGACGATCTGATCCGCCGCCCGCGCCATGCCCATGACAATGCCGTGCCCGCCGGCAATGGCACCCTGGTGGGGTTGTTCAGCCGACTGTGGCTGATTACCGGGCAGGATCTATGGCGGCAGCGGGCGGACGCCCTGATCACCGCCTTCGCGGGCGAGGTGGGGCGGAACTTCTTCCCGCTGGCCGGGTTCCTGAACGGTGTGGATCTGCGGATGCACGGCCAGGTGCTGGTGATTGCCGGCCCGGCTAATGATGCGGAGGTGATGGCGATGCGGCGGGTGGCACTGGAACGGTCGCGGCCCAATCTCGTCCTGTTCCACCTGGAAGATGGTGGGGTATCGCTGCCCCCGCTGCATCCCGCCGCAGGTAAAACCATGGTTAAAGGACGCGCGACCGCTTATCTTTGTCACGAACAGCATTGTTCGGCCCCCGTGACGGCGGCCACAGACTTGGCCGCCTTCCTGGGCGGATGATCCGATCCTATTTCATGCATCCCATACGACGAAGGATATCGCCATGCCCGACGTTTCGATCCAGACCGATGATGGCAGCTTCAGCGCCTATCTCGCGCCCCCGGCCAACGGCACGGGTCCGGCCATTGTCGTCATCCAGGAGATTTTCGGCGTCAACGCCAACCTCCGCGCCGTCGCCGACAGTTACGCGGCGGCCGGTTATTTCGCCATCGCGCCCGACCTGTTCTGGCGCCAGGAACCCGGCATCCAGATCACCGATCAGACCGAGGCCGAATGGCAGAAGGCCTTTCAACTGTACCAGGGCTTCAATGAGGTGAAGGGGGTTGAGGATCTGGCCGCCACGCTGGCCTTTATCCGTAGATATCCCGGTGTCACGGGCAAGGTGGGCGCCGTCGGCTTCTGCCTGGGCGGGAAGCTGGCCTACCTGATGGCCACCCGGACCGACGTGGATGCCTCCGTCAGCTATTACGGCGTCGGCATCGACAAGGATATCGGCGAGGTGTCGGCCATCACCAAGCCGCTGCTGCTGCACATTGCCGGCAAGGATGGGTTTGTGCCGCCGGAAGCGCAAACCGCGATCAAGGAAGCGGTGGCCGGCAATTTCCTGGTGGAAGTGCATGTCTACCCGGAACGCGACCACGCCTTCACCCGCGTCGGCGGCAAGCATTACGACGATGCCGATGCCAAGCTGGCCCACGGCCGCTCGGCCGAATTCTTCAAGAAGCATCTGGGCTGACCCATCGCCCCGCCGGGATGCGGATATGCCGCATCCCGGCCCCTGATCCAGGATCACATCATGACCCATGCCATCACCGTCGAGCAGACCGGTGGACCCGAGATGCTGCGCTGGACCAGCGTGGATGTGGGCAAACCGGGGCCGGAACAGGTCTTGGTCCGGCACACCGCCATCGGCCTGAATTTCATCGATGTCTATTACCGCACGGGCCTCTATCCCGCCCCGCTGCCCTTAACCCCCGGCATGGAGGCGGCCGGCATCGTGGAGGCGGTGGGCGAGGGAGTGACCGATCTGGCACCCGGCGACCGCGTCGGCTATGGCCAATCACCCCTGGGTGCCTATGCCGAACGCCGCCTGGTGCCAGCCGACAAGCTGATCAAGCTGCCCAACTGGATACCGGACGAGGTGGCGGCGGCCCTGCTGCTGCAGGGGCTGACGGCGCAATATCTGCTGCGCCAGACATTCCACGTGAAACACGGCGATACGGTGCTGATCCATGCCGCGGCCGGTGGCGTGGGCTTGTTGGCCAGCCAGTGGGCCAACGCCCTGGGCGCCACCGTGATCGGCACGGTGGGATCGGCCGAAAAGGCAGCCCTGGCCGCCGCCCACGGCTGCCACCATGTCATCTTGTACCGGGAAGAGGATGTCGTGGCCCGCGTCAGGGAGATCACGGGCGGGCAGGGGGTGGATGTCGTCTATGACGGCGTCGGCAAAGATACATTCGAACGGTCGCTGGATAGTTTGCGTCGGCGCGGCCTGATGGTCAGCTATGGAAACGCCTCGGGCGCCGTGCCGCCCTTCGATATCGGGCTGCTGAACCGCAAGGGCGGGCTGTTCCTGACCCGCCCGTCGGTGCAGCATTACGCCGGCACGCGGGCCGAACTGCTTGCCATGGCCGATGACCTGTTCGCCGTGGTCAAGGCGGGGCAGGTGAAGGTGAACATCCACCAGCGTTTCGCCCTGCGTGACGCCGCCGATGCCCACCGTGCCCTGGAATCCCGCACCACGACGGGCGCGACGGTGCTGGTCCCCTAAACCGTCTTTACCCAGTCTTCCACGACCCGTTCCAGCACCGACAGCGGCACCGACCCGTTGGCCAGGACCGTGTCGTGGAAACGCTTGATATCGAACTTGACACCCAGCTTCTTGCGCGCTGCCCCCCGCAACTCCAGGATCTTCTGCATGCCGATATAATAGGCGCAGGCCTGGCCGGGATAGACGATGTAGCGATCAACCTCCCGCTCCGCGACCTCACGCGTGAAGGCGGAATTGGTCACGAAATAATCGATGGCCTGCGCCCGGGTCCAGCGCTTGGCATGGATGCCGGTATCCATGACCAGACGTAATGCCCGCCACAGGGCGAAGGTCAGGCGGCCGAAATCGGAATAGGGATCGGCATAGAAGCCCAGCTCCTTGGGCAGTCGTTCCGAGTACAGCCCCCAGCCTTCCACATAGGCCGTGTGGAAATCGTGGCGGCGGAAATCCGGCAGGCCCGCCGCCTCCTGCGCCAGGGCGATCTGCATATGGTGGCCGGGAACGCCTTCATGGAAGGCCAGGACCTCCATCTGCCAGATCGGCATCTCTTTCATGTTGGAAAGGTTGACATAATAGATGCCGGGGCGGGAACCGTCGGTGGCCGGCTGGCTATAGCGGGCGATGGTCTCGCTGGCCTCCCGGTACCGTTCGAACCGCTGCACGACGAGAGGTGCCTTGGGCTTCAGGTTGAACTGCCCGTCCAGCACCTGCTTCACCCGGTCCAACACCAGGTTGGCACCCTTCAGATAGGCATCGTGCCCAGCATCATCGTCGGTGAAATAGAAGCGCTTGTCGCTGCGCAGGAACTGGTTGAAGGCCGGCAGGTCGCCCTTGAAGCCGACCTTGTCCTTGATGATCTCCATCTCCGCATGGATGCGCTTCACCTCCGCCAAGCCCAGATCGTGCACAGCATCGGGCTTCAGGGGCAGGGTGGTGTGGCGGGACAGGCAATATTGGTAATAGGCGGCGCCATCGGGCAGCTTCCATACCCCGTCGCGATCATCCGTCTGGCCCAGCAGCCGTTGCATCGTTGCCCGCAGGCGGGTCCAGGCGGGCGCGAATCGGGTGGAGAGCAACATCCCCGCCTCCGCCACCAAAGCCGCCTTCTCGGTGGCGGGCAGGTCCAACGCCTCCACCTTGCGACGGAACCCGGCTAGCAGCGCCGTCTCCTCTGCGGCAGCCGATACGAAGGGCCGGCCGGTCAGGACGTTGCCCACGGCTACCAGGGCCTTCTCCACGGAAAAGCGCGGCGGAATGACGCCCCGTGCGGCGCGGGTTTCCAATGCTGCGGTCAACTGATCGACGGGTTGGTCGATAGATTTGACCCGCGCCAACCACGCCTGTGCCCCCACCTTGTCCCGGATCGGGTGATAGGTGGTCAGGGTGTCGATGATGTCGCCATGGCGGCCGTTGAAATGGTCGGCGGGATAGGTATTGGCACGCCAACGCGCAGCGGCCAGCTTCTCTTCCGCCTGATACTCCCAGAGTTTTTTGTTAAGCCTGTCCGCTGCCGACAGCTTGGCCTCGGGGAAATCGCGGCGCAGCCGGGCCAGGTCGGCCGACAATTCCTGGTCATTGGCGGCTAGGGCTGCGTCGGACAGGTCATCCCACGATCCCTGGTCGCCAGGCAGGCCCAGGGCTGTGCGCAGTTCCGGCGATTTTGCCACCTGCCGGGCAAAGGTATCGGTAAAGAACGCGTTCAGTGCCGGATCGCCATCACTCGCATGCGCCGGGCCCGCCAACAGGCCGCCGGTGATGCTCCAGACCGCCAGACCGCAGCAGGAACAGAGAAAACCACGCCGGCCTATATTCGGATTGCCGCTTGACCGATCCATCCCATCCCCCAATCGATGTCATGGAGAGTGAAGATGACAGCAAGCCCGGGCGGCGGGCAAGGGGCTGCCCGCCGCGGGAAAATAACGGTCAACGCGTGGCGGCGAAGCGCGCTTCCATCGCGTCCCACAGCACGGATTCCAGCGCGGACCCGTCCAGCTGGTTGATCTGCTGGATACCGGTGGGACTGGTGACGTTGATCTCCGTCAGGTAATCGCCGATGACGTCGATGCCGACGAAGATCATGCCCTGTTCGCGCAGGGTGGGGCCAATGGTCTCGCAAATCTCCTGCTCGCGCTTGGTCAGCACGGTCTTGCCCGCACTGCCGCCGGCATGGAAGTTGGCGCGGGCCTCGCCATCCATCGGGATGCGGGAAACGGCACCGGCGGGCTTGCCATCGATCAGGATGATGCGCTTGTCACCCTTGCGGATCTCCGGCAGGTATTTCTGCACAATGATCGGCTCTCGATAAAGCTGGGTAAAGGTTTCCAGCAGCGCGCCCAGGTTCTCGTCATTGGGTTTCACGTGAAACACACCCGAACCGCCGTTGCCGAACAAGGGCTTGACGATAATATCCTTCCATTCCGCCCGTGCCGTCAGCACCTCTTCATGCGATGAGGTGATCACCGTCGGTGGCATCAGGTCAGGGAAATGCGTGACGAACAGCTTTTCCGGCGCGTTGCGCACAGCGGCCGGATCGTTCACCACCAGTGTTTTGGGATGGATATGTTCCAGCAGATGGGTGGCGGTGATATAGGCCATGTCAAACGGCGGGTCCTGGCGCATCAACACCATGTCGAATGTCGACAGATCGACAATTTCCGCAGCACCCATGCTGTGATGGTTGCCGTACTCGCGCCGCACCTGCATCGGCCGGACCTTGGCGAACAGCTTGTTGCCGCGCAGCGCCAGATCGCGGGGGTGATAGTGCCACAGGTCATGGCCACGGCGCTGCGCCTCCAACGCCATCATGAAGGTGCTGTCGGTATCGATATTGATGGACTCGATCGGGTCCATCTGGATGGCGACCTTGAGGGTCATGTCGGGATGTCTCCGGCAGACGGAAAGGGGATGGCGGCAGGAAAGCACAAGCCGGCGACACGCGCCATGCGTGCCGTCACAGGGTGGGGGCTTAATTCAGCCGCCCGCGCAGCTGGCGCAGCAGATTACGCGTATGGTCCAGCAGCTGGGCTGAGGCACCGCGTTCCTGTCCGATGCGCAGGAAATTCTCGAACGCCTGGATACCGGCCGTCAGTTTGCCTAGATGCGCATTCAACAGCCCGGATTCACGCCACAGGCCGATATGGTCCGGCGCGAACAGCAGCATATCCTCGATCACCGCCAGGGCCTTGTCGGGCTGATCGGCCGACAGGTGGCGGAGCTTCAGGTTATTCTGGAGACGCAGTAGAACCTCGCGATTTGATACCGGCGCGTAATGGTCGGGCGTCAGCTCCGCTTCCAGCCCGGCCGTTTGCTTCAACATTTCCCGCAATGCGCGCGGGTCGGTTGCGGCAACGCCTGCAAAAGGGTCCAGGATCTGGCGACCACCGGCATGGTCCAGACGCAACAGGAAATGGCCGGGGAAGTTCAACCCCATGACCGTCCAGCCCTGGGCGCGGGCTGCCGCCATCACCAGGATGCCCAGGGAAACGGGCAGGCCCCGCCGTCGGTCGATCACCCGCAGCAGATTGGCATTCTGGAGATCCTCATACGTCTCGCTATCGCCCTGATAGCCGTGCTTGGCCAAAAGCTGACCCAAGGCCGCCACACGATCTTCCAGCCCATCGGGCATGCCCATCATCATCTGACCCAGATCGGCGGCCATGATGGCCAAATGGGCGCGGTAGGGCGCTAGATCGGCGGAATGGTCCAGCACGGCCAGTGCCAGGGCGGCTTCGCCCAGGTCGATATCCTTGTCCGCCGCCTGTCCGATGCGGCGCAGATAATCCAGGGCCTGTAGGCGCGGCGTCACGGGCGGGATGCTCGTTATCAAGGTCGATCGCGCTTCCCATAGCGCAGCCGGGGCGCGGGTGTCGAGCCCCAAGGCGCAACCCGCCCTGCCATCTGGTCTGACCGGCGCATTGCCATGTTGCCTTGGTAACACCATTAGCTCTAGATAAACACTCAACCCGATATAGGGTTAAGATAAAGTTAACCAATAACCTCGGTTTCCGGAACAAAATCATGCCGATCCCCCCCGTGGTCGCAACGGATATTGAAAGCGAGTTTCCAGCCTCCCGCGTAAGGCAGACGCCCAAGAGCATTGCCACGCACCAGCGGATCATCGAGGCGGCGATCCGCTGCTTTCTGGAAATCGGCTATCACCGCACCACGACATCGGAAATCGCCAAGCAGGCGCGGGTGACCCGCGGGGCTGTACAATATTACTTCCCCACCACGCCGGAGGTGCTGCGCGCCACCGTCGATCACATCATCCAGCGCTTTACGGCCGAATATCTGGCCGCCACGGCCAATGTCGCACATGAGGGCGGGGAGGGGCTGGATCAGGGGATCGAAGCGCTGTGGCATGCCGCGCACAGCCCCTTCTGGACCGCCTGGAAAGAGCTGGAGGCCGCCGCCCGCACCGATACGGAGCTGGCGGCCATCATGGGCCCGGCCAAGGCCACCTTCGCCGCCCGCTGGGAACAGACCTCAAAGGATCTGTACGGCTCCTTCCTGGAAGCCGATCCGGTGAAGTTCGAAATGGGACGGCATCTGGCCTGGCAGTTCCTGCAGGCGCTGGCCGGCAGTCACTTTTCTCCGACCGAGGACGATCATGCCATCAAGGCCCGTCTGCTGGCGGAGTTCAAGCGCCTGATCCGGCAATATTGGGGAATGGTGGGCTGAAGCCGTTTCATGGCTCCAGCAGCTTCAGTCCGGCAACACCTGCCAGGATCAGCAGAGAGCAGAACACGCGGCCGGGGCTGAAGCCATCACCGGCCAGGAACATGCCGACCAGCACAGCGCCGACACTGCCAATCCCGGTCCAGATGGCATAGGCCGTGCCTAACGGCAGGGTGCGCATAGCCAGCGCCAGCAGCCACAGGCTGGTGCCTAAGCAGGCAATCATGATGACCGACGGGCCGGGCCGGGACAGGCCATGACTGGCCTTCAGACCCACGGCAAAGCCAATTTCGAACAGACCGGCGGCCAGCAGATATACCCAGGCCATGGAGCATCCTCCATCGCGCAGGGCCGTCCCCGACTTTGTCACGGCACCGGCGGGGTCGTCCCCGGCGGCCGGTATCAGGCAATGATACCGATATCGCGCATCATATTGCGGCAGACAGGCCCGGCTTCAACCCGCCATTGTGGCATGGCCTGTATGCCCCATCTTACCAAGGTGACAGATTAGACCTAGGAAAACTGTTTGCGCAGAAAGACTTACCCTTGCGCAGCCGGCCCGGCTGGGGCAATCTCAAATGGTCAAACAAAGGTGGCCATGGGCCCGGACCTTCTGCCCAGCCATCCGCGCGGTCGATGAAGGTCGGGTCCGGAAGGCTTCACGTCCCAGGGGGGATTAACAGGCATGACCAAGTCGGAACTGATCCAGCGACTGGCCGAACGCAATCCGCATCTGTATCAGCGTGACGTCGAAAAGATCGTCACCACGATCTTCGATGAGATCACGGAAGCCCTGGCCCGCGGCGACCGGGTCGAGTTGCGTGGCTTTGGTGCTTTCTCCGTGAAGCGCCGCGACGCCCGCACCGGCCGCAACCCGCGCACCGGCGAAAGCGTGGATGTCGATGAGAAGGTGATTCCCTTCTTCAAGACCGGCAAGCAGCTGCGCGAGCGTCTGAACACGGACGAATAAGGGGTTTCCCCTGTACTGCACAGTACCCCCATGAAAGACCCCGCCAACCGGATGGCTGGCGGGGTGCTGTCAGGTCTATAGGATAGGGCCAGCCTTACAACACCTGGCACACATCCTCGAAATCAAAGCGCGGGCTGCGTTCGAACAGGCTGGATGGGTCGCCATAGCCCAGGTTGCAGATGAAATTCACCTTGAAGCGACCGTCGGGGAAGAACTCGGCGTTCAGCTTGCCCTGGTCGAAGCCCGACATGGGGCCGCAATCCAGACCCAAGGCCCGCGCCGCCATCAGGAAATAGCCGCCCTGCAGGCTGCTGTTGCGGAACGCCGTCTCGAACGCCACGTCCGGATTGGCAAACCAGGGGCGGGCATCGACATGTGGGAACAGGCGGGGCAGATGCTCCGCGAACTTCGTGTCATAGGCCAGGATGGCCGTGACGGGCGCCGCCATCGTCTTGGCCAGGTTGCCCGATGACAGTGCCGGACGCAGCCGTTCCTTGGCCTCCGGTGTCGTGAGAAAGACAATGCGAAGCGGGCTGCAATTGGCGCTGGTGGGCCCCCAGCGCACCAGATCATGGATCTGGCGCAGGGTTTCCGGCGCTACCGGCTTGTCAGTGAAACCGTTATAGGTGCGGGCAGAACGAAAAAGCTGATCCAGCGTGGTGTCGGAAAGCGTGTCCGTCATCTTTGCATCCTTGGGGAAGAGACCCTGAGGCCGTTCGTGCCTGTGGTATGGGTCAACAAGGGCCACAACGGCAAGGGGCAAAGACGGGGTATGGTTCAGCGACGCAGGCTGGCCGACACCAGGCCCGGCATGATCCCGCGATCTTGAGCCCGGTCTTGAACCGGATCATTGGCCAGCTCCGCCCGGGTCCGGGGGCCTAGCACCTCTTCCATCTGGTCGTCGCTCAACACCGCCTTGTCGAAGTCGGACAGCGCGTTGACCCGGATCAGCGATCGGATGGTGCGCAGATAATCCTCCCCCCGCTCCGAATAGGCGCCCAGCGCGTTGACCAGGGCCAGACCGCTGATCGGCTTGTCCTGGCTGCGCAGACTGGCCCGCATCTGCCGGAACTGGGTGTAGGCACGATGGGTATTGAGGTTATGGATGTAACTATCGACACTTCCCCTGGGATCGTCGAAGGACTTGAAGCGGTGGGTCTCACCCTGGCGACGGTTGCGGGGTACGATACCCTGGTCCTCTGCCTTGAAGGTCAGTTGCCCGAACAGGGCATTGCCCTTCTGGGCAAAGCGCGATGTCCCCCAGCCGCTCTCCTCTGCCGCCTGGGCCAGCGCCAGGGAGACGGGAACGACATCCACGCGCTGCAGCAGCGCCTTGGTATTGACCTCGCCATCGGCGGTCAGGCCATAACGGGTGGCCAGATCGGCCAGCCAGCGCCGATCCTGTGGTGCCAGGCCTTGCCCAGCCTGCCGAACGGCATGCAGCCGACGCAGCCGTTCACGGTCCTGGCTGATCCGCTCATTGGTCATCAAGATCAGCGGCAGCAGCGTCTTCACGAACAGCGCCTTGCGATCATCCGTGCTTTCCATTGCCGTCATGCCCGTGGGCAGGTCGGTCAGCACCAGGCGCGGCACCGACATCTCCCCGCTGCGCACCGTTTCGATCCGGTATTCGCGCGAATGGAAAAGGTCCAGCGTGGATTTGGCATCCAGCTTGAAGGACGGGTCGTGGCGCGTCGTGGCGGCCGCAATCTCCACCGTGAAGCCTGGATCGGGCCGCAGCACCGGCAGCAGGAATTCCCGCGCCGTGCGGTCCAGCGAACGGCTGGACGCGCTGATGAACATTGTTGCCGGAAGAACGGCGGTGATGAGCATGAAAAGGGCGGACACGCCCCAGATGCGGGCAGCCGTATAGCGGGGGCTCTCAAGGCCCTCGTTCGCGTCTGTCAGCATGTTTGTTTCAATCCCTTACAGTCCAAGCCGAATGGACGTCCCGCGCAGCCAATCACATGGCGCGCGTCCGTCATTTTGCCGGAGCAAACTCCGCACTTTGGCACTTGGCCCCAAATAAGGCCGGCCCAACAGCGTCAGTGGTAACACCTGTCAGCAGGACCCATCCCAATGGGGTAACCCGCTGCCCAGACTTCATGCCGGTGGGGTCAAATTTCCCCGCAAAGGGGCCCCAAACCCCCCGGCATGCCGTCCGTCGACGCATGATATCCCAACCCATTGCGACCGAATTGAGGCGCGTTTCAGGGGAAGGGAGTTGCACCTTATCGGATTTGCTGAACCTCGACAACCTCAGGAATGTAATAGCGCAGCATGTTTTCGATGCCGGCCTTCAGCGTGGCGGTACTGCTGGGGCAACCGGCGCAGGCGCCCTTCATCGCCAGATAGACGACGCCCTTGTCAAAACCATGGAAGGTGATGTCCCCGCCATCCTGGGCCACGGCCGGGCGCACCTTGGCGTCCAGCAGTTCCTTGATCTGGGCGACGATCTCATCGTCATCCTCAGCGATCTCGTTATCGTCGGCCTTGGCCTGGATCAGCACGGGCTTGCCGGTAGCGAAATGCTCCATGATAGCGCCCAGGATACCGGGCTTCATCACGTACCAGTCGCGGCCGCCATCCTTGGTGACAGTGATGAAATCACCGGCGAGGAACACGCGCGTCACCCCCTCCACCGCGAACAGCCGGTCGGCCAGCGGGGAACGGGCGGCTGCGTCGGCTGCGTCGGTGAAATCGGCGGTCCCGGTGCCCAGAACGTCCCGGCCCGGCAGGAACTTCAGCGTGGCCGGGTTCGGGGTCTCTTCGGTCTGGATGAACATCTGGTGCGATCCTGATCATGCCGTTGCGGCGTTAACCCCGAAATTGGGGCCAACAGCTGGCATAATCAAGCCATGGCGGCATCACGCATGGCAGCCACCGCCATGCGCCGATAGGGGCAGTGCAGGTGATCGTCGGGACACAGGCGCCGCCCGAAGCCCGCACAGACCCCCGGCCGGCCGGCCAGGGCCTGACGCACCAGCGGCGCCAGTTCTGCCCCTTCGGCCAGGGCCGGGCGGGCCAGGGTCATTGACAGGATGCCGGATGCGGCACCCAGGTCGCGCCATTCCTCCTCCAACGCCGTCCATTGCGCGCGGATAAGCGGCCAGGGCGATAGCGGCAGGATGGCAAGCGACGGGGTGCGGCAGCGCCGAATGGCCTGTTCCACACTCGGCAGACCACCATCATCGAAGCCGGGCACATCCAGCCGGGCGGTGCCGATACGCCCCACCGGCACATCCAGCAGCTTGGCCAGCTCATCCGCCAGCCGCTGCATCTGCCAGGACAGCGGATCGCCGCCGACCCAGGCCGTGCCGGGGGCAACCAGCAGCAACGATCCCGTGCCACCGGGCGCCAGCACCCCCTGCGCCCGGCTGGCAAGGGCGCGCAACACAGCAGCGTCAGTGGGGTGACAGCACAGGCTGCTGGTCGGCACGTCCAGCCCCGCTGCCTTCGCGGCCCGGTTCCAAGCCTGCAGGGCAAGGCCGTTCAGCCCGCCGGAAAACAAGGGCGAAGGGGGCACCAGCACCAGCCGGCCAGGTTTGAACGCCGCCACCTCATGGGCGATGGCGATGGGTGAGGGCGGGGCGAACAAGCCGGCTGTGAAAACCTGGACGATGCCGTCGCCCCACAGGGCGTTTTCCAGCCCGCTGGCCATCGGTTCCTCAACCACCGCCGCCAGCTCATCAAGCACGAAATGGCGGGCCAGCAGCCGGGCGCGCAGGCCCAGCAACGGACGCAATGGCAAGGCAGGGGGACGCGGGCGTGCTGCCGCCAGCAAGGCCCGAAGATAAGGCAATACCAATCCATCAGCCGCCGGCTGGCCCGGCTGCATCAGAATGACGGCAATGCGGTCCCGCAGACTGTTGGTCACCACAGGCACACAAATTATGGGATTGAGTAATCAACCCCTTGTGGCAGGCTTCCAGTCCCGGATCAATCCAGCCAAACGGGATACGTTTTCCGGTGGGGTTTCCTTGATGATGCCGTGGCCCAGATTGAAGATGAAGGGCCCATGCCCCAGCGTGTCCAGCAGGTCCAGCACGGCATGGTCCATGGCCTCGCCACCGGCGATCAGCAGCACAGGGTCAAGGTTGCCCTGCACGGCCACCTTGCCCTGCAGCTTTTCCGCCGCCCAGGCGGCCGGCACGCTGGGGTCCAGCGACACGGCATCGACGCCAGCCTGTTCCACGAAGCTTTCCAGGTTCAGCCCGGCCATGCGCGGAAAACCGATGATCGGGGTCTCCGGATGCTTTTCCTTCAGCGCCGCCGTGATGCGCCTTGTGGGCGCCACGACGAAGCGCTGGAAATCGGCCGCGGACAGGGCACCGGCCCAGCTGTCGAACAGTTGCACCAGTTCGGCACCCGCCTGGATCTGCATCGACAGATATTCCACCGTCGCCTCTACCAGGATGTCGATCAGCCGGTTGAAACCGATGGGATCGGTATAGGCGAAGCGCTTCACATGCGCATATTCCTTCGATCCTGCCCCTTCCACCATGTAGCAGGCGACAGTCCAGGGCGATCCCGCGAAGCCGATCAGGGCCGTCCGTTCATCCAGGGCAGCCCGAATGCGTGACACCGTCTCATAGACCGGTGCCGCTCGTCGGTGCAGACCACCCAGATCCAGCTTCAACAGGCCCTGCTGGTCCCGGATGGCGTCCAGCACCGGCCCTTCACCTTCGGCAAAGCGCAGGCCCTGGCCCAGGGCATGGGGCACGATCAGGATATCGGAGAACAGGATGGCCGCGTCCATGCCGTACCGGCGCAGGGGCTGCAGCGTGACCTCGCATGCCAGTTCCGGGTTCATGCACAGGTCCAGGAAGCCGCCCGCTTGGGCCCGTAGCTGTCGATATTCGGGCAGATAACGCCCGGCCTGACGCATCAGCCAGAAGGGCGGCGGGGTCTGGGGATGGCCGGACAGGGCGGCCAGCATCTTCTTGGGCGAAATGGCAGACAGGGACGTCATGGATAGGGAACCTGGATCGCGAAGGGTAAATCCTGCCGATTTTATCCCATGCCCCTCCTTAAAACTTAAATATTTTAGTTAAAGGATTGAGGGTGTAGTAGGGCCTGTGGATAACGGTAATTCCATTTTGTCCGCAAATTTTTCCACAAGCTGGTTCCACAGCGCAGGGTGTGGAAAAAAATTGTGGAAAACTTTATGGACCTTCTGTCAAGAGCCGCAGAAACCAAGGCATCTCCGCGATCATTGCGATGTGGGGACAATCCCTGTGCCACACCCGATTCGTCCTTGATTCACAGGCAAACCCGTCGGCTTAATCCCAAGCCGCGCAACCGGCCTGATAAAACCGGGCTTGCCAGGGATGGAAAAGCCCGGCTACGCATTTCAAGCCCGTTCACACACATCCATCCCCGACATATCCCCAGGAGCGGCACACAGGATGCATCCCGGCGATCATCATGGCGGCCATATCAAGGCCCCCTCTGCACCCCGGAACTTCCACCTGCATCTGGTTTCCGATGCGACGGGGGAGACGATTAATTCCGTCGCCCGCGCCTGCGTCAGCCAGTTCGACCAGGTCCATCCGATCGAGCATTTCTGGAATCTGGTGCGCACCGAGCGCCAGCTGGACATGGTGCTGGAAGGCATCCGCGAACATCCAGGCCTGGTCATGTTCACCCTGGTGAACGAGAAGCTGCGCCATAAATTGCAGGATACCTGCCGGGAGCTGGGTATTCCCAGCATCTCCGTCCTGGACCCGCTGATCGCGGCTGTGGGCAACTATCTGGGACAGCAGAGCCAGAGCAAGCCGGGGCGCCAGCATGCGCTGACGGCTGAATATTTCGGCCGCATCGATGCCATGGACTTTGCGCTGAACCATGATGACGGGCAAAGCGCCTGGGGCCTGCATGATGCCGACGTCATCCTGGTCGGCGTCAGCCGGACCTCCAAGACCCCGACTTGCATCTATCTGGCCAATCGCGGCATCAAGGCGGCGAACATTCCCTATGTCCCGAACATCCCCCTGCCGCCGGAGCTGGACCAGCTGACCCGCCCGTTGATTGTTGGGCTGACCAAGGACCCTGAGCGGCTGGTGCAGATCAGACGCAATCGACTGAAGCTGCTGAACCAGGGGGATGATACCAACTATACCGATCCCGAACGGGTGCGGGAGGAGTTGCTGGAGGCCCGTCGCCTATTCACGCGCAAGGGGTGGGCCGTCATCGACGTGTCACGCCGCTCGATCGAGGAGACTGCGGCCGAAGTCATGATGCTGTTGGCTCGACGCCGTCCACAGGCGGTCCCCGGTGTGGCGGGGGATGTTTGATGCCCACGTTCCTGACATCCGAACCGATCATCCTGGCATCGGCCAGCGCCTCGCGTCGCCGCATGCTGGAAGCTGCGGGCGTAGAGGTGCATGCCGAAGCCGCCCGCGTGGATGAGGAGGAGATCAAGCATTCAGGCAAAGCCGCCGGCATGAAGCCACCGGAAGTGGCCGAGGCTTTGGCTGACCTGAAGGCATCGAAGCTGGCCCGCAAATATACCGCCGGTTATGTGGTGGGCGGCGACCAGATGCTGGAATGCGACGGGTGCTGGTTCGACAAGCCGGTGGACCGGGCTGATGCCGCCAGCCATCTGCGCCTGCTGTCGGGGCGGACCCATACGCTTTATTGCGCCGTGGTGGTTTTCCACAATGGCGTGCGCGTCTGGCACCATATCGACCATGCCACCCTGACCATGCGGACCCTGTCGGATGGGTTCATCGACCGCTATCTGGACGCGGCGGGCGACGCGGTGCTGTCCTGCGCCGGGTCTTATCAGCTGGAAGGGCTGGGGGCACAGCTGTTCAACAAGGTGAAGGGCGACCATTTCACCATCCAGGGCCTGCCCCTGCTGCCGCTGCTGGATTTTCTGCGCGTGCGGCGGGTGCTGCCGTCCTGATCGGGAGAGATTTTGAATGTTGACGGGTAAGGGGCTGGTCGCGGGCGTCATGGGCTGGCCCATCAGCCATTCGCGCAGCCCGCTGCTGCACGGGTTCTGGCTGCGCCAGTATGGGATCGACGGTGCCTATGTGCCTCTGGCCGTGCCACCCGACCGGGCCGAACAGGCGATCCGCGCCCTGCCTGCCATGGGTTTCCGGGGCTGCAACGTCACCATCCCGCATAAGGAGGTGGCGTTCCGCATCGTCGACCGGCTGCATGGCTGTGCCCGACGCATCGGGGCCGTGAACACCATCATCGTGGCCGAAGATGGCACCCTGGAGGGTCGCAATACCGATGCGTTCGGCTTCTTGGAAAATCTGGCGGCCACTGTGCCTGCGGGCTGGTCGGTGACCGCCGGTCCGTCGGTGGTGCTGGGGGCAGGGGGGGCGGCGCGGGCCATCGTCGTGGCCCTGCTGGATGCGGGTTCACCGGAGATCCGGCTGCTGAACCGTACCCAGGCGCGGGCGGCGGAGATCGCGGCCGACCTGGGCGACCCGCGCATCCGCGTCGGGGCCTGGGATGGGCGCGATCAGGCGCTGGACGGCGCCGTGCTGCTGGTCAACAGCACCAGCCAGGGCATGAATGGCTATCCACCGCTGGAGATCGACCTGTCGGCCCTGCCCATGGATGCCGTGGTCACCGATATCGTCTATGTCCCGCTGGTCACGCCGCTGCTTGCCGCCGCATCGGCGCGCGGCAACCCGACCGTGGATGGTCTGGGCATGCTGCTGCATCAGGCGCGGCCCGGCTTCCATGCCTGGTTCGGGCGCGACCCGCAGGTCAGCGACGATCTGCGCCGTTTCGTGCTGGACCCACGATGATCATCCTGGGCCTCACCGGCTCCATCGGCATGGGCAAGTCCACGGCGGCATCCATGCTGCGCCGGATGGGTGTGCCCGTGCATGATGCCGATGCCTGCGTCCATCGCCTCTATGCGCAAGGTGGCAAGGCGGTGGCGAAGGTCCAGGCTCTGTTTCCCGACGCGGTGAAGAATGGCGCCGTGGACCGCACCGCCCTTTCCGCTGCCGTGCTGGGCAAGCCGGTGGAACTGAAGCGGCTGGAGGCAGCGGTACATCCGCTGACCCGCGCCGATGCGCAGGACTTCCTGAAACGCTGCGCCCGCCGTCGCGTACCCGTGGCGGTGATGGATATCCCGCTGCTGTATGAGACGAAGGGGGAGCGGCGGGTGGACGCCGTTATCGTGGTGTCGGCCCCGGCCTGGCTGCAGCGCCAGCGCGTCCTGGCCCGGTCGGGCATGAGCCCGGCCAAGCTGGCCAATATCCTGGCCCGGCAGGTACCCGATGCGGTGAAGCGCCGGCGGGCGGATTTCGTGGTGCCCACGGGCCTCGGCCGGCGCTTGACGCTGACCCACCTGCGCCGCATCGTGGCGGCCATGAAGGGGCAAAAGGGCAGCGCCTGGACACCCGCACGGAAGGCTTGAGACACATGCGCGAGATCGTACTGGACACCGAAACCACGGGCATCGACCCGTTGAACGGCGACCGCGTCGTGGAAATCGGCTGTGTCGAGCTGTTCAACCATGTGGCCACGGGCAAACATTACCACACCTATCTGAACCCCGAGCGCGACATGCCGGCGGAAGCCGAAGCGGTGCACGGCCTGTCGGCGGCGTTCCTGTCCGACAAACCGATTTTCCCTGCCGTGGTGGGCGCGTTCCAGGAATTCATCGGCGACAGTCAGCTTGTCATCCACAATGCCTCCTTCGATATCGGCTTCCTGAATATGGAGCTGGTGCGCATCGGCATGGGGAAGCTGACCAACCCTGTCGTCGATACGGTGAAGATCGCCCGCAAGCGCTTCCCCGGCGCGCCGGCCAGCCTGGATGCGCTCTGCCGCCGGTTCGAAATCGACAATTCCAACCGCACTCTGCACGGCGCCCTGCTGGACAGCCAATTGCTGGCGGAAGTGTATCTGGAGCTGATGGGCGGGCGGCAGCCGGATCTGGTGCTGGCTGGTGGCCCGGCACAGACCCAGACGGTCGCCGATCTCGGGCCGGTGAAGCTGGAACGCGCCTTCCGACCCGCCCGTGCCCATGCGCCGCTGCCCGACGAGCTGGCCGCGCATGAGGCGTTCGTGAAGGGGTTGAAGAATGCCGCCTGGCTGGCGTCGTGATCCCGGATTGGCGCCCATGTTTCATGTGAAACACGGTTATCCATAGCGTTCAAAGAACAACCAACGGAACAGCAATCCATGCATTACAGCATCTCCCGCCGTCAGCTGATGGCCGGTGCGGCCGGCCTTTCCCTGGCCAGCGCCGTCCCGCTGCGATCCTTCGCGCAAGGCCTACCGGGTCCGCTCTCCCTGTCGGATGCCGCCACACCCAGGGGTAAGGGCGATGCGGCCGCTCTGCACGCCTTCTTCGCGGAAGTCTACGAGGCCGACCTGTCGCTGTCGCCGGAAACGCAGACCGAACGGGGCCGCAAGACCGCCTATGACCGCTGGGACGATGGCAGCGACGCCTTTGCCGATGCCGCCATCACCCGCACGCGCCAGGCGTTGGACCTGCTGCGCCGGGGTTGGGACCCGGCGGCGCTGTCCGCCACCGACCGGCTGAATTTCCGCCTGTTCGAGGCGCAGTGCGAGGCGGAGATCGAGGGACACCGCTGGCGCAATTACCGTTATCCGATCAACCATCTCTATGGCCGCCATACCGGTATCCCCAGCTTCCTGGCCAACCAGCATGCGGTGGCGGATATTTCCGATGCCCACGCCTATCTTGCCCGCCTGAATGGAATCTCTGCCGTCATTCAGAACGTGATCCGCCGGGGGGAGGATGCGGCCGTGCGCGGCGTGGTGCCGCCGAAATTCTCGCTGGCCAAGATGCGGCCCGACATCCGCTCCGTCATCACCGGGGCGCCGTTCGACCAGGGGCCGGATAGCGCCCTCTATGCCGATTTCAAGAAGAAGGTCGGGGCGCTTGCCATTCCGCAGGCGGAGAAGGATAAGCTGGTGGCCGAGGGGGCGGCGATCCTGACCGCCAAGGTCAAGCCAGCCTATGAGGCGCTGGACGCCGCCGTCGCCAAGCTGGAGGCCAATGCCACCCAGGATGACGGCGTGTGGAAGCTGCCCGATGGCGACGCCTATTACCGCTTCTGCGTGAAGAGCAGCACGACGACGGCGATGAGCCCGGTCGAGGTGCATGAACTGGGGCTGAAGCATGTCGGCCTGCTGCAGAAGGACATGCACGCCATCATGCAGAAGGTGGAATTCAAGGGCAGCCTGCGGGAGTTCTTCGACCATCTGCGCAATGATCCAAAATTCTATTTCAGCAATGATGATGCCGGCCGGGCCGCCTATCTGGCACATTGCGAGAAAGTGATCGGCGATTACAGCCAGCGCCTGGACGAATGGTTCATCACCAAGCCCAAGGCGCCGGTTATCGTGAAGCGGGTGGAACCCTACCGCGAAAAGTCGGCGCCACCCGCCTTCTACAACCAGCCCTCGCCCGACGGCTCACGCCCCGGCATCTTCTACGCCAATCTGGCCGACATGCGGGAAATGGCCAAATGGCAGGCCGATGCCATCGTCTATCACGAGGCGATCCCCGGCCATCACATGCAGATCGCCATTTCCCAGGAATTGGGCGACGTGCCGGATTTCCGCCGCTACAGCTTCTTCGGCGCCTATATCGAAGGCTGGGGGCTGTATGCGGAACGCCTGCCCAAGGAGTACGGCTTCTACCAGGACCCCTATGCCGATTTCGGCCGCCTGACGACGCAGATCTGGCGGGCGGTCCGGCTGGTCGTGGATAGCGGCATTCATGCCAAGCGCTGGACTAGGCAACAGGCCATCACCTATTTCGTGGAAAACACGCCGCTGAACCGCGATCAGGTCATCCGCGAGGTCGATCGCTATATTGTCAGCCCCGGCCAGGCCACGTCCTACTATGTCGGCATGCTGAAGATCCTGGACCTGCGGGACAAGGCCAGGCAGGCGCTTGGGGCCAGGTTCGACCTGCGCGGCTTCCACGATCTGGTGCTGCGCACCGGGGCCGTGCCGCTGGAGGTGCTGGGCGAGCAGGTGGATGCCTGGGTCAAGGCGCAGAAGGGTTGAGGACAGGAATGGGGAGGGGAACACCTCCCCATTGACGGCGGTCGGGCCGGTCGCCACCATGCGCATCCCGCATTGCAACATGAATGGCGCCTCTCATGACCCGGCTGATCACCGCTCTGTTGACCCTGTTGCTCATCCTGGCGCCGGCGCGGGCGGAATGGCTGGACCCCACACCGCGCACGGCGGTGATGTCAGCCTTCGCACCGGAACTGGTGACCCTGCTGGCCGCCACCAAGGACAAGAAGACGATCAGCGTGCAGGGGGTGGACTTCACCCTGGGCACGCTGTCGGGCCGGCCGGTGGTGCTGGTCCTGTCGGGCGTCAGCATGGTGAACGCCGCCATGACCACGCAGATGCTGGTCGACCGGTTCAAACTGGATGCGCTGCTGTTCAGTGGCATTGCCGGCGGCCTGGACCCGGCCCTGCATATCGGCGACGTCACCGTACCCCGCCGCTGGGGCCAGTATCTGGAAAGCCATTTCGTGCGGGAAGGGGCCGATGGCAAGCTGCAGCCCGCCCCCTGGGCCAGCCTGCCCTATCCCGCCTATGGCGTGATCCAGCCGTCCAACGCCTATGTTCGCCAGGCCGGCAAGACCGAGACCCTGCGCAAATTCTGGTTCGAGGCAGATGGCGGGCTGCTGGCCCTGGCGGACACGGTCGTTCCCGGCGTCAAGCTGGACACATGCGCCGCCAACAAGACCTGTCTTGAGACAAGTCCCAAGATCGTCATGGGGGGTGACGGGGTGTCGGGCCCGGCCTTCATGGACAATGCCGGCTGGCGCGCCTATCTGCATGGCACCGTCGGCGCCCAGGTCGTGGATATGGAAAGTGCGGCGGTGGCGCTGGTCGCCGAACAGAATGGCGTCCCCTACATCATCTTCCGCTCCGTCTCCGACCTGGCGGGCGCCGATCCGGACGAAAACCGCATGCACACCTTCATGGCCCTGGCCGCCAGCAATGCCGCCAAGGTGGTGACGGCGTTCCTGGCGGCGATGCCCGCGCTGAATTGAACAGCCTCAATCGCCGGCGCGGCTTTACAAAGCCGCTCTATCGCGCCGCCTGGTCCATGAAGCTGGCCATCTCGATATCCAGCCGGCTGATGCCGCCGACATCGTGGGTGTTCAAGGTGACATCGACGCGGTTATAGACATTGAACCACTCGGGATGATGGTCGATCTTGTCGGCCATAATGGCGACGCGCGTCATGAAGCCGAACGCCTCGTTGAAGTCCTTGAAGCGGAAGCCCTTGAGGATGGCCGCGCCATCCTCGCGCAGGGTCCAGCCATGCAGGGCCTTCAGGGCATCGTTGACCGCGGCCGCGTCCAGCTTGGTTGGGCGTCCGGATTGGGCTTGCGTCATCTCTTCCTCCTGGCCAGATTTGTGGACCTGTAGGTGGACCGGCCCAAGGCCGCCGTCAAGCCGTTGCCGCCCGTCCTACCTCGTTTGCCCGGACCCAGGCCCATGACATCGCTTCGCCGCTTCACCACCGCACCCACCCTGGAGGAGATGGAAATCATCGCCGCCCGCGCGGCTGATGCCATCCCGGAAGCCCTGCGCAGCCATGTCCGCAATGTCCTGATCCGGGTGGAGGATTTCCCGGACGAGGAGACGGAGCGCGAAATGGGCCTGGAAAGCCCGTTCGACCTGCTGGGACTTTATCGCGGCGTGGGCATGCCCTGGCAGAGCCTGACCCAGCCCCGCCTGGAACCAGACCTGATCTTCCTCTATCGCCGTCCCATCCTGGATTACTGGTGCGAGACGGGGGAAGACCTGGACCATTTGGTCCGCCATGTCCTGATCCATGAGGTCGGCCACCATTTCGGATTCAGCGACGCCGACATGGAAGCGCTGGAAGCCGAGGGCGATAGCGAGGCGGGATAACCCCTTCCTGCTTGCAGGCCGTATTTGCGCACTATTCTGTCGATTTGCCGCACGAGCCATGCGCGTGCGCCGCCTTTGTGACGATCCGCTGCAACTTACTCATGACTGATTTTGATTGATCTGGTCATATGACGTGACATATAGGTTTATGTGTCTGCATATTGCTTTATGCGGACATATGCTCCCGGCCAGTCATAAGGAGGCATCCGTGCCGCCGCGTTCCAAGCGATTTTCAACCGAAGAACTGCCCGATGGCAGCAGCACCCTGGTCATCCGCAACGTCGTGGTCCTGGGCAAGCGCACCAGCCTCCGGATGGAGCCGGAAATGTGGGATGCACTGGCGGATGTTGCGGCACGTGAAGGGCATAATGTCCACGATATCTGCACCCGCATCGTGGAGAGGAAGCCCGGGGCCGCATCCCTGACGGCGGCGATCCGGGTGTTCCTGGTCAATTATTATCGTCTGGCCTCAACCGCTGAGGGCCATGCCAAGGCCGGACACGGGCGGGGTGACATCGACATCATCGCCGCCGCGCTGGCGTTGCAGCCCGGTGCCGTCAGCCCGCCGCCATGACTACTAGAAGATGAAATCATAATAGAGAAGGTGCCGGTACTCTATGTGCCACCCTGCACGAAGCAGGTGCAGGTGCCGTGGGCATAGAGCCGGCCGTTATCACGGCCGACCAGCCGACCTTCGGCCAAAACAAGGGTACGGCCCGCATTGATCACCTTGCCTTCCACCCGCACTACCCCGGCATCGCGCAGGATGGGACGCAGGAAGCTGATCTTCAGATCCACCGTGCCATAGCCGACAGCCGGCGGCAGCAGCGTATGCACGGCGCAGCCCATGGCACTGTCCAGCAGCGTGGCGGCGAAACCGCCATGCACGGTGCCCAGGGGGTTCAGCACATGGTCGGCCGGTTCGCCCTCGAACACCACGCGGCCTTCCTCTACTTCGCCTTCCAGCAGCGACATGCCCAGGGTGACGGCCATGCTGGGGGCCGGCAACTCGCCCCTGGCGATGCGACGGACGATCTCGATCCCCGGCAGGGTGGCCAGCAGGGCGGGGTCCAGTGGCGTGGCATCCCAATCATAGGTGCGGGTGCGACGGGTCATGGGTTTCCATCCATAAAAAGAACGAACGATCGTATTATACTCAACAAGCAAAGTGGGTCAATCATTCGCGACACTGCATTGTTATGCCCAATTCTCTAGCGTAGGGTGTAAGCCTTTCAGGCAATGACGCTGGTTTCACCAGGGCAATGACAATGACCGAGCATGCACCGCCGACTCGCGACCTGGATTTCCTGCGCAAGGAATTCCAGCTTCACCGTCAATGGCTTGATGGCAAGGGCGGCCGGCGTGCGGAATTGCAGTTCCAGGACCTGTCCGGTCTGGCCCTGAAGGGTGCGCGCCTGGCGGAGGCGAAGCTGGCCGGTGCCAATCTGTCGGGGTGCAACCTGGAGGGTGCGGATCTGGCCCGTGCCGACCTGTTCGGCGCCGACCTGGAGGGGGTGGAACTGACGGGCGCCAACCTGTCCGGGGCCGATCTGCGTGGCGCCAACCTGCACCGGGCCACCCTGAACGACGTCATCCTGCGCGGCGCGGATTTCCGGTCTGGCACTCTGTCTGACAGCAGCGGCACCAAGAAGCGCGACGGGGCCGCCGTGCTGACGGAGGCGCGGCTGGAACGCGCCATCCTGTGTTCGGCCAAGCTGACCGGCTGCGACCTGACGGGTGCCGATCTGATGGATGCGGATCTGGCCGGTGCGGATTTGTCGAAATGCGTGATGCTGGGTGTGGACCTGACCGGTGCCAACCTGTCGGGCGCGCAACTGGCCGGCACCATGGTGGATAGCGATACCCTGTCGCGGGGCCGGCATGTGCCCGACGGCATCGCCACCATGATCGCCGAACCGCCGCGCCGCCGTGTTCCCGTCGGGGAGCTGACGAAGCTGGTCGATGTGCATGAACAATGGGTCGAAACAGGTGGGGCCAAGGGCACGCGCCTGGACCTGGATATGGCGGAGCTGGACCCGATGGTCCTGCATGGCCGCAATCTGGCCGGGGCCCGGTTGCGCCGTTGCCGGCTGATTTCCGCCGATTGGGCCGACAACCGGCTGGAAATGGCAGACCTCTCCTATAGCGACCTGTCGCAATCGGTGCTGGACGGATCCGTCCTGGCCGGTGCCACGCTGCGCCGGGCCAACCTGTCGGGTGCGCATCTTGCGGGTGTCGATCTGACGGCCCAGACCCTGTCGGGTGGACGGACTTGGCCCGCCAACCTGGATGGGGCCAATCTGCGTGGCGCCGACCTGACCAATGCCAGCCTGTCGGGCGCCATCCTGCGCAAGGCCGACCTGGCCGGGGCCATCGTCACCGGTGTCAACATGCGCGGCGCCGACCTGGCCGGCGCCACCCGCGCCACCGATGGCGATGCGCGCCAGCGCCGCCGGCTGCGCCGTTTCGTGCACCCGGCCCTGGCTGTGGGCAGTCGCAAAGGTACGGCCCGTACCCGCAACTGGTCCTTCGGCGGCATGGCGCTGGACGCCGACCCGGCGCACTATAATGAAGGCGAACTGGTCACGCTGCTGGTGGCAGCACCGGGGGCCGGAGAGCCGGTTCCGGTCCAGGCCCGGGTCATGGGCCTGGACGGCGGTACCCGTTCCGTGTCACTGAAATTCGAGCCGCTGACGCCCGAGTTGAAGACCTATCTCAACGGGCTGGTGGCGCCCCGCTACCGTCTGGGATGAGGCTGTTCCCGTGCTGCAATTGTTGACCACGCTCACCTGGCTGGACGGGGCGGCGCTTGTCTGGTTCTTCGGGCTCTGGTGGGGCTATGGCTGGTTGACCGACCGCCGGCAGGGAGCACCGCATAGCCTGAACCAGCATATGCTGCGCATCCGCATCCGCTGGATGACCAACATGCTGTACCGGGACAACCGGGTCATGGACAGCATGCTGACGGGTCACCTGATCAACAGCGTGTCGTTCTTCGCCTCCACCACGGTGCTGGTGCTGGCGGGTCTGCTGGGCGTGCTGGCCTCTTCCGACGGCGCGTACAAGGTGGTGATGGAACTGGGCTTCACCCAGGCCACCGACCGGGTACTGTTCGAAGCCAAGCTGCTGCTGCTGCTGGGTATCTTCGTCTACAGCTTCTTCTGCTTCACCTGGTCGGTGCGGCAGTTCAACTACACGATCGCGCTGATCGGCGGCGCCCCCTTGGACCCGGGGGATGAGGCGCTGACCACGGCCAAAGCGGCAGCCAAGATGATGACGCTGGCCATCACCAGCTTCAACCGCGGCCTGCGCGGCTATTACTACGCCTTCGCCAGCCTGGGCTGGATGGTGCATCCTTACGTCTTCATCGTCCTGGTGGCGCTGGTGACCTATATCCTCTGGCGCCGGCAGTTCCGTTCCGCCGCCTTCGACGCTGTGGCCAAATACACGGCCCACGGTATGGGCGACCGGCCGCACAGCACCAAGGGGCAGGGCGGGATGTGAGAGGTCAGGCGTACCGCCGCCCCGCTTCGATGGTGAGACCCAGCCCGACGGCGCCGAACTTGTCGCCTTCCACGATGCGGGCGTCGGGCAAGGCCCCGGTGATGGCGCCGCGCACGGCGGGCAGCAGGGTGGAACCGCCGGTCAGGAAGATGGCGTCCACCTGATCGGGCCGCAGCCCGGCCTGGCGCAGGCAGTCCGTGGTCATGGCACCCAGCCGTTCCACCGGATCGGACACGGCCGCCGCCAGCCGGCCGCGGGTGGCCGGCGCATCCAGACCCTTCTCCACGATGGACAGGTCGATATCGATGCTGGCGGCACCTGACAGCTCGATCTTCGCCGCTTCCACCTTCATGGCCAGGGCATGGCCCAGATGATGCTCCAGCACCGTCAGCAGGCGGCGGATCAACTGCGGATGCCTGGCCTCCTTCTCCAGTCGTTCCACATCCGCCAGCACGGCGGGGCTGTACAGGAAGTTGATCTTGGCCCAGGTGGCCAGATCCACATAGAGATGGTTAGGCGTCAGCAGCCCCTGGCGCAGCAGCGGCGAGCGATAGCCCAGATGCGGCATCACCGCCTCCAGGCTCAGCAACCGGTCGAAATCCGTGCCGCCGATGCGCAACCCGTCATTGGCCAGGATATCGTCGGCCCGCTCCGCCCGCTGTGCCCGGTCGGGCCCGATGCGCACGATGGAAAAGTCCGACGTGCCGCCGCCGATATCGGCGATCAGGGCGATCTGCTCGTCATTGATCTGCGCCTCATAGGCCAGTGCCGCCGCGATCGGCTCATACTGGAAGCTCACGTCCTTGAAGCCGCTGGCCCGGGCGATGTCGGCCAGCGCATCCTCCGCCCGCCGGTCGGCCGCCTCATCGCCATCGACGAAATGTACGGGCCGGCCATGGACGACATGGGTCAGCTCGCGGCCGGTGCGGCGCTCGCCCTCCTCCTTGATATGGCGGATGACCAGGCCGATCACTTCCCGGAAGCCGACCCGACGACGGCCCAGCAGCGTCTCCTCATCGATCAGGCTGGTGCCCAGCACCGACTTGATCGACCGCATCAGCCGCCCGTCGCCTCCGGCGACATAGGCACCGATGGCGGCGCGGCCGAAGGCGGGGCGGTGGGTCTCGAAATCGAAGAAGATGGCGCTGGGCAGCGTGTCATGCGTGCCCTCCAGCGCCAGCATGCGCGCGCCCACACCCTCCGCCACGCCCAGCGTGGAGTTTGAGGTGCCGAAATCCAGACCGCATGCCACCATGATCGCCAACCCTTCAACCCGGCCAAAAGGGGCGAGGTTGTAAGGGGCGGCGGCGGCGACGTCAAGCGCCTATCGACTCGGGCACGTGTTTGGCTTATACAAGGAAGCAGGCGGGCCGGGCGTTACTCCCGACCCGCCCACTCCTAGGTCCGACCGATCATGACGGTGACGTGGATGACACGCCGCCACCAGAGCGGAAACCGGAACACCAGGAGAAGGGACATATTGCGCATGTCCATCCCTCCTATGACGGGTCGCGTGATTGCGGCCCGTCATTTCATTTCGGGGGATCGTCAGTCACGGATCAAGCAGAAAAGTGTATGTGGAAACGTGGTTCCACGCGTGATGCGTGTGAGATTGGAAACTTTGCGGGCAAAGACCGTCGCCGCTATTCTGCTGCTCCCTGTCCCTTGATCGGCCCTGAGAGAGAATGACCCCGTTTGGTGAGCGAGTCCGCCAGCTCCGCATGGCCAAAGGTGCTAGTCTGAAGCAGATGGCGGACGAGCTGGAGATTTCATCTGCCTTCCTCTCCGCCCTGGAACATGGGCACAAGGGCACGCCATCGCCCATGCTGCTGCGCCAGATCTGCACCTATTTCGGCCTGATCTGGGACGCTGCGGAGGAAATGGAGCGGCTTGCCGCACTGAGCGATCCGCGCGTCACGGTGGATACGGCCGGCCTGTCGCCCGACCATACGCTGCTGGCCAATCTGCTGGCCCGTGATGTGGCCCGGCTCACTCCCCCGCAACTGTCGGCGCTTCTCGCCCTGCTGGGTGTCGATCGCTTGGCCATGACCGGGTCATAAGGCGAAATTATCGAGTAATCATGCCCAAACCCCTCGCCCTGGCGCGCGGGATGGTCCATATGTGGGCGGAGATTTGCCGAACCGGATCGGAGACGACAGACATGCCATCCCGCCTCGAACAGCTTTGTGTCCAGAAGGGCCTGAAGATGACCGAACAGCGCCGCGTGATCAGCCGCGTGCTCTCGGACAGTCAAGACCATCCGGATGTGGAGCAGGTTTATCGGCGGGCCGTCGAGATCGATCCCCATATCTCTATCGCCACCGTCTATCGCACCATGCGCCTTTTCGAGGAGGCGAATGTCATCGAACGCCTGGATTTCGGCGACGGCCGGGCCCGGTATGAGGAAGCGCGCGAGGAACATCACCACCATCTGATCGATGTGCAGACGGGGGACGTGGTGGAGTTCTCCAGCGAGGAGCTGGAGAAGATCAAGGAGAAGATCGCCGACGAGCTGGGCTACCGCCTGATCGGCCATCGGCTCGAACTCTATGGCGTGCGCAAGGATCGTCCCGTGGTGGAACGCTCCTATACGCCGGGCAGCCACAGTTCCAAGGTCTGACGCGCATGGGCCGCGATCTCGACAAGTATCTGGGGCGTCCCTGTGCCGATCACCCGGCGGCAGGGACGGGCGATTGCTGCCGTTCCGCGGTCACCCGCGCCTATCGCGAGATGCAGTCGCGCGGTATTCCAGAGCCGCATTGCCTGGAAGCCGCTCTGGCCGTCTATCAATGGCATCACCCGGAGATGGGAACACCGTTGGCGGCCGACATTGTCGGTTCCTGGGTGTCGACCGCGCTTCGGCACTGAATAGACAAAACGAAAAGGCCCGGACGGTCATGCCGTCCGGGCCTCTTCGTTTCTCAATCGGTTACTCGCCGAATACCCGCTTGAAGATCGTGTCAGCATGCTTGGTGTGGTAGCCCAGATCGAAGGCGTCGTCGATCTGCGCCTCGCCTAGATGCTTCATCACCTCGGCATCCGCCTTCAGCAGGGTGCGGAAATCCTTGCCTTCCAACCAGACCGGCATGGCATTGCGCTGGACCGCGCGATAGGAGTCCTCGCGGCTCATCCCCGCCTGGGTCAGGGCCAGCAGCATGCGTTGGGAATTGTGCAGACCGCCCAGCATGTCCAGGTTCTTCTGCAGGTTTTCCGGATAGACCACCAGCTTGTCGATCATGCCGGTGGCCCGCGCCAGGGCAAAGTCCAGCGTGACGGTGGCGTCGGGGCCGATCATGCGCTCAACGGAAGAATGCGAGATGTCGCGCTCATGCCACAGCGTCACATTCTCCAGCGCCGGGGTGACATAGCCGCGCACGATGCGGGACAGGCCCGACAGGTTTTCCGACAGCACCGGGTTGCGCTTGTGCGGCATGGCGCTGCTGCCCTTTTGGCCGGGCGAGAAATATTCCTCCGCCTCGCGCACTTCAGAGCGCTGCAGGTGGCGGACTTCCGTGGCCAGATTGTCGAGGCTGGCGGCGATGACGCCCAGCGTGGCGAAGAACATGGCGTGGCGGTCGCGCGGGATCACCTGGGTGGAATGCGGCTCCACCGACAGGCCCAGCTTTTCGGCCACATATTCCTCAACGAACGGGTCGATATTGGCGAAGGTGCCGACGGCCCCGGAAATGGCGCAGGTCGCGATCTCGGCGCGGGCGGCCTCCAGGCGCTTCCTGTTGCGGGCGAAAGCCGCGTAATGGCCAGCCAGCTTCACGCCGAAGGTTGTCGGCTCGGCATGGATGCCGTGGCTGCGGCCGATGGTGGGGGTGTATTTATGTTCCAGCGACCGGCGCTTCAACGCATCCAGCAGCTTGTCCAGGTCGGCCAGCAGCAGGTCGGCGGCCTGGGTCAACTGCACGGCTAGGCAGGTGTCCAGCACGTCGGAGCTGGTCATGCCCTGGTGGACGAAGCGTGCCTCCGGCCCGACATGCTCGGCCAGATTGGTCAGGAAGGCGATGACGTCATGCTTGGTCTCGCGCTCGATCTCGTCGATGCGGTCGATTTCCCAGGCGCCGCGTTCCCATACCGCCTTGGCGGCTTCGGCCGGGATCACGCCCAGCTTGGCCTGCGCGTCGCAGGCATGGGCTTCGATCTCGAACCAGATGCGGAACCGGTTCTCCGGGTCCCAGATGCGGGTCATTTCGGGGCGGGAGTAGCGGGGGATCATCGTCGTCGGCCCTGGCGCTGGATGGTGGCGGGAAAGGCGGGGCGGACCATAAGGGCAAGGATGCGGCCTGACCAGTGCCGACCCTTACACGGGTGCCATGCCCAGCATCTGCATCGCGTGCGTTTCAGGGTGCCTGTGGCCGTCATGACACTGGGTGACACGGATATCACCCCCTCGCCAAAGGTCGGGGTTACAGTTTCGTGACATTCACCATCAATCTGCGTCTGTTCTGATGTGCCGGCCAGTATTGGATGCGCCGATCCTATCATCGGCCCAATCATTCACGCTGCATATCATCGATGACACTGTTGCGGATTCAGCACGGGTGGTGAAGTTCCCGATGCCTTCCCTCGCCATGGCTGTGGTCCGTCACATGGTTGACATCCTAATGTAACAAACGAGTGCCCCGTCACGGGGCCGCCCATGGGAGGATTTGCCGATGAAAGTTTCGCCCCGGATCAGTGCTGCCCTGCTGGCGGGTGCCGCCCTGCTGACCATCCAGGCCACTCCGGCCATGGCCCAGCAGGCCCCGGCCAGCGAGGTCGAGGCCCTGCGCGCCCAGGTTCAGGCCCTGATGGCCCGGATCGAAAAGCTGGAAAAGGCACCGGCCGCCGCCCCGGCCCCCGTTGCCGGTGCCGCCGCCGGTGCACCCAACAAGGCGAATACGCCGCTGGTCGCTGCTGACGTCTTCAAGGCTCCGCAGGTGGTGCAGTCCGGCAATGGCAAGGTCAAGCTGACCCTGTCCGGCCAGATCGGTCGCGCTGTTGAATTCGCCGATGACGGCTATGACAGCGACACGATGTTCGTCGACAATGCCCAGGCTTCCACACGCATCCGCGTGGCCGGTCAGGCCAAGCTGGACGATAACTGGACGGCCGGTTCGGACGTCGAGTTCGAAACCAGCTCCGGGTCTTCGCGGGCCACGGGCTTCGGCACCGATGCCGGCGCCTTCTCGGTCAATGAGCGCAAGGCGGAGTTCTGGGTCCAGCATAAGGATTTCGGCCGTATCTGGGTGGGTCAGGGCGACACGGCCACCAATGTGACGTCCGAGGTCGACCTGTCCGGCACCGCGACCCTGGTCAGCCATACCGATGTCGGCTCGGTGTTCGGCGGCGTTCTGTTCCGTAACAAGGCCAATCGTGCGGCGGGCCCCAATATCAATGCCGTTTTCAACAATTTCGACGGTCTGAGCCGTGACGACCGCGTCCGCTACGACACGCCGAGCTTCGGCGGCTTCATGCTGTCCACCAGCTTCATCGAAGGCGGTGCCACCGACTTCGCCGCGCGCTATACGGGCAAGCTGGGTGATACCGAGGTGTCGGGCGCCCTCGGCTATGTCGATAATGACAGCCGCACCGGCTTCGATACCCAGACCAACGGCTCCATCTCCGTGAAGTTCGCCAGCGGCTTCAATGTCACCGCCGCCGCCGGTACCCGCGATATCGGTCCGCGCGACAGCGATTTCTGGTACGGCAAGCTGGGCTATCTCGCCAACGTGACCGGGCTGGGCAACAGCTCGTTCGTGATCGATTATCTGGTTCAGAAGGACCTGGCCATTGCCGGCGGCGACGCCAAGGCCTGGTCGGTGGGCTATGTGCAAACGATCGATGCCTTCTCCACCGACTTCTATATCAGCTATCGCAACCACAGCTACGACACGAACACGATCAGCTACAAGGATATCAACGGCCTGATCTCGGGCGCGCGCTTCCGCTTCTGATTCTGATCAATACAAGCCCTCAGTCGCCGGGCGCCCGCATCCGCGGGCTTGGCTGGGGCGCACGAGCGCCGGGCCGGCCGTCGCCGGCCTCCAAGAGCATGCGCGCAAAACGCATGCCCTTGGCACAAGTCTTTATCAATACCCCTCGCCGCGTCCGGTCGGTCGCGGCCCTGGCCCGGTTTCCGTCTAAGACGAGCGGAAACCGGGCTTTTTGTTTCCGGCATTCCATATTGCCGGGCCGGCATTTCATGCTATGTCCCCCCATATCGGTTTCGGATCACGGATCGCGCGAATGGAAGCGGCGGAGACGGGGATGGGCGGCTGGCAGCTTGCCCTTCTGGTACATGTGTTCTTGACCCTGGCTGCCCTGTGGCCGGCGCGGCGACTGCTGCAAAGGGCGGGTCTGCCCGTTGCATTGACGGGCTGGCTGGCATTGCCCTTGTTCGGCTGGGCCATTTTCACCAGCTTCCTGGCATTCAGGACCTGGCCCAACCTGCCGCCACGCCCGGAAAAGCTGCATCCGCGTGAAAGACTGATGCGGCAGCGCGCGAAAGATGAAGCCGCGAAAGGGGAGGGCTGATACCCATGCCGCGCTATGGCGATTTCGTTGAGCTGCTGCTCTTTCTGCCCGGATGGGCGTCAATGCTGGTATTGGTGTTGACCGTCACCTGGACGGTCTGCATGGCCGGCATCGCAGTGGGAAAGACTGGCCGCAATCCGCTCTGGGCATTGGCTGCCTTCGTTTTCCCACCGCTTTTGACAGTGGGACTCTGGATCGTCGCCCTGTCACGGTGGCCCCGGCTCGACCAGAAGCCATGAGAGTACGGACCGGGGAGCGACATCCCTATCTGGACCATCCCCGACCCATTGCGTTCGCCCATCGCGGCGGCGGGCTGGAGGCGCCGGAGAACAGCATGTCTTCCTTCGCTCATGCGATCGGTCTGGGCTATCGTTACATTGAAACCGATGTGCAGGTGACGGCGGACGGGCAGCTCATCGTTTTCCACGATCCCATGCTGGATGCCTTGACCGATGGGCAGGGCCGGGTGGAGGAGTTGCCCTGGCCGGACGTGGCCCAGGCCCGGGTGGGCGGGCGCGAGCCGATCCCCCAGCTGGACGAGGTGCTGGAGACCTGGCCCGACCTGCGGCTCAACATCGATCCCAAGTCGGACAAGGCGGCGGAAGCTTTGGTCACGACGCTGCGCCGGCACGGGGCGTTGGACCGTGTCTGCGTCGGTTCCTTTTCCGGCAAGCGGCTGACCATGTTGCGCCAGGCGCTGGGTCCGGCCCTCTGTTCATCGGCAGGCCCTTGGGATGTGGCGCTCATCTGGGCCGCGGGTCACGGCGTGCCGCTGCCGGCCCCGCGCGGACCACATTGCCTGCAGGTTCCCGTTTCCCATCGCGGTTTGACCGTGGTGACGCCGGGCATGTTGCGCACTGCCCATGCGCGGGGTCTGCCGGTCCATGTCTGGACGGTGGATGAGGCGGCGGAGATGGAGCGGCTGCTCGATCTGGGCGTGGACGGTATCATCACCGACCGGCCGACCCTGCTGCGCGATGTGATGATGCGCCGGGGGCTATGGTCGACATGGAACGATGATCAGTGAAACCCTGGGTGCCTGCATGAAGTTCATATCTGTGAACAGGGCCAGTTCAGCGCTGAGAATGCGATCCCATGCAGCATCCGCCGATTTATCGGCTCCAGAGGAGCTGAGACAAGTTCATAAGAACGCGTTGAGGCGGCTTCCATCAAGAGGTTCAATCCTGCTCCGGCGGCAGGTGCCGGCTGGTCTCCTCATGCACCGCCTGATCGTGACCGCTGCGGTTGGAGAAAAACACCAGTGCCATCAGCCCGCCGCCCACGACGAGCGAGCCCAGCACGCCCAGCCCCAGCGCGATGAAACCATGCGGACTGATCTCCTGTTCCGGCCCGCCGCCCCCGACCGCGTTCCAGGCCATGACGCCACCGACGCCGGCCGCAAGCAGCAGGCCGATCAGGCAGGTGATCATCAATATCCCACCGCGGCTTAACATTTCCGTTCCCTGTCGATATTCCGACCATATGGGGTTTGCCGCCGCCGCCGCCCAGCCCCCATGCGGATGCGGGTTGCCGGGTCTGGACAGGGCGGGCCGCCCCCGATAACTTCCGTGCCCGGTTCAACCTGTTACCGCAACGGATATTTCCCATGAAGAGCGGCGTGAAGAAAGTCGTGCTGGCCTATTCAGGCGGCCTCGACACCTCGGTGATCCTGAAATGGCTGCAGGAGACCTATGAATGCGAGGTCGTGACCTTCACCGCCGATCTCGGCCAGGGCGAGGAGCTGGAGCCCGCCCGCAAGAAGGCCGAGCTGCTGGGCGTGAAGCCGGAAAACATCTTCATCGACGATCTGCGTGAAGAGTTCGTGCGCGACTTCGTGTTCCCGATGTTCCGCGCCAACACCCTGTATGAGGGCACGTACCTGCTGGGCACGTCGATCGCCCGGCCGCTGATCGCCAAGCGCCAGATCGAGATCGCTAAGCAGGTTGGTGCCGACGCCGTGTCCCATGGCGCCACCGGCAAGGGCAATGATCAGGTCCGGTTCGAACTGGGCTATTACGCCCTGAAGCCCGACGTCACTGTCATCGCGCCCTGGCGTGAATGGGACCTGAACAGCCGCACCCAGCTGCTGGAATTCGCCGAGAAGCACCAGATCCCCATCGCCAAGGACAAGCGCGGCGAGGCGCCCTACAGCACCGACGCCAACCTCCTGCACATCTCCTACGAGGGCAAGGCCCTGGAGGATCCGTGGGTGGAGGCGGACGAGGACATGTATACCCGCACCGTCGCCCCGGAAAAGGCGCCGGACGAGGCCGAATATGTCGAGATCGAATATGAGAAGGGCGACCCGGTCGCCGTGAACGGCGTCAAGCTGACGCCGGCCGCCTTGCTGACCGAGCTGAACCGCCTGGCCGGCAAGCATGGCATCGGCCGCCTGGACTTGGTGGAAAACCGTTTCGTCGGCATGAAGAGCCGCGGTGTGTATGAGACGCCGGGCGGCACGCTGCTGTCCGTTGCCCATCGCGGCATCGAGAGCATCACCCTGGACCGCGAGGCACTGCACCTCAAGGACGAACTGATGCCGCGCTATGCCAAGCTGATCTATAACGGCTTCTGGTTCTCCGCCGAGCGCGAGGCCCTGCAGGCCCTGATCGACAAGACGCAGGAGCGCGTCAACGGCGTGGTCCGGCTGAAGCTGTTCAAGGGTTCCGCCCGCGTCGTCGGCCGCAAGAGCCCCAACAGCCTGTACCGCCTGGATTATGTGACGTTCGAGGCCGACAGCGTCTATAACCAGAAGGACGCCGAAGGCTTCATCAAGCTGAACGCGCTGCGCCTGCGCCTGAACAGCATCGCCAAGGGCCTGTAAACAGCCCCTCAGCGTCGGTGATGGACCGCCCGCGTTCCTCGGACAAGGGGGCGCGGGCGGTTTTGTTTTCAGGGCTCAAGCGGTTTCAGCACCGCACCCGCCGGCAAGTCGATCCCGAACCGTTCCAGCAGCATCCGCCGGAACGTTGCCTCATCACCGATCCGCAGCTCTTCCACCAACTCCCCGTTCAGACGGTGGCGATAGAGGTCGTTCAGCAGTGTGTGCCGTTCCGTCAGCGTGCTGCGCGCCGCCACGCGGTTCTGCACGAAACGCGAGGCGGGGTGGGTGGAGGTGAAATGGTTGCCGAAGACCAGGTCCCATTCCACCACCTCCTCATCTCCGAACCAGTAGAGCCCGAACCAGCCACCGTCGCGCCAGACCGCCAGCTCCCAGCCGGGCGACCAGTCGGAACGGTTCAAACGCCAGCGGTTGCCGGCGTTCTCGTACGTGCCGGCCAGCAGCGGCAATGGTTCGACCAGACAGGAACCGCCGAAGCCGACATCGGCCATGTAGGTCTGCCCATCAATGGGGATCAGCAGCATCAGATGGCTGCGCCCGCCCGGATCGCCGCCCATGCGCACACGCGCCACGCGGCGGTGGACATCGAAGCCGATGGAATTCAGCGCTGCCCGCAGCAGGCTATTCTGTTCAAAGCAATAGCCGCCGCGCCGCGACCCCACCAGTTTGGCAGCCAGATGTTCCATCTCCAGCCTGACCGGCAGGCCCATCTGGATGTCCATGTTCTCGAAGGGGATGGCGCCGACATGGGCGATATGGATGGCGCGCAGCGTGGCCAGATCGGGGGCCACCGGGCCCTCATGGCCGATACGGGCCAGATAGGCAGCAAGATCAAATTGGGCGGACATGGCGGCGGGCCCTGGGCTGGACGAGATGCTTCATCCCTTAACCAAGCCCGGCCGGACCCGCCAGCCGCAAAGCGTCACCATGACATGAGACAATAGACTGGAAAGGTCAGCAGGACCCCACGACCTTGCGCAGGGCCAGATCGCCCGTGCCGATACCGGTCGCGCCCAGGTCGGTCCTGGCCAATTCCCGCGCCCGCAGGGCGTCGCGCTTCCGGCTCGCCCGGGCGGCGTCATCGGCAGCCAGCACGGCCAAGGCCAGGAATTCGGCCAGGTCGCCCATCTGGCTGCGCCGTGCATCCTTCACCAGGCTTTCCAGGCAGCGCTTGATGGCCATCGCCACCTCCGGCGCCGGATCTTCACCAACCATATCGAGATTGCTTATCGTACAGTCCATCGGTCCCACCCCCGTGCGACGGCTGCCGGCTTGTTGAAAAGCCGTTCCCTGCCTTGTGAGGACGATGCTAGCGGCTTTTTGGGGGGAAATATAGACATAAACATATTAATTTTTATTGTTAATAAGTATAAATTGGAAACTCCTCCTTATGGTCAAGAGAACCTGATTGTAGTTGCGCCATCACAACCTAAGAGACGTACCGTTTACTTAAACGTCATATAAACATGTTTACCCCTGGCGAAATTTCGGCAGGGTCTGCACGCCGAGTGATCTTGCCGGTTCGCATTGCCGCGCATGGGCAATGCAGCCTTGCCGATTTTGCCGAAGCGATGACCGCGGCTGGACAGTTGCGCAGTCAATCTAGCCTGCCTATATCTGCTGTGCGCCAGGGTGGTGAGCCGCCCGGGGGATCAACAATGGGGACCTATATCGCGGTGCTTAGGGCCGCGGACGGTCTGCCGAACAAGAGAGGTCGTCATGAGCAAGGTTATCGGTATCGATCTGGGCACCACCAACTCGTGCGTGGCCGTCATGGAAGGCACGCAGGCCAAGGTCATTGAGAATGCCGAAGGTGCCCGCACTACGCCGTCCATGGTCGCCTTCGCCCAGTCGGGTGAACGGCTGACGGGACAGCCCGCAAAGCGCCAGGCCGTCACGAACCCGGACAACACGCTGTTCGCCATCAAGCGCCTGATCGGCCGCCGTTTCGATGATCCGGTGACCAAGAAGGATGCCGCCCTTGTCCCCTACAAGATCGTGTCGGGCGGCAATGGCGATGCCTGGGTCGAGGCCCATGGCGAGAAATACAGCCCCAGTCAGGTCAGCGCCTTCATCCTGCAGAAGATGAAGGAAACGGCGGAGGCGTATCTGGGTGAGAAGGTCACCCAGGCCGTTATCACCGTTCCTGCCTATTTCAATGACAGCCAGCGTCAGGCCACCAAGGATGCCGGCAAGATCGCCGGCCTGGAAGTGCTGCGCATCATCAACGAGCCGACGGCCGCCGCCCTGGCCTATGGCATGGAGAAGAAGGGAACCGGCACGATCGCCGTGTACGATCTGGGCGGCGGTACCTTCGACGTGTCGATCCTGGAAATCGGCGACGGCGTGTTCGAGGTGAAGTCCACGAACGGCGACACCTTCCTGGGTGGTGAGGATTTCGACGGCAAGATCATCGATTACCTGGCCGAGGAATTCCAGAAGGAGCAGGGCATCGACCTGCGCAAGGACCGTCTGGCCCTGCAGCGCCTGAAGGAAGCCGCCGAGAAGGCCAAGATCGAGCTGTCCAGCTCCGTTCAGACGGAAGTCAACCTGCCGTTCATCACGGCCGATGCGTCCGGCCCCAAGCATCTGAACATCAAGCTGACCCGCGCCAAGCTGGAAGCCCTGGTGGAGGATCTGGTCCGCCGTACCGTCGGTCCCTGCCAGTCCGCCCTGAAGGATGCCGGCCTGAAGGCCAGCGAGGTTGACGAGGTGATCCTGGTCGGCGGCATGACCCGCATGCCCAAGATCATCGAGACCGTGAAGCAGATCTTCGGCAAGGAGCCGAACCGCGGCGTGAACCCCGACGAGGTGGTGGCCATCGGTGCGGCCATCCAGGGCGGCGTCCTGAAGGGCGACGTCAAGGATGTGCTGCTGCTGGACGTCACGCCGCTGTCGCTGGGTATCGAGACGCTGGGCGGTGTCTTCACCCGTCTGATCGACCGCAATACGACGATCCCCACCAAGAAGTCCCAGGTCTTCTCCACGGCAGAGGATAACCAGTCCGCCGTGACCATCCGCGTGTTCCAGGGTGAGCGCGAAATGGCCCAGGACAACAAGATGCTGGGTCAGTTTGACCTGATGGGCATTCCGTCCGCCCCTAGAGGCGTGCCGCAGATCGAGGTGACCTTCGACATCGACGCCAACGGCATCGTCAATGTCGGCGCCAAGGACAAGGCCACCGGCAAGGAGCAGGTGATCCGCATCCAGGCGTCGGGCGGCCTGTCGGACAGCGACATCCAGAAGATGGTCAAGGACGCCGAGGAACATGCGGCCGACGACAAGAAGCGCAAGGAACTGGTGGAGGCCAAGAACCACGCTGACGGCCTGATCCATTCCACCGAGCGCACAGTGAAGGAGAACGAGGACAAGATCGCGCCCGCCGACAAGGCCGCCGTGGAAAGCGCCATCGCCGACCTGAAGGCTGCCATGGGTGGCGAGGATCCGGCCGCGATCAAGGCCAAGACCGACGCCCTGGCCCAGGCCAGCATGAAGATCGGTGAGGCCCTGTACAAGGCCGGCCAGGAAGCGGGTGGCACCGACGGTGCCCAGGCCGCCGCCGCTGGCGGCGACGATGATGCGCCGGGTGGTGAGAAAGTCGTGGACGCCGACTTCGAGGAAGTCGACGACCGCAAGAAGAACTGACCCCGTTTGGGCTGGTACTCGTCGGGGTTCGCGATCGCTCACCCCGACCTACGGGTGGTGACCCTTTCGTAGGTCGTGGGTGACATCGCGAACCCCGACAGGCCCGGCCCCGGGAAATCCGGTGCCGGGCCTGTTGCGTGATGGGTACGGCCATGGAATTGTGACGATTGGCTTCAGGTCCGGGGGTCGCGCCGACATTGGGCGACCGGACTGGATGCGAAGGGACAGAGGCCGCGATGTCGAAGCGTGACTATTACGAAGTTCTTGGCGCCCAGAAGACCGCCAGCGCCGACGACCTGAAGAAGGCCTATCGCAAGCTGGCCATGCAATACCACCCGGACCGCAACCAGGGTGACAAGACGGCCGAGCAGAAATTCAAGGAAATCAACGAAGCCTATGACTGCCTGAAGGACGAGCAGAAACGCGCCGCCTATGACCGGTTCGGCCACGCCGCCTTCGAGGGCGGCGGCGGGCGTCCGGGTGCGGGTGCCGCCGGCGGCTTCGATTTCGGCGGCGGCTTCGCCGACATCTTTGACGAGATGTTCGGGGAGTTCATGGGCCGTGGCGGTCGCGGTGGACAGACCAACAACCGCGGCGCCGACCTGCGCTACAACCTGGAAATCAGCCTGGAGGACGCCTTCAAGGGCGCCGCCACCCAGGTGCGCGTGCCGACCAGCGTGATGTGCGACCCCTGCGGCGGGTCGGGGGCGGAGACGGGCAGCAGCCCCACCACCTGCACCACCTGCAACGGTGCCGGCAAGGTGCGGGCCCAGCAGGGCTTCTTCACCATCGAACGCACCTGCCCCACCTGCAACGGCGCCGGCCGCGTCATCAAGGACCCGTGCCGCCATTGTGGTGGACAGGGAAGGGTGCGCAAGGAGAAGACGTTGCAGGTCTCCATCCCGCCCGGTGTGGAGGATGGCACCCGCATCCGTCTGGCCGGGGAGGGGGAAGCGGGTTTGCGCGGCGGGACGCCGGGCGATCTCTATATCTTTCTGTCCATCGGCGCCCACCGCTTCTTCCAGCGCGACGGGGCCAACCTGCATTGCCGCGTGCCCATCCCCATGACGACGGCGGCCTTGGGCGGGTCCATCGAGGTACCGTCCATCGATGGCAGCCGCGCCAAGGTGAACGTGCCCGCCGGCACCCAGACGGGCCACCAGTTCCGCCTGAAGGGCAAGGGCATGAGCGTGCTGCGCAGCCCGGCGCGGGGCGACCTCTATATCAACGTCATGGTCGAAACACCGGTCAACCTGACCAAGAAGCAGCAGGAGCTGCTGAAGGAGTTCGAGAAGGAAGCGGCCGAAAACGGCCACAATCCCGAGTCGGAAGGCTTCTTCGCCAAGGTGAAGGAATTCTTCGCGGACTTGAAGGATTGATTGCCTTCTTCCGTCCTACATCCTTTCCCGTCATCCCGGTTTTCGCCGGGATGACGGAAGAGCGGGTTTCGGATTTCTCATGAGCTTCGCCCGCGCCATCGCCACCGTCGGCGGCATCACCATGATCAGCCGCGTGTTGGGCTTTGTGCGCGATATGCTGCAGGCCCGGTTCCTGGGCGCCGGCATGGAGGCGGATGCCTTCTTCGTGGCCTTCCGCTTGCCCAACCTGTTCCGCTCCCTGTTTGCCGAGGGCGCCTTCACGGCGGCCTTCCTGCCTTTGTTCAGCGGCACGCTGCAGAAGGACGGCAAGGACGGCGCCATCGGGCTGGCGGAAGAGGCCTTGTCCTTCATGGTCGCCATCTTGATGGTTTTCTCAATCATCATGGCGGTTTGCATGCCCTGGGTGGTGGCCGTGCTGGCCACGGGCTTTCATGATGATCCGGCGCAATTCAAGCTCGCTATCGCTCTTTCCCATATCACCTTCCCCTATCTGGCGCTGATTTCCATCACCGCTTTGTTTGGCTCTATCCTCAATGCGGTGGGCCGGTTCGGGCCGTTCGCGGCCGCACCGGTGCTGCTGAACATCGTGCAGATCACCGGGCTGCTGCTGTCGGGACCGCTGGGCGTGGGGCCGCATTGGATGCTGGCCTATGGCGTGCCGGTGGCAGGTCTGGCGCAGATGCTGTGGATGATCGTCGCGGCCAAGCGGGCGGGCATGGGCTTGTCCCTGCGCCGCCCGCGCCTGACGCCGCGCGTGAAAAAGCTATTCGCGCTGCTGGCACCCGGCATCCTGGGGGCCGGCGTCTATCAGTTCAACCTGCTGGTGGGCACCAACCTGGCCTCCTGGCTGCCCACGGGATCGGTCTCCTGGTTGCAATATGCCGACCGGTTGAACCAGTTGCCCATGTCGGTCATTGGCGTCGCGGTGGGCACGGCCTTGCTGCCGCTGCTGTCGCGGCAGATGGCGGCGGGCGACCTGGACGGGGTGAAGGCCAGCATCTCACGCGGTCTGGAGTTTGCGGCCTTGTTCGGTCTGCCGGCCACGGTGGCGCTGATGACCATTCCGGGCCCGCTGGTGCATGTGCTGTTCAAGGGCGGTGCCTTCACGGCCGCCGATGCGACCGCGACGGCGGCGGCGCTGCAGGCCTTCGCCATCGGCATCCCGGCCTTCATCGTGGCGAAGATCCTGTCCTCGGCCTATTTCGCCAGGCAGGACACGAAGGGGCCGGTGCGCATCGCCGTCGTGGTGCTGATCGGCAATGTCCTGGTGTCGCTGGCCCTGATCGGACCGCTGGGCCATGTCGGGCTGGCCCTGGCGCCCGGTTTGACGGCCTGGCTCAATGTCGTTCTGCTGGCCATCGGTCTGCGCCGCCGGGGGCTGCTGTCGTTTGATGCGCGGTTGAAGGGCCGGCTCTGGCGCATGGGGCTGGCGGCGATCGGCCTGGGTGGGGCGGGCATCGGCCTCACGGAACTGCTGGCCCGTTGGCTGTTCGTGGGCACCATCCTGCAGCGCAGCGGTGCCCTGGCCCTGGTCATTCTGGGCGCGTCGGTCACCTATTTCGCGCTCTGCTTCCTGCTGGGAGCAACGCGGATTGCGGAGATCAAAGGGCTGCTGCGCCGGGGCAAAACCACGCCGCCGGCTTGACCTTGGATCGGCCGGCGCGCGATACAGGCAGCCCGGCATTTCGCCTTCCACAAGCGACCGATCGAGACCCATAGTATGAGCCTTATCTTTTCCGGCATGCAGCCGACCCGCCAGCTCCACCTCGGCAACTATCTCGGCGCGCTGAAGAACTGGGTGAAGCTGCAGAACGAGATGGACGCGATCTTCTGCGTCGTCGATCTGCACGCCATGACCATCGAGCATGATCCGGAGACCCTGCGCTCCAACATCCGCGAAGTGGCCGCCGCCTATATCGCCGCCGGCATCGACCCGGAAAAGCACATCCTGTTCAACCAGTCGGCCGTTTCCGGCCATGCCGAGCTGAACTGGATTCTGGCCTGCCACACGCCGCTGGGCTGGCTGAACCGCATGACACAGTTCAAGGAAAAGGCGGGCAAACAGAAGGACAATGCCGTCCTGGGGCTTTACGCCTATCCCGTGCTGATGGCCGCCGACATCCTGCTCTACAAGGCCACGCATGTGCCGGTGGGCGAGGATCAGAAGCAGCATTTGGAATTGGCCCGCGACATTGCCGGCGCCTTCAACCGCTATTACAAGTCGGAAGATTTCTTCCCCCTGCCGGAACCGCAGATCCTGGGCGAGGCGACGCGCGTCATGAGCCTGCGCGACGGTACCAAGAAAATGTCGAAGTCGGACGAGAGCGAGTATAGCCGCATCAACCTGACCGATGATGCCGATACCATCGCCCTGAAGATCCGCAAGGCCAAGACCGATCCGCTGGACCTTCCCTATAATGTGGAAGAGCTGGAGGCGCGGCCGGAGGCCAGCAACCTGGTCACCATCTATGCGTCGCTGTCCGACACCAACCGCGCCGGGGTGCTGGCGCAGTTCGGAGGGCAGCAGTTCAGCGCCTTCAAGTCTGCCTTGGCCGACCTGTCGGTGGCCAAGCTGGCCCCCATCGCCGGCGAGATGAATCGCCTGCTGTCCGACAAGGCGGAACTGGACCGGCTGCTGAAGAGGGGTGCCGACCGCGCTAACGAGAAAGCGGCGCTGACGGTGAATGAGGTCAAGGATCTGGTGGGTCTGGTGCGGTTCTGAGGCGGCGTACCAGAGCCTTACCATTCCGGCGATGCACGGTTGAACGGAAAGGTTTCAACCGGGCATCGCTTCAATCCTGGTCCGGCCAGAAAGCCGCGTCGATGATCTGGTCAAAGGACCAGGGGCATTCATCCGGAAAAGTCGCTTCCGGAAGGCCGGTTTCGTCGGCGGCCTGGATCAAGGCGGTGGTATAGGCGTCCGCGACGGCTTCAGGGGTCTTGGATTTCAGACTTGGATTGTCCTTGAGGTGGCGGGACAGGTCCAGACGGTGAACGCGAATGGTGGTGCGCCAGGAATTGCCGCGCCGCACGGGCTGGAACTGCCATTTCAGCAGATGCAGGAGAAGGACCGTCAGGCGACTGACCAATTCGCGCTTTTCGGTCTTGCCCATGCTCTCGATTTCCTCGGCAATGTTCTCGATGTCAGCGGCGGATAGCTTGCCGGCACGCAGCAACGCCGCCTGTTCGTTGGCCCAGGCGTAGAAATCGGTTTCGTAGAGATTTCCGCTCATGGCGTATCAACCTCCATCAGTGAAACTGAGGCGATCATAGCATGGCGGCCGAAGAATCCCCAAATATGGCAATAATCAGCCAGGAAAGGGCCTGAATGACCGACATCGGGGTCACGCCGCCTTCTTCTTCGGCTTGGCCACCTTGGCCGGTTCCGGCTCGCCTTCCGGTTCCCCCAGGGCGGTCAGCAAGGCCGCGCGGATTTCGGCCAGCTTGCGTTCATGCGTGACCTTCAGGCCGAACACGTCCTTCACATAGAACACGTCGATGGCGACATTGCCGTAGGTGGAGATCTTGGCCGATGCGATCTGCAGGTTGGCCTGGGTCAGGGTGCGGGTCAGCAGGTAAAGCAAGCCCGGCCGGTCGCGGCCATTGACCTCGATCACGGTGTGATTGCCGGTCACGGTATTGTCCACCAGTACGCGCGGCGCCACCTTGAAGGCACGGGACCGCGCCGTCTGCGGCGGGCGGCGGCGGGCCAGTTCGTCGGCCAGGCGCAATTCACCGGCCAGCACCTTGTCCACCATCACCGACAGCCGCGCCAGTTTGTCCCCGCTGTCGAAGGACCCGCCGCCGGCCGCCTGCACCGTGAACACGTCCAGCGCCATGCCATTGGTCATAGTGAAGATGCGGGCATCCATGATGTCCGCCCCCGCCAGGGCCAGGGCGCCGGCCAGACGGGAGAACAGGCCCGGATGGTCGGCGGTATAGACCGTCACCTCGGTGATGGTCCGGCCGCGGTCGACGCGGGTATCCAGCGTCAGGGGCGCATGCGTGCGTTCGGCTTCCCGGATCAGGCGGGCATGATGGGCCAGCGTCTGGGTATTCAGCGACAGCCAGTAGCCGGGATAGGCCCGCGCCAGATGCGCATCCACATCGGCGGCCGGCCAGTCGGCCAGTTGCGCGCGCAGGGCGGTTTGTGCCGCCGCCACCCTGCTGTCGCGGCCTTCGGTGCCGACCACGCCGGACATCCGCTCCTCGCTGCGGCGATAGAGCTGGCGCAGCAGCGTGGCCTTCCAGCCGTTCCAGCGACCCGGACCCACGGCGCGGATATCCGCCACCGTCAGGCAGAGCAGCAGCTTCAGCCTCTCGGGCGACTGCACCAGATCGACAAACTTGCTGATCGTGTTCTCGTCATCCAGGTCGCGCTTGAAGGCAGTGTCGGACATGGCCAGATGCCAGCGCACCAGCCAGACGACGGTTTCCGTCTCCTCCTCGCTCATGCCCAGGCGGGGGCACAGCTTCTCCGCCACCTTGGCGCCCAGGATGGAATGGTCGCCGCCGCGGCCCTTGGCGATGTCATGCACCAGCATGGCGACGTAAAGCGCGCGGCGGGAATTGACGGTGTGGATGATTTCGGATGCCAGCGGCACCTCATCGGTCAGGGCACCCTTCTCCACCTGATGCAGGATGCCGACGGCGAACAGCGTATGCTCGTCCACCGTGAAATAATGGTACATGTCGAACTGCATCATGCCGACGATGCGGCCGAAATCCGGCACGAACCGGCCCAGCACACCCGCCTCGTTCATGCGGCGCAGCGCCAGTTCCGGATCCTTGCGGCTGGACAGGATGTCCAGGAACAGGCGGTTGGCATCCGCATCCTCGCGCAGCTTGGGCCCGATGCTGGACAAGGCGCGGGTGATGGCGCGCAGCGCGTTGGGATGGATGTCCAGGTCGTTTTCCTGCGCCACATGGAACAGGCGGATCATGTCGATGGGCTGATCCTTGAAATGCCGTTCCGACTTCACGTTCAGACGGCCGGCATCCAGGGTGAAGCCGTTGAAATCGGCCCCGCGCGCGAAGCGGCGACGCAGGAAGGCGAAGCGCGGCGCCCGCTTGCTTTCCTGCTCCAATGCCGCACAGAAGATGCGGGTCAGGTCGCCCACATCCTTGGCGATCATGAAGTAATGCTTCATGAAACGTTCGACGGCGTTCTTGCCGGCATGCTCGGTATAGCCAAGCCGGCGTGCCATCTCCATCTGCACATCGAAGGTCAGGCGGTCTTCCTGGCGGCCGGTCAGGTAATGCAGCTGGCAGCGGGCCGCCCACAGGAAACTCTCGGCCTTGGCGAAGCGCTGCGCTTCCTCCGGCGTCAGCACGCCCTTGGCCACCAGCCCCTCCACCTCGTCCACCTGATAGGCGTACTTGGCGATCCAGAACAGGGTCTGCAGGTCACGAAGCCCGCCCTTGCCCTCCTTGATGTTGGGTTCCAGCATGTATCGGCTGTCGCCGATCTTGCGGTGGCGCTCGTTGCGCTCCCCCATCTTGGCTTCGATGAAGGCGGTGACGCTGCCGCCCGCCGCCGCCACATCCTTGGTGAAGCGCCGGCGCAGCTCGTCGAACAGCACCTTCTCGCCCCACAGGAAGCGGGCCTCCAGCAGGCTGGTGCGGATGGTCATGTCCTCAAGGCTCAGGCGGATGCATTCATCCACCGAGCGCACGGCATGCCCGACCTTCCAGCCCAGGTCCCAAAGCAGGTAGAGCATGTACTCCACCACCTGCTCCACCCTGGGCGTGCGCTTGTAAGGCAGCAGGAACAGCAGGTCGACGTCGGACGATGGCGCCATCTCGGCGCGGCCATAACCGCCGATGGCGGCCACGGCCAGCCGTTCGCCCTTGGTCAGTTCCGCCGTGGGATAGACATGGTCCAGGGTGAAATCGGCCAGGGACTGGACGATGCTGTCGGTCAGGCGTGCGGTCTGGTGCACGCAATCATCGCCGCGATGCGAGGCCTCGAACCGCACGCGGATGGCGGCGCGCCCTTCGGCCAGCACCTGCTTCAGCAGGGCCAGCAGGGGCCCGCGCAGCTTTTCGATGCTGCCATCATGGGCTTCCACCAGGGCGTTCAGCCGCTTGGTGATGGTGGTGCGGCCGGGAATGGGGGGCTGGCGCCCTCCCTCCGGTCGGCGCGATGCGCCTTCGGCTGGGGTGCTGGTGCGGGGGGTGATGGTAGGAATGGTATCTGGCATCGCGCGGGTTCCGGGACTGTCCCTGCGCGACAGTATGGCACGAAACATCCCTCCAGGCTTGGGCCTTCCGTATATGAACAGCCCCATTCACACCCTCCCTGGGTTGAATTTCGTCAAGGCTGCCGTGCAACACGCCGCACGGCAGCCTTCATCAGGCGCTTGGCATTCTCGTTCGTGGCCCGGTGATAGGGGGCAAGGCCGCGCCCGCCCAGGCGCGTCGCTTCCAGTGCCATGCGGCCGCAGGCGATCTCCGCCGCGTTCAGGCTGGTCTCCACATAGTCGCTGGCGGCACCGCCATAGCGGATGGGGTCGGGTGGTGCCGCCATCTCCAGGGTCGCACGCGCGGTGGCGGTGATCTGCTGCGCCAGCCATTCGAACCAGACATCCGACAGGGCCCACAGGCCCGATGCCAGCGCGCGCTGAGTCTCCAGGGCGGCGTCGAGCTTTTCCCAGATCATGCGGGTGAATTCAGGGTCGTGCAGCTGGGCCGGATCGGCGCCGGCGGCTCCCAGACGCATGGTGCGCAGCCAGATGGTTTGCTGCGCCGCCCACAAGGTCTCGGCCAGGACCAGGGCGGTGGTCGAAATTTCCGCGCCCACTTCCGCACCGCGTGCGGCCAGGGGTGTTGCCGAGGATTTCTGGGCCTGCCGCTTCATCATCCGTCCCCCATGCTGCGCGGGAGGGTGGTTCCCGCCAGAACAGGGTACAGAGTGTCATGCTGCGCCGCAACATACCCTGCGACGGACGGTCGCTGGTCTGCCATGGGAACAAGGGTGCGGCAAATCCATCACGGGGGACGAAGGGACGTCGAGATACGCCAACACGCCCCCCTACATCGCCTCACCGGCCTCCTCCGGCGTCAGGGCCTGGACCGACAGCGCATGCACACGCTCCTCCAACTCCGCCGACACGGCGGCGTAAACCAGGCGCTGACGTGCGACGCGGCCCATTCCCTGGAACGTCTGCGACACGATGATGACATCGAAATGCGTCTCACCGCCCGGCTGGTCGGCCCCCGCATGGCCGGCATGCCGTTGCGAGACATCCTTGATGGTCAGGGCCCGCGGGTTTAGAGCCTCTGTCAGCTTGTCCCGCATGCGGGTCGCATAGATCGCCATGATGATGTTTCCGGGCCTTGTCCAGCCTTGGGTTAAGCATGGCTAACAGGTAGTGGATCATCATGCCGGATACCAGCCCGCCGATGCCGGCGGCGAAGAAGACCAGCCATATCGTGACGGCACCCATGGCGCTGACCCTGCTGGTGCTGGTCATTCTGCTGTGGGGCGTGAACTGGCCGGTGATGAAGCAGGTGGTGGGCCATATGCCGCCCATCAGCTTCGTCGCCTCGCGCCTGATCCTGGGCGCGGTCTCTCTTTTGATCTTCACGGCTGCCACGCGGCAACTGCGCCTGCCGTCGCGTGCCGATCTGCCGGTGATCCTGTCGGTGGGCTGCCTCCAGATGGGCGCCTTCATGCTGATGATCACCATCGCGGTCCAGCATGTGCCGGCCGGCCGTGCCGGCATCCTGGCCTATACGACCCCGCTCTGGGTCGTGCCCCTGGCCCTGTTGTTCCTGCGGGAAAAGGTGGGCTGGGCCAAGGCCGGGGGGCTGCTGGTCGGGCTGGCCGGGGTGGGGGTTTTGTTCAACCCTGCCGCCTTCGACTGGACGCAAGCCCCCGTAATGCTGGGCAATGGCTTGCTGATGCTGGCGGCGCTGATCTGGGCCTGCAACATCGTGCATGTGCGCCGGCATCGCTGGGTCGGCACGCCGTTGCAGCTGGCGCCGTGGCAGATGCTGCTGGCCGCCCTGATCGTCACCATGGCGGCACTGGTGACCGAGGATCAGAGCCAGATCGACTGGTCGGGGCAGCTGGTCGTACTGCTGATCTATAACGGCCCCATCGCCACGGCCTTCGGCTTTTGGGCCATGGTTACCGTCAACCGCGCCCTGCCGGCCATCACCACCTCGCTGGCCATGCTAGGCGTGCCGGTGGTGGGGCTGGTGTCATCCGCCCTCTGGCTGCATGAGCCGCTGACCGTCACCAACCTGGCCGGCCTGGGCCTGATCGGTGGCGGGCTGGTGCTGGTGGTCTTGTCGGAACGGCGTTAGGGCGGGCTTATCCTCTTGCCGGGGGACGCTTATTATCATACAAATCCTTCCCATAAATATGACTAATGCGCCGGGGCTTCATCGGCGCGTCGGGGAAGGATCAACACCGTGTCAGCACCCGTCGGCGCGTCCGCCGCCACTCAGAACGCCCAGTCCGGGGGCGGTTCCTACCGGCCCGCCCTTACGCTGCTGGCCAGCCTCTTCTTCATGTGGGGCTTCATCACGGTCATCAACAACACGCTGTTGCCGCATCTGCGCAGTGTGTTCGACCTGGATTATACGCAGACGACGCTGATCGAGTCGGTCTGGTTCATCGCCTATTTCTTCGCCTCCATCCCGTCGGCCAAGCTGATCGAGCGGGTGGGGTATCAAAAGGCGCTGGTGATCGGTCTGGTGATCATGGCGGTGGGGGCGCTGGGCATGATCCCGGCCGCACGCATGCCATCCTATGGCGTCACGCTGGTGGCCCTGTTCGTGATCGCGTCGGGCATCACCTTGCTGCAGGTGGCGGCCAATCCTTACGTCGCCGTCATCGGCCCGTCCGACAGTGCATCATCGCGCCTGAACCTGGTGCAGGCCTTCAATTCGGTGGGCACGACCCTGGCGCCGCTGTTCGGCGGCTACCTGATCCTGGGCCGCACCATGTCGGGCACGGCGGAGGCTGGGACGGTCCTGACCCAGGCCGAACGCCTGGCCGATGCGCAGTCGGTGCAGCTGCCTTATCTGATCGTGGCGGGCGTGCTGCTGCTGCTGGCCATCGTTATCGCTCGGTTCCCGCTGCCCGCCATGGGGCAGCACACGGCCCGCGCCGATCGCGAGGCGCGGGCCGGCTTGTCGCTGTGGAAGCATCGCAACCTGGTGTTCGGCATCCCGGCCATCTTCATCTACCTGATCGCCGAGATCGGGGTGGCCAACCTGTTTATCAATTTCGTCTCCCAGCCGGAGATCGGCAACACCACGCACCAGGAGGCGTCGAACTATCTGTTCCTGCTGTGGGGCGGGATGATGGTCGGCCGCTTCGCCGGCAGCTTCCTGATGCGTTCCATCCCGGCCGAAACGGTGCTGGCCTGGTTCTCCGTCGGCGCCTTCGTTGTCATGCTGGTGACGGTCTTCGCCAGTGGTCCGACGGCCATGTGGGCGCTGATCCTGGTGGGCCTGTTCCATTCCATCATGTTCCCGACCATCTTCACCCTGGGCATCCGCGGCCTGGGACCGCTGACGGAGGAAGGGTCGGGCCTGCTGATCATGGCCATTGCCGGCGGTGCCTTGGTGGTTGTCCATGGCTGGCTGGCCGACATCTACGGCCTGCAGCTTTCCTTCCTGCTGACCGCCGCGTGCGAGCTGTATGTACTGTTCTATGCCCTCTGGGGCGCCAAAACGCCGGATAAGTAACCGGGAACCTTTGCGTCAAGACCGGTCCGTCTGCGTGGCAGACAGACCGGCTGTCGATGCCTGATGGCATCGGCGTCCTTGTCAGCTTCGCCCTTGCCTCCCATACTCCGCTGGTTATGCAGAAGAACCGGCCCAACCTCTCCTTCGATTTCCGGGAAAGCCCGCGCGCCCAGATGCGCGCGTGCGACCATCCCGGTTGTCGCGAGGCCGGGGAGCATCGGGCGCCCAAAGGCCGCGACCGGCTGAACGACTATTACTGGTTCTGCCTGGACCATGTCCGGGACTACAACAAATCCTGGGACTATTATGCCGGCATGAGCCAGGCGGAGATCGAGCGGCAGGTCCGCCAGGACACGACCTGGCAGCGCCCCTCCTGGCCCATGGGCGACTGGCGCACGCATGAGCGGCGCACCCGCGACAAGGTGTTCAATGGCGGCTTCGCCTTCGGGGCCGACTGGACGGGGGAGCAGGGTGAAGCCCGCCGCAGCGCCGCCGGTCCCCGGCCCCGCACGCCGGAGGAAGACGCCCTGGTCGTGCTGGAACTGCCACCCGACGCCGACTTCCCCGCCATCAAGGCCCGCTATCGCCAGCTGGCCAAGCTTCACCACCCCGACGCCAATGGCGGGGCGAAGGAGGCGGAGGAGAGGCTGAAATCCATCAATCAGGCCTATACCACGCTGAAAGCCGCGTTCGGCGGCCAGCCGATGGATTAGGCCGCCCGGACACCGGCATCAGAGATCAGAAGCAGCGCAAGAATGGCTCCCGACATGGCATCCAACAGCACGGTCACCCACGAATTGCCCGATATCACGGTTTCCGTGCGCGAGGTTTTCGGCATCGACAGCGACATGCGCGTCCCGGCCTTCTCCGTGGCCAACGAGCATGTGCCCGAGCGTGACAAGGCCTATCGCTTCGACCGCGAGACGACGATGGCCATCCTGGCCGGCTTCGCCTACAACCGCCGCGTCATGATCCAGGGCTATCATGGCACCGGCAAATCCACCCATATCGAACAGGTGGCCGCCCGGCTGAACTGGCCCTGCGTGCGCGTCAACCTGGACAGCCATATCAGCCGTATCGACCTGATCGGCAAGGACGCCATTGTGCTGCGTGATGGCAAGCAGGTGACGGAATATCGCGAGGGCATCCTGCCTTGGGCGCTCCAGCATCCCTGCGCCGTGGTGTTCGACGAATATGATGCCGGCCGCCCCGACGTGATGTTCGTGATCCAGCGCGTGCTGGAGGTGGAAGGCAAGCTGACCCTGCTGGACCAGAACAAGGTCATCCGCCCGCACCCGGCCTTTCGCCTGTTCGCCACGGCCAATACGGTGGGCCTGGGCGACACGACCGGCCTTTATCACGGCACGCAGCAGATCAACCAGGGCCAGATGGACCGTTGGAACATCGTGGCCACCCTGAATTATCTGCCGCATGCCGACGAGGTGCGCATCGTCCTGGCCAAGGTGCCGGATTACGACACGGACGAGAAGCGCGGCACCGTGGCGGCCATGGTCCGTCTGGCGGACATGACCCGCAGCGGCTTCATCGCCGGTGACATTTCCACGGTGATGAGCCCGCGCACCGTCATCACCTGGGCGCAGAATGCCGCCATTTTCGGCGGCGATGTCGGTTTCGCCTTCCGTGTTTCCTTCCTCAACAAGTGTGACGAGGTCGAGCGCGCCACCGTGGCGGAATATTACCAGCGCTGTTTCGGCCAGGAACTGCCGACCGGCGCCTTCAAGGGCTCGCTGGTATGATCAGCTGATCGGATGGGGAGAAACACCCAATCATTGAAACCCACTGCAATCTCCAATAACGTAGCGGTAACTACCTTTACGCGAATTGGAATCTAGGGATATGAAAAGTTGGGTGTCGACCATAATCGCCCTTTGGCTGATTCAGCAACCCGTGATGGTGGTTGCGGCGGATGACCCGATGGCGGTCACGCCGTCAGCTGCGTCGACGACGCCGGCCAATAACGACGAGCGGGAGGTCTGCCGGCCGGACGAGAAGGCCAGTGGCACCCGACTGTCGAAGACCAAGACCTGCCGCACCAAGTCCGAATGGACCCAGCTGCAGCAACAGCGCCGCAAATCCAACGGACGCACGGAAACAGAGCGTCTGCAGCGGGAAGCGCAGGATATGCGCAGCGCCGCTTCCCAATGAACCATCGGCGGGCAGGTTCGCTCGCTCTCCATTGTGACCTGTTGCCAATTATGCGATTGGCGACAGCGCCGTTGCAGGCTGGCAATTGCCGCATCGCACCGTTTCCATTAGGCTCCGGCCTGGGGCAGCTATTTGAAATATGGAGAGTGCGACGATGAACAAGTTTGGCTTGGCGTTGGTGGCGATGGCGCTGTCGGCCCAACCCTTTGCGGTCGCCTGGGCCCAGACCGGCTCGGCCGGTGCTGAGGTGGCGGCGAAGACGGATGATGACGACAAGCAGATATGCAAGTCGGACAAACCGACAGGCACCCGCGTCTCCGCCAAGAAGGTCTGCAAGACCAAGGCGGAATGGGACGAGTATAACCGCGAGCAGCGGGCGGACGCTCAACGCATCCAGGGTAATGCCCTGGACCAGAAGATCCAGACCGGCGGCAATTGACGGCCGGCGTTGGACGCAGGTTTGGGTCCATGGCGGATTTCGGGAAAACGGATGGGCGGGACGATGCCCATCCGTTATTCTTTTGGGCCCAGCCGCCTGCCGGCAACAATCGCCAGCCCCCGTGATGGATCATGACCCAGGAATCCCCCCTTGAGACCTTCAAGCGCGCCACCACCGCCACCGTGCGGGCCCTGGCGGACCGCAAGGATCTGGTGGTGGGTTTCTCCTCCGAACCGGCGGGTGTGGCCGGCACCCGCGTGCGGGTGCCGCTGCCGCCGCGCGATCTGAACCCACGTGAAGTGGCGCATGTTCGGGGTTCGGCCGATGCCGCGGCCTTGCGCCTGCGCCACCATGACGCCGGGATTCACGCCAATCGCATGCCGGTCAGCGAACAGGCCCGCCTGTCGTATGAGGCGTTGGAACAGGCGCGGGTGGAGGCGATCGGGGCCGTGCAGATGCGGGGCGTGGCCGGCAATCTTGCTGCCGCGTTGGATGAGAAGTACCGCAAGCTGGGCTTCGACCGGCTGAACGACCCCGAACAGGTGCCGGTGCCTGACGTGCTGCGTCTGCTGGCGCGCGAAGCCATGACGGGGGCGCCGCCGCCGGAAAGTGCGCGGGCCGCCATCGATCTGTGGCGCCAGAAGGTGGCCGACAAGCTGGGCGGGGGCCTGGACAAACTGGGCGCGGTCATGGAGGACCAGGATTCCTACGCCCGTGCCGTCCGCCGCCTGCTGTCCGACATGGATATGGATGTCGGCGCGGAGCCCGAGAGTGACGAGGGCGAACAGGATGACGCGCCGGAGAGTCCCGACGCCGGCGACAGCGACAAGGAGATGGACAGCCAGGGTGGTGAGCAGCAATCCGGCGAGGACCAGTCGCAGGAGATGCAGGACCAGCAGCAGCAACAGCGCCGGTCGGAAGATGCCGCCGAGGGCGAGGATGGCGAGCAGGCCGAAGGTGAGCTGAGCGAGGGCGAGGGGTCGGAGGAGCCGGGCAATCCCGGCAATCCGCCGCGTGCCGAACGCGGCCGCAACGAACCCGACGCCGGCGCTTACAAGGCCTATACCAATGCCTTCGACGAGGTGGTGGATGCCGCCGACCTGTGCGATGCGGACGAGCTGACGCGCTTGCGCCTGATGCTGGACCAGCAATTGCAGCATCTGCAGGGCGTGATCTCCAAGCTGGCCAACCGGCTGCAGCGTCGCCTGCTGGCCAAACAGACGCGGTCCTGGGAATTCGACCTGGAGGAAGGGATGCTGGACGCGGCCCGCCTGGCCCGGGTCGTCATCAACCCGACCGTGCCCCTGTCGTTCAAGCGGGAGAATGAGACGGATTTCCGCGACACGGTGGTGACACTGCTGATCGACAATTCCGGATCGATGCGCGGCCGCCCCATCTCCATCGCCGCGATGAGCGCCGATATCCTGTCGCGCACCCTGGAACGCTGTGGCGTGAAGGTGGAGATCTTGGGCTTCACGACGCGCGCCTGGAAGGGCGGGCAGTCGCGCGAACGCTGGATCGCAGCCGGCAAGCCGCCCATGCCCGGCCGCCTGAACGATCTGCGCCACATCATCTACAAGGGCGCCGATGCCCCCTGGCGCCGGGTCCGCCGCAATCTGGGCCTGATGCTGCGCGAAGGCATCCTGAAGGAGAATATCGACGGCGAGGCGCTGATGTGGGCGCACCAGCGGCTGCTGTCCCGGCCCGAACAGCGCCGCATCCTGATGGTGATCAGCGATGGGGCGCCCGTGGATGACAGCACGCTCTCGGTCAATAACGGCTCATATCTGGAAAAGCACCTGCGCGCCGTGATCGACTGGATCGAGACCAAGAGCCCGGTTGAACTGGTGGCGATCGGCATCGGCCATGATGTCACCCGCTATTACCGCCGCGCCGTCACCATCATCGATGCCGAACAGCTGGGCGGCACGGTGATGGAGAAGCTGGCGGAGCTGTTTGATGAGGATGGCCGCCGCGGCTGGGGGACCGGTGCACCGCGGCGCGCGGCGGGCGGACGGCGATAAAGGCAGGGATTTACAAAGCCAGCGCAGTAATTCCCTGCCATCATATCGCCCATTCACATTCGGTTTATTTCACTTTCTTTTCCACGCTGCCAATTCTGAATGTCGGATCGGCTCCGGCATTCATTGACCATTGCGCCACGCCGCCTGTCGGTGATCTGGCTTGGGCATACCGGCGCCGCCGGTCCGCCAAACCGACATCCAAAGGCGTACACATGTGACAAGGTCACCGGGTGACGCCGAAACTGGCCGTGTTTTCAATAGCTCTACGCTGAGCCCATCAACCGCAGCACATCCGCCGGCAGCGCACACACACCTTTAGTACGTGCGCAGGGTGTATTTTATTCTCGTTAATGCATTTATCGGTAATATTTTTATCATTGACTTCCCGCATTGGACGAGTATGTTGCCACCGCTTTTGGTTAGGTAAGGTATAAGCCGGCAGGGTTAAGCCGGACATGACGGTGGCAGCCAAGCCAGTAGGGGAACGCGATGCCGGACAGCCTGAACGCCGTGTCCATGGATCCGCGCCTGCCGGATTTCTGCCATGGCGCGCGCCTGTCGCTGCCCCCGCTTTGTCTGCATCAATCCTTCGAAGCCAGAGCCGACGATCTGCCCGACAGCCCCGCCCTGATCGGCGAGGACGACATTGTCAGTGTCGCGGCACTGGATGTCGCCGCCAATCGGCTGGCCCATGCGTTGCTGCGGCTGGATCTGGCGGTGGAGGAACCGGTTGGCGTGCTGGTGGACCGGTCGGCGGGATTGCCGGCGGCCTATCTGGGCATCCTGAAGGCGGGCGGCGCCTATGTGCCCCTGCTCGTCGATTTGCCAGCCCAGCGTCTGGCCAATATGGCGGCACAGTCGGGCATGCGGCTGCTGATCGCGCTGGACGGGCACCGGCCGCCGGCGGAATTGCTGGCGGCCCTGGCGGAGAAGGGTGCAGGCCGCCCCGTTCGGGTGCTGGAACCGGCAGATGTCGAGAATGGCGATGAAACCCGGCCCGATCTGCCCTGCCATCCAGGACAGTTGGCCGCCATCCTGTTCACGTCGGGCTCCACAGGCCAGCCCAAGGGTGTTCTGATCCAGCATGATGCCTGCCAGAACATGGCCTTGGGCCATGCGTTGGCCCAGGGTATCGGGGCGGCGGACCGGCTGCTTCTGTCCTCCTCCCCCGGTTTCATCCTGGGGTTTCGTGAACTGTGCCTGCCGCTGGCGCTGGGCTGCGCCTGGGTGCCGACGACGCGCGCGCTGCTGGATCGGCCGGCCGACCTGCTGGACAGCATGGCCCGGCGGCGGGTCAGCGTGGCGCTGTTCACGCCCTCATACCTGCGGCTGCTGGGCGGCGCGGTGCCGGACGGTTTGCGTCTGGTGATGACGGCGGGCGAGCGGCCCAACGTGGCCGATGCCCGCCACTATGCGCGGCATGTGACCTATTGGAACATGCATGGCGCGACGGAACTGTGCGGCACCTTCGGCATGCATCGGGTCGATCCCGATGGTGACGGTGCGCTGCCCAGCGGCCGGCCCTTCCCCAACGCCACCATCCTGCTGCTGGACGCGGATGGCGATCTGGTGCCGCCGGGGGCGGAGGGGGAGATTTACGTGATCAGCCCCGCTGCCTCGCGCGGGTACTTGAACCAACCGGCCCTGACGGCGGAAACCTTTGTCCAGACCCGCTTCGGCCGCGCCTACCGCACCCGTGATCTGGGGCGCTGGACGGCGGAAGGGGAGTTGCTGGCCCTGGGCCGTCTGGGCGACGTTGTGAAGGTGTCCGGTCAGGCCGTGGCGCTGGGCGAGGTGGAACAGGCGCTGCTGGCCCAGGGCGGGGTGCGCGGCGCCGTGGTGGTGCAACATCGCGGCCGCCTGGTGGGTTTCGTGGAACCGAAGCCGGGCACCGACCTGACGGGAAAGGATTGGCCCGGCTTTTTGTCGGCGTCGCTGCCCGCCTATATGGTGCCGGCCCTGGTGCTGGTGCTGCCCGCATTGCCCATTGCCAGTGCCGGCAAGGTGGACCGCCCGGCCTTGCTGGCCCTGGCGGAAGCTGACTGGACCGCCCGTCGTGGGGCGGGCAGGCCGCCGCAGGGGGCGGTGGAAACCACCATCGCTGCCGTCTGGGCCGGTGCGCTGGGCCTGGATGCGGGCGATATCGGCCGGGAGGATGATTTCTTCCGCCTGGGGGGCAGCAGCCTGCTGGCCATTCAGGTAGGGCAAAAGCTGCAGGCGGCCGGGCTGCCCGCCACCGTGCGCGACATCTTGGGAAGCCTGACCATCGCCGCGCTGGCCCTGCTGCTGGAAGACAGGGCAGGGGATACCGCGGACCCGGCCGATGGCGACGCCACGCCGCCGGCCACCGCCGGCCAGACAGATTTCTGGGTCGCGGCCAGCCTGGGCCTGCCGCCCGCCGGATCGCATATCGGACGGGTGCTGCGTCTGTCGGGCATCGTTCCCGACGCGGTGCGGTGGCAGACGGCCTGGACGACGCTGCTGCGCCATCACCCGGCCCTGCGCACGGGTCTGTTCACCGATGATGCGGGCTTGGTGCGGTTGCGCACGCTGGCGACCGATGATCCGGCGCTGGATGTCGTGCTGGAAACCAGCCGCTTCACGACGGAGGCAGAGGCCGGCCGCTTCATGGCGGACCGGACGGCGCAGCCCTTCGACCTGACCCGACCGCCCTTGTCGCGCGCCGGTCTGATCCGTGTGGCGGATGGAGATCTGCTGTTCTGGTTCGTGCTGCATCACGCCCTGGCCGACGGCATGTCGGCCAACCGCATCCAGCAGGATCTGCTCTCGCTGCTGACCGGTCAGACCCTGCCGCCGGCCCTGGACGCCCCCCGACTGGCCAGCCGGATGGAGCGGCGTCATCTGGCCTCCCCCCTGGCGGGGCGTGATCGCGACTATTGGCTGGGCCGCCTGGCGGCACTCGGCCCGGATGCGTTTGAGGGGCCACCCACCGACCGGCGCGATGACGGCGACGCCCGTCCCGCCATCCCCTTCCAGCATGTGCTGGATGCATCGGTGGCGGAACGGCTGACCCGGCTGGCCAATTGGCATGGGGCGGGGCTGCATGCGCTGCTGCTGGCCCTGCTGGCCAGCGAGATAAGGCGGCGCACGGGCCGGCGCCATCTGCTGCTGGGCAGCGGCATCGCCACCCGCCCCGCCGGGACCGAGGATCAGGTTGGGCATTTCGTCAACCTGCTGCCCCTGGCCCTGACCGCGTCCGAAGGCCAGACCCTGGCGCAGGCGCTGGGGCAAGCGCAGGGTGCGCTGACCGGGGCCGTGGCCCATGGGCTCTACCCCGCCGGGCTGATCCAGCACGATCTGCGCCAGCACCAGCCGGATCTGCGGCCCTCCGGGCGGATGGGGTTGGTCGACATCGCATTGACGGCCAATCCACCGCGTTTAACCCGTGACCCGGTCACGGGCCACAGCCTGTCGCCGGTTACCCTGCCCGGTGACGGCGCCCTGCCCGCGGCAGGCCTGGCCCTGTCCTTCCATCATGAGCCGGCCGACGATGGCGGCGTCATTCTCGGCTTGGTGTGGGACGCCGCCCTGTTCCATCCCACGACGGCGCAGAGTTGGCTGGCAGCACTGGCCAGCTGGGCGGAATGGCTGTCCCAGGATGCGGCCCGCCTGGATGCGCCCCTGCCCGACCTGAGCGATGGGGAGCGTGACTGTCTGGCCGTGGTGGAACGCGGGTCCGACCAGCCTCGCCGGCCGCTGCCGGCCCACCGGCTGGTGGAGGCCATTGCCGATGCCGCACCCGACAGCCCGGCGGTCATCACCCGCACCGGCAGCGTCAGCTATGGTGACCTGGATGCCCGCGCCAACCGTATCGCCGCCGCTCTGCTGGCGGTGGGGATCGCCCCGGAACAGCCGGTGGGAGTGCTGGCCGATAATGGTCCCTGGCTGCCGGCGGCGGCGCTGGGCATCTGGAAGGCGGGCGGCGTGCATCTGCCTCTGGCCATCGAGATGCCGGCGGAGCGTGTGTCCTATATCCTGAACGATGCCGGCGCGCGGCACTTGCTGCTGCTGCCAGGTACGGAGGTACCGGATGGGCTGCCGGACGGGGTTGTCCTGATCCGCCCGGACACGCTGTCGGGAACCGCCGCGCGTCCTGCCATCACCGTGCCGGTTGGAGCCACGGCCTATATCATCTATACGTCCGGCACGACGGGCGCGCCTAAGGGTACACGGGTGCGGCATGACGGCATGGTCAATGCCGTGCTGTCGACGCTGGAAGCGGCGGGCCAGCGGCCGGAAGATCGCGTGGCCCTAGTCGCCACCCCCGCCTTCGATGCCTCGCTGTGGGAAATGGGGCTGGCGCTGCTGCACGGGCTGCCGCTGGTGCCGGTGACCAGGGCGGAGCGCGAGGACCCCTGGGCGGTGAAGGATCTTTACCGCGACCTGGGCGTCACCATCGCTTTCCACGCCCCCTCCTATCTGCGGGTCAGTCAGGACAAGCCCTTCCCGCCCTGCCTGCGCGTGCTGTTGACCGGGGGTGAGGCACCCAGCCACGAGGATGTGTCCCGCCATCCCGGCATCGATTTCTGGAACTGCTACGGCCCTACGGAAACCAGCATCATCGTTTCCCTGGGCCGGATCGGTCCCGATCACCCGCGCGACCGCGCCCTGCATGTGGGCCGCCCCCTGCCGGGCGACATCATCTCCATCCGCCGCGCCGACGGAACGCGCGTGCCGCCTGGGGTGACGGGTGAGGTGTGGCTGGGCGGTATCGGGGTCGGTGGCGGCTATCTGAACAATCCGCAGCAGCAGGCCAAGGCCTTCATCGACACGGACGAGGGCCGCTTCTACCGTTCCGGCGATCTGGGCCGCTGGTCGGCCGAGGGCAATCTTGAACTGGCCGGCCGCATCGACCATCAGATAAAACTGCATGGCCAGCGGGTGGAACCGGCAGAGATCGAACAACAGCTTCAGGCCCATCCATCCGTGCGTCAGGCCGCCGTGATCGTGGACAAGGGGGCGGGCGACACCAAGCTGCTGCGCGGCTTCGTGCATCTGAGGGACGGTGCGGCACCCCTGACTAACGAGGAATGGCGCGGCTTCCTGGCCGGCCGCCTGCCGCCGCACATGGTGCCGGCCACCATCATCGCCGTGCCTGGCATTCCGGTGACGCCCAATGGCAAGGTCGATAGCCGACGCCTGCTGGCAGTATTGCGCGACCACGCCCAGGAACAGGGGGTGCCGCAGATGCGCACCAGACCGCAGGGTGCCCTGGAACAGCGCATCGCCGATGGCTGGGCATCCCTGCTGGGCGGCCGGGGCGATGGTCCGCCCGTGGCGCGCGAGGATGATTTCTTTGCCCTGGGCGGGACCAGCCTGCTGGCGGTCACCATGGCGCATCGGCTGGCGCCGCTGCTGGGGCGGCCGGTCTCTCCCCGCGACCTGTTCGCCGCCCCCACCCTTGGGGCCTTCGCCGCCCGTTTGGCAGCGGCATCCCCCGACCGGGCGCCGTCCTCCCCGCTGGAGGATGACCTGGCGACGGAGGGAGAGCGGGAATTCTGGACGGCGCAGCAGGTGGGGCTGGACACGTCCGGCCATATCGTTCCCACCATCCGTCGCGTGGTCGGCCCGATGCCGGACCGGTCACGCTGGGAGGCGGCTTGGCGCGTGCTGACGGCGCGCCAGTCGGCCCTGCGCCTGTGTTTCGCGCCGGATGGCGCGGGAAAGCTGCGCCGCCGCGCTGGGCCGGCCATCGGCGGGCTGGAATGGGATGCCGCACCGGATCAGGCGGCGGCGCTGGCCCATATCCGTGCCCGGCAGATGGCGCCCTTCGATATGGCGGCCCCGCCCCTGTGGCGGGCCGGGCTGATGCTGGTGGCGGCGGATGGAGGCTGGCTGTTCTGGCTGTCGCTGCATCATTCCATCGGCGACGGGCGATCGCTGGGCATTCTCATGGCCGAACTGGCGGCGCTGCTGCAAGGACTGGACCTGCCCCCGCTGACGGCCGATCCGGCCGGGTCGGCGCGGCGTGAACAGGCCTATCTGGCGGGGCCCGACCTGGCGGCGGACGCCGCCTGGTGGGCCGATGCGCTGGACGGCTTGCCCGCGGCAGCCTTCGACCCGTTGCCGCTGGATTTCCCCCGCCAGATGGGGGCGGTGGTTGCGACCCATCGGTTCCAGGCACTGCTGTCGCCGTATCAGGCGGAATGCCTGCGTGCCTTGGCCCGCCGCCATGCGGTCAGCCCCTATGCGCTGCTGCTGTCGCTGCTGGCGGTGGAGGCGGTGCGGCGCACGGGCCGCCACCATCTGGTGCTGGGCACCACCGTCTCCACGCCCGAGGATGCGGGAGAGGCGGGGTTGATCGGCTATGGCGTCAATATGCTGCCTTTGCCGCTGCGCCTGGACCCGGACGCTCCCTTATCCGACCTTTTCCTGGCGGCGCAGCGCGCCCTGGCCGGCGGGTTGCAGCATGCGCGATATCCGTTCGCCCGGCTCTATGGCGATTTCTGGCGTCGCCGGCCGGAACTGCGCGATCCGCTGCGCTTTCCGATGTTCGACATCGCCATGACGGAGAATCCACAATCCCCGCCCTGGGGCGGCGCGTTGCGTCTGGAGCGTCTGGCGGCCGATGGCGACGGCTATGAGCTGACCCACAGCGCCCATGGCCAGGACCTGCTGCTGATCCATGAGGCGCTGGCCGATGGCGCCATCGCGCTGGAATGGCATGCCAACGCCGCCCTGTTCAGCCGCGAGAGCGCCGGCGCTTGGCTGGACGGGCTGCTGGAGCGGGCGGCATTGCTGGCCGACCGGCCGGACCTGTCGGCGCTGCCGCTGTCCGGCCTGCTGGCCGATGCGCCGCTGCCGCCGGTGATGGCCCGGCCCACGCCCCTGGACCGCAGCCCGGCCCGGCCGGGCCTGGAACAGGATATTGCCGGCCTGTGGGCGGAACTGCTGGGCATCGCCCTGCCGGCGCGGCGGGAGAATTTCTTCGCCCTGGGTGGCAACAGCCTGCTGGCCATCGCCATGGCCCACCGTCTGGCGGCCCGGCTGGGCCGGCCGGTGTCGGCGCGCGACCTGTTCGCGGCTCCGGTCCTGGCCGATTTCGCGGCCCGGTTGGGTGTCAGCGTCGGCACGGAGGTCAAACCCGGCTTTGATGGGCGGCGCGCGCTGGAAGGCGAGCGGGAGTTCTGGACGGCGCAGAAGGCCGGGCTGGACACAAGCGGCTTCACCATGCCGCTGATCCGCCGCGTATCGGGCCCCGTGCCCGATATCGCCGCCTGGCGGGCGGCCTGGGGAACGCTGGTGACCCGCCATCCGGTACTGCGCTGCCGCCTGCGCGAGGGGGAGGATGGCATCCTCTATCGCGATATCCTGGAAGAAGAGGACGACGGCCGGCGGTTCGAACTGGCGGAGGCCGCCGATCTGGCCCTGGCCCTGGCCCATATCCGCGCCAGGCAGGCACAGCCGCTGGATCTGGCGCAGGGCCCTATCTGGCGGGTGGGGCTGGTGCGGGTGGCGGATGGTGATGAATGGCTGTTCTGGCTGGCCCAGCACCATGCCACGGGCGACGGCCGGTCGTTCGGCGTGCTGCTGGGCGAGTTGCTGTCCCTGCTGGATGGCAAGACCCTGCCCCCGCCCGCCGCCACGCCGGAAACCATTTCGGCGCGTGAACAGGCCTATTTGGCCGGTGGTGAGGCGGCGGCGGATGCGCGCTGGTGGCATGATCGGCTGACAGCTTTGCCCCCCGCAGCGTTCGAGGATTGGGCGCTGGACCTGCCGCGCGGCACGAGTGCCGTGGGCAGCCACCGCCATTTGGCCCGGCTGGACGCGGCCCAGACGCAACCCCTGCTGGCCCTGGCGCGCCAGCACGACGCCAGCCTGCACGCCTTGCTGCTGGCCATGCTGGCGCATCTGGTGCATCGGCGCACGGGGCGGGCCGATTTCCTGATCGGCACCACGGCCACGGTGCCGGAAACGGCGGCGGAGGCGGCCGTGCCCCATTATGGCGTCAACATGCTGCCCTTGGCATTCCAGGGCGTTGACGGCCGGGATTTCGCCCCGCTGCTGCGCCGCACGGCCGATGGATTGTCGGCGGCACTGGCCCATGGGCGCTATCCGTTCGCCCGGCTCTATCATGATTTCTGGGCCGCCCATCCCGGCGCGCGCCAGCCCGGCCGCTATCCGCTGTTCGACATCGCCATCACTGAGAACCCGGTGCCGCCCCGTCCTGCTGCGGGCGGGCTGATCCTGGGCCGGCTGTTGTCCCTGCCCGAGGACGGTATCGCCTATGAGGCCATGCCCAACCCGCCGGGCCAGGACATGGTGCTGACCCATGAACGGTTGGCCGATGGCGGGCTGCTGCTGGATTGGCAGATGAATGCCGCGCTGTATCATGCCGACATTTCCCGTTTCTGGCTGGAAGGGCTGGTGGAAACGGCGCGTTGGCTGGCGACCCAGGGTGCCGGCGCCGATCTGCCGGCCCTGCTGCCGGCGGAGCGCACCCTGCTGGCCGGTTGGGAGACGGGCCCGGCGCGGCCCCGTCCGGCCCAGAGTTTCACCCGCTGGTTCGAGGCTGTGGTGGATCGGCCGGGACAGGCCGGGCGCCCGGCGCTGCTGACCGGCGACGGCGATGTCAGCTATGGCGAGCTGGACCGGCGGGCCAATATCCTGGCCCACCGCCTGATCGCGGCCGGGGTGGGGCCGGGACAGGTAGTGGCGGTGCTGACCCGCCGGTCGGTGAACCTGGCCGCCGCCATGCTGGGCGTGTGGAAGGCGGGGGCCGTCTATCTGCCGCTGACCGCCGATCTGCCGGCCGACCGGCTGTGCTTCATGGCGGCGGATGCCGGGGCTGTGGCGCTGCTGGCGCTGGATGGGATCGAACCGCCGGCCGGGATCGGGCTGCCTTGCATCGATATGGCACAAACGGACCCGTCCATGCCTGAAATCCGGCCGGATATCGTGACCGGACCGGACGATCTTGCCTATATTCTCTATACTTCCGGTTCCACCGGGCAGCCGAAGGGTGTGCTGGTGGCCCATCGCGGCTATCTGAATCTGGCGCTGGGGGCGGTGGAGACCTATGGGCTGACATCGGATGACCGCTGCCTGGGCTTTGCGGCCCCGTCCTTCGATGTGTCACTGTCCGATATCGCCATCCCGCTGGCCGCTGGCGCGGCCCTGTGTCCCCTGCCGGCCGATCTGCTGGACCAGCCGGCGCGCGTCGCCGCCCTGATCCGCGACCGGGCCATCACGCTGGCCGATCTGACGCCCACATATCTGCGCCTGCTGGACAGCGACAGCCTGTCGGGTCTGCGTATCCTGGTGACCGGCGGGGAGGCGCCATTGCCGGCCGACGTGGCGCGGCTGGCCGGCGATAAAGCCTATTTCAACGCCTATGGCCCCACCGAAGCCTCCATCACCACCAGCATGGGCCGCCTCTCGGCTGATCGGCCTGAACGGTTGGATTGCGGCCGGCCCCTACCCAATATGGGGATGGAAATCCGTGAGCCGGTCACGGGCATTGCCCTGCCGCCGGGGGCGGTGGGGGAGGTCTGGCTGTCCGGTGCCGGTCTGGCGCGCGGTTATCTCAACCGGCCCGACCTGACCAAGGCCGCCTTCGTCACGCTGCCGGAGGGCCGTCGCTACCGCACGGGCGATCTGGGCCGCTGGCGCGGCGATGGCGGGCTGGAGGTGCTGGGCCGCATCGACCAGCAGGTGAAACTGAATGGCATCCGGATTGAGCTGGGCGAGATTGAGGCTGCCATCGGCCGCCATCCCGCCGTGACCCAGGCCGTGGCCCTGGTGGAAGGCAAGGCTGGGGAGCGGCAGGCGCTGTGGGCCTTCATCCGCACGCACGCGGGCATCGACCTGCCCGATGCGGCCAGCTGGCGCCATTTCCTGGCGGATATCCTGCCGCCCTACATGATCCCGGCCGCCATCCATGCGGTCGATGCCATCCCCGTCATGCCGTCGGGCAAGATCGACCGCACCGCGCTGCTGTCCAGGCTGGGCGATACCGCCCGCCCCGCCGGCACCCCGCCCCTGCCGGGACTGGAGCAGCAGATCGCCGGCCTGTGGGCCGACCTGCTGCGCGCGGGAACCGTGCATCGCGAAGATGATTTCTTCAGCCTGGGCGGCCACAGCCTGCTGGCCATCGCGCTGTGCAACCGGCTGGAAGGAAAGCTATCGGTGCCGGTACCGGCGCGCCTGCTGTTTGCCGACCCGACCCTCGCCGGTTTCGCCGCCCGCGTGGCGGACCATCTGGCCACGCCCATCCCGGTGCTGCAGGCCGTGTCCAGTGACATCGCGACGGAGGGGGAGCGGGAATTCTGGACGGCCCAGCAGGCCGGACTGGAAACCCGCGGCTTCACCATCAGCCTGACCCTGGGCGTTGACGGCCCTGTCCCCGGCGACGATGCCTGGCACATGGCCTGGGCAGCCCTGGTGGAACGGCATGCGGCGTTGCGCACCCGGTACAGTCTGGAGGATGAGGGTGACATCCTGCGCCGCGTGGTGTCGGCTGACAGTCCAGGCCGCTTCGGCATCGACCATGCTGCCGATGCGTCGTCCGCCCTGGCCGCCATTCGGGAGCGGCAGGGGCAATTGTTCGACATGGCGACCGGCCCCCTGTGGCGGGCCGGGCTGGTGTGGGTGGAAAATGGCCGACCGATCTTCTGGCTGGCCCTGCACCATGCGGTGGGTGACGGCACGTCGCTGGGCGTGCTGGTGCGCGACCTTTCCGCCCTGCTGAAGGGTTATGACCTTCCATCAACCGTGACCGGTTTCGCAGACAGCGCGGGACGGGAGCGGGCGCACCTGCTGGGTCCCGCCGGCAGGCAGGATGGCGACTGGTGGCGCGACACGCTGGGCGGACTGGTCCGGCGGGAGGAAGAGGCCTTTGCCGACTGGCCGACCGACCGGCCGCGCCCCATGGTGCGTGCCGCCGGGGCCGGCCGGGGCAGCCATCTGCTGCGCCTGTGCCTGGAACCGGCCCAGGCGGCAGGCCTTCGCCTTCTGGCCCGGACGCACGGTGCCAGCCTGCACGCCCTGCTGCTGACCCTGATGGGGCTGGAGGTGCGGCGGCGCACGGGGCGCACCGACTTCCTGCTGGGCACCGCCGCCAGCACCCGGGCCAGTGCGGCCGAAGCCGATGTGGTCGGCTATTATGTGACGCTGCTGCCCTTGCCCTTCCATCTGTCTGGGGTGACGGATGCGGGGGCGGCGATTGCCGCCACCCGCGCCGCCCTGGCCAAGGCCCTTGCGCACAGCGCCTATCCGTTTGCCCGCATCGCGCGGGACTTCCGGCGGGACCATCCGTCGCTGGCCGATCCTGCCCGCTATCCGCTGTTCGACATCGCGGTGACGGAGAACCCGGCGATGCAGGAAGGGCAGGGGGCTGAAAGCGACCTCCGCTTCGTTCCTGCCGATGCGATGGCGCTGCCGGGACCGGGGACCATCGCCTATGATCTGCGCCACAATGCCCCGGCCCAGGACATGGTGCTGGTGCATGAGGGGCTGGATGATGGCGGCCTGTCGCTCTCCTGGTTCGTCAATGCCGACCTTTATGACCGGGGCACGGCCCTATCCTGGCTGAAGGGGCTGGTGGGCCAGGCGCTCTGCCTGCTGGAAAACCCTGCCGCCCCGCCGCCCCGGCTGCTGCCGGCGGAACGGGACCTGCTGGCGCTGTGGGAGCGGGGGCCGGTGCTGCTGCCGCCCGCCAGTACCGTCGCGGACTTGTTCAGCACCATTGCGGCGCGCCAGCCGGCCCGGCCGGCGCTGGTCACCGACAGCACCATCCTGTCCTATGCGGCACTGGAGAGGCAGGCCAATGCGCTGGCCCATGGGCTGTGCGCCCGTGGCGTGCGGCCCGGTCAGCCGGTGGGTGTCTATACCGACCGCTCCGCCATGCTGCCCATGGTGGCGCTGGCCGTGTGGAAGGCCGGGGGGTGTTACCTGCCGCTGACCCATGGGTTGCCCGGCGACCGGCTGCGTTTCGTGGTGGGCGACGCGGGGCTGGACATCCTGCTGGTGCTGGACGGGCTAACCCCGCCGGCGGTGCTGTTGGACGGTGGCTGCACCCTGCTGCGGCCCGAAGACATGACGGATGGCGACACCTGCCCGCCGGCGCTGGACGTCCCGGCACAGAGCCCCGCCTATATCCTTTACACCTCCGGTTCTACCGGTACGCCCAAGGGCGTGGTCCTGTCCCATGGCGGGCTGGTCAATCTGGCGCTGGGTCTGGCGCATCTGACGGGTGCCGGGCCGGATGATCGGGCGCTGCTGATCGCCTCGCCTTCCTTCGATCTGTGGATTTCTGACCTGCTGATGGCCTGGGCCGGTGGCGGCGCCATCGTGCCGGTGACCAAGGCGGAGATGGATGACCTGTCCGGCATGAAGGACAAGCTGCACCGTCTGGGCGTCACCATGGCGTCCATGGCGCCCTCCTACCTGCGCCTGTTCGAACAGGCGGAATTCCCGGCCCTGCGCTTCCTGATGACGGTGGGCGAGGCGCCGGTGCCGGCCGATGCCCGTTTCTATGCGGCGCGCCTTGCCTATTTCAACGGCTATGGCCCGACAGAGACGACGGCGGCGGCCACCATCGGCCGGGTCGATCCCGGCGATGATCCGTTGCCGGCCGGCCGGCCGCTGCCCAACAGCGTCATCCTGATCCTGGATGGACAGGGCGAACGGGTTCCGCCCGGTTCGGTGGGGGAGGTGTGGATCGGCGGGGCCGGCGTCGGCATCGGCTATCTGAACCGCCCCGACCTGACGCAACAGGCGTTCCACGACACGCCCCATGGCAGGATGTACCGCACGGGCGACCTGGGCCGCTGGCGCGCCGACGGGCAACTGGTGGTGCTGGGCCGGGCCGACGGTCAGGTGAAGCTGCGCGGTCAGCGCGTGGAACTGGGTGAGATCGAGCAGGCCCTGTCCCGCCATCCGTCGGTGCGCCAGGCTGCCGTCCTGCTGCGCAAGGCCGCCGATGGATCGCAGGGCCTGTGGGGCTTCGTGGTGCCGGGGGCGGGGGAAATGCCCGACCTGGTCGGCTGGCCGACGTTCCTGGGCGCCAGCCTGCCGGACTACATGATCCCGGCCGGGGTGCTGGCGCTGCCGGCCCTGCCCGTCAACCTGGCGGGCAAGATCGACCGCAAGGCGCTGCTGGCCCTGCTGGAAGAGCATCTGTCCAGTACCGGTGCCCCAGGCAACGCCGCGCGCAATCCACCGCAAGGGCCGGTGGAACAGGCGGTGGCGCAGGTGTGGGCGGACATCCTGGGCCGGCCCGACCTGTCGCGCGACGCCAGGTTCTTCGACCTGGGCGGCGACAGCCTGCGGGCCATCGCCACCATTACCCGTCTACGCCGGCATTACAGCGTGCGTATCAACGATCTGTATGAAAATCCGGTGCTGGCCGATTTCGCCCGTACCTGCCGGCCGCGCGCCGACCATCTGCGCGACCAGATCCAGGCGGCGGGGCGCCATTGGCAAGAATATCGCGACGGGCTGCCCGCCTATGAGGCGGCGCGTGACGGGGCCCTGGTCCGGACCCTGGCCGCCTATGCGGCGTGCAACCAGGGCTTTGCCGGACTGGACCTGACCCGGCGGGCCGAATACGGCCATGTGCTGCTGACCGGCGGCACCGGCTATCTGGGCACCTATCTGCTGCGCGGGCTGCTGTCCCGGTCGGGGCGGGAAGTGACGGCCCTGGTGCGTGCCGCCGATGACGCCGCCGCCCGCCATCGGCTGGAAGGGGCGTTGGGCCATTATTTCGGCGCGGACAAGGCCGCCGCCCTGTTGGCCGATCCCCGTCTGCAGGTGCGCGCCGGCGACCTGCGCCGTCCCGATCTGGGGCTGGGGGAGGGCGGCTTTGCCGGGCTGGCGGAACGGGTGGATGCCATCCTGCATTCCGCCGCCAATGTCAGCCATGTCGGCCACTATCGCGACTTCCTGGCCGACAATGTGCAGGCGACGGGCCATCTGGCTGATCTGGCCGAACGGCGCGGCCGGGCCCATGGCGGGGCGACGGCCGACCTGCATCTGGTTTCCACCATTTCAGTTTGCGGCCGGCCGCCGGAAGACGGGTTCCACCTGTTCAGCGAGTATGATCCCGTGCCCGCCGAGCTGGACGAGAATTATTATGTCCGCAGCAAGCAGGAAGCGGAACGGCTGGTCATGCGCGCCCGTGACCGGTTGACCAACGCATCCATTCATCGCGTCGGCAATGTCGTCTTCGCCGCTGATGGGGGACCCTTGCAGCGTAATATCGCGCAGAACGCCTTTTTCCGCCTGATGGGGGCGTTGGCCCGGCTGGGGGCCGTGCCGGACGATTCGCATCTCTGGCTCTGTCATGTCGATGTGGCGGCCCAGGCCGTGCTGGCGCTGGCCGAGGCACCGGCCCTGGCCAACCTGACCCACCATGTCGAGCATGCAAGACGCGACACGCTGGCCGGCTTCATCACCGGTGCCGATGCCGGCGGGCGGGTGGCGGCGGTCGATTTCGCCACCTTCCTGGACAGGGTCGCCGATGCGGTGGATCTGCCGGAGATGGAGAAGGCGCTGGCTGTCATCCTGGACGGGTTCGGCCTGCACCGCGGCATCTCCCCGCAGGCCAATGGCCGCCGGCTGGAGGTCACGTCGGCCCGTACCCAGCAATTCCTGGCGCGGCTGGGGGTCGGCTGGCCCGACCTGCCGCGCGACGGCCAGTCCGCCATGGTGGCGGCGGCCCTGACCCTTTTCACGTGAAGCCATGATCCGGATGTCGAAGGTGAACGCCATGTCGATGCCAACCAGACTGTTGACCCACCTGCGCGATCTTGGTCCCCGTACCGGGGAGTTCGCCGTTGCCCCCATCGAGCGCACCCAGGTAGACGCCGCTTTGGCGGTGCTGGCCGACCATTACGGCGGGCAGGTGGACCCCGCGACACTGGTGCCGCCGGAACGGGAAAGTACCTTGCGTGCCGATCTGGCGACCCGTGCCCCCTACCTGTCCGATCTGGCGGCCGAGCTGCGCGACCGGCTGGAGGGCGATTACAGCGCCGTGGTGGTTCCCCGGCTGGGCCTGGACGGGCTGCCGGTGCCCACGCGGTCGGCGCTGATGTTCGCGCTATCGGCCAGCCTGGGCCTGCCCACGGCCACCGACAAGGTGGATCGACGCGTCGTCTGGGATGTGAAGGTGCGGGAGGAGAAAGTGAAGAACAACAGCGTTTCCACCTTCTCCGAACATCCGTTCGAGGCGGACCTGCATACCGACACGCAGTATTTCGCCCGGCCCGAACGCTACATGATGCTGTATTTCATTGTGCCGGCTGCGTGCGGCGGTGGCATTTCCACCTCACGCGACCTGGGCTGCCTGCGCGACGCGCTGTCGGCCAGCGATGACGGGCGCTGGGCCATGGAATATCTGACGGGACGCGACCTTCCTTTCCGCATCCCGGCCGTGTTCACGGAGACGGGCACGGCCGACAAGGTGGAGGTCACCTTCGCCCCCATTTTCGGTGCACGGCCGGCCGTGCGCTTCCGCACCGACACGCTGCGCAAGGGGCTGGAACTTTATCCCGAATACGACACTGCGGAGTTGCGCCGGGCCCTGTCCATCCTGAATGCGGAGGTAGGCAGGCAGGAGAAGCTGGTCAGCGTCCATATGCCGGCCGACGGGCTGCAGGTGCTGAACAACCACGAGGCCTTGCATGGCCGCAGCCCCTTCGCCGACTATAAGCGCCATGTGCTGCGCATCCGGGTGGCGGAAACCGCGCTGCCCGGCCTGGACAAGGCGGCCTGATCCGATGAACCTTCTGCGCCTTCTGGGACGATTGGGGCCGCGGCCGATGCGCCGGCTGCTGCTGGCGGCCGCCGGGTCGGCGCTGAGCAGTACCATCGTGCTGGCCATCGTCAACGCGGCCGCCCAGAACATCGCGGCCCAGAAGGCGGATTTCGTCGATCTGCCCCTGGGTCTGGCGTTCGTCGCGGCACTGGGCGGGTTCTGGTTGTGCCAGGTCCGGTTGGTGCGCCGCATGGCCACCGACCTGGAGGAGGTGGTGGACGGTCTGCGCCTGCGCCTGCTGGACCGGGTGCGCCATGCCGACCTGTTGAAGCTGGAGAAATTCGGCCAGACGCCGCTGTTCGAGAGCATCAGCCAGGCCAGCCAGACCATTTCCCAGAACTCGCAGTTCCTGGCCCTGACCCTGCAATCGATGCTGCTGACGCTGGCCATCCTGGTCTATGTGGCGCTGATCAATGGTCTGGCCTTCATGCTGATCGGCGGGCTGCTGGCGCTGGGCACCTGGGCCTATATCCGCCTGGGGCGGGAGCTGCAGGCGCAGCAGAAGCGGTTGATGGCGGAGGAGGCGGAACTGTTCGAGGGGGTGTCGGACCTGTTCGACGGCTTCAAGGAACAGCGCCTGAACGCCGCGCGCAGCGATGGCCTGAACGAGGCTTTCGCCGACGCGTCGGCCCGTACCGTTGCCGCACGCAATGTCGTGCACATGCATAGCTGGCAGCAATTCATCTTCGGGGAGATGGCCTTCAACCTGATGCTGGGCCTGGTGATCTTCGTGGCGCCGGTCTATGCCAAGGGCTTCAGCACCCAGATGGCGCAGGTGGCGGCGGCCGTGCTGTTCATGTCGGCGCCGGTCTTCGGCCTGATGCAGTCGCTGGCCATCATGAGTGCGGCCGAGGCCGCCGCCGGCCGCATGCTGGAACTGGAACCGCAACTGGCGGTACTGGCGGAGACGGGCAGCGATGGGTCGGGACAGCCCCTGCCCGCCGATTTCCGTGAACTGACCATGGAGGGGGTGTCCTTCACCTTTCCTGCCCGTGACGGGGAGGCGGGTTTCGCCGTGGGTCCCTTCGACCTGACCCTGCGGCGGGGCGAGGTGGTGTTCATCACCGGTGGCAACGGGTCCGGCAAATCCACCTTCGTAAAGCTGCTGACGGGACTTTACCGGCCCTCATCCGGCCGGCTGTCACTGGATGGGGTGGCTGTGGGGACCGACCGGCTGGCGGCATGGCGGGAGAACATGGCGACGGTGTTCGCCGATTTCCATCTGTTCGCCCGGCTCTATGGCACGCCGCATCCCGATGCGGACGAGGCCGACCGGCTGATGTCCTGGCTGGAGATGGAGAAGGTGACAGAACTGCGGGTTGACCGGTTCGGGCGGCGCGACCTGTCGGCCGGGCAGCGCAAGCGCCTGGGACTGGTGGCGGCCCTGCTGGAGGGCAAGCCGATCCTGATCCTGGATGAATGGGCCGCCGACCAGGACCCGCATTTCCGGCATAAATTCTATCGCGAGATCGTCCCGGCCCTGAAGGAACGCGGCCTGACCATCATCGCCGTCACCCATGATGACCATTATTTCGACGTGGCCGACCGCCGCCTGCATATGGAGGAAGGGCGCCTGTCCGAACTGCCGGTACCGCCGCCATTCGCCGGGCAGGGGGTGGCCGCATGATCCGCTCCCCCCTCAATTCCAATCTGGCGCGCGTCATCCTGCGGGAAATCCCGGAGAATTTGCGGCTGGTCACCTGGATGAACGTGCTGTCGGCCGTCACCACCGCCACTCTGTTGTGGCTGGTGCAGGCGGCGACGGTGGCGACGCAGGCCGAGGGGCAACCCGGCCTGCGGCTGGTGCTGATGTATGTCGTCACCATCACCCTGTTCGGGATCAGCCACAATGTCACCCTGATCACCGCCTCCCACGATGCGGAACGGCTGATCCACGGGTTCCGGCTGCGCCTGTTCGATGCCGTGCGCCGGTCGGATCTGGTGACGGTGGAGAAGATCGGCCGCGCGGCGCTGAATGGCGTGCTGGTGCAGGATACACAGGCGCTGGGCAGCATCCTGCCGCTGCTGGTGATCGGGGTGCAGCAGGCGGTGATGCTGCTGTTCCTGGCCTTCTACCTCACCTGGCTGTCGCCGGTGGCCAGCATCATGGCCTTCGGATTCGCCGGTCTGGCCGTGGCCGTGCGCTATGCCCGCATGCACGGGTTCCGCAAGCAATTGCAGGAGAATGCCGCGGCGGAGGCGGCCGTGTTCGATGGCTTGACCGACCTGCTGCGCGGCTTCAAGGAAGTACGGATGAGCCGGGGCCGCGCCGACGCGCTGGTGGAGGCCATCGGCCGTGCGTCCGCCCGGGCCTGTCGCGTCAACATCGCCACCAAGACCCAGTGGGGACGCAATTTCTCCCTGATCGAGGTGATGTTCTATACGCTGATCGGGCTGATGGTCTTCGCCGTGCCCCTGCTGACCACGGATTTCCACAATGTGGTGGTGCCGGCAACGACGGCCGCCCTGTTCATCGTGGGCCCGGTCAGCACCGTGTCCTTCGTCACGCCCATGCTGACCCAGGCGGAAATGGCGCTGGCCAATATCGAGGGCATGGAAGGGCGCCTGCGCGAGGCGGCGTCGCGTTCCGGCCAGACGGCGGTGAATGCCGATGCGGACGGGACGGGCTTCGCCGATCCCGGTCGCATCGCCCTGTCGGGGGCCGGCTTTGCCTATCGCGATGACAGCGGCAACCCGCTGTTCAGTGTCGGGCCGCTGGACGCGGAGTTCCGGGCGGGTGAGATCAGTTTCATCACCGGCGGCAACGGGTCGGGCAAATCCACCATGCTGCGTCTGCTGACCGGGCTGATGCCGCTGGACCAGGGGGCGCTGCTGGTCGATGGCCGGCCGGTGCCGGCCGGCCGGATGCAGGAATGGCGCGACAATATCTCGGCCATCTTTTCCGACTATCACCTGTCCCGCCGGCTTTACGGCGTGGGGGACGTGACGGACGAACAGGTGGCGCCGCTGCTGGAACGGCTGGAGATGCGGGACAAGGTGTCCATCATCAATGGCTGCTTCAGCACGACCAGCCTGTCCACCGGCCAGCGCAAGCGCCTGGCCCTGGTGGTGGCGTGGCTGGAGGATAAGAAGGTCATCGTGCTGGATGAATGGGCCGCCGACCAGGACCCGCATTTCCGCAAGATTTTCTATGAGGAACTGCTGCCGGAGCTGCGGGCGCGGGGCAAGATCGTCATCTGCGTCACCCATGACGACCGCTGGTTCCACCTGGCCGACCGCGCCTACCACATGAATGAGGGCAGGCTGGAACGGGCGGGTCATCGCCCGCTGTCCGCGCATCCGCCGGATAAGGGCGAGGCGGCGTGATCAGAACGTCAAGTTGTTAATTTTATTGTTAATTGGACTGTCGAGAAAGGTTTTGACTATGACCAGACCATTGGTTAGCCCATTGTTCGGTATCGCTGGCCGGAAAAGGCTGCCTTCCAGCGCGGACCGTCGATCAGGGGCCGAGAACAGGGCCGGTATCCATGCCGGGTACGGGCCTGCTGCCACCCACGTTCTTACTGGAGCGCACTGACATGGTAACCAAGAAGGACCAGACCGATCCGGCCGTCGACCCCGTGGTCGCGACCGATCCCGCCACCGCCCAGGCCTTTGCCGAGGCCAATGCGGCTGCGGCCGCCGACAATTCCGACCTGGACGCGGCGCGTGCCGCCCATGCCGCCACCATCATCCGCAACCATGTCCTGGCCGGGGCCGCCACCGTCGTGGTGCCCATCGCCCTGCTGGACAGTGCCGCCCTGGCCGGCGTGCAGCTGAACCTGGTGCGCGAGCTGGCCAAGGTCTATGGCCAGGATTTCCGCGCCGATCTGGTGCGCCCGGCCATCGCCACCCTGTTCGCCACCATCGCGCCCAAGGCCGTGGCCAGCACGGGGCTCAGCGCCCTGGTGGCCAGCATCCCGGTGATCGGCACCGCCTATCGCTGGGTGGCCCTGCCGGGCTTCAACGCCGCCTTCACCTATGCGGTGGGCAAGGTGTTCCAGCAGCATTTCGCGTCGGGCGGCACCTTCCTGACCTTCGATACGGAGAAGGTGAAGGAATATTTCGTGAGCCAGTACAACAAGGTGCGCGGCAAGAAGGCGGATGAACCCGCCGCCCCCGCCGCTGCGGCCTGATTGCGCAACCGGCATCGGGACAGGGGGTCCGGCATTGCCGGCTTCCCTGTCCTGCGGCACAGTATCGTCTTCGCGTTGGCGATGAAGGTCAAAACCCCATGTTGCTGATCGTCCTTATCATCTATGGGCTGGCCTGCGCGGTGTGCGGCTTCATGGGCCGCAAGTCCGCCTTCGGCTTCATCGGGCATTTCCTGCTGGCGATCTTCATCACGCCCCTCATCTCCTTCGTCATCCAGGCCATCACCCGGCCGGGAACGCATTACAAGATCCAAGGGCGGGACTGACCCGCGATGACCGACGCCACGCTGGCGCCCGCCAACACCCAACGTCTTCCCCTCCGGCGGCGCCTGCATGCCTGGGCGAAGGAACGCGCCGTCTCGCTCTATGCCCTGGTGCTGACCTTCCTGCTGGCGCTGCTGGCGGTTGCCCCGCAGATGGTGGTGGAGGTGCCGGCGGGGTCGGTCGGCGTGCTGTGGCTGCGGTTCCTGGGCGGCACCATGACCGAGCATGTGTTGGCGGAAGGGGCCCACCTGATCCCGCCCTGGGACAAGGTGACCCTCTATGATGTCCGCCTGCGCAGTTTCGTGCGCGAGTATGAGGCGGTGGCCGCCAATGGTCTGGCCATCAAGGTGGAGGTGGCGCTGCGGTACCGCGTCCACCCCACGGCCGCCGGCCTGTTGCACAAGCTGGCGGGCCCAGACTATGTGGAAACCCTGGTCCAGCCGGAAATCGCCAGCCTGCTGTACAAGTTCGTCTCCCGCCATTCGCCGGAGAATTTCTATTCGGTGAACCGGGAGGAGATACAGGATTTCCTCAAACAGCAGGCCAAGATCGACTTCCCCGTCGGCAATGACCGTGACAGCGACGGCAATCCGCTGCGCATGCCTTTGATCCATGTCGATGACGTGCTGGTCTCCGGTGTCACCCTGCCGCTGACGGTCCGTCAGGCCATCGAGCGCAAGGCGGAGCAGGAGCAGGTGATGCAGGAATATGAATTCCGCATCGCGCGGGAGGAGAAGGAAAAGGAACGCAAGCGCATCGAGGCGGAGGGTATCCGCCAGTTCCAGGACATCGTGGCCCGTACCATCACCCCGGAATATCTGCGCCTGCGCGGGATCGAGGCGACGCAGAGCTTCGCCACCTCCACCAATGCCAAGACCATCATCATCGGTGGGCGCGACGGGCTGCCCGTGATCTTGAACACCGGCGACGATGCCACGCCCGGCGTGCCGCCGGCGGCGGCCGCTCCCACGCCGGGCCCGCGTGCGGGTGCTGCGCCCGCCGCTGCGACACCGGCCCCCGTCAATGTGCCAACATCCACGCCGCGCCCGGCGGCGATTGATGCTGCACAAGTCAACCGGCCGGCACCAACAGCGCCAACACCCTGAAGAGGGCGACAGCCATCCGGGGCCGATTATTCATAGCAGATCGGGGGATGAGCGTGGCGCGCCCGGCAGGACTCGAACCTGCTGCCTCCAGTTTAGGAAACCGGCGCTCTATCCTGATGAGCTACGGACGCCAACCACGCCCCCCATATAGCGGCATTCGCCGAAGGACGAAAGCCCCCACGCGCGGGCCGAATGCGCATGGGGGCGGTGCCGATCATCAGCCGCGATAGGCCAGGCGCAGATTGCCCCAGCGACGGTTGTTGACAGTGATCGGCACGTCCACCTCCTTCAGGCGCACCACCTGTCCGCCGCCCATGTCGCGCATATAGGCCTGGATCAGGAAGGGACGGCTGTTGCGGCTGGCGGCCAGGCCGGCGCTGTCCTCGTAAAGCCGGCGGTTGCGGCAATGGGCCAGGTTCCAGTCGCGCTGGCCGGGGCGCGGCGCTTCCGACACGCGAGCATTGTGGGTGGGCAGATAGCCGACGCCATTGACGGCGGCGCAGAACTGGATGCGCGGGTCCCGGGCCAGGACCGGTTCCTGGATGGCGGGGAACAGGGCATCGGTCAGGGCGGTGAAGGGGGCGATGTATTGTTCCGGGTCGGAGCCCTGGATGCGCTCCAGTTCGGTGGAGAACAGGTCCGCCGCGTCGATCCGGCCCGCCCGCAGGGCATCGGCCAGGGCCGATCCCAGTTTAGCCGCCGTATCCTGGGCCAAGGTGACGAATGTCGATTCGGCGTTGATCAACCGTTGGACATATTGTTCCAGCGCCTGCTGTTTCTCACTCTCGGGCTCGAACATCACGTGCAGGCCCAGCTCGCTCTTGCCGACCATCTGGCCGGCGATGGTCCCCACCTCCGGCAGGATGATGGTCAGGGCTTGCCCTTCCTGGCTGGAAAGCCCTTCCGTGCGGGCCAGCAGGGCGCCGTCCACCGACAGGTCCAGCAGCCTTGTGTCGTGCCGTGCGCCGCCCGACTGGACCGTGACCTGCAGGTCGGTCGGAATGCGGTCATTACCACGACGGTCGCCGGCCACCGACTGGCGCAGCGTGGTCAGCAGGCGGTTGCGCAGGGCGCCGACGGCGCGCTGGGTCTCCTCCACCCTGGCCTGCATGTCGGTGGCGACCGCGTTCGCCGCGTCGATATCGCCGCTGACGCGGGCGACGCTGTCGGAGACCTGGCTGGCGCCGCCGGCCGATTCCTCGGCATTGCGCCCGATCTCGGCACTGGCGGCGGATTGTTCCTCCACGGCCGCGGCCGTGGCCGTGGCGGTGTGGTTGATCTCCTCCACCACATCGATGACGGCACGGATGCCCTCGACGCTGCCTGCCACGGCCTGACGCACGGCGTCGATGCGGCGCGCGATATCCTCCGTGGCGCTGCGTGTCTGGGTGGACAGGCTTTTCACCTCCGACGCGACGACGGCGAAGCCCTTGCCGGCCTCTCCCGCCCGCGCCGCCTCGATCGTGGCGTTCAGCGCCAGCAGGTTGGTCTGGGCCGCGATCTCCGCGATCAGCCCGACCACGGCCTGGATTTCGCCCGTTGCGTCCGCCATGCGCACCACCGCCGCCTGGGCGTCACGGGCGCTGGCCACGGCGCGAGCCACGACCTGGCCGGACAGGGCGGCCTGGCGGGCGATCTCCGTGCCGGTGGCGCCCAGTTCCTCCGTGGCGGCGGCCACGTTCTGGGCATTGGCGGAGGTCTGTTCGGCTACCGTCGCCAGCACCACCGCCTGTTCGCGCACCGACACCATCGACCCGGACAGCGTGCCCATGCCATTGACGACGCGCTGGCAGCTCTGTTCCACCCCCTGCCAGGTGGCGATCAGGTCGGTCTCGATAGCCTGACAGGTCGCCAGCAGGCGCATGCGCGTCTCGGTCTTAGACCGGGCATCGCGGATGCGCTGTTCCTCCTTGCCAAAGGCCAGTTTTGCGCGCGTGGCCCGCAGTTCGGTAAAGGCGTCGCGGAATTCCGGGGCGGCGGGCAGGTCGATGCGGTAATCCAGATGCGCACCGGCGATGGCGGCGAAGGCGCTGGCCATGCTGTCCAGCGGCCGGCGGACGGTGCGCAGCAGCCAAAGGGCGGCGGCGATGGTCAGGGCGACGCCCAGCACCCCGGCGCCCAGCATCACCAGGAACAGAAAATCACGCTCCGCCGTGCCGGCAGCCATGAATTCAGGGCCATGGGCCAGCTGACGTTCGGTCAGCTGGCTGATCACGTCGCCGACCGGGTCGATGGTCTGGTACAGCCTTTCCTTGACCAGCAGATCCAGGGCAGCCCGATCCTGGGCCCGCAAGGCCCGCAGCAGGTCATCCACCGTCCGGTCGGCGGCGTTGATCAGGGGGGTGACCTTGGCGACATTCTCCCGTTCCTCGGCGTCCAGCCCTGCGGCGGTGAAGGCGGACCACTCGCGCCCGATATCGGCCTTGGCCTTCTCGATCGATCCGATGCCCTGCTCCCAGGTGAAATTGCCGTTGCGCACCTTGTGCGAGGCATCGACGATGAACACGGCATAGGCGTCCGACACGGTCTTCAACCGCCGCATATGCATCACGGCCTCTTCATTCAGGGCGACGATGCGCTGTTCCTCATGTCGGATGCCCGTCATGCCGATAGTGCCGATCAGCGCCTGCAGCACCAGCATCAGCGCGAAGGCCAGGGCCAGGCGGCCGCGGACCGAACTGAACCAGCGACGGGCGGTGGCGCGCCAGCCGATCTGTTCCACATCGCCCTGCCGGATCGCCAGATGCTGGGCGCGGCCGGTGCGGATATCGGTATAGAGCGCGGCGGCGGCGGCGATGTCGGCGCGGGCCGGCTTTGTGCGGATGGAAATATAGCCGACGATCTCGCCATCCTCCAGCAGGGGCGTGACGTTGGCGCGGACCCAGTAATGGTCGCCATTCTTGCTGCGGTTCTTGACCAGCCCTTCCCAGGGTTGCCCCTGTTTCACCGTGGCCCAGAGATCGGCGAAGGCCTCCTTCGGCATGTCCGGGTGGCGGACCAGATTGTGCGATGCGCCCAGCAACTCCTGCTCGCTATAGCCGCTGATGGCGACGAAGGCGTCGTTGACGAAGGTGATGCGCCCGCCTGTATCCGTCTTGGACACCAGCAAGTCGCCGTCATTCATCAGGATTTCGCGATTTGTCACCGGCCCGTTATCACGCATCTTTGGTCTGTCCATGCTGTACCGACCCCTGCGCGGCGCACAATGATTTGTTCACCGAAGCATTTGCCGATGGATTTAATTTCCGTGATGGATACAGGAAACTGCCCGATGGACGATCTGACTGTTTCCAGTACTTCCATATGATTTGACCAATATTTAACAGCGAAGATGGAAACATATATACCCAACTTCCTATCCAGCCGGATAGGAAGTTAGTTCAGAAAATCATTTCATCAAGTGCACGTATGATCTGGTGATCAACCCAGCAGGCTGGCCAGCACGGCGTTCAGCCGCTCGCGCCCGTCCATCGTGGCGGCCAGCACGTCGCCGCGCCGTTCCAGCATGCCGTGGCGCATCAGGCTGTCCAGGCGGGCCGGATCGATCCAGGCGTCCAGGGGCTTTCCCGTCTCCGCCTCGATACGCGCCAGCGGCACGCCCTCCGACAGGCGCAGGCCCATCATCAGCATCTCGGTCAGCCGGTCCGGTTCCGCTACGCCTTCCAACGGCTTGGCACCGGTGCCGGCGGACAGGGTGCGCTCCAGCCAGATTTCCGGGGCGCGATGGGTGCGGGTGGCCATCTTTCCCTGGCCGGGCAGGGTCAGGCGGCCATGGGCGCCCGGCCCGATGCCGACATAGTCGCCATAGCGCCAATAGGTCAAATTGTGCCGGCTTTCCTCACCGGGCCGCGCATGGTTGGACACCTCGTATGCCGGCAGGCCGGCAGCGTTCAGCACCTCCTGCGTGGCGGCATAAAGGTCGCCCTGCAGCTCCTCCGCCGGCAGGACCAGTTCGCCGCGCGCATGCAAGGTGTGGAACTGCGTGCCTTCCTCGATGGTCAGCTGATAGAGCGACAGGTGGCCCACGGCATGGTCCAGGGCACGGCTCAGTTCCTCCCGCCATGCCGCCACGGTCTGGCCGGGACGGGCATAGATCAGGTCGAAGCTGTAGCGGGGGAAGATGTCGCGGGCCAGGCCAATGGCGGTCAGTGCCTCAACGGCCGAATGCCGGCGGCCCAGTGCCTTCAGATCGGCTTCGTTCAGGGCCTGGATACCCAGGCTGACGCGGTTGACGCCGGCGGCGCGGAAGGCGCGGAACTTGTCCGCCTCCACGCTGGTGGGATTGGCCTCCAGCGTCACCTCCGTCCCGGCCGGCAGGCCCCAGCGCGCATCGGCGCGGCGAAGGATGGCTTCCACCGTGGAGGGCGGCATCAGCGACGGGGTGCCGCCACCGAAAAATACCGAGGTCAGCTGGCGGCCCGGCGTCAGGTCGGCGAAATGATCCAGCTCGCGCAACATCGCCTCGGCCCAGCGCGGCTGGTCGACCTTTTCCCGGACATGGGAATTGAAGTCGCAGTACGGGCATTTGGACGCGCAGAACGGCCAATGCACATACAGCGCGAAACCCGGATCGGGCGGGGTACTCATCAACTTGTGGTTCCTATTCCAGCACCTTCGCCTCAAACCCGCAAAGATCACGGACGATACAGACAGGGCAATCCGGCTTGCGCGCCTTGCAGACATAACGCCCGTGCAGGATCAGCCAATGATGGGCGTTCAGCTGCCATTTCTTCGGCACGCGCTTCAGCAAGCCCTGTTCGACCTCCACCACATCCTTGCCGGGCGCCAGGCCGGTGCGATTCGACACGCGGAAGATATGGGTATCCACGGCGATGGTCGGCTGCCCGAAGGCGGTGTTCAGCACGACATTCGCCGTCTTGCGCCCCACGCCGGGCAGTTCCTCCAGGTCTTCCCGCCGCTGCGGCACCTCTCCGCCATGCTTGGCCAGCAGGATTTCCGACAGCCGGATGGTGTTGGCGGCCTTGTTCTTATAAAGGCCGATGGTCTTGATATGGTCACGCACCACCGCCTCGCCCAGGGCCACCATGGCGGCCGGGTTGTCGGCCTTGGCGAACAGGGCCTTCGTCGCCTTGTTCACGCCGACATCGGTGGCCTGGGCCGACAGCACCACGGCCACCAGCAGGGTGTAGGGGTTGGAATATTCCAGCTCCGTCTTCGGCTCCGGATTGGCCTGCGACAGGCGGTGGAAGAACTCGTCGATGGCGGCGCGCTTCACGGGTGGGGCAATCCGACAGGGGAGGATGCCCCTACCATAGGGGCCGGGACAGCCTGTCGCAATCGCCCTGCCTTGCCGGGCTCTCCCGCCCGTCCTATCGTCCTGGTCATGAATGATGCGGCCGCCCCATCACCGGACGGCACGGTCCTGTTCCGGGCCGTGATCCATCCCCATCGCAGCCTGAGCCCGGCCGGGTTCCGGCGGCTGATCTGGTGTGTGGGGGCGTTGAGCCTGGCCACGGGCCTTGGCTTCTATCTGTCGGGGGCCTGGCCGGTCATCGGCTTCATGGGTGTGGACGTGGCACTGCTCTATTGGGCGTTCAAGGCTAGCTATCGCAGCGGCCATGCGCGCGAGACGGTGGAACTGACCGACCGGGCGCTGACGGTGGAGCGGGTGGACCCCGCCAACCGTCGCCAGCGCTGGACCTTGCCGCCCGGCTGGCTGCGGGTGCATCTGGATGAGCCGCTGCGGCCCGGCAGCCAGATCACGTTGACCAGCCATGGCAGGCAGCTGGTGGTGGGCGGTTACCTGTCGCCCGACGAACGCCGGGATTTCGCCGACGCCCTGCGTGCGGCGCTGGAACGCTGGCGGGGGCTCAGGTAATCGCGTCCAGCTGATCGTCGGACAGATAGCCCGGCACGACGGTGACGGGGATGGACAGGGCACCCGCCATCTGTCCCACCACATAGCTGATCAGGGGCCCCGGCCCACCGCGGCCCGTGCCGGATGCCAGCACCAGGATGGAGATGCTGGGTTCCTCCTGAATCAGCTTCATCAGCTGCTCGCTGGCCTGGCCGTCGCGGATATAGAGCATGGGCATGGTGCCGGCGATATCCACCACCTCCTTGGCCAGCCGCTGCATCAGCTGCTCCGCCTCCTCCCGCTGCTCCTGCTTCATCAGCTCTTCGATGGCACCCCAATGCTGAAGCTCGCTGGGCGGGATGACATGCAGCAGGGCCACCTTGCCGCCGGTGGTGCGGGCGCGGCGGGCGGCGTAATGCAGGGCGACGGTCATCTCCTCCGTCTCGTCCACGACGACCAGGAAGATGCGGGTCTTGTCGGTCTGGGTCATGGGTACCCCCGAAGCCATTGTCATGTTTTGCGGAATATGATGCCGGCCAGCCAGCCCGAGGTGACGGCCAGCATGATGCCCAGGATGGCGTAGAACACCGACTGGCGCTGCGCGAACTCGAACACGTTGGCGGAAAAGCCGATCTTGGAGACCAGCAGCGGCGTGGTCTGGGCGCTGACCACGTCGCCGTCGCGGATCAGGAAGACCGACGCGGTATAGGTGCCCGTGGCCACGTTGGCCGGAAAGAAGATGCGGGTACGGAACAGGCGCTGCCCCAGGAATGACACCTCCCCCACCTCCGTCGTGTACAGCCCGGCCCGCTGCTTGTTGCGGATCAATGCTGCCCGGAACTCGGCCAGCTTCTCCGGCGTCAGCTTGGCCTTCTCCGGCAGCAGGCGGATATAGTCCAGGCCGATCTCATGCCGTTGCAGCACCATCGGCGGCACCACCCCGTCCAGCGGTGCGGTCAGCGCGACATTGTAATAGGCCGGCACGCGGGCGAACGCCACATCCTCCGTATTCATCCAGATGCCGGCCACCCGCTCCTTGCGGCGTACCGTCACCTCCGCCTCCGGGCCCTGCACCACCACGGCCACGTCGCCGTCGCCATCCACGGCGCCGAACAGCACCACATCGGTGCCGGTGAAGCCGGTGGTGATGGCGATCAGGTGGCTGGACAGGTCGGCCACCAGCGACTGTGCCCAGGCCGGCCTTGATGCCTGCCACAGGCAGAAGCCGGCCAGGACCAGCGACACCGCTGCAAGCCCGCGCCGCGCCCTCATGTCAGCACCGGCAGGGTGATGGAAAAGACATCCTCCGGCCGGACGATCAGGTCCACGGCCAGCTTCACCGCCACGGCCAGCACCATCATGGCCAGCAGGGCGCGGGCCTGTTCGCCGCGCAGCTTGGCCCCGGCGCGGGTGCCGAACTGCGCCCCGATCACCGCCCCGACCAGCAGCAGCAGGGCCAGGACGATATCCACCGTCTGGTTGGTCACCGCCTGCAGGAACGCCGCCAGACCGGTGGTGAAGATGATCTGGAACAGCGACGTGCCGGCCACCAGCGCCGTCGGCATGCCCAGGATATAGATCATCGCCGGCACCAGCAGGAAGCCGCCGCCAATGCCCATGATCGCCACCAGCACCCCGCCGATGAAGCCGATCAGGGCCGGCAGCAAGGCCGAGATATAGAGCCGCGACCGGGGGAAGCGCATCTTGAAGGGCAGGCCATGCAGCCAGGTATGGTGGTGCAGCTTGGAGCGCATCGGCGCCCCGCGCCCCTTGACGATGGCCCGCACGCTTTCGGTCAGCATCAGCGCGCTGACCGTGCCCAGGAACAGTACATAAGACAGCGAGATCACCAGATCGATATGGCCCAGCCGCTGCAGCAGCCCGAACAGCCAGACGCCCAGGCCGGTGCCCACGGCACCGCCCGCCAGCATGACGGCGCCCAGCTTCACATCGACATTGTTGCGCCGCCAATGGGCCAGCACGCCGGAGACCGACGCGCCGACCAGCTGATTGGCCTGGGTGCCCACCGCCACGGCCGGCGGCACGCCGATGAAGATCAGCAGCGGCGTCATCAGGAAGCCGCCGCCCACGCCGAACAGGCCCGACAGGAACCCGACCCCGCCGCCCAGGATCAGGATCAACAGGGCGTTGACCGAGATTTCAGCGATGGGAAGATAAATCTGCATGGTTCCGGAAGGTCCCGGACTGGGAGCGGGGGGTGGTCACCCATCGTATCGGCTTTCGCCTGTGCAACCAAGCAAATGCAGAGCGCTGAGGGAGCAATTCGGAGTTGGTCGTAACCGGACTCCGGTCCTGTGCAACATCATGCAACAGAAAATCGGGGGTGTTTCAGAGGCAAGGGGACCGGAACTCCGACTGTGCCAGTGTCAGGGCTAAAGGATAAAAATCCTACAGCATTGCTGCAACACGCGCCAGAATGATCCGCGCCGCCTGTTCCAGCCGGTCGGGTTCCATGCCCGTACGGTGACCCCGGTCCTCCGGCTTCACGCCGTCGGGAAAGGGCGGCACATGGATGAAGCCGGCTTGTATATCGGGATACGCGTGGCGCATGCCGAAGAACAGGTGGTTGCAGATATAGCCGCCGGCATCGCGGCTGGTCTTCACCGCAAAGCCGCCCGCTTCCAGATCATCGATGATGGCGTCCAGGGGCAGGGAGGACCAGTAGCCCATGGGACCCGCGGCATCGATAGGCTGGTTGCGGCGGACCATGCCGTCATTGTCGGGGGCCGTGGCATCGTCCAGGTTCAGCGCCAGCCGTTCCGGGCGGATCACGTCCGTGTCATAGGCCAAGCCGAACATGATGACGGCATCGGGCCGGTGGGCCGCCACCGCGTCGCGCAGGGCCGGCATCGCCCCGGTGAAGGTGACGGGCAGGCGCACGCCGGTGATGGTCGCACCCGCCACCATTGCCCCGTCCAGCCGTTCGGCCAGCCAGGCGGTGGGGTTGACGGCATGGCCCAGGAAAGGGGCAAAGCCGGTGACCAGCAGCCGTGCCATGGAGGGTCAGAGCCCCAGATCGGTCAGCGCGGCCATCAGGTCCCGGGGCTGGGCGAAGCCGCCATGGGCGGACTGGTCCGGCGCACCGACGACCAGCAGCCGCTCCGTGGCCGCCGACACGCCCAGGCGGGCGCCATAGGCCAGCATGTCGTCGCGCGACGGCAGCTTGTCGATGCTGCCATGGCCATAGACCAGCAGCGGCAGCACCTTGGTGCCCGGCTGCTGCTGTTCGACCAGGGCTGTGGCGGCCAGCAGGGCGCGCCAGCAGGGGGTGCGCAGCGAAGCCGGCTTGTCGCCATCGATGGCGGCCGCCATCTCCGCCCCTTCCGCCCCCAGCGTCCAGGTGCGGCCGCACAGATCCTCGGTGGCCAGCAGGGCGGTGATCGGCGTGGCGCCGCGCACGGCGCTGGCCACGGCCATGATGCCCGACCCCTTGGCCACCTGCGGCGACCGCGTGGTCTGGTCAAAGGTGCGGGCCAGCGTGGTCAGCACCGCCTCCACCGTCTGGGCCAGGGCCTTGTCGCCCGCCGGCAGCGACAGCCGGTGCCAGGCGCCGAAGACCAGGGCAGCGATGTCTGGCTGGGCCGGTGCGGCGGGCACGGTGACCGCGGCGGCGGGTGGGGCCGCCGGCTCCGGCCGGTTCTCCAGCGCCGTCAGGCGGCGTTCCAGGTCAGCCAGGGCTTGGCCGCTGGCCGGGCTGGGCCGGTTTTCCAGGGCGGACAGGCGGCGCGACAGATCCACCAGGGCCGGGCCATGGTCGATCACGGTGCTGTCCATCGCCGGCGCGTCACCGCCGGGCTTGCGGATGTCGCTGCGGATGTCGCGGACATCCAGTTGCAGGTCGCGCACGGCACCGACGACGCGCAGAATGCTTTCATGCACCTGGCCGATGATGGCCTCGAACTGGTCATGGCCGACGAAGCCGCCCGTGGGCAGAGGCAGGTTGGGCACCTCCCCCTGGGCCATGGTCTGGCGGGCCGCGGCGATCCAGCTTTCCAGCCCGGCCACGCGGTTCAGCAGCTCCGCCGCCGATTTCGAAACGCGATCCAGCTCCTCCGGATAGCGGGTCACCTGCTGGCTGACCACACCGGTCAGATGGGCCAGGCGTTCGCGCAGCTCCTGGATGCTTTGCCCCAGGGCATTGATCTTCATCGTTTCCGGCAGCTGGACCACGGCCGAATGCATGGCCGCCAGATCGGAGCGGAAATCGCGCAGACGGGAGCCGACATGCAGGGCCAGGTCGCGGACGATGGTTTCCGCATAGTCGAACGCGTCGACGCTATCCTGCACTTCCCCGGTCAGGGGTGCGCCTGTGGCCCCCGTCTCCACCGGCTTGCGCGCGTCGGTGGTGTCGCTGGACGGCATGCTCATGGGGCGGCCTCGCTGGAGGAGAGTGTGTCGTTCAAGGATGCCAACAGGCGGGCCCGGCGCGCCTCCGCATCCTCACGCCCCAGACGGGGCACGGACGGGGTGGGGGCGGGCGGTTCGGGTGCCGGGGCGGGGCGGGGTGGCGGTTCCGCCGCCTTCGCCGGTTCCGGTACCCTGGGTTCCGGCGCCTTCGGCATGAAGGCCTTGGCTTCCGGTGCCTTGGGTTCGGGGAGCTTTGGCTGTTCCACCGGTCTGGGTTCGGGCGGCCTGGCCAATGGCGGTGCCAGCCTTGCCTCGGGCTCCGGCAGCTTCACCTCCGTCGGACGGGCCTCCGCCTTGGGGGCGGGCTCCGGTGCCGGCGTCACGGGTTCCGCCGCCGACAGGGGCGGCAGGGTCACGGAAACGGCCGTAAGGGGCGGGGCCGCAACGGGGGGCACGGCCGGCAGCCGCGGGGGCGGGGCGGGCGGCGGCGATTGCGGGCGGGACGGGGCCGGCGGAATGGGCCGGTTGCCCATCGGCGGGGCCGTGGTCAGGCTGGGTCCACCGGGGGCGGGCGGGGTTGGATTGGCCGGGCCCAGACTGGGGGCCGCCGGCGACGCGCCCCCCTCGGCCGTGCGCGACTGGAGCGAGGTCAGTGGCGGCAGGATCGGGCCCTTGGGCGCCAGCGGGTTGACCCGGTTCACCGGCTCGGGAATGGCGCCACCGGCCAGATCGGTCAGCAGCTTGCGCAGTGCCGCCGCCTTGGCGCCCTTCAAGGTCTCGCTGCGGGCCTGGGCGCGCTGGATCAGCCCGGGTTCGGCCGACAATTGCAGGAAATTCACCTGGTCGGCCGTCAGGCTTTCCAGGCGCCAGGCCAGATCGTCCAACTGGTCATGGCCATCCACGAATCGGGTCAGCGACTCGATCGTGCCCGTCACCACGGTGGCGTCGCGCACAGCGCGGGACGAGAAGACGGGGCTCTTGCCCGGTCCGCCCGAAAATGGCGGCATCTCGGGACCGGGCGGCGTCGGCTCGGGCTCGCCCGCGGCGTCCACCGGGGGAGGGGCATCGACAGCCGCCTCCTCCACCGGGGGCGGGGGAACGGGGGTGCGGACCGGTTCGGGGGACTGGCCGGTCAGGCGACGAAGAAAGGAGCCTAGCATCGCGTACTCCGCCATCCCCGGGGCGGGGACGGGACCAAAACGCCAGCTGCCCGCGAGGCGCGGGCCGCACCCGGGAAACCGGCTGGCATAAAGCATTCGATCCGCATGGTCCGGGCAAACTCCGACCAGAACATTCTTTTGACATTATCGTTAGCACGTCCCATGCCGCCGACGCAATTTCGCTGCGGATCAAGATACTAGGCGTCTTACCACTTTCGTGACGATGATCACGAAGGAGGTAGGCCGAAACCAATTCCGTTGTTGCCAATTTGGATACGTCCAGGGCATGCTGATCGACATGACGGTTGTCACGGGTTGCATTTGATTCAACGCATTTACGCGGGCGACCTCAACGCAATATTAACGCCTCCGCCTCTATGTGATCAATCGCACCGACGGGCGGACCATCCCTTGTTCTTCTCGTATCCGGACTTCCTTTCCCTTTGACTGGTCTTGCATGCCGCCGATGCTGGTCCCCCCCGCCCTTGGATTGCCGGACCCCCTGTCGCTGATTGCGGCGGGCGGCGACGCGTCCGGCGAGAGGCTGGATCTGGTGCAGCCCCATGGCTGGCTGATGGTGCTGGACGCTGCCGACCGGCGGTTGATACAGGCCAGCGCCAACCTGCCTTTCCTGTTGGGCCGGCCGGTGGAAGAGGCGCTGGGCCGCGAGGTGGGGGAATTGCTGGGTCCTGTGGCGTCACGCGCGCTGGACCGCGCCATCGCCCAGGCCGGCGCCGACGCCATCGGTCCGGTGGCACTGCGCCTTGATCGCGACGGTGAGAGGCTGCGGCTGATCGCGCATGGCCATTGGGATGCCGCAGGCCTGATCCTGGAGATCGAGGCGGCGTCGCCGCTGGGTGACGCGGGCATGGTAACGGCGGGCTTCGGCGCCGCCATCCGCCGCTATCGCCATATCGGCGACGTGGCCGATCTGGCCCATGCCGTGGTCCAGGATCTGCGCCGCCTGACCGGGTATGATCGGGTGCTGTTCGTGCGCATGCCGGAAGGCAGCCCCGGCCAGGTGCTGGCCGAAACCGCCTCCGTTGGTGCCGAGGGCGGGCTGGCGGAAAGTTTTGTGCCGCTGCGCCCCCTGGAAACCACGCTGCTGGAACTGAACCGCGCCCGGCTGGTGCGTGACATGGGCGGGCAGCCGGTTCCGATGGTGCCGACGATCAACCCGGTCACCGGTGTGCCCGTCGATCTCAGCCGCGCCAGCCTGCGCCACCCCACCAACATGTTCCAGGGCCATGCCACGCGCCGCCGGGTGCGCGGCGTGCTGGCCGTCACCCTGCTGGTGGGTGGGCGACTCTGGGGCTATCTCTGGTGCGAAAGCGTGAAGCCGCATTCCATCAGCCCGTCCGTGCGCGCGCTCTGCGAGGCGCTGGGTGAGATCGTGGCCGCGCAGATCGCCACGCTGGAGGAGCGGGCCAGCATCGCCGCCCGCACGGCGGCCGCGCGCGGCCTGACCCGGCTGGGCCGTCTGCTGCGCCAGGGTGTGAACCTGACCGACGGGCTGGTTGCGGCCCATCCCGTGATGGGCGAACTGCTGCCCCATGAGGGCATGGTGGCGGGGATCGAGGGCAGCCATTGGGCCAGCCGGGATTTGCCGCCCCTGCCGCACTGGCTGGAACGGCTGGGGCGCGAGGGGGGGGCGCGGCGCGAAGGCATCGCCTGGCGCACCGGCATTCTGTGCATCGACGTGCCGGACGGGCATGTCGTGCTGCTGCGCCGGGACGGGACCGGCTGGACCGCTGCCGAACTGGAGGTGGCGCAGGAGCTGCACCATCTGCTGGCCGAACGCCAGGCCGAAATCTATCGCCGCCGGACGGAGCAGCAACTGCATGTCATGGCCAATTTCGACCGGGTGACGGGCCTGCCCAACCGCGCCCATATCCTGCAGGCGCTGCGCCAAGCGCTGGGCGTGGATACCGACATCGCCGTCACCGTCGTCGGCCTGGACCGGTTCCGCGCCGTGAAGGCGGCGCTGGGGGAGGCGGATGCCGACGCGCTGCTGGCGGCGGTGGGCAAGCGGCTGCGCGACTGCCTGCCGTCCGACGACCTGGTGGGCCGCATCGACACGGGCGAATTCGCCGTGCTCTCCTTCGACAATGGTGCGGAACGGGTGGAGCATCTGGCCCATACCGTGCGCGACGCGCTGCGCGCACCCTTGTCGGTGGCGGGGCGCGAGATGTTCGTGACGGCCAGCCTGGGTGTGGTGCCCACGGCCGATGGGGCCAGCGATGCCGCGGCCCTGCTGCGCGACGCGGAGATCGCCAGTGCCGAGGCCGAGGCGGCGGGCGGCGGTGGCAAGCGCGTCTTCGACGCCGCCATGCGGGCCCGGCTGACCGAACGCCACATCATTTATGACCGGCTGCGCCAGGCCATCTATTTCAGCAATGGCGTGCGCCCCGTCTTCCAGCCCATCGTGCGCCTGGCCGACGGGGAGCTGGCGGGGTTCGAGGCCCTGGCCCGCTGGACCGATGCCGAACATGGCCCCATCCCGCCCACCACCTTCGTGGCTGTGGCGGAGCAGACGGGGCTGATCGTGCCGCTGGGCAACCATATCCTGGTCCAGTCCTGCCGGCAGGTGGCGAAATGGAACCGCGACAGGGCGGACAATCCGCTCTATGTCTCCGTCAACCTGTCGCCTTATCAGCTGGACCCGTCGCGCCTGGACATCGTGCGCTGGGTCACCGGCGTGCTGGAGATGACGGAATGCCGGCCGGAATGGCTGCGGCTGGAGATCACCGAAAGCGGGCTGATCGGCCAGGGCGGGGATGCCATCGCCATACTGCAGGGCCTGCGCGACCTGGGTATCGGGCTGGCCATTGATGATTTTGGCACGGGCTATTCCTCGCTGGCCTATCTGCAGAACCTGCCGGTGGACACGATCAAGATCGACCGCAGTTTCGTGAACGGCATGGTGCGGGACGGAAAGGGCATGGCCCTGGTCAGCGCCATCCTGCATATCGCCGGCATCATGGAATTCGGCGTGGTCGCAGAGGGCGTGGAGACGGAAGCGCAGGAGGCGCTGCTGCGCCAGATGGGCTGCGACCGGGCGCAGGGATACCTGTTCGCCAAGCCGCTGGAAGCCGACATGGCCACGGCCCTGGTCCATAGCGCCATGCCCCTGTCGGGACACGGGGTGGACGCCCGCGCGCTGCGGTCCGGGCGCTGGGGGTGAGCGCACCGCGGCTGTGCTGGATCAAATCAGCGCAGTGGCCTCTGGCACCGGTGTGAAACGACGCGCCTGCGTGCTACAAAGGGGGCACCATGCATCGCTTCGCCAATCCTGCCCGCTTCCTGCGCCTGGCCGCCATCATTCTGCCCTGGGTTTCGGCCCTGTCGGCCCTGCTTTTCGTCTCCGGCCTGTATCTGGCCCTGGTGGCAAGCCCCGGCGATTATCAGCAGGGTGACACGGTGCGCATCATGTATATCCATGTGCCCGCCGCCTGGATGGCCATGTTCACCTACAGCTCCATGGCCCTGGCGGCGGCCTGCGCCCTGGTCTGGCGCCATCCGCTGGCCGAGGTCTATGCGCGTGCCGCCGCCCCGCTGGGGGCCGGCTTCACGCTGCTGTGTCTGGTGACGGGCAGCCTGTGGGGGGAGCCGATGTGGGGTACATGGTGGGTGTGGGACGCGCGCCTGACCTCTGTCCTGATCCTGTTCTTCCTCTATCTGGGCTATATGGCGCTGGTGGATGCGTTCGACGATCCGCAGCGCGGCAACCGCGCGGGGTCGATCCTGCTGCTGGTGGGGGCTATCAATGTGCCCATCATCAAATTCTCCGTGGATTGGTGGAACACGCTGCACCAGCCGGCATCGGTGATCCGCATGGGCGGGCCCAGCATCCATGGCGACATGCTGTGGCCGCTGCTGATCCTGGCGGCGGCCTTCAAGTCCTATTTCATCGCCACCGTGATCCTGCGCATGCGCGCGGAACTGGCGGAGCGCAAAATCCAGACCCTGCGTCTGACCCAGGCCGGGGGGGTGTGACAGGATGGCCGACTTTTTCCACATGGGCGGATACGCCCTCTATGTCTGGTCCAGCTATGGTCTGGCGCTGCTGATCCTGGCGGGTCTGCTGGTGGTCAGCCTGGCGGGCCTGCGCCGCAAGGAACGTCTGCTGCGCAGCCTGGAAGAAGGATTGCCGCGCCGCCGTCGCCGCATGGCGGCGGTGGAGGGGGAGGGGACGCCATGATGACGCGCAAGAAGCGCCGGCTCTACATGCTGTTGCTGGCCCTGACCGGGCTGGGCACGGCCACGGCCCTGACCCTGACGGCGTTCGAGGAGAATGTGGCCTTCTTCTTCTCCCCCTCCGATCTGGCGACCAAGCCGCCCGGCGACAAGCTGGTGCGCGTGGGCGGGCTGGTGGAGGGGGGCAGCGTGGAGAAGGTGGATGACGGCATCACCACTCGCTTCACCATCACCGACACCGCGCATTCGGTGAAGATCGCCACCAGCCGCCCCCTGCCCGACCTGTTCCGCGAGGGCCAGGGCGTGCTGGTCGAAGGAAGGCTGCGCCCCGACGGATTGTTCGTGGCCAGCGAGGTGCTGGCCAAGCATGATGAGAATTACATGCCCAAGGAAGTGGCCGACGCCTTGAAGGCATCCGGCCAGTTCCGCCCGGAAATGCCGGGCAAGCCCGTCTATGGGGCGCAGGGGAAGTGATGTACTTTCGTCTCTTCTGAACCTCCAACCCCGTCATCCCCGCGTAAGCGGAGATCCAGGGCCAAAGGGACTGAGGCGTTGGTGCACATGGCCCCTGGGCCCCCGCTTTCGCGGGGGTGACGGTGGAGAGTTTGATACCTGGGTGCGCCCAGGCCAACAGGTGAAGAGATCAAGCCATGATCCCCGAGATCGGACATTACGCCCTGGTGCTGGCCCTGCTGTTGGCGTTGGCGCAGGCCGGGCTGGCGCTGGCCGGTGCCGCGCGGCGCGATGCCGCCTGGATGGAGGCCGGGCGCATGGCGGCCTTTGCGCAGCTGGGCATGGGCCTCATCGCCTTTGCCGCATTGATGCAGGCCTATATCGTCTCCGACTTCTCGGTGATGAGCGTTGTCGGCAACAGCCATAGTCGCATGCCGCTGATGTACAAGATCGCCGGCGTCTGGGGCAATCATGAGGGCTCCATGTTGCTCTGGGTGCTGATGCTGGCCTTGTTCGGGGCGGCGGTGGCGGGCTTCGGGCGCAATATCCCGCCGACCCTGAAGGCCCGCGTGCTGGGCGTGCAGGGGCTGATCGGCGTGGGGTTCCTGCTGTTCATGCTGACCACCAGCAACCCGTTTTCCCGCATCTTCCCCGTGCCGCTGGATGGCCGCGACCTGAACCCGCTGTTGCAGGATCCCGGCTTGGCCTTCCACCCGCCCTTCCTCTATCTGGGCTATGTCGGCTTCTCCGTCGCCTTCTCCTTCGCGGTCGCCGCCCTGATCGAGGGGCGGGTCGATCCGGCCTGGGGCCGGTGGGTGCGGCCCTGGACGCTGGTGGCCTGGACCTCGCTGACGCTGGGCATCGCCATGGGGTCCTGGTGGGCCTATTACGAGCTGGGCTGGGGCGGCTGGTGGATGTGGGACCCGGTGGAAAACGCCTCCCTGATGCCCTGGCTGGCCGGCACCGCCCTGCTGCATTCCGCCATCGTGGTGGAAAAGCGCGACGCGCTGAAGACCTGGACCATCCTGCTGGCCATCCTTACCTTCTCGCTATCGCTGCTGGGCACCTTCCTGGTGCGCTCTGGCGTGCTGACGTCTGTCCATGCCTTCGCCGTCGATCCGGAACGCGGCGTGGCCGTGCTGCTGCTGCTGGGCCTGGCCACGGGCGGGGCGCTGCTGCTGTTCGCGCTGCGCGCCCATACGCTGCGCATCGGTGGCCTGTTCGCGCCGGTCAGCCGGGAAGGGGCGCTGGTGCTGAACAATCTGTTGCTGTCGGTCTCATCCGCCGTGGTGCTGATCGGCACGCTGATGCCGCTGCTGCTGGACGCGTTCGGGCACAAGATCTCGGTGGGCGCGCCCTATTATAATTTCATCACGCCGTTCCTGACCATTCCGCTGGTCCTGGCCATGGCGCTGGGGCCGTTCCTGCCCTGGAAGCGGGCCGATCTGGCCGGGGTGCTGGGGCGGATGTGGGTGGCGGGGCTGGCGACGCTGATCTGCGTGATGCTGGCCCTGTGGCTGCAGGGCGTGAAGCCGGTGATGGCGCTGGTCGGTATCGCGCTGGCCGCCTGGGCCGGGTTCGGCGCGCTGTGGGAGGTCGCGGAGCGGGTGAAGCTGTTCCGCGTGCCGCTGGCCGACAGTCTCAGCCGGGCCCGGGGCCTGCCGCTGGGCGCCTGGGGGACGTCGGTGGCCCATGCCGGGATGGGCATCGCGATTGCCGGCATGGTCGGCACCAGCTTCTGGCTGGCCGAGGATGTGCGGGTCATGAAGCTGGGCGACAAGGCCGCCCTCGCCGGGTATGAGCTGACGCTGGAAAAGGTGGAAGATTTCGCCATCGCCAATTACCAGACAGAGATGGGCCATTTCACCGTGCGCCGCGACGGCAAGGTGATCGCCACCCTGACGCCGGAGCGGCGCTGGTATCCCGTGGCCAAGACCCAGACCACGGAAGCCGCCATCCACACGACCTTCTATTCCGACCTCTATGTCGTGCTGGGCGAACCCAATGGCGATGGCCAGGGCTGGGTGGTGCGGCTGTATCATCACCCGCTGGTGCCCTGGATCTGGATCGGAACGCTGGTCATGGTGCTGGGCGGCCTGTTGAGCCTGTCCGACCGGCGGCTGCGCGTGGGCGTGCCGTCGCGCAAGGCCGCACCCGTCGCCCCCACCCTGCAACCCGCCGAATAAGGGCGATCTTGAGATGAGTGCTGCCACCCGCCACCGCCTGCTGCTGCTGCTGCCGCTGGCCGTCTTCCTGGTCCTGGGCGGTTATTTCGCGCTGGGGCTAACCAAAGACCCGTCCAAGTTGCCCTCCATGCTGATCGACAAGCCGACGCCGACCTTCGCCCTGCCGGGCCTGTCCGACGGCGATCACGGCCTGTCCAGTGCCGCGCTGACGGGCAAGGTGCGGCTGGTCAATGTGTTCGCCAGCTGGTGCGCGCCGTGTCGGGTGGAACATCCGCTGCTGATGCGGCTGGCGAAGGAAGAGGGGGTGACCCTGCATGGCCTCAACTACAAGGACAAGCCCGAGGCGGCGAAGGCCTTTCTGGACCAGATGGGCAATCCCTACACCTCCGTCGGGGCCGACAGGGACGGGCGGGTGGCCATCGATTTCGGCGTCTATGGCGTGCCGGAAACCTATGTCATCGACGCCCAGGGCCGCGTCCGCTACCGCCATGTCGGGCCGCTGATGCCGTTCGACCTGGAGGAGAAGATCCTGCCGATGGTGCGGGAGTTATCGAAATGAGGGGTGGTTTTCACAACACCTCCTTTCGGCATCCCGGCGAAAGCCGGGACCCAGGGGCCCCGCGCCCGACCTCTCGGCGGCGTTCATCGGTGCGGTGGAGAGGTTTTCCCCTCGGCCCCTGGGTCCCGGCTTTCGCCGGGATGACGGGAAAGGGGCTGCAATTGCTGGCCACCCTTGCCCTGGCCGCCACCCTTTCGCTGCCCGCCCTGGCCGTCATGCCGGACGAGAAACTGTCCGATCCGGCGATGGAAGCCCGCGCGCGGGAGATTTCCAAGGAGCTGCGCTGTCTGGTCTGCCAGAACCAGTCGATCGATGACAGCAATGCCGATCTGGCCCGCGACCTGCGCGTGCTGGTGCGCGAGCGGCTGGTGAAGGGCGACAGCAATGATCAGGTGCTTGCCTATGTCCATGACCGCTATGGCGATTTCGTGCTGCTGCGGCCGCCGGTGACGGGCTATACGGCCCTGCTCTGGGGCGGACCGTTCCTGCTGCTGGCCCTGTCGGTGCTGGGCACGGCCCTGTATCTGCGCCAGCGCCGCCGGGATGTGGAGACCATGCCCGCCCCGGTGCTGAGTGCGGCGGAGGAGGCGCGGTTGGCCGCCCTGTTGGGTGACGACAAGTCGGGGGACGGGCGATGATCGGATTCTGGCTGGTCGCGGCCTGCCTGACGGCGCTGGTGCTGCTGCCGCTGCTGCGTGCCCTGCTGCGCCCCGCGCCGCCACCGGAAGGGGCGGCGGGTTTCGCGCGCGGCGTCTATGCCGCCCAGGTGGCGGAGATCGAGCGCGACCATACGCGCGGCATCCTGTCCGCCGAACAGGCCCGCGCCGCCCGCGCCGAGGTAGGCCGCCGCCTGCTATCGGCCGCCGACGAGGCGGAGAAGGCGGCCGTGACCGGCGATGGCAGGCCCAAGCCGGCGCAGCGCATGGCGCTGCTGGTCACGCTGCTGCTGCCGGTGGCGGCGCTGGCGATATATCTGCCGCTGGGCCATCCCAACATGCCGGCCGTGCCGTTTGCCACCCGCCCGCTGGAACAGCCGGTGCCGCAGCCGGTGCTGGACGCGGTGGCCAAGCTGGAAGCGGCATTGAAGGACAATCCGGACGATGCCGGCGGCTGGGGCCTGCTGGCCCAGACCTATACGGCCATGGGCCGCACGGATGACGCTGCCAATGCCTGGCGCCAGGTGTTGCGCCTGTCGCCCGACGACGCATCGGTGAAAAGCACCCTGGCCGAGGCGCTGACCCTGTCCGCCGACGGTGTGGTGGGGACGGAAGCCGTGGAGCTGTTCACCGCCGCAATGGCCGGCGATCCGATGGATGCCCGCGCCCGCTATTACCTGGGCATCGCCCGCCTGCAGGCCGGCGACATCAGGGGCGCGCTGGACCGCTGGACGGCGCTGGTCGGCGACAGCCCGGCCAATGCCCCCTGGCTGCCCACGGTGCGCGAGCGCATCCATTCCGCCGCGACGTCGGTGGGCCTGGACCCGTTCGTCATCACCCCCAACCCGAAGCCGGCGGCGCCGCCGGTGCCGCCGGCCCCTGCTGGTGGCGACCGGGCGCCGGCCCTGTCGCCCGAACAGATGCAGGCCATGGCCGGCATGAGCCAGGACGATCAGAAGGCCACCATCAATGCCATGGTCGACGGCCTGCAGGCCAAGCTGAAGGATAATCCCGGCGACGTGGATGGCTGGCTGCGCCTGGCCCGCGCGCGGGAGGTGCAGGGCGACCTGGAGGCGGCGCGCGCCGCCCTGCGCGGGGCGGTCAAGGCCGATCCCAAACATCTGCGCGCCTGGCTGGAGCTGTCGCGCCTGACGGCGCCTGATGATGCCGACACGGTGGGCGGGGCGGAGTTTCTGGACGCCATGGGCCATGTGCTGGACCTGGCACCCGATAATCCGCAGGCGCTCTATTATCTGGGCCAGCAGGCGGCGAATGACGGCCGGAAGGACCGGGCGCGGGAGCTGTGGGGCCGGCTGCTTAAGCAGCTGCCCGCCGACGCGCCGCAGCGGCCGGAACTGCAAAGGCGGCTGGATCAGCTGTGATGATGCGCCGGCGGTTGGCTTTTCCCGCCCCCCCGGCGAAAGCCGGGGCCCAGGATCACAGGCCCGACCGGGCAACCGCGTTGACCGACGCCGCGTAGAGGTTTTCACCAATGCCCCTGGGCCCCGGCCTTCGCCGGGGAGGCGGGAAAGAGATGGAGGTGGGAGGACCAGATCACTCCCCCGCCAGCCGTGCCGCTTCCCAGGCCAGCAGGGTGCGCTTCTGCACGGGGCCCCAGCGGTAATTGTCCAGCACACCGGTGCCGCGGATGACGCGGTGGCAGGGGATCAGCCAGGCGACCTTGTTGGCGCCCACGGCATTGCCCACGGCGCGGGCGGCGCCGGGCTGGCCGATACGCTCGGCAATCCCGGCATAGGTGGATACCCCGCCATAGGGGATGTCCAGCAGCGCCCGCCAGACCCGCATCTGGAAATTGCTACCTTTCAGATGCAGGGTCACCGGCCCCTGGCTGCAACCTTGGCCCCCGGATGCCGGGTCCAAGGAGGATGCCGCCGCCAGGGTGGGGGCCGGGTCTTCCACTAACGTGGCGTTGGGCCAGTCGCGGGACATTTCCGCCAGCTGTCCGGCCGCATCGCCATCGGCCCCGATGAAGCCGAACCAGCAGACCCCGCGGTCGGTGGCGGCCAGCAAAGCCGTCCCCAATGCCGTCTGGTGCACGGCCCAGCGGATGGTCAACCCCGCGCCCCCGGCCTTGTATTCGCCGGGCGTCACGCCTTCGGCCACCACGAACAGATCGTGCAGGCGCGACGGGCCGGACAGGCCCAGATCCAGGCTGGCGCCCAGCAGATCATTGCCGCCGGTGCCGCGCAGCAGGGCGCGGGCATGGCCCAGCGTGGCGAACTGGGCGAAGCGCTTGGGACTGATCCCGGCCCAGCGCTTGAACAGGCGCTGGAAATGCCACTGGGTCAGCCCGGCCTCTGCCGCCAGTTCCTCCAGCGAGGGCGGTTCCTGCCAGTCGCGCGCCAGCCGGTGCAGGGCACCAGCCACAAGGCGCGCGCCGCCATCGGCCAGCACGGGGTCGCGGGGATCGATCGCGGCGGGGGATTGGTCATCCATGGCGGTCGGAATGCGGATCGGGGTGACGGTGGGGCGGATCGCGGTCAGCATCTTCGTTCCTTTCATCGGCTCTTGAAAGCGAAGATGGCGCAAGCCCGGTCCGGTCCCCACCCGATTGTTGCGACCCCTTTCCGCCGCCATCCCCTCATGGGTGCAGTGCGGAGGATGAAGGCCGGCACGCCTTGCGAAGGCCCAAGCGGCGGGTTATGGATAGCCCGCTCCGGCACCGGAGCCTTTGCGAATATTACCCTGACCCTTGATGGAATGGCGTTATGGCGCGGCTTGTCCTGAAATTCGGCGGCACCTCGGTTGGCGATATCGAACGCATCAAGAATGTCGCCAAGAAGGTGAAACAGGAGGTCGATGCCGGGCATGAGGTGGCCGTCGTCGTCTCCGCCATGTCGGGCGTGACCAACCAGCTGGTCGATTACTGCCGCCAGATCGCCAAGGTCCATGACCAGGCCGAATATGACGCCGTCGTCGCCTCGGGCGAGCAGGTGACGTCCGGTCTGCTGGCCATCGCGCTGCAGGAGATCGGCATCCCCGCCCGGTCCTGGCAGGGCTGGCAGATCCCGCTGATCGCCGACGAGACGCATGGCAAGTCGCGGATCGAGCGGATCGACACCACCAACCTGTCGGACAACATGTCCCAGGGCGTGGTCGGCGTCGTCGCCGGCTTCCAGGGTGTCACGGAAAAGGGCCGCATCGCCACGCTGGGCCGTGGCGGGTCCGACACCTCGGCCGTGGCGCTGGCGGCGGCCTTGAAAGCCGACCGCTGCGACATCTATACCGATGTCGACGGCGTCTATACGACCGATCCCCGCATCGTGAAGTCGGCGCGCAAGCTGCACCGCATCACGTATGAGGAAATGCTGGAAATGGCGTCGTTGGGCGCCAAGGTCCTGCAGACGCGGTCGGTCGAGATGGCCATGAAGCACCATGTGCGGGTGCAGGTATTGTCAACTTTTGAACAGGCGGCGGGCTCGGATCTGCCCGGCACCCTGGTCGTGGACGAGGATGAGATCGTGGAACAGGAACTGGTCAGCGGCATCGCCTATAGCCGGGACGAGGCGAAGATCACCCTGGTGGGCGTGGAAGACCAGCCGGGCGTCGCCGCCCGCATCTTCGGGCCCCTGACGGATGCCGCCATCAATGTCGACATGATCGTGCAGAACGTGTCCGAAGATGGCCGCACCACCGACATGACCTTCACCGTGGGCAAGGCCGATATTGACCGCGCGGTACAGGTGCTGGAAAAATCCAAGGACACGCTGAACTATCGCCGGCTGGTGTCGGACGCCAATGTGGTGAAGGTGTCGGTGATCGGTGTCGGCATGCGCAGCCATGCCGGCGTGGCCCAGCGCATGTTCAAGGCGCTCGCCGACCGCGGCATCAATATCCAGGTGATCAGCACCAGCGAGATCAAGGTCTCCGTCCTGATCGCCGAGGAATATACCGAACTGGCCTTGCGCTCCCTGCACACGGCCTATGGCCTGGACAAGGCGTAAGCTTTTCGGTTCATCGAAGGCCCGGCATCCCATGGGTGCCGGGCCTTTTGCGTTTTCATCCCGCAGGGAACGCCAGGCGGATGCGGGTGCCGTGGCTGCCCTCCGGCCGGTCGGCCGACAGCTGCCCGCCATGGCGGCTGGTCAGCAAGGTGGCGAGATAGAGCCCCAGGCCCAGGCCGCCGGCGCTGGCCGTCAGCGGGTCGCCGCCGCGCAGGAAGGGGCGGCCCATGCCGGCCATCACCTCCGCCGGCAGTCCCGGACCATCATCGGTGATGGTCACCACCACCTGCCCATCCCCGCTCGTCTCCCCATCGATCCGGACATGGGATTGTTCGGGCGTGTGGGTGACGGCATTGTCCAGCAATGCGAACAGGATCTGGCGCAGGGCCAGCGGATCGGCATGCAGGATCAACCCGTCGGGGACATTATTTTCCACCGCCGTGCGGCGATGCTGGGCCCGGACCCGCGCCTGCCCGGCCACGCGCCCCACCTCTTCACGCAGGTTCACCGGCTCGGGGACCAAGGTCTGGCCGGTTTCGGCTTCGGCGCAGGCCACGATGCTTTCCACAAGTTCCAGCAGATGGTGCCCGGCCGCCGATATCTCCCCGGCATAGTCGCGCACCCGTTCCCCCGGCATGGGAAGGGTGGGATCGCCGATCATGTCGGCAAAGCCGATGACGGCATTCAGGGGCGTGCGCAACTCGTGGCTGACGGAGGACAGGAACTGACTTTTGGCGCGTTCCAGGGCCCGGCTTTCAATACCGGCCTGACGCATGGTTTCCGCCGCCGCCTCCCGCGCGCGCAGGGCATCGGCCGTGCGGTCAGCAAGCGTGCCCACCAGCGTCCGCACCAGCAGGAACAGAATCAACCCGGTAACGGCGACATAGAACAGGCCCTTGGCCGTCTGGAAGGCCGATAATTGCGCCACATCGCCGAACATGGCCTGCGCGGCCTGATCGGAGAAGATGATCCACAGGGCGGAGACCACGATGAACACCGATGCCACGCGCAGCGCCGCCCGGTTGGGGGCGGTTGCCAGCCAGCGTAACGTGTCCATGGCGCCTCCATGTCGCGGCTGCGAGCAAGACAATCAGCATAATCCACAATGGTGGAGCGAAGAAAGGCCGAGTTGGGACACGCAGGACGCGATTGCTTGCCCCTGGACCGGCGCAGCAACCCCCCTGTATTCTCCCGCCCCATGAGTGACATCCGCCCCACCGATCCCAATGTGCTGCAACGTCTGGCCTCCGATCCGGAAAGCTCGGTCTGGGTGGGGGCGTCGGCCGGCACCGGCAAGACCAAGGTGCTGACCGACCGCGTGCTGCGCCTGATGCTGGCCGGTACCGACCCGTCGCGCATCCTGTGCCTGACCTTCACCAAGGCGGCGGCGGCGGAGATGGCCAACCGCATCGCCGACCGCCTGTCGATCTGGGCCGTGGCGGATGAGGACAAGCTGAGGATCAATCTGCATGACCTGACGGGGCGTGAACCGTCGCGCGGCGATGTCGTGGCCGCCCGCCGGCTGTTCGCGCGGGTGCTGGACACGGCCGGCGGCATGAAGATCCAGACCATCCACGCCTTCTGCCAATCGCTGCTGCGCCGCTTCCCGCTGGAGGCCGGGCTGGCGCCGAATTTCGAGGTCATGGATGATCGCACGGCGGAGGAATTGCTGGCGGAGGCCAAGCAGTCGGTGCTGCTGGCCGGGCGGTACGAGCCCGACGGCACGCTTGCCCAGGCCGTCGATCTGCTGACCGGATCGGTGTCGGAGGATGAGTTCAACGACCTGCTGGCCAGCCTGACGGCCGAGCGCGGCCGGCTGAAACGCATCCTGGATGCCCAGGGCGGGCTGGAGCCGGCCGTTGCCGCCCTGCGCGACAGCCTGCGCGTGCCGGCGGAGGAGACGGACCTGTCGGTCCTGACCCGCGCCTGCAGCGCCGGGGCGGTGGACGAGAGGGGGCTGCGCCGGGCCTGCGCGGTGCTGGCCACCGGCACCAAGACCGATGTGGAGCGGGGCATCGGCATCCAGGCCTGGCTGGATGGGGATTTGGACCGCCGGGTGACGGGCTGGACGGACTATCCGTCGCTCTACCTGACGGCGGAAGGGGAGCCGCGCAAGGCGCTGATGACCAAGAAGCCGTCGGAGGCCGATCCGATGGCGCTGGAGATTTTGCAGCGGGAGGCGGCGCGGCTGGTCGCCGTGGGCCAGGAACGCCGCCGCGTGGCGGTGGCGGCCCACACATCCGCCCTGCTGGCCCTGGGCGAGGCGCTGCTGGGCCGGTACCAGCGGCTGAAGGATGCGCGCGGGGTGCTGGATTTCGACGATCTGATCCTGGCGGCATCGGCGCTGCTGTCGGGGGGGGCGGGGACGGATGCCTGTGCCTGGGTGCTGTTCAAGCTGGATGGCGGCCTGGACCATGTGCTGATCGATGAGGCGCAGGACACCAACCCGGAGCAATGGGCCGTGGTGTCCGCCATCGCCGAGGAGTTCTTCGCGGGATTGGGCGCGCGGGAGGATCGCATCCGCACCCTGTTCGTGGTGGGCGACGACAAACAGTCGATCTTCAGCTTCCAGCGCGCCGACCCGGCCGAATTCGCCCGCATGCGCAGCCATTTCGACGCCAAGGTCAATGCCGCCCTGCGCAGCTGGCGCATCGTCGATCTGCAGACCAGCTTCCGCTCCGTCGGGGCGGTGCTGGCCGCGGTGGACAAGGTATTCGCCGCCGGTCTGGCCCGCGACGGGGTGGCGGCGGCGGATGTGGAGGTGCGGCACATCCCCCACCGGCGCGGTGTGGAAGGACGGGTCGAGATCTGGCCCCTGGTCAGCCCGCAGGACGCCGCTGACCCCGATCCCTGGTCGCTGCCGTTGCGGCCGGAACAGGCGGACAAGCCCGTGGCGCGGCTGGCCCGCACCATGGCCGACCGCATCGCCCGGTGGCTGGCCGATGGCGAGAGGCTGGTGTCGAAGAACCGGCCGCTCAGGCCGGGCGACATCATGGTGTTGGTGCGCAGCCGTGACCAGTTCGTGGGCCATCTGGTCCGCGCCCTGAAGGACCGCGACGTGCCGGTGGCCGGCGTGGACCGCATGGTGCTGACCGAACAGCTGGCGGTGATGGACCTGATGGCGCTGGCCCGGTTCCTGGTGCTGCCGGAGGATGATCTGAACCTGGCCGTGCTGCTGAAATCGCCGCTGCTGGGGTTGAGCGAGGAACAGCTGTTCACCGTCGCCCATGGCCGGCCGGGCCGGCTGTGGGCCGCCCTGAACGACCGGGCGAAGCAGCATTCGGACCTGGTGCCGGCGCTGGACTATCTGCGCGCCATCCTGAACGATACCGACTATCGCCCGCCCTATGAGCTGTTCGCCGGGGTGCTGTCACGGCCCTGCCCGGCGGATACCGACGGTTCCGGCCGGCGCGCCATCCTGGCCCGGCTGGGGGCGGAGGCCCACGACCCGCTGGAGGAGTTCCTCAACGCCTGCCTGCTGTTCGAGCGCGAGCATGTCGCCTCCCTGCAAGGCTTCCTGCATTGGCTGGAGGCGTCGCAGGCGGAACTGAAGCGCGAGCTGGATACGGGCGGCGGCGACGGGCCGGGCCAGGTGCGGATCATGACGGTGCACGGGTCGAAGGGGCTGCAGGCCCCCATCGTCTTCCTGCCCGACACGATGCGCGAGCCGGATGTCAACCGGCTGAAGATCCTGTGGCCGGCGCGGACAGTACAGGCGGACGAAATGGCCGATCCCGGCCCGCCCCTGCCGCTCTATGCCCCGCGCCGGCAGATGGAGGATGCCACCGCCGACGCGCGCCGCGCGCTGGCCAAGCGGCGCCAGGACCAGGAATATCGCCGCCTGCTCTATGTCGCCCTGACCCGTGCGGAGGACCGGTTGATCGTCTGCGGCTGGGAACAGCTGCGCAAGGGCGGACCCGGATCATGGTACCGGCTGGTGGAAGGGGCGCTGGCCGATCTGGCACAGCCGGCGCCATTCGATTTCACCACCCTGTCGCCGGCCGGCTGGACCGGGGAAGGGCTGGTGCTGCATGAGCCGCAGACGGCGCCGCTGCGCGATGCCCCGCCGGCGATGGTGGAAGCGGCGATGCAGGCGGTGCTGCCGGCCTGGGCCCTGGCGCCCGCCCCGCGCGATCCCAGCCCATCCAAGCCGCTGGCCCCGTCGCAGCCCGATGCGCCCGAACCCTCCCTGCGCTCCCCCCTGGGCCCGGACGATGGCCTGCGGTTCAAGCGCGGCAACCTGATCCATACGCTGCTGCAGGTCCTGCCGGAGACGGAGCCGGCGCGTTGGGCCGAGGTGGCGGCGGCGTGGCTGGCGCGACCCGCGCATAACCTGACCCCGGCCCAGCAGGGGGAGATCGGCAGGGAAGCCCTGCGCGTGCTGACCGATCCGACCTTCGCCGCCCTGTTCGCACCGGGCAGTCGGGCGGAGGTGCCGCTGGTCGGCCTGGTGGGCGGCCGGGCGCTGTCGGGGCGGATCGACCGGCTGTGCGTCACCGACGACGCGGTCTGGATCGTCGATTACAAGACCAACCGCCCGCCGCCCACCGACGTGGCGAAGGTGCCAGCCATCTATTTGCAGCAGATGGCGGCCTATCGCGCGGCCCTGACCCGGATTTACCCGGGCAAGGCGGTGCGCTGCGTCCTGCTATGGACCGACGGGCCCTTCACCATGGAGTTGCCGGACGGGTTGCTGGATGCGCATGCGCCATAGGGCGGATCAACCCCCAGGCTAAACGCTGACATCCAGCCGGTCGCCGCGGCCGCGCGGCGGGGTGTGCTTGGTGCGGGCCTCCACCACGGCGGCCTCATTGTCGAAGGCGCGGCCCACGAAGGCGCTGTCCGTGCCTTCCCGCGATGCTTCACCCTGCGCCACGGCGGAGGCCGCACGACGGGTCTGGGTCTGGGTGGGGCGGGCAAGCTTCTGTGCGGCAACGGCAGCCGTGGCCAGCGCCGCATTGTTCTGCGGCGTGGTCGATGCCGGCTGCGTGGTCGGCAGCGGCGGGGGCGGATGCGACGGAATGATCATGCAGATAGTTCGCCGCCGATCCGCGCCCGGAGTCAAGCCCCCAGTGCCTTACGTTTCCTTGACGGCAACGATCAGCATTGTGTCGATGGTGAAGCTGCCATCCGTCTCGATGGCGAAATGCTGCTTCACTTCCGCCGCCGCACCGGCCTGCAGCGACAGCAATGCTGGACGATGGCTGGCCGGGCTGTCGATCCGGTCCACCCAGGCCTGGAATGCCAGGCGCAGGCGGAAACAATGTGCGGCCCCCGGCACCAGCCCCGCCGCCGCCAGCATGGCCTGCCATTCCGTCAGGGAATAGTCACGGACATGGCTGGGGTCGCGCAGCATCTCCACCGTCTGCAGATAGGTATCCAGCAGCGGGTCGGCCGGGGCGAACACATCCATCATCACCAGCCGCCCGCCCGGCCGCAGCACACGCGCCGCTTCGGCCAGGGCCGGGGGGACGTGGCGCCAGTGATGGGCGCTGTAGCGGCTGGCCACCAGGTCGAAATGCCCGTCGGCGAAGGGCAGTTCCTCTGCCCGTCCCTGCCGCGTGGCGATGTTGGACAGGCCACGCGTTGCCGCATTCGCTGCCACGGCGGCCAGCATGGCGTCCGACAGATCATAGGCCACGATGTCGCCGACCAGCGGGGCGGCATGGAAACTGACATGTCCGCCGCCGCAACCCAGGTCCAGCAGGTGGCCGACCGGGGCGGTATCGCGCAGGATGGACTGGAACGCGGTCAGGTCCGGCCCGGCGGCATGGGTGGGGCTGCTGACATAGGCGGCGGCACGGGGGCCGAACTGCTGGACGACAAGGTCATGCTGGCTGTCGGTCTGGGTGACCATGGGTTCCTCCTTGGGGGCGGGTTGCTGGGTTCCGACTTATCCCCCTGGGCAAACGGGTACAAGATAAGCAATTATCCTGGTATGACCACCACCATGCCGCCCCCCGATGCCCAGGCCGACCAGCGACAATTGCTGGGGGCGTTTCTGCGCGACCGTAGAGGGCGGCTGGACCCGGCGGCGCTGGGCCTGTCCGTCACGGGGCGTCGCCGCACGGCGGGCCTGCGGCGGGAGGAGGTGGCGATGCTGGCGGGGATCAGCGCCACCTGGCTGACCTGGCTGGAACAGGGGCGCGACATCCAGGCGTCCCCCCAGGCCCTGGACCGGCTGGCCCGCACCCTGCGCCTGACCGTTGCGGAGCGGGCCTATCTGTTCCAGCTGTCGGGCCGCCGCGACCAGCACCTGCCCGACCCTGCCGACGATCCCGCCGCCCAGCATGACAGGCTGCGTGCCACGGTGGCGGCGCTGGCCGTGCCGGCCTATGCGCTGGACCATCGCCAGGACCTGCTGGCCTGGAACCCGGCGGCGGTGGCGCTGTTCGCTGGCTGGCTGGACCGGCCGGGTCCGCACAATCTGCTGCGCTACCTGTTCCTGGATGAGGGCGCCCGGCGCCTGCTGGTTGACTGGCCGTCGCGGGCGGCCCGCGTCCTGGCCGAATTCCGCGCCGATCATGGAAGGCATTTGCAGGACCCGGGCCTGGCCGCCCTGATCGCGGAGCTGCGGGCCGGCAGCCGCGATTTCGCGGCCCGGTGGACGGGTGCCGATATCAGGGGCCGGGAGGGCGGGGAACGGCTGTTCCAGCATCCCGACCGCGGTCTGCTGCGGTTCCGGCAGATGACCCTGTCGGTGGAGACGCGGCCCGATCTGCGGCTGGTGGTGCTGCTGCCGGATGGTGGCGAATAACGTGTGTTGGGAAATCACCGTCTCTTCCGCTTCATCGCCTCCCCGGCGAAGGCCGGGGCCCAGGGGCCCCAGGATCAAACCTTTACGCTGCCTGGATCGACGCTGCCGACAGGTCGGGCTGTTGGCTCCTGGGCCCCGGCCTTCGCCGGGGAGGCGAGAAAAGACAATCTTCCATGAATTTTGACAGATACTACCCCGCCAGCCCCGGCAGCGGCAGTTCCGTCGTCTCCTTCACCGTGGACACCGCGATCATGCTGTTGATTTCGCGCACGCCCGGCAGCTTCGACAGTTTCTCGAAGAACAGGGCCTCATAGGCCTCGATATCCTTGGTGACGATACGCAGCATGAAATCCACCTGGCCCATCAGCACGAAACATTCCTGAACCTCGGCGATGCGGCGGATCGCTTCGCGGAAATCGGTCAGCAGGTCGCCGCTATGCGCCTCCAGCTTGACATGGCTGAAGATCAGCACGTTCAGCCCGATGGCCTTGCGGTCCAGGAGTGCTACGCGCCGCTTGATGATGCCATCCTCCTCCAGCCGCTGGATGCGGCGCCAGCAGGGGCTCTGGCTCAGGCCCACCTGCTCGGCCACCTGCGCCGCCGTCTCCGACCCGTCCTTCTGCAACCGGTCCAGGATGCGCCAATCCAGGCTGTCCAGCGGCTTCTGCATGATCCATCCCCATGTTTGCCAGTTCACGCATTATATATGCGCAAACTATGTCATCTGGACGAAACTTGCAAAGAAATGCCCCGGCGCTTGCCCTATCTTTACGGCACCGCACAACAGCGGCGACCCAAGATGTGGAGCCCCCGGCGATGAGCACCGCCCCTGACCATCCCGCCAGCCTGACCGTCTATCGTGATCCGGCCACCGGCGCGCAGATCGCGCTGGCCGTGCATCGCGCGGCGGGCGGGGTGATTACGCCGGTGCCCTGGCAGCGGCTGCCGGGCGTGGGGCTGGACGAGGCGGTGGAGGCGGCGATGCGTGCCGCGCGCGCCAACCGCGCCTTCGCCATGCTGGTGCCGGCCGATGATGGCAAGGGCATGAGCGATCCCGTGGGCGTGCTGTCGCGCTGTTTCCAGCGGGCCGACCTGGACCGGCTGTCGGTGGGGCCGGAAATGCGCGGCGCCAGCAAGCAAGGCCATCCGGCCGTCGCGGCGGAGTGAAGGCCATGACCCTCACCGCCCCCCTGATGCCGGCCTTGGCCCCGCCGCCGGCCGAAGCCCGCCCCACCGACCCCAGCCGCACCGCCTGTTTCGCGGTGCTGGCCGACCCCGATCCCGGCAGCCTGCCGCGTGTGCTGGAATTCTTCGCCAAGCGCGGGCTGGTGCCGGCCTCGGTCCAGGCACGGCATTTCGAGGCGGAGGAATGCCTGCATGTCGATGTGCAGGTCCGCACCCTGACGCGCGATGAAAGCGACTATATCGCCCGCTGCCTGCGCGCCCAGCCTCTGGTGCGCCAGGTGCTGACATCGGAACGCCATCGCGTGATGGAGGCGGACGCGCTGTCGGCGTGAAATGCCTCACCTGCTACGGTACAGCCTTCACAGCGCCAGCGCGGCTTCCTTGGCGGCGATCTGGGCGGCATATTCGGCGGCCAGGATCTTGCTCTGTTCCAGCTGTGACATCCGCTGGGCGGCGGTGGGGCGCTGGCTTTCGCTTTTCAGCTGGCCGCAGGCGGCCAGGATATCGTCGCCCCTGGGACGGCGGATCGGGCTGGCATAGCCGGCCGCGTTCACATAATCGCTGAACTTCTCGATCTGCTCCCAATCGCTGCGCTCGAACGGGGAGCCGGGCCAGGGATTGAACGGGATCAGGTTGATCTTGGACGGGATGTCCCGGATCAGGCGCACCAGCTCGCGCGCGTCGGCCATGCTGTCATTGACGCCCTTCAGCATGACATATTCCCAGGTGCAGCGCCGGGCATTGTTCAGGCCCGGATAGTTGCGCACCGCGTCCATCAGCTCCTTGATCGGGTATTTGCGGTTGATGGGCACGATGCGGTCCCGCAGCTCGTCATTCACCGCATGCAGGCTGACCGCCAGGTTGACGCCCAGCTCCTCTCCCGCCCGCTTCATCATCGGCACGACACCGCTGGTGGACAGGGTGATGCGGCGCTTGGAGATGGAAATCCCCTCCCCATCCATGATGATCTTCAGCGCCTTGGCGACATTGTCATAATTATACAGCGGCTCGCCCATGCCCATCATGACGATGTTGGACAGCATGCGGCCATCGGGCGGGCTGGGCCATTCCTCCAGATGGTCGCGGGCCAGCATCACCTGGCCCACGATCTCGTCCGCCGTCAGGTTGCGCACCAGACGCTGGGTGCCGGTATGGCAGAAGCGGCAGGTCAGGGTGCAGCCCACCTGGGAGGAGACGCAGAGCGTGCCGCGATCCGTCTCCGGGATGTGGACGGCCTCCACCTCCTGCCCGTCATGCATGCGGCACAGCCATTTGCGCGTGCCGTCCACGGATTTCAGGTCCTTCACCGGCACCGGCCGGTCGACCACGAAGCCTTCCGCCAGCTTTTCGCGGGCCGGCTTGGCCAGGGTCGACATCAAGGCGAAGTCGGTGACGCCGCGATGGTAGATCCAGTGCCAGACCTGACCGGCCCGGAATTTCTGGAATCCGGCGCCGACCAGCGTGCTTTCCAGCTCCTCGCGGGAAAGGCCGACAAGATTGACCCGGCCGTCGGCGCGGGCCGCCGGCGCGAAATTGCTGCTGTGATTTTCGATGCCCATGATCGGGGTTAAATGACGCATGCGGCGGTCCCTGGCAAGGGGGCTTGCCGCCAGGGTGGTTTGCAGGGCGCGCGGGCGGCGCGCCGGCTTATGCCCGCGCGGCGGCGTAACCCCTGACCGCGTCGCCGAACGCGGTCAGCAGGGCGGCATAGGGCGGGTTTTCCCAGAAGCGCCATTCGGGGTGCCATTGCACGCCCCAGGCGAAGCCGGGCCCGCCACGATAGCTGACGCCCTCGATCTGGCCGTCGGGGGCGACGGCCTCGATGTCCAGGCTGTCGGCGATGCGGTCGATGCCCTGCTGGTGCAGGGAGTTCACCATCATCTCCGCCACACCCGTGACGCGGGCGAAATGGCCGCCGGCCGTCAGGGCCACCGGGTGGATGGGGGCATATTGCACCTCCACCGGTGCGTCCTTGGGCTCGCGATGGTCCATGCGGCCAGGCACCTCCTGAATGCGGGGGAACAGGGTGCCGCCCAGGGCCACATTCATCTCCTGGAACCCGCGACAGACGGCGAAGACCGGGATGCCGCGGGTCAGAGCCGCCTTCAGCAGCGGCAGGGTCGTGGCGTCGCGGGCGGGATCCAGCGGCGGGGTGACCATCTCGTCGGGCAGGCCGTAATGGCCTGGGTGCAGGTTGCTGGGACTGCCCGTGAAGAACAGCCCGTCCAGCCGATCCAGCAGCGCATCCACGTCCCACCAGTCGCCCAGCGCCGGGATCAGCAGCGGCTGGCAATGGGCGCCATGGCTGACGGCGCGGATATATTTGTCGCCCGCGACATGGAATGGGTGCGGCCCCAGCTCACGCGCATCACAGGGCAGGCCGACCAGCGGTTTGCGGGTGGCGGGCGATGGCTGGGTCATGAAAGAGTGCTCCGGGGATCAGTCCCGCTCGCGGCGGCGGCCGGCTTCGCGGAAATAGAAGATGTCCTTGTCCAGGCTGACGCCGAATTGCGGGTTCTGCAAGGCCACTTCCGTGGTTCGGCCCTGCGCATCCAGCACCCGCCATTTGCGCAAGCCGAAGGGCCGCTCCTCGAACACCAGGGTCAGGCTGCCCTGGCCCGGTTCCTTGGTCTGGACCAGGGTCACCTCCAGCAGGCCGCCATCATTGCCCATGCGGGTGACGGTGACATCGCCGGACAGGACGATCTTCTCCCGCAGCAGGAAATCGGCCAGCGTGCTGCCGATGGGGGCGTTCTGCTGCTCCTTGACCTCCGCGTCCCAGAAATAGACGAAGCGGCCATCGGCGACGATGTAGTTGCCGTTGCCGTCATAATCGATGCGCATGCGGCCCGGTCGCAGCAGCTGGAACGTGCCCGTGGCCAGCGGGGCGCCATCATCGCTGGACTGGACGAACTGCGATTTCAGGCTGCGGATATCGTTCAGATAGGCCTCCACCGCCGGCAGGCGGGCCTGCTCCTCCGCCGTCAAGGATGGCGGTGGCGGGGCCTTGCCCTTCTGCGGGGCGGCGACGGCGGGAAGGGCCAGGGCGGCGGCGGCCAGAACGGCCAGGATCATCTTACGCATAAAGCTTTCTAGCCGCCGATCATGGCCGGATTATGGGTGGACGGTTCCATCTTCGTGGCGGCCATCCACGGCCGCTGCCGTGGTCGCTGTCACGGCGGCGTGGAAACGCGGGCGCGGCGGGGAGACGGGCTGGAACTGCCCCGTGGCATTGTCCAGCACATGCAGCTCCGCATCCGCCACATCGAACAGCATGCCGCACAGCAGCAGCTTGCCCTCCCGCTCCGCCTCCGCGATCCAGGGGAAGGAACGCAGATTGTCCAGCGACAGGCGGACGACGGCCCGCTCCAGCTCCGGCAGATCGGTTTCCGCCCCGGCCGGCATTTCGGCGCGCAGCTTGGTCAGGGCCGGTGCCGCGATCGACATCCAATGATCGACGAAGTCCGATTTCTGGTCGCTGCGGTCCTTGGGCAGGGCCGCGACGCCCCCGCACTGGGTGTGGCCCATGACCACCAACAGCTGCACGCCCAGCTCGCGCACCGCGAATTCCAGCGCTGCCGACGTGCCGTGATAATCCTGGTTCGGCTTGTAGGGTGGAACCAGATTGGCCACGTTGCGAACGACGAACAGGTCGCCCGGTTGGGCGGCGAAGATCAAGGTGGGATCAACGCGGCTGTCGCAGCAGGTGATCAGCGCCGCCTTCGGCTTCTGCCCAGCCCAGGCCAGCGTGCGGAACAGGCCGCGCTGCTGCTTGAAATTCGTGCGCCGGAATTCCCGGAACCCTTCGATCAGATCCTTCAGCATGATGCGCCCCGCATGAACGGAAGGTCGGAAGACCGCTATTTTGCGTTCGCAACATGACGGTACGGAAGGTCCCTGTCCAGCCTGGGGATGACAGTTCGATGTCATGGGGGCATTGCGATGGTGCCGCTACCATCATTGTTCCCTCACGGCGGCGATCCTGTCGGACGGCGTTGTCACGCCGCCTGTACTTCCACCGGCAGGGTGATCAGGAAGCGCGTGCCATGACCGGGCACCGATGCCAGATCGATGGCGCCCTGCAAAGGACCCGTTACCAGATTATGCACGATATGCAGGCCCAGGCCGGTGCCGCCGCTGTCGCGCTTGGTGGTGAAGAACGGGTCGAAAGCCTTGGCCTGCACGTCGGGCGGCATGCCGACGCCATTGTCGGTGATGGCAATGGCCGCCCGATCGCTCCCGGCCCGGCTGATGGAGATCAGGATCTCCGGCTTGTCCACGCCCGCGAAGCCATGGACGATGGCGTTCTGCACCAGGTTGGCCACCACCTGTGCCAGCAGGCCGGGCAGGGTGCTGATGGCCAGACCCTGTCCCCCGTCGACAGAGACGGCGACCCGCCGCTGCCAGATCATTGGTTCCAGGCTTTTCAGCACATCGCCGACATAGGCGGCCAGATCCACGGTGCGCAGCGCCTCGCTGCTGCGGTCGGCGGAGACCTGCTTGAAGCTGCGCACCAGATCGGCGGCACGTTCCAGATTGCCGGTCAGGATGCGCAGACCTTCATCCAGCTTTTCCAGGAACCCTTCCAGGGCGGCGCGCTTCAGCTGATTGCCGCCGAAGGACCGGGCGATCGCGTCGCGTTCGCCCTGCAGATGCGTGGCCAGGGTGAAGGCCACGCCCAGCGGCGTGTTGATCTCATGCGCCACCCCGGCCACCAGCTGGCCCAGCGAGGCATGCTTTTCCTGCTGCACCAGCCTTCCCTGCGTGGCCCGCAGTTCCGACAAAGTGCTGTCCACCTTGGCATAGGCGGCGGCATTCGACAGCGCGATGGCGCCGTATGCGGATAGCGACCGGAAGATCAGCTTCTCCCGCTCCCCATAGGCGTTCTCCGCTGCCGACTGCACCGTCATCACGCCCAGCAGGCGCGCGCCCACCATCAGCGGCGACAGCAGCAGGGTCCGCATGAAGCGTGTCCCGGGAATGTGGGACGGGGAGGATTGTTCGTGCGGGCCGCGCAGCACCAGCAATTCCTGATGCTCGCGCGCGCACCGCGCCACCAGCGATACCGGGTCCGACAGGCGTCGCCGTACGGCGGGCAGCGGCCGCCCGCCCTCCAGCCCATAGCGCAGTTCCAGATGCTCCCCGGACTCATCCACGACATAGACGGAGAAGGCGTCCAGTTCCATCATCGTGCCGGCATGGCGGTGCAAGGCGTGGAACACGGCTTCCGCATCCAGGGTGGAGGTGATCTGCTGACCGATGCGGCCCAGCAGTTCCAGGGTCTGCGTCGCCTCGTGCAGGGCCGCGGCGCGCGCCGCCTCGGCCGATGCCAGCTGGCGGTGGTAATCGCCCTCGGCCTTCAGCCGTTCCGTCTCGAACCCGGCCTGCATGGCCAGCAGCCGGTCGCTGACCTCCCGGCTGTGGATGATGCCGCGCGCCTGGCCGGCGCGGCGTTCCCAATGCAGGGCCTGGCCCATATCTCCCGCCGCCTCATAGGCGCTGGCCAGGGCCGACAACAGGTCGGCCGATGCCGTGTAGCCCTGGATCGACTCGGCCAGGTCCAGCGCCCGGCGTAGGAAATGGATGGCGGCCGAGTCGCCCGCCGCCATGCCCTCCGGCGGGGCGAGGTCAGGGAAGCGCTGGTGGATTCCGGCCTTGGCCCGCAGCACGTCGATCTCCCGCCAGCGGTCGCCACGCCCGCGCACGAGATCCAGGGCGGCATCGGCCGCCGTCACGGCATCGGCGCAGCGGTCCAGCAGGGTCAGGGCCCGGGCCCGGCCGCACTGCGCCTCGGCCTGCAGGTCGGTCTGTTCAAGGTCATCGGCGATATCCAGCAGATCGTCGAACCAGCGCAGCCCCGCCGCCGGGTCGCCCACATCCAGTTCCAGGTCACCCAGATACTGGCAGGCGATGGCATGGTTGCGCGACCGGCCGAAGGGTGCCAGCCATTCCAGCGATTCCAGCAGCAGATGGCGGGCCCGGCCCGTCTGCTGCAACCGGCGCAGCGTGTCGCCCATGCCGCGCAGGCACTGGCCCACGGCGGCGGGCCAGCCCGTGCCGCGCGCCAGGACATGCGCCCGCTCCCGCCACAGGAACTCGCTGACATAATCGTTCAGGTTGGCGTGGGCAGCCCCGACATTGCCGGCCAGCAGCACGGCCAGCCGCATCTGCCCGGCCAGCACCGCCTGGTCGCAGCCGCGCTGATAATGGCGCAGCGCCTTCTGAAAATCGCCATGCGCGAAGCAGACGCCGCCATGGAAATAGGCGGCGACCGCATCCAGACCGGGATGTTCCAGCAGGGGACCTTTGGGGAGCAGCGGCGCCCATTGCGCCTCCGCGGCCTGGGCATCGCCGAACAGGGCATCACGCGCCATCCAGGCCTGGGCGATCTGCTGGCGCATGGCGTCGCCGGCCCGCTGGTACAGGCTGTTGGCGTTGCGGTGCGCCTGGATGCGCCGGCGGCTCTGCCCCCGGTCCAGGGCCAGCAGCGCCTCCGTCATGGCCGTATCACCCTCGCCCAGCAGATCGCCGATCTGGCGGAAAGTGGCGCGGGCACTTTCCAGCAGCGCTTCGGCCTGATCCAGCTCCGCGAACAGGGCCTTGGCCTCCGCCTTGATCAGCAGCAGGCGCGCGGTCAGGCGGCGCAGTTCCCGTTCATTGGCGCCGGTGGCATAGGGCAGCAGCCCCATGGCCTCGCCCACCATCTCCAGTGCGGCGCGCGTATCGCGCTGGCGATTGTACCAGGCCAGCGTGGTCAGCAGCAGCAGCCGCTGCACCGGGTCCTGGGCATTGATGAGGTGATGTTCGGCCGAGAGCACCTGTTCGGCCAGACCGTAAAGGTCCAGCGCACCGACCAGGGAGGAGCCGGAAAGGGTAGGATATTCGACCACCGGCGGCATTTCGCCGGAGAAATCGTCAAGATAGGGCAAGGCCGGCGGCAGGCCGGCCGACGCTACTTCCCCATCCCTATCCGCCACACTGTCCGCCATGGACCGCCCAGACCCGCACCGCCGTTTACGCGCACCCCGCCGACGGCATTTCATTCAAATGCTACGCAACATGCGGCCGGAGGGCAAATCCGTTCACGCGGCCTGTGCACGATTCCCGGCATTTCCCGCCACCTGCAGTCGCAGAGCCATGGGAAGGGCAGCGCGCGGATATGGTCAGGCTGGCTGCGGTGAGGGTCCGGTGGGCTGATCGCCGGCCGGCGGCGGCACGTCCATTTCCACCAGCAGATCGATGGCGGGGATGGCGGTCGCCGCGGGGGGCATGCTGGCCAGGCCCTCGGCGATCATGCCGCGTGCCGTTTCGCGCTCGCCCATCACCACGGTGCTGGCACCGTTCTGGGTCAGGTAGATCACTTCCTCATCGGCATGGGCGCGGGCGATGATGGGCAGCGACGGTCTGGCCACCCGTGTCTGGCGGATGATCTGCCCCGCTTCGAAGGAACCGGGGATCGCGATGAACATCAGCCTGGCCCCGGGCAGGTTCAGGGCCGACAGCACGTCGGGCAGCACGGCATTGCCTACCACGACCTCCACCCCCTGCTCACGCAGGCTGTCGATGCGCTTCTGGCTGTCCTCCACCACCAGATAGGGGACCCCTTCGTCGCGCAGCTTCGCGGAGATCAGGCTGCCCACGCGACCATGGCCGATAATGATGGCGTGGTCAGTCAGGCCGGTGGCGGGAATCGGTTCGCGCGTGGGTTCCGGTGCGGCCGGGGCGGCGGGGTCGGCCACCGCAGGCTCCAGCTTGTGGCCGAACTTGTCGATCAGGGTGAACATCACCGGGTTCAGCAGGATCGACAGGATGGCGCCCACCAGCACCAGATCATGCCCCTCCTGCGGCAACAGACCCAGATTGAGGCCCAGGGCCGCCAGGATGAAGGAGAATTCGCCGATCTGCGCCAGACTGGCGGAAATGGTCAGCGCCGTGCTGCGCGGATGGCCGAAGGCCAGCACGATCAGATAGGCGGCGATGGACTTGCCGAACACGATGATCAGCAGGGTGGCCAGCACTGGCAGCGGCCGTTCGATCAGGATGGCCGGATCAAACATCATGCCGACCGACACGAAGAACAGCACGGCGAACGCATCGCGCAACGGCAGCGATTCCTCCGCCGCGCGGTGCGACAGGGGAGAGCCCGACAGCACCATGCCGGCGAAGAAAGCCCCCAGCGCGAAGGAAACGCCAAACAGGGTGGCAGCACCGTAGGCCACGCCCAGCGCGATGGCCAGCACCGCCAGCCGGAACAGCTCGCGCGAGCCGCTATGCGCCACCTCGTGCAGCACCCAGGGGATCACGCGCGTGCCCACCACCAGCATCAGGGCCACGAAGGCGGCGACCTTGCCCAGGGTGATGGCGATGACGGTGATCAGCTGCTCTGTGGACAGGCTGGAAGCGGCGGCGGCTTCCGTACCCTCGGCCCCGGCCGTGTCGCCCAGCAGCCCGCCCAGGGCCGGCAGCAATACCAGCGCCAGCACCATGGCCAAATCCTCCACGATCAGCCAGCCGATGGCGATGCGCCCGCGCTTGCTTTCCACTAGCCGCCGCTCCTGCAGCGCACGCAGCAGCACGACGGTGGAGGCGACCGACAGGGCTAGGCCGAAGACCAGGCCGGCTCCAAGGGTCCAGCCCATCGCCCAGGACAGGCCCATGCCCATCAGGGTGGCGATGCCGATCTGGCCGATGGCGCCGGGAATGGCGATGGCCTTCACCGACATCAGGTCCTTGACCGAGAAATGCAGGCCCACGCCGAACATCAGCAGGATGACGCCGATCTCCGCCAATTGCGGCGCCAGATTCATGTCGGCGACATAGCCCGGTGTGCCTGGCCCGATCATGACACCCGCCAGCAAATAGCCCACCAGGGGCGAGATTTTCAGTTTCTGCGCGACGGTCCCGAAAACGAATGCCAGTGCCAACGCGGTGACGATCGTGGTGATCAGGGGCACGTCATGCATGGGGGCCTGCCTTTCAACACCGGGTCAACGACACTCGGACCTTGACCTCTCAACCATTTGATCCAATATCATCCAATATGGTTGATTGTGTCAGGATTACAACCCGTGCCCCATGAACTTTCCCCCGCGCAATGCCGCGCCGCGCGCGGCCTGCTGGACTGGAGCCAGGAACAGCTGGCCCAGGCGTCGGGATTGTCGCGCAGCACAGTCCGCGATTTCGAAAGCGGCCGGCACGAACCGCACCGGGGCAGCGTGACCCTGATCCTGCAGACCCTGGCGGCGCAGGGGGTGGTACCCGTGGCGGCGACGGAGGGTGCGGGTGAGGGGGTGCGGTTTCGGGTGTGAGGGCGAGAGCCCTCAATCCAGCGCGAACACCATCGCCTTCAGATACTGCGTCTCCGGCAGCAGCGGATGCACCGGATGGTCACTGCCAGCCCCCGCGAAGCGCAGGATGCGGCCCTGGCGGCCGGCATCGCTCAGACCGCGCGCGGCCTCTGCGTGGAACAGGGGCGGCTCCATATTATGGGAGCAGGAAGCCACCAGCAGCATGCCGCCCGGTGCGACCAGACGGGCGGCGGCCTTGGTCATGCGGCGATAGGCGCGGCTGCCCACGGCCAGGTCCTTCTTGGACTTCACGAAGGCCGGCGGGTCGGCGATCACCACATCGAAGGTCCGGCCTTCCGCCACCCACTGGTCCATCAGGGTGAAGGCATCGCCCTTCTGCACGATCACCCGGTCGGCCACGCCATTGGCCTCCGCCGCCTTGGTGGCGATGGACAGTGACAGTGCAGAACGGTCGACCAGGGTCACATGCGCCGCACCGCGCTTGGCGGCCAGCACGCCGAAGCCGCCGGCATAGGTATAGAAATCGACGACCGACTTGCCCTTGCACAGATCGGCGATGAAGGCGCGGTTGTCACGCTGGTCGAAGAACCAGCCGGTCTTCTGCCCTTCCGACAGGTCGGCAAAGAAGGTGGCGCCATTCTCCTCCAGCGGGATCAGCCCTTCGACAGAGCCCTTGACCACCTTCACCTCTTCCGGCAGCCCCTCAAAGGTGCGGGCCGTGCTGTCATTGCGCAGCACGATGGCGGCGGGGTTCAGCACCTCCTCCAGCGCGGCCAGGATCATGGGCAGGCGGCGATCCATGGCGACATTGTTGGCCTGGACGACCACCACGTCACCATACCGGTCGATGATCAGGGCCGGCAGCCCGTCGCTTTCGGCATGGATCAGCCGGTAGAAGGGCCGGTCATAGAGCCGTTCGCGGATTTCCAGGGCGCGGCGGATGCGGCGTGCAAAGAAGGCGGTATCGATGCTCTCCGCCGGATCGCGGGTCAGGAAGCGGGCGCAGATCAGGCTGTGCGGATTGAAGGCGGCGATACCCAGCGTGGCCCCGCCGGCATCGGTGACCCGCACCACGGACCCGGCCGGCAGCGCTTTGGCCGCCTTGTCCATGTCCACCTCGTTGGAATAGACCCAGGGATGGCCATGCTGGGCGCGCTTGTGCCGGCCCGCCTGGATGCGGATCACGGGCAAGGCGGCCGGCTTGGACGCGGTCTCGGAAGCGGTGGGGGCGGGGGCCGTTGCGGCGGAAATGTCGGTCATGGCGCGGAAAATAACGCCGGGACCGTCTGCGGCTCAAGCCACAAGGCGGCCACCCTGCCATTCATAAGACATCATACCAATGGCCGGCAGAGGCGCAGATCCTCACGATGATGACCATGCTCCAGCGCGCGCGCCAAGGCCATGGACACGCTGGCGCCGATCCCCTCGCGCTGCGGCAGATGCAGGTGCACGGCACCGCAATCCAGGTGCCCGGCCATGCGGTCCATGTCGTCCAGCAGCAGGTCGATGGGTGCCTCCGGCTCGATCAGGTCCATGGCCAGGAACATGTCCACCTGCAGCACCCTGCCATGCCTTGGGCTGGGCAGCACCTGGAAGGCGTAGATGCCGTGGATATAGCCATGGTCTCCCTCCACCGTGCGGATGCCACCATCGGCAAGGTCCAGCAAGGCTGCGGCATAGTGGCGCCAGGCGTCACGGTCATGGGCCGCCCGCCCGGTCTGTACCAGAGGCCAAGCCTGGTCAATGCGCCGGCGATCCAGCGGCTTGACGGAAAAACGATCGGACATTGTCACCCGTTCCGGCGAGATCTGCACGGCGAAGTCTCTGTCTGTCTGAACATGGCGCGCCGCCGATCGGGAGATAACGGCAGCATTCAACCGGTAACCGATCTGCATGGGGGTCTGCCTTGATCTAGATCAAGGCGCCGTCGGCTCCATCGGCCTAATCGTCTGGATATGTGTTCATTGGCCAACCATTATGAAATCCTTCGATTGGCCGGCGAACCTGACTGAGACATTCCGTCCGCTTTGCGGCGCGTTGCGGATCATGTTCAATGGGCGCATGCTGTTTTCGGATGGAAGTCCGGGAGAGATGCTAAATCGGGGAGCCGGAGATGGCGTTGGCTGAACATGCTTGCACACGCGAAAGCGCCATTGCCGCCCGCATCGATATCACCCCCTGCAATGCCTGCCCCGTGCGCTCCATGTCGGTCTGTTCCGCCCTGGAACCGGATGAACTGAAGCGTCTTGCCGATATCCTGGTCTCTGTGAAGGTCGATGCCGGCCACACCCTGTTCGCGGAGGGCGACGGCGCCGATACCTTGTTCAATGTCACCGCCGGCACCATGAAGCTCTACAAGCTGCTGCCCGACGGGCGGCGGCAGATCACCGGCTTTCTGCTGCCTGGCGATTTCCTGGGTCTGTCGATCAACGACACCTATGCCTATTCGGCCGAATCGGTGACCCCGGCCACGCTCTGCCGCTTCCCCCGCCGCCGGCTGGAAGGGTTGCTGGAGGATTATCCCAAGATGCAGCGCCGGCTGTTCGCCATGGCGTCCAGTGAACTGGCGGCCGCCCAGGACCAGATGCTGCTGCTGGGCCGCAAGAACGCCAAGGAACGCATCGCGTCTTTCCTTTTGATGCTGTCGGAGCGCGCCCGGCGCCGCGGCTATGCCGACAATCCCGTGCATGTGCCGATGAGCCGGTCTGACATCGCCGATTATCTGGGCCTGACCACGGAAACGGTCAGCCGCACCTTCACCCAGCTGAAGACCAGCCGCGCCATCTCCCTGCTGGAAGGCGGCAAGGTCCGGCTGAATGATCTGGAAACCCTGCACGAACTGGCCGAAGGGGTGTGATCCGCACCGCCCGTCGCGGGCGCACGCGGCAGGGCCGGAACGGTCCCAGTCAGGGGGAGCGGGGAATGATCGATGATCGACAGCCGGTGCTGCTGTGTGGCCGGGATATCCATGACCTGACCAGGCCCGGTGACCTGGTGCAGGCGCTGCACGCTGCCTTTGGCCAGGGTGTCACCGTGCCCGACCGGCTGCATTACACGCTGCCGGGCGACGGGCGGGACATGCTGCTGGTGATGCCGGCCTGGCGTGAAGGCGGGCATATGGGTGTCAAGGTCATCGCCTATATGGCCGGCAATGCGCCGATCGGCTTGCCCAGCATTAATGGTTCCTATCTGCTGCTGGATGGGCGCACCGGCATTCCCGCCGCGATCTTCGACGCCGCTGCCCTGACCCTGGTCAGGACGGCGGCGGTGTCGGCGCTGGCCGCCTCCCTGCTGTCGAACCCGGATTGCCAACGGTTGCTGATGGTGGGCACGGGCAGTCTGGCGCCCTGCATGGTGGCGGCGCATCTGGCGGTGCGGCCCATCCGCAGTGTCCGGCTCTGGGGCCGCGCGGCCGACAAGGTGCAGGCCCTGGCCCGCAGCCTGGACCATCTCGGCTGTGAGATTGCCGTCGTCACGGATCTGGGGCAGGCCGTGGCAGAGGCGGACATCATCAGCTGCGCCACCTCCAGCCAGCAGCCCCTGATCCGCGGTGCCGATGTCCGGCCCGGCACGCATGTCGACATGGTCGGCAGCTTCACCCCATCGATGCGCGAGGCCGATGATGGCCTGATGCAGACGGGCACCCTGGTGGTGGACAGCTGGACAGCGGTGACCGAGTCCGGGGATATCGTCACGCCGCTGGCCAATGGCGCCCTGGTCCGGGACAGGATCGTCCTGCTGCAACAGGTGATCCGCGATCCGGCCCTTGGCCGCCGGTCGGCCGATGACATCACCATCTTCAAGTCGGTGGGCACGGGCCTGTCCGATCTGGCGGCGGCGGAACTGATCCACCGGCGCTGGCAGGATCGGCAGGGTCGGGGCTGAGCATGCCACCCGCAATGCGTTCCCGGCACTTGGCCGACGGATTGCTAGCTCATGCCCAGGTCCACCCGCGCAAGGCGGGTCGGCCACTTCCCGGCCGGTGGCCGCCGCCATGGCGGCCCCCCAGCGATCAGGAGTGGGTATGAGCGAGACGACAGGCGGGTCCACATTCAAGCGCCGTGATCTCTTTCGTATGATTGGCGCCGTTGCCGGGGCGGGCGCCATGTATCAGGCCATGACCAGCCTGGGTCATGCCGCCGACAGCCAATATACCGGCCCCATCAAACTGCAAGGTGCGCCCAAAGGGGCCAAAGTAATCGTGCTGGGTGCCGGCTGGGCAGGATTGGTGTCGGCCCTGGAATTACGCAATGCCGGCTATCAGGTGCAGATCCTGGAATATAATGGCCGTGTGGGCGGCCGCGCCTGGACTGTGCGGGGTGGGGACACCATCACCGAACTGGGGGGTGAGGTCCAGACCTGCGGTTTCGCCCCCGGATTGTATCTCAATCCCGGTCCCTGGCGCATTCCGTACCATCATCGCGGATATCTGGACTATGCGAAACGGTTCGGCGTCGATCTCGAACCGTTCATCATGGTCAATTATAATGCCTATGTGCATTCATCCGCCTATTTTGGCGGCAAACCGCAGCGCTTCCGCGAGGTGCAGGCCGACTTCCAGGGGCATCTGGCCGAGATGCTGTCCAAGGTTCCCCAGCAGGACAAGCTGGATCAGGCCCTGGGCCGGGAGGATCAGGAGATCCTGCTGTCCGCCCTGAAGGAATGGGGGGCGCTGGACGCCAATCATAAATACACGGCCGGCATCACCAGTGCCGAACGGCGTGGATATGAGGTGAACAAGGGCGGCGGCCTGATGCCGGAGCCCAAGGGCGGGCAACCGCTGGCACTGTCCGACCTGCTGCGCTCCGATGTCTGGCGGGCATTGACCTTCGGCCAGACCCATCAATGGCATTCGACCATCTTCCAGCCGGTGGGCGGCATGGACGCCACGCCCAAGGCCATCGGCAAGACACTGACCGACATCATCACGCTGAACGCCAAGGTGACCGCCATCCGGCAGGATGCCAAGGGTGTCAGCGTCACCTATGTCGATGCCCGCACCGGCAAGGACCAGCGCCAGGCCACGGCCGACTGGTGCGTCTGCGCCCTGCCGCTGACGGTGCTGAGCCAGTTGGACGTGCAGGTGGGGCCGAAGATGAAGGCCGGCATGGATGGGGTGCCCTATTCGGCGGCGGTGAAGACCGGCCTGCAGTTCAAGCGCCGCTTCTGGGAGGAGGATGAGGCCACCTATGGCGGCATCACCTTCACCGACCTGCCCATCCGCCAGATCTCCTATCCCAGCACCGGTTTCAACAAGCCGGGCAAGGGCGTGCTGCTGGGCAGTTTCTGTTATGGCACCAACGCGTTCGAGCCGGCGTCCCTGTCGGCGGCCGACCGGGTGAAGCTGGCGGTGGAGGAAGGGGCGAAGATTCATCCCCAGTACAAGGCGGAGTTCGAGAATGGCGTATCGGTCAGCTGGCACCGGTCGCCGACCACCATGGGCTGTGCTGCCCATTGGACGCCCGAGTTGCGGGCCAAACATTATCGCGACCTGGCGGAGATCGACGGACGCATCGTGCTGGCCGGCGATCATGTCTCGCACCTGCCGGGCTGGCAGGAAGGGGCCATCCTGTCGGCACTGGACGCCGTTACCCGCCTGCACCGCCGCGCCCTGGCCGCGTGAGGAGATCGACGATGAGAAAGCAGATCATTGCGGCCGGTATTGTGCTGGCCCTTCTTCCTGCCAGTGTCCATGCGGCGGATTCCGCCCAGGCGACGGCCACCAAACATGCCAACCTGCTGGGCTATACCAAGTTCCCGCAGCGGGATGGCGAGGCGCTGTACAAGGCGGTCTGCGCCGGCTGCCATATGCCCGATGGCAAGGGCGGCACCGGGGCGGGTTTCTATCCCGCCCTGGCCGACAATGGCAATCTGGCGGCCTGGGCCTATCCGGCCCTGCTGATCCTGAACGGGTCGAAGGCCATGCCCAGCTTCCGCCACGAGATGGATGACGAACAGATCACCGCCATCGTCACCTATATCCGCACGCATTTCGGCAACAAGTATGAGGACCCGGTGCCGGCGGAAGAGTTGAAGGCGCTGCGCGAGGCGAAGTAGCGGGCATCACTCTCCTTAATAATTTCAACCGCTATCCTGGGAACCCAATGCCTGCCCCGCCCGTTGTACACCAAAAGACGGAGCGCCCGTGGCGTTGCGTCGACGGCCAGGGATGACAAATGGAGAATGGGTTGCGGCGTGAGGGCGATGTGCTGGTGCTGACGGTGCCCGACGGGGGCATCGGCGCCGACCGGCTGGCCCGACCGCCGGACGAGGTGGACCTGCCCGCCGGCGGCGTCACCACGCTGCGGGTGGAAGGGCCGGCGGAGTGGAAATGGGGAACGGTGGACGCCGCCTTCCTGGCCGCCTTGCTGCGCCGGCTGCGCAAGCATGGGGCAGAAATCAAGCTGGAAGGCGTCCCGCGTGAAATGGCCAGCCTGCTGGCGCTGGCGGGCGACGGGGCGGACCCACCGGCGGAGAAGCCGCCGCCCGGCCTGCGCAAGCGGCTGGGCCTGTGGGCGCTGGGTGAATGGGCGGAACTGAAGGCCATGCTGACCCTGATCGGGGAGCTGGTGCTGCGCCTGCCGCGCTTCATGGCCGGAAAGGCCAAGGTGCGCCGGAACGAGGTGATCGATGTGCTGGCGGAAAGCAGCACGCGGGCCCTGCTGATCGTCGGGATCGTCAACCTGCTGATGGGGGCGATCCTTGCCTTTGTCGGGGCGGTGCAGCTGCGGGCCTTCGGGGCCGGCATCTATGTGGCCGATCTGGTGGGCATCGCGTCGGTGCGCGAGCTGGCGCCGGTAATGACCGCCATCGTGCTGGCCGGCCGCACGGGTGCCAGCTTCGCCGCCCGCATCGCCACCATGCAGGGCAATGAGGAGATCGACGCCCTGATCACCCTGGGCATCCCGCCGGAGGAGTTCCTGGTGCTGCCACGGGTGGTGGCCCTGGCCCTGCTGATGCCGCTGCTCTATGTCTATGCCTGCGCCGTGGCGCTGCTGGGTGGGATGATGGTGGCGGTGCCGATGATGGACATCACCGTCACCGGCTATATGGTGGAAACCCAGGCTGCCGTCAAAAGTGCGAATTTCGCCATCGGCGGCACCAAGGCGCTGGTGTTCGGAGCCATGGTGGCGCTGATCGGCTGCCGCTGTGGCCTGCGCGCCGGGCGCAGTGCGGCGGATGTCGGCCAGGCCACCACGTCGGCCGTGGTCAATGCCATCGTCGCCATCATCGCCGTGGACGCGGTCTTCGCCGTCTGCGCCAACGCGCTGGACATCTGACTATGGCGGAGACGGCACGGATCAGCGTGAAGGACGTCGCCGTTGGCTATGGCGGCAAGCCGGTGCAGAGCGGCATCGACCTGGAGATCGCGCAGGGCGAGATTTTCGCCATTGTCGGCGACAGCGGATCGGGCAAGAGCACGCTGCTGAAAAGCATGGTCGGGCTGCTGCGCCCGCTGAAAGGTCACATCCTGTTCGACGGCAAGCCGTTGGAACGCGACCTCCAACCTGGCGAGGACAGGGGCCCGCCGCCCTTCGGCATCCTGTTCCAGGGCGGGGCGCTGTGGAGTTCCATGACCCTGCTGGAGAATATCCTGATGCCCATGGAGATGCATGGCCATGCCGAACCGGCGGCGCGCGAGGCGCTGGCCCGGTTCAAGCTGGCCCTGGTCGGGCTGGCGGGGCATGAGGAACGGCTGCCGGCCAGCCTGTCGGGCGGCATGCGCAAGCGTGCGGCCCTGGCCCGCGCCCTGGCGCTGGACCCGTCAGTGCTGTTCCTGGACGAACCGTCGGCCGGGCTGGACCCGCTGTCGTCGCGCCGTCTGGACGAACTGATTCTGACCTTGCGCGACGGGCTGGGCATCACGGTGGTCATGGTGACGCATGAGCTGGAAAGCCTCTACGCCATCGCCGACCGCATGCTGTTCCTGGACGGGGAGGAACACAAGCCCACGGCCCTGGGCCCACCCGCCGAGCTGGCGCGCGACGCCGACAGCGACAAGGTCCGCGAATTCCTGTCCCGGCACGGCCTGTCCCCCCATGCTTCGCAGACGGAGGCATCATCGTGAAGCGACCCAGCCCCACCGCCATCGGCGCCTTCGTGCTGGGCGCCCTGCTGCTGACCGCGGCGGCCGTCGCCTTCTTCGGCGGCAGTACCTTGTGGGCGCAGCGCCTGCAGGCGGTCAGCTTCTTCGACAGTTCCGTGGCCGGCCTGCAGATCGGCGCCCCCGTCACCTTCCGCGGGGTGCGGGTGGGGTCGGTGGAAAGCATGGGCGTGCATGTCAATCCACAGACCCAGAGCTTCATCATCCGCGTCGGCATGGATATCGTGCCGGGCACCGTGGCCACCTTCGGTTCCGATCTGCCGGACGAGGGCGACGACCTGGTGCCGATGCTGGTGAAGAAGGGCCTGACGGCCAAGCTGGTGATGCAGAGCTTCGTCACCGGCCAGCTGATGGTGGAACTGGATTTCCGGGAAAATGGCCGGGTGGTGGAGGCCGCCGGGCGCGACACGCCGCAGATACCCACCGTGCCCACGGACCTGGAGGCCTTCACCCAGCAGCTGGAGCGCGTGAAGCTGGATGAGACCATCGCGTCCTTCCAGAAGGCGCTGGATGCCGTCACCGACACCCTGGCCCAGCCGGAATTCAAGCAGACCATCGTGGAATTGCCGGCCCTGCTGGTGCAGCTGCGCCAGACCCTGGCGACGGTGGAGAATGAGGTGACGGCTGTGTCCGGCACCGCGCGCGGCGGCATCGACAGGAGCATGGCATCGATGGACCAGACCATGGCGTCGCTGCGGTCGCTATCGAAGACACTGGAGAAGGAGGTCACGGCCACTGGTGCGGCGGCTCGCGTCACCATGGACCGCGCCGACACCGCGCTGGACGGTGCCAACGCCCTGCTGGACCCGCGCGGGCGCACCGCCGTGCAGATCCAGCGGGCCGTGGACGATCTGGCCACCACGGCCGCCCGCCTGCGCAGCCTGTCCGAACGTGTCGACCGTGATCCCAGCACCCTTGTCCGGGGGAGATGACATGATGATGACCCGCCCGCTGCGTTCCCTGCTGCTGCTGTCCGGCCTGCTGGCGCTGGGCGCCTGCGCGTCCAACCCGCCGGCACTGCTGGCCCTGCCGGCGGCGGGACCGCCGGCCATGACCCCCGCTCCGGGTGCCACCACCACCGTGCTGCTGCGGCCGGTCCGGATACCGGGATATCTCGACGGATTGACGGTGGTGACGCGCCGGGCCGGCGGGGAGGTCGTGGTGGCCCCCGGTACCGAATGGGCGGAACGGCTGGGTGATGGCACCACCCGCGTGCTGGCCGGTGCCCTGGACACGCGGCTGGGGCCGGGCAATCTGCTGATCGAAGGCGATGGCCGCATCCCCGATGCCGATCTCAGCGTGGAGATCATCCGCATGGATCCGGCCGATGGCCGCCTTGTCCTGCTGGCCCGCTGGACCCTGGTGGGCAGCCGGGGGGAACCCCGCGCCGTCCGCGCGGGCAGCGAGGAGGTGGCGGTGGGGCTGTCCGGGAATGCCCCCGCCGACGTGGCCGGGGCCACGACGCAGGCCCTGTCGGGACTGGCCGACCGGCTGGCCGGCGCGGTCGCGTCCTTCCCGGTGCAGGCGGACCCCAGGCGCTGACACGCGGTTTCAATCGCCGACGGCGCGGTCACGCCAGCGCGATCACGCCGCCGGGGTCGCGGGCGGCTTCCGCCAGGATGAAATCGGCCAATATCTGGCACAGGGGATCATCATCGCCCGCCGCCCCGGAACTGACGCCCAGGCAGCCCAGATAAAGCGGCTGCGCACCACCCGGCGCCAGCAGGGCGCGCGACCCCTTGTAGGCGCACAGGCCGGGGAAGCCGGCAAGCTGCGGATTGAACCCCTCTCCCCAGATGTCGGAGCCATAGCCGATCTGCACCGCCGTCGCGGCCTTGGCCAAGGCCGTGCGGTCGGCCGTCAGCACCGTGCAGGGATCGGCATAGGACAGCACCACGCGACCCATCGGATTGACCAGGCAGAAGGAAAAGCGGCCCAGCGACTTGCCCGCCGCGAAGCTGAAGAAGTGGGGCAGGAAGGCCGGGTTGAAATCGGCCAGCAGCACAGGCACGCCGGGCGTGTCCTTGGCAATGCGCACCAGGGTCCGGAACGGGGCGGGGATCATGTCTATTCCTCAGGAGAAGGCGGTGAACTTGGCGAACATGTCGGCAAAGGTCAGCCGCGTGTCGATGCCGGTATAGATGCGCTGGGGGCGGCCACCAGGGACGGGGATGTAACCGCCATCATCGCCGGGCAGCAGGTCGCCATGTTCGATCAGTTTCAGGCGTCCTGCGATGCGGGGTTTCAGCCGGACCGCCTCCGCCAGTCCGGTCAGCCCGGCCAGCAAGGCCCGGCGCGATGGGGCATGCCCGGACCCTGTGCCAAATCCCGCTTCCATACCCCGCTCCCGCTTCTCAGGTTGAGGGCGTATTTATCATACTTTTCGGGAACGCCAACCGCGTAAGTCTTGCCCCGCCTTCCACTTCGCGTCACCATATGGAAAAAGCGCGCAATGGAGGACCGGATGCAATGGAACCCCGATCTCTATGAGCGTTATCGCGCGCTGCGCGAACGCCCCGGTCGCGACCTGCTGGCCGCCATCCCGCCCATCGCCGCGCGTGCCCTGGTCGATCTGGGCTGCGGGACGGGGTACCTGACCCGGCAGCTGGCTGACCTGTTCCCCGCCGCCGCCGTGATGGGGCTGGACAGCGACCCCGCCATGCTGGCCAAGGCGGGGCGGGAAGCATCCCGTATCGACTGGCAGCGGGGCGACATCGCCGAGTGGCGGCCCGATATGCCGCCCGATCTGATCTTCTCCAACGCCGCCCTGCACTGGCTGCCGGACCATGAGGCACTGTTCACGCGGCTGGTGCGGCAGCTGGCGCCGGGCGGGGTGCTGGCCGTGCAGATGCCGGACAATGTCGCCGCCCCCTCCCATCGGCTGCTGCTGGACCTGGCGGGGCGGGAGCCCTGGGCGCCGAGCCTGACCGGGGCGCTGCATCATGGATCGGTGCTGAGTGCCGCCGATTACTGGCGGGTGCTGCGCCCGCACTGCGCCAGCGTCGATATCTGGCACACCGACTATCTTCAGGAGCTGGAGGGGGATGACCCGGTGCTGGAATGGGTGTCGGCCACGGCGCTGCTGCCGGTCATGGCCCGGCTCTCGGGCGCTCTGGCCGCCGACTTCCGTGCGGCCTATGGCGTGGCATTGCGAGAGGCCTATCCGCGCGAGGCGGATGGCAGCACCCTCTTCCCCTTCCGGCGTATTTTCATCCTGGCCCGGATTTAGGATACTGAATGGGGGCGTCAAGATGTCCCTCAGGCGCCGGGCGCCCACTTCCGTGGGCTTGGGCTTACGCGACCATGGGGTCGCGGGCGCTCGTACCGCGCCAACCCACCTGGCGGTGGGTATTGGTTCAAGGAGCGGGGGCAGACAATGCCGTTGAACGTGCTGGAAGTGACGATCTTCGCCATGGTGCTGTCGGGCGGCGACCCGCTGGTCTGCACGAGGCAGGAGGGGACGGAGGAGATGATCCTTTGTTCCAACGGCCAGGTGGCGCGGCTGGATCAGGACCGTATCACCTTCAAGGATCAGGTCGCCGTGGTGAAATTCCCCGACGGCACATTGACCTTCTCCAACGGCATCCGTTCCCACTGGGGCAGTGCCGGCTGGGTGCAGTTCTCCAACAAGATCTCCATCCGCCGCAACACCGATGGCAGCTTCAAATCCAGCACCGGACTGGTCTGCCGGGAATTGTCCAAGGACAAGGCCAACTGCCAGAAGAGGTGAGCGGGAGAGGGCGTAAGCGGATGCCGAGCATGCGGGGACGGGTCAGCCCCTTGACCCTTCACCTTGCGAACGGTAGTGAACCCGATCCTGTGGTTTGTTTTTGTATGCAAGGGGCCCCCGCCGCCATGTCTTCCGCACGTCAGCATCTGGATCAGCTCTGGTCGCGGGGCCGCGATTTTCTCGGCACCGACCTCGCCATCATGGGCGGTGCCATGACCTGGGTGTCGGATCGCAATCTGGTGGCGGCCATTTCCAATGCCGGCGGTTTCGGCGTGATCGCGTCCGGCTCCATGTCGCCCGACCTGCTGCGCGCGGAGATCCGTGGCACGCAGGCCCTGACCACCCGGCCCTTCGGCGTGAACCTGATCACCCTGCATCCGCAGCTGGAACAGCTGGTCCAGGTATGCCTGGAGGAGAAGGTGGGCCATATCGTGCTGGCCGGCGGCCTGCCGCCCGGCACGGCGATCAAGGCCGCCAAGGATGGCGGCGCCAAGGTCATGTGCTTCGCCCCGGCCCTGGTCATCGCCAAAAAGCTGATCCGCAGCGGCGCCGACGCCATCGTCATTGAGGGCAGCGAGGCTGGCGGCCATATCGGCCCCGTCTCCACCTCCGTCCTGGCGCAGGAGATATTGCCGGAAATCCGCGATGTGCCGGTCTTCGTGGCCGGCGGCATCGGGCGGGGGGAGGCCATCCTGTCCTATCTGGAGATGGGGGCGGCCGGCGTGCAGCTGGGCACCCGCTTCGTCTGCGCCACCGAATGCCGCGCGCATCCGAAGTTCAAGCACGCCTTCATCCGCGGCAATGCGCGCGATGCCATCGCGTCCGTGGCCCTGGACAGCCGCTTCCCGGTGATCCCCGTGCGGGCATTGCAGAATGAAGGCACCAAGCGCTTCATGGATAAGCAGCGCGAGGTGATCGGGCGGTTCGACCGTGGGGAGCTGGACCAGAAGGAAGCCCAGCTGGAGATCGAGCATTACTGGGCCGGCGCGCTGCGCCGCGCCGTGATCGACGGCGATGTGGAAAACGGTTCGCTGATGGCCGGGCAGTCGGTGGGCATGGTCACGCGCGAACAGCCGGTGGCGGAGATTCTGGCCGACCTGGTGGCCCAGGCCGAGGGGGCGGTGGCGGCGCGGGGCGTGGCGGCGTAGGGCGCCGCCCTCAGAATCCCGACCCCGGCATGGCCAGATACGCCAGCTCCGCCTCCGTACTCTCCCGCCCGAGAACCTTGTTGCGGTGGGGGAAGCGGCCGTACTGGGCGATGACCGCCAGGTGGCGGCAGGCATAGTCCAGCAAGGCGGGGTCGCGGGTGCGGTTGGCGAACAGGCGCACGGCCAGGCGCTGATCCTCGATCTGTTCGGAATGTTCGAACGGCAGATAGATGAACAGGCGCTGGTCTTCCGGCAGCATCAAATCCTGTTCGCGCGCGATGGCGTCGGTGGCGATGGCCAGGGCCAGAGGGTCGGTGGCAAAGGCGCGGGCCGTGTTACGGAACATGTTGCGCGGCGCCTGGTCCAGCAGGATGCACAGGGCCAGCACCCCTTCCGGTGCCTCCGCCCAGTCGGCCAGATCGCCATTGCCGGCGGCCAGATGGGCGGCCAGCAGATGTTTGGTCACGGCCACGTCGAAATCCGGCCCGCCGCCGAACCATTTGGCCGGCCCCGCCTCCTGAAACCAGAAGGCCAGCACGCCATCGATGTCACTGGCCCGCATTTCGCGTCTCCCAGGGTCCGGATGCCGACTGTTGCCCGCGTCCGCCAATAACCAAGTGATGCCGCGACCGCGCCCCCGTGTCCAGGGGCAGCATGGCGCAAAAGTCCAGGCTGTTCATTCCCGGGCCTGCCGGTCGGCGATGCGGCGGGCCAGTTCGGCCAGGCACTCTTCGCGCGTGGGACGGTATTCGCGGGCGGCCCACCAGCCCTCCACCCCGGCCAGCATCACCCCCACCTCCGGCCCCGGCGTGATGCCCTGTTCCAGCACGTCGCGGCCCTTCAGCGGGAAGGGCACCACGATCCACACCGCCGCCTCGGCCAGGGCCTCCAGCAGTTCCACGGCCGGTGTGCCGCGCGTGGCCGCGGACAGCAGCAGCAGGTCGCGATAGGTCTCCGGCCCCAGCTTCTGCAGCGCATGTCGCCGGCTGGTCACCGTCAGGTCGGGATGGACATCCACGGGCGGGGCGCACAGGCCTAGCAGATAATCGCGGTTGGTGTTGGACAGCCGCAAACGCTCCGCCGCATCGGCCGCCGCCGACAGGCCGGTGGGCAGCAGGGCCGCCAGATGCGCCATGGGATGCGCCTCCCCCACCAGCCATTCCAGCCGGTCGAGTGCGGCCAGCCTTGTCAGGTTCATGGCCTGGGGCAGGATCTGGGCCACCACCCCGCATTCCATCATCAGGCGCCAGACCTCCACCATCCGGTCCTGGGCCAGGATCTTCATCACCTCCTGCTGCACCCGCTCTCCCGACAGCGACGGCAGCAACGGCGCCATGGTGACACAGGCGGCCACGGCGTCCGGATCGGGCCTTGCCTGACCGAAGCGGGCATGGAAGCGGAAGAAGCGCAGGATACGCAGCACATCCTCGGCAATGCGCTCCCGCGCTTGGCCGATGAAGCGCACGCGGCCGGCCTTCAGGTCGCGCACCCCGGCGAACGGGTCGTACAACTCCCCCTCCGGCGTCAGCGACATGGCATTGAAGGTGAAGTCGCGGCGCGACGCATCCTCCAGCCAATCGTCGGTGAAGGCGACGGTGGCGTGGCGCCCATCCGTTTCCACATCCCGGCGCAAGGTGGTGATCTCGAACGACGATCCTTCGGTCAGGGCCGTCACGGTGCCATGGTCAATGCCGGTGGGGATGACGCGGATGCCGTCCTGGCGCAGGCGGCGCATCACCTCGTCCGGGGGCAGGGGCGTGGCGATGTCGACATCGGCCGCCTGGATGCCCAGGATTGCGTCACGCACGCAGCCGCCGATGAAGCGCGCCTCCTGCCCGGTGCGCATCAGCGACTGCATGACCCGGCGCGCCGCCGTGCCCGCCATCAGCCCCACGGGGCCGGGATGGAGGGGGGCGGTATCCGGATCAGCGGCGCCGCTCATGGCCTCATGCCTTCAGCCCGAAGAATTCCAGCTGCCAGTTCATCTCGCTGTCCGACATCGGATAATGCGTGCCGTCACGCGCGTTCAGCACCGATGTCGGCGGGATGTTGGCGATACGCAGCTGGATCTGCCGGCACAGCCGCATGGACAGCTTGGCCCGCCAGCACAGGGCGGTGACGCCGCGCGCACTCTGCCCGCCGATGATCTTGTCCACGGCGTCCAGCGGGATGTTGGAGCGCACCGACAGGGCCGCCAGCACGAAGCCGCGGTCGCCCTGGGTCAAGGCGGCGGCCACCATATCCTCGTCCAGCTTGCCGGCGGCATGTGCCTTCTTGGCCCGTTCCATGGGCCGTTCCTTGGGCGCTTCCTCCGCCTCGTCCTCGGCGATGCCCAGCGGTTCGGCACCGCCGCCGCGGTTGGCGGCGCGGGCGCGTTCCTGCACGGCGTTGCGTACGGCGGTGCGCACGTCGGGCGGCAGGTCGACGCGGTTTTCCAGCACCTTCATCAACTGTTCGGACACGAAGCCGACAATGCGGGCGGCGGCCTTGGGCGGCAGGGCGGGGCGGCGCACCAGGGGGCCGTGCCAGGGCTCGAACTTCGGGGCCATGTCGATGATGCGGTCCAGCGTCTCCTCGCGGATCTGGGCCGATGCATTGCCCAGCAGGGCCGCTACCGCCGCTTCGCTCTGCGTGCGGGCCACGGCCTCCGACACACCGCCGGACAGCCCGGCGCGCTGGGCGATGGCCACCAGTTTGCCGTCCATCGGCTGGCTGCCGATGATCGACAGCAGGTCGTCGTCGGTCAGCAGCGGCGAATGGCGCAGGACGGGGCCGGAAACCGACAGTTCCAGGTCGCGGGCCAGTTGCTGGATCAGGTGCGGCGGGGCACCCGGCTGGTCCTTCAGCGTGTCGGCCACCACCCGGCGCACGGCGATGGCCTGATCGCGGGCCAAAGCCTCCACAATGTCCATGGTCATGCGTTCCAGCTGCCCCACCCGGTCGGCGGGCAGCGACGGCACCAGCAGGGCGATCTTGGCCGCCAGACCGGACCGCACCTCCTCGTCCGGATCGCCGCAGAGCAGCAGGTCGGCCTGGCGCGGGGTGGCGTTGTTGCGGGCGATCTCGCGCCGCACCTCCGCACTGGTGTCATTGGCCAGATAGAAAAGGATTTCCGGCTGCATGTCGGCGCGGGCGGCGATGATGCGACGCTGGCCCGCATCATCGCTGGCCGCCAGCTTCTTGGCGGTATCGTAATCCATGGGGGTGGGGGAGTTGCCCTTCATCGCGGACCCGTGCCTGTTCTCATCCCGCCGCCAGCGCCGGGGCCAGGGCCCGATGGCCCTTGCCCATACGCTTGGCAGCATACATACCCTGGTCGCCCCGGTCGACAAGGCCCTGCGCCGCTTCACCCGACCCGCCGCGATAGAGGGCGATGCCCACCGACACGCCCAGCGGCTTTTCCGGAGAGGCAGACAGCGGGCGCAGGAACTCCGCCGCCTCGCGCAGCAGCCGGTCGGCCACGGCGATGGCCTGTTCCTCATCGACGCGGTCGACCCACAGAACGAACTCGTCCCCGCCCAGCCGTCCGGCCAGGTCGCCGGCGCGGGCCAGACGGGCAATCAGCTCGCCCACGGCGCGCAGCACATCATCGCCGGCCCCGTGGCCCAGCTTGTCGTTGACCGCCTTGAAATTGTCGAGATCGAAATAGAGCAGGGCGGATGCGCCGCCGGTCTGCTTGTCCAGCCGTCCGTCCAGCAGTTCCATGAAGGTACGGCGGTTATAGAGGCCGGTCAGGCCGTCGCGCTCCGACAGGGTCTTCAGGCGTTCCTGATAGCGGGCCTGGGCCACGGCCACGCCCACCTGGTCGGCGATGGCCTGGATCATGGAGAAATCGTCCTCGTTCCATTCCTGGCCGTCGCCGCGCCAGACCAGGATGGCGCCATTCACCTCATGCCGGAACAGGGTGCGGGTGGCCAGCATGCCGTAACCGGCCACCATGGTGGTGCCCGGATCGGGCCGGGTCGCCACCTGTTCCAGGAAGGGGGCGATGGCGTCGGCAATGTCCACGGGCATGGCCAGCTGTGCTGCCGCTTCCATGAACGCATCGCCAGTGCGGGCATAGAGGCGGGCGCCGCCCGACCCCGTGGCATTCACCGCCACGCCCACCGCGATCTCCAGCGTCTTGCCGGGATCGACATCGTCGCGGGTGGAGGACACGATATAGCCCAGATATTTCTCGCGCAGGCGGACCTGGGCCAGTTCCATGCCCTTGACGCGCGCCTCCGTGATGTCGCGGCAGGCGCCGCGCGCCCCGATCCAGTCGCCCTGCGCCCCGATCAGCGGCACGGCGGACGAGATCAGGCAGGCCGCCTCCCCATCCTTGCCCCGCAGCCAGACCTCCGTCCGTTCGATCGCCACGCCGGTATCGAAGGGCAGCGGCTGGTCGGCGAAATCGGACAGCACGAATTCCGACGGGTGCCGCCCGATCAGGTCGTCAGGATGATAGCCGATGGCACCGGCGGCGGAGACAAAGACGAAGCGCCCGTCCGGCCCCACCTCCCAGGCGAAATCGGACGAGATATCGACCAGATCCTTGTAGCGCTGGCGCGATTCCGTCAGGGCGTGGCGCAGGCGGCGTTCCAGCGTCACCTCCCGCCCCAGGCACAGCACGCTGCCGCCGGGCAGCAGCACGGTATTGAACTCCACCACGCCCGGCCCGCTACCCGTCTCCACCGGCACCGACCGGTGCGGTTCGGTCTGCGGCCCGCCCATGGCCGCCCAGCGGCCGATCTCCGCCAGCCAGCCATCATGGCGTTCCGCCAGCAGGCGCGCAGCGTCGTTCAGCACCAGCGGCCGCCCCTGCGCATCCAGCGCCAGACCGGGGCCGGGCCAGCCATCCAGCAGGGCCGGCAAAGCCACGCTCTCGACGGAGCCGGAGGCCATTACGGAACCGGAAAGGGATGACAAGGCGGGGGCGCTCCCGTGGTAACCAATCTCGCTGATCCAGTGGTAACGCACCGGAGCCTTGCGGTCCATTGCGCTTGCGGTCATATCGAGGGTTGATCATGTTACGATCATGACAAACGCATCCAAGCCCGCCGCCGCCCTGCCTATCGCGATCTCCGCCGACCCTTTTGGCCATGTGGACCATTGGGTCTTCGACCTGGACAACACGCTTTATCCCGCGCGCTGCAACCTGTTCGCCCAGGTGGATGTCCGCATCACCGACTATATCGCCCAGGCCCTGGGCCTGGACCGGGAGACGGCGCGCATCAAGCAGAAGGATTATTACCGGCGCCACGGCACGTCCTTGCGCGGGATGATGATCGACCATGGTATGGAGCCGGCAGAGTTCCTGGCCTATGTCCATGATATCGACGTGACGCCGGTCGATCCCTCACCCTTGCTGGCCGCCTCGCTGAAGGCGCTGCCGGGGCGCAAGCTGGTCTTCACCAACGGGTCGGTGCGCCATGCGGAGAATGTGCTGGCCCGGCTGGGCGTGGCCGACCATTTCGACGGCATTTTCGACATTGTGGCCGCCGATTACGTGCCCAAGCCCGACCCTGCGCCCTATGCCACCATGATCCGTCGCTTCGGCCTGAAGCCGGATCGGGCCGCGATGGTGGAGGATCTGCACCGCAACCTGCTGCCGGCTGCGGCGGCCGGGATGACCACGGTCTGGGTCCGTACCGACAGCGAGTTCTCTCATCCCGACCTGAAGCCGGGTGCGGTGAAGCCTCTACCCGACCATCCCGGTGAGCATGTGCATCATGTGATCGAGGATGTGGAAGTCTGGCTGGACGGGTTGACGCGGCACCTGCGCTAAGGCTTTGCGAACGGTCGTGCGGGCATGGGCGCCTTGCGGCGGCCCGCGTTGACAGGTCCGGCGGGCGCGGCCCAAAGTCGCCGCCAACTTCGCCCACCCATGACAGGGACTGCCCCGCAATGACCAGCCACGCCGACCTTGCCCGCATCATCGACCAGGCCTGGGAAGACCGGGCCACGCTCGGCTTTTCCACCGAAGGGGACGTGCGCGACGCCGTCAACCGTGCGCTGTTCCTGCTGGATGCCGGTGATGCCCGCGTGGCGGAGAAGCGGGACGGTTCCTGGCAGGTGAACCAGTGGCTGAAAAAGGCCGTGCTGCTGTCCTTCCGCCTGAACGACAACACCATGATCGCCGGAGCGCCGGGCGGGGCCTTCTGGTGGGACAAGGTGCCGTCCAAGTTCGAAGGCTGGGACGAGAATGCCTGGCGCCAAGCCGGCTTCCGCGCCGTGCCGGGCAGTGTCGTCCGCCGCAGCGCCTATGTGGCGCCGGGTGTGGTGCTGATGCCCAGCTTCGTCAATGTCGGCGCCTTCGTGGACAAGGGCACCATGGTCGATACCTGGGCCACGGTCGGGTCCTGCGCCCAGATCGGCCGGAATGTGCATCTGTCGGGCGGCGTGGGTATCGGCGGCGTGCTGGAGCCGTTGCAGGCCGGCCCGGTGATCATCGAGGATGATTGCTTCATCGGCGCCCGGTCGGAAGTGGTCGAGGGCGTGATCGTGGAGCAGGGGGCCGTCCTGTCCATGGGCGTGTTCATCAGCGCCACCACCAAGATCATCGACCGCTCCACGGGTGAGGTGTTCGTGGGCCGCGTGCCCGCCTATTCCGTCGTGGTCCCCGGCAGCCTGCCCGGAAAACCGCTGCCCGACGGCACGCCGGGTCCGTCCCTGTCCTGCGCGGTGATCGTCAAGCGCGTGGATGCCCAGACCCGGTCCAAGACCTCGATTAACGACCTGCTGCGCGACTGATCCCATGGCTGCCATCGGCGCCCTGACCCTGCTGGTGCATGATTATGACCAGGCCATCGCCTGGTATCGCGACAAGGCGGGCTTTACGCTTGTGTCCGATACCGACCTGGGCGGGGGCAAGCGCTGGGTGCTGATGGCGCCAAGGGGTGCAGTGGAAACGCGCCTGCTGCTGGCCCGGGCGGTCGGGCCCGAGCAGGACGCGCAGGTGGGATGCCAGGCCGGCGGCCGGGTCTTCCTGTTCCTGCATACCGACGATTTTGCCCGCGACCATGCGGCGATGAGGGCGGCGGGCGTGGTGTTCCTGGAGGAACCACGGCACGAGGCCTATGGCAGCGTCGCGGTGTTCCAGGACCTGTATGGCAATAAGTGGGATTTGCTGCAGCTTCGTTGACCCATTCCCGGTCACCGCAATTCCGCCCCTTTCGTCAGCCAAATCCACATTATTTGCACCGGGCGGAGCCTCGGGGTATCAACACAGCGTATCTTTACGAAGGATTGCGGACATGTGCGGCATTGCGGGCTTTCTGTCGAACCTGACCTGGCACCGGGACCATGATGTCGCCTGGATCGCCCTGCTGGCCGACAGTTTGCGCGATGCCGGCATCGACAATCCCGCCGGCATCGACGCGGTGCTGGACCAGTTGCATGCCCGTTTCGACGATCTGATGGCGTTCGCCACGCATCTGGCCCTGGTGGAGCGCGCCGACCTGCGTGACCGGCTGTCCCAGGCCGCCAGCCGGATCGAGGGGCTGGAAGCGGAACTGAAGGCCAGCGCCATCGCCCGCGATCCGGCGGCCGAGCGCACGGCCGAGCGGCTGCGCGATTATGGCTGGCAGCTGCGCAACGAGGTGCTGACCAATATCGACCGCACCCTGTCGCTGATCGGCGGCATCCCGGCCCCGGCCCGCGCCCAGCATTTCACCGCCTGGGCCACCGAACAGGTGCTGGAGAATCTGGACCGGCTGGAGGTGCGTGGCCGCGACAGCGCCGGCCTGTCGATCCAGCTGCGGCTGCCCGGTCCCCTGTCGGACGGGCAGGTGGCCGATTGGCGCCGGCAGGCGGTTTCGGCCGGGCGGGACACGTCCGATGCCGATGGTGCCGTCAGCTTCCACAGTCTGGCCGATGGCGGGGCCACGGCGCGCTTCACCTATAAGGTGGCGCAGCTGATCGGCCAGCTGGGCGATAATGGCGCCACCATCCGGGCCAAGCTGCGGGCCGACGGCCTGTTCTGGTCCATCGCGGCGCGGGCCGATCAGGTGGGCATCCTGGCGCATACGCGCTGGGCCTCGCACGGGGCCATCAACCTGTCCAACTGTCATCCGCAATCGGGCCGGCTGGCGGGCGACAATGTCCCCGTGCTGGCGCCCGATGCCGATGTGATGGCCGTCCTGAATGGCGATATCGACAATTATCGCGGGCTGAAGGATGGGCTGGTCCGGGCGGCGGGGCATGAGGTGCCGGCACATGTCACCACCGATGCCAAGATCATCCCCGTCACCTTCCGCCTGACACCGGGCCGGAATACCGGCGACCGGTTCCTGTCGGCGCTGCGCCAGTTCGAAGGGTCGGTGGCCATCGGCCTGTTGCACCCGACGGAGCCGCAGCACCTTTATTTCGGGCAGAAGGGCAGCGGCCAGTCGCTGTTCCTGGCGCAAGTCCGCGATGGGTTGATCGTGGCGTCGGAGAATTATGGTCTGGCGCCGCGCGCCCGCGCGTCGATTGCCATGGCCAAGGTGGAAAAGGGCGGGCTGTCCGTCACCTTGTCCACCCTGGACGGTGAGCCGGCGCTTTGTGCCCGCACCATCGATGACGGGGCGGTGACGGAGCTGAAGCCCGAAACCATCGAGATTTTCAGCCGCGACATCTTCCGCGGCGACTTCGCGCATTTCTTTGAAAAGGAAGTGCATGAAAGTGCGGGGTCGGTGCGCAAGACGCTGGTCGGCCGTTATACCCGCCAGGGCCGCGCCGCCAGCTTTGACCTGGGTGCCGACGGTATCTGGGCGGGCCTGCGCCGCCGCTTGGCCGACCCGGCCCGGCCCGCCATCCGCCGTATCTTCGTGACGGGCCAGGGCACGGCTGCCATCGCCGGCATGGGTGTCGCCCATCTGCTGCGCCAGGCGCTGCCCGGCACGTCGATCCATGTGGAGGCGGCCAAGGCCTCGGAACTGTCGTCCGACCTGGACGGGGCCAAGCTGGACGATGCCATCGTCATCGCCATCAGCCAGTCCGGCACCACCACCGACACCAACCGCACCGTCGATCTGGCCCGCGCCGCCGGCGCCTGGATCCACGCCATCGTCAACCGCCGTAACAGCCCGCTGGTCCGTAAATCCGACAGTCACCTGTTCACCAGCGACGGGCGCGATATCGAAATGGCGGTGGCCTCCACCAAGGCCTTCTACAGCCAGGTGGCGGCCGGCAAGCTGACGGCGCTGTGCATCGCCGACGCGCTGGGCACCCTGTCACCCACACAGATCCATGACGAGCTGGTGGCGCTGGAGGGCCTGCCGTCCCGCATCCAGGAAGTGCTGGACGATGAAGCCCAGATCGCGGCCTGTGCCGAACGCTACGCCCCGCAGAACCGCTATTGGGCCGTGGTGGGCAATGGTCCCAACAAGATCGCGGCGGAAGAGATCCGCATCAAGCTGTCGGAGCTTTGCTACAAATCCATTCCTGTGGATTTCACCGAGGACAAGAAGCATATCGACCTGTCCACCGAACCGCTGACCCTGGTCATCGCCAACGATTTGCCGCCGCTGCTGGCCCAGGACACGGCCAAGGAAGTGGCGATCTTCAAGGCGCATGCCGGCAAGCCGCTGGTCATCGCCGCCAAGGGGGAGACCTGCTTCGACACCTATGCCGAAGCGGTGATCCGCGTGCCGTCGGCCGGAGCCGGCCTGGATTTCGTGCTGGCCACGGTGGTTGGCCATCTCTGGGGCTTCCACGCGGCGCGTGCCATCGACCGCCGGTCGCAGGGTTTCCGCGCCCTGGGCGTTTCCATCGAACAGGCGCTGGTTGAGGCGGACCGGCCGCTGGCCCCCATCGTCGATGCCATTGCCGTGGAGATGCGGCGCATCGCCGAGGGTGAGCAGGATGCCGCCTTGCCGCCGCGTGCCGTGGCGCAGCTGGCCGCCCTGTCCACCGCCCTGGCCAATGCCGATGCCGGCAGCCGTGCCACCCTGCTGACCGGTGGGGTCGAGCTGGCGCGCAAGCTGTTCGAGGAGACCAGCCGTCCCGTCGACACCATCCGCCACCAGGCCAAGACGGTCACCGTCGGCATCTCCCGCCCCGCGCGGGAAATTGCGCCGTCGATCCTGTCCACCCTGTCGGCGCTGGGCGTGTCGCATGAGGCGCTGGCCGAATCGGACCGGCAGACGCTGATCGCCTTCTCCTCGGTCCTGACCAATGTGGCCGGTGGTATCCTTTATGCGCTGAAGGGGGAGGTGCTGACCGCCGGTGCGCGCGTCGGCGTGTCGGAGGGGCGGCCGTCGGGCTATGATGGCGGGCGGGTCGCCACGGGCAGCAAGCGCCGCGCCCTGCGCCTGGGCCGCGTCATCTTCTCCGCCGGTAACAAGGCGACCGAGAATCTGGTGTTGATCCCGGTCTTTGCCGGGGCCGACTGGCGCGTGGCCGGGCTGGCCATGCTGCATACGGAGCTGATGGCGCAGGCGTCGTTGCAGCAGAAGACGGCCTTGCTGAAGGAACTGCACCTCTATGAGGATCTGTTCGACGCCTATCACGATGTCATGCATGGCGAGGACCGCGACTTCGCCGCCTTCATCGCCGCGGTCAGCCCGCGCGACCTGCTGTTCCGGGGGGCCGGGGATGTGGTGAAGGGGTAGTTTTCGCGCTTCCTCAGGCGCCGGGCGGGCGCATCCGCGCCCTTGGCTTCACGCCGCACGAGCGGCGCGGCGGCAGTCGCCGCCGGCGCGGTTTCGGTGAACCCAAACCGCTCTATGCCTTGACCATCATGGCCAGCCATTCGGCGGCCAGCGCCGGCTTGTCCGATCCTTCGACCTCCACCACCACGCCATAGCGCATCAGGGTCTGGCCCGGCCCCTTGGCCTCCACGGCCAGCAGGGTCAGAACGGTGCGGATGCGCCGGCCGCTATGCACGGGCGTGATGAAGCGCAGCTTGTCGAAACCGTAATTGAAGCTCATGCCCGTGCCGGCCAGCGGCGGCAGCATCTGCATGCCGACAGCACCCAGCAACGACAGGGTCAGGAACCCGTGCGCCACCGTACCGCCCAGCGGCGTGGCAGCTGCGCGGACCGGATCGACATGGATGAACTGATGGTCACCCGTCAGGTCGGCGAACCGGTCGATCATGCCCTGGTCCACCACCTGCCAGTCCGACCGGGCCAGTTCCGTGCCGATCCGCGCCTGATATTCGGCCAGCGTCAGTGCCGGCTGTTTCGGTTCCGTCATCGCCTATTTTCCCTTCCCTAAAATTCAAACACTTGTTTCAGGGCATTGTCGGCGTGATATGCGGCGATGGCAACAGGCATCAGCGTGGAGGCTGGATAGTGGCGGCGCTGCTGGCGCGGGCGGCGTCGAGTTCCTTTTGCAGCCGGTCGGCGCGGGCCTGATGCTGGCGGGCATTGCGGCGGTGGCTGTGATGGCCCAGCCAGACGGTCAGCCCGCCCGCGAAGAAGCCCACCACCAGCGTGACCAGCACCAGGGCAAAGGCCGGCACCTCCACCGTCCCGACCAGGGGCCAGAGGGCCAGTTGCACCGGCAGCAGGTTCGACACGGCAAACGAAATGGCCAGGGCCGTCAGCGGCAAAGTGAGGATCCAGGACAGATAGCGCACGGTGATATTCCCGTCTGGTGGCGGCAAGTGAACAAGAAAACGGCCCCAGGCGATGCCGGGGGCCGTGTAAGGATAGCAGAAACTAAGCGGAACAGGGCAATGGGTGGGGCGGCACGGAGAGACCGCCCCCACCCCTCACATCATCGCCGCCCCGACAAGCAGGGCCAGCGACAATCCCATCAGGGCCGTGGATACATATTCCAGCCGTTCCAGGCGCTGGCGCGCGCGGCGCAGGTTGCCGGCCATGTCGGCATAGGCGCGTTGGGGTCGGAGCATGTTGTCGGCCTCCCGTCTCTGTGGCGCCGCCTGTCCGAAGACGGGGCCAGGGTCCAAAAGGGCCGGTCCGGCACCAAGGGGGCGGGGAATGCGCTGGGGGGCTGTATTGTCACCCACTTGCCGCCGAACCGTCACAAAAGACTGCACCCAAAAGCGGTAGGGGGCAAGGGGGAAAGTTCGTTTATAACCTTCTGTATGGTTTTAACGAAATTTCCTTAGCTGCGTTGCAGCAAGAAGACGGCCTGCACGCCAAGCCAATTGGCGCGGACGCTGTCCGCCGGGGCGGGCACGGGCCGGTCGTCGGCACCCAGGATCAGGCTGCGTTCGATATCGACGCCCATATCCTGGCACAGCGCCACCATGTCGGCGATGGTGCAAAAGTGGATATTGGGCGTCTCGTACCATTCATGGCCCAGCCGGTCGGTCACCGGCATCCGCCCGCGCAGCAGCAGGTCGGTCCGCACCCGCCAATAGCCGAAATTGGGCACCGACACGATGGCATGCCGGCCGATGCGGACCAGATGGTCCAGCACCTTGCGCGGATGGCGGGTGGCCTGCAGGGTCTGTGACAGGACCACATAGTCGAACCCGCCGCTGGGATAATCCTTCAGGTCGGTGTCGGCATCGCCCTGGATCACGGCCAGGCCGCGCGCCACCGATGTCCGCACCCCGTCCATGGACAGTTCGATCCCGCGCCCGTCCACCTGCTTGCGATGGACCAGGGCGTGCAGCAGTTCCCCGTCGCCGCAGCCGACATCCAGGACACGGGCACCGGGTTCCACCCAGTCGACGATGCTTTCCAGATCGCTGCGGATGGACGAGGTGGGGGGCAGCAGGGAGGTCACGGCCATGGTCCTGTTCACTCCACCTTGGCGGCCAGGCCGCGCCGGGCGGCATGGCCCTCGATGAAGCCTCTCGCCACCTGGTAGAATTCCGGCACATCCAGCAGGAAGGCGTCGTGGCCCTTGTCGGTCTCGACCTCCACGAAGCTGACATTGGCCGCCACGGCGTTCAGCGCGTGGACGAGGGCCCGGCTTTCAGGTGTGGGGAACAGCCAGTCGCTGGAAAAACTGATGACGCAGAATTTCACCGGCGTGCCGACGGGGCGCCCGTCCGGACCCTTCACCCGGAAAGCATTGGCCAGCACCCCGCCATGGTCGGCCGCCAGGTCGAAATAATCCATGGCGCGGGTGATATAGAGATAGGAATTGGCGTCGAACCGCTCGACGAAGCTGATCCCCTGGTAGCGCAGATAGCTTTCCACCTGGAAATCGGCATCAAAACCGAAGGTGATCGACTTGCGATCCTGCAGGTTGCGCCCGAACTTGCGGTGCAAGGCCGGTTCCGACAGATAGGTGATGTGCGCCGCCATGCGCGCCACCGACAGGCCCTTGGTCGGGCGCGTGCCCTGGTTCAGGTAATCGCCCTGGCGCCAGTCGGGGTCGGCCATGATGGCCTGTCGCCCCACCTCATGGAAGGCGATGTTCTGGGCGCTGTGCCGGGCGGCCGTGGCGATGGGCAGGCAGCAATAGACCTTGTCGGGATAGCTGACGGCCCATTGCAGCACCTGCATCCCGCCCATCGACCCGCCGATGACGCAGAACAGCTGGTCGATGCCGAAACTGTCCACCAGCATCTTCTGGGCCCGCACCATGTCGGCGATGGTAATGACGGGGAAATTCAGCGCCCAGGGTTTGCCTGTGACCGCGTCGATCTCCTTCGGCCCCTCGCTGCCCATGCAGCCGCCGATGACGTTGGCGCAGATGACGAAGAACCGGTCGGTATCCACGGGCCGGCCGGGGCCGATCATCAGGTTCCACCAGCCCTGCTTGCCCGTCACCGGATGCGGTTCGGCCACATACTGGTCGCCGGTCAGCGCATGGCAGACCAGCACGGCGTTCGACCGGTCGGCATTCAGCGTGCCATAGGTGCGGTAGGCTAGGCGGAACCCGGCCAGCGTGCCGCCGCCATCCAGTTCCAGCGGCTGTTCGGTGCCCAGGCGCAGGAAGCCTGCCCGGCTGGAACTGGCGGCTTCGCTGGGGTCCTGGCTGTGCGTGTCGAATGCCGCGGTCATGCTTGCCGATTATCCCGTCAGGTCGTGCGACCCGGTATGGCAAACCCGTCTCGGGCCTGCCGTGCTGGGGGACAAGAGCTATGAACGGGGCCGGCGGGTGTCAATGTTTTCTTTGATTTCGAGAGGGCATCCCGCCTAATACTATCCGCCCCGAAGGACCCGAGCCCGGCCCTCATGCCCACCAAACCGACTTTGGACGACTTGCGCCGCCAGATCGACACGATCGATGCGGAGATCCATATGCTGCTGATGCGCCGTGCGCAGGTGGTGGAGGAGGTGGCCAAGGTCAAGCCGCCCGGCCGACCCTATATCCGCCCCGGCCGCGAGGCGGAGATCGTCCGCAATCTGGTGGAGCGGCATTCCGGTGCCTTTCCGCTGGATGCGGTGGTGCGCATGTGGCGCGAGATGATCGCGGCACTGACCCGCATCCAGGGCCCGCTGGCCGTGGCCGTCGTCTGCCCGGGGGAGGCGATCAGCCCGCTCTGGGATAATGCCCGCGATCATTTCGGGTCCACCACCCCCGCCTTCCCGGTGAACACCCCCATGGCGGCCCTGCGCGCCGTGTCAGAGGGGACCGCCACGCTGGCCGTCGTTCCCTGGCCGGAGGAGGATGATAACGACCCCTGGTGGCGTTACATCCTGTCGCCCGACCCCAAGACACCGCGCATCATCGCCCGCCTGCCCTTTCTGCGCACGGTGGGGGAGACGGTGGGGCGCGAGGGTGGCGACGCCCTGGTCCTGGCCGCCGTGCCCATGGAGGCCACCGGCGACGACCGCACCCTGCTGGCCGTGGAGGTGACGCAGGATGTCAGCCGTGGCCGGTTGAAGGATGTGCTGGAAGGGTCCGGCTTCGCCACCTTGCAGCTGCGCACCCACCATCTGCCCGGCGGCGGCGGTGCCGTGCATATGGTGGAGGTGGAAGGCTTCGTGCCGCTGGACGATCCGCGTCTGGCCGCCACGTTGCAGCGCCTGGGCGACAATGCCTCCAGCGTGCTGCCCATCGGCGCCTATGCCACGCCGGTGACCCTGCCCAAGGGGTGACAGGGCGCTTCCCATGCCTTCCCATACAGAGCTCCTTCCCGAAGGTGCCCCATGAGCGGTCCGATTCCCAATCCCGGCATCCTGGATATCGCCCCCTATCTGGGTGGGGAGGCGCATGCACCGGGGGCGCATCGGCTGATCCGGCTGGCATCGAACGAAGGGGCGCTGGGCCCCAACCCCAAGGCGGTGGCGGCCTATCAGTCGCTGGCCGGCGAGATTCACCGTTATCCCGACGGCAGCGCCATGGGCTTGCGCGACGCCATCGGCCGGCGCCATGGCTATGATCCCGCCCGCATCGTCTGCGGTGCCGGGTCGGACGAGCTGTTGCAGCTGCTGACCAGATGCTATGCCGGGCCGGGGACGGAGGTGCTTTATTCCCGCCACGGCTTCCTGATCTATCCCATCGCCGCCAAGTCGGTGGGCGCCATGCCGGTCGCCGCACCCGAATCGGGCTTGAGGGCCGATGTCGATGCCATTCTGGCGCGGGTGAATGAACGCACGCGCATCGTGTTCATCGCCAATCCCAACAATCCCACCGGCTCCTATCTGACGGCGCCGGAAATGGCGCGGCTGCATGCCGGGCTGCCCGCCCATGTGCTGCTGGTCATCGATGCGGCCTATGGCGAATATGTGCGCCTGAACGATTACAGCACCGGGGTAGAGCTGGTGGAGCGCTTCCCCAATGTCGTGATGACCCGCACCTTCTCCAAGATCCATGCCCTGGGCGGCGTGCGGCTGGGCTGGGCCTATTGTCCGGCCGGTGTCGCCGATGTGCTGAACCGCGTGCGCGGGCCCTTCAACATCTCCTCCAGTGCCATCGCGGCCGGCATCGCCGCCATGGAGGACGGGGAGTTCGTGGAACGCAGCCGGGAGCTGAACGAGGCCAACCGCGCCTGGTTCGTGGCGCAGGTCCAGGCCCTGGGCCTGACCGTCCATCCCTCCATCGCCAATTTCGTCCTGGTCGATTTCAGCGGGCAGCAAGGCCCGAAGGCCGACCCGGAGGCCGCGCGGCAATTGCTGAAATCACGCGGCATCCTGGTGCGCCAGATGGGCGCCTACGGGCTTGGCCACTGCCTGCGCATCACCATCGGCCTGAAAGAGGAGATGGAGCAGGTGGTGAAGGGGCTTTCGGATTGGGTGCGGGGATAGGCCGGGAGGGCGGGTGATGTCGGATCGCTGGAACTTCTACAGCCTGCATGTCGATGACCAGCCCGCCTCTATCATGCTGGACATGGGCATCGCGGCTGACGCGCCCGTGCCAGGGTTCCCGATCCTGGGCCTTGTTGATGTCGTGATGCGACAGCCGCGTCCTGACGGCCTGTCCAGCCAGGAGGAGTTCGAGGCGCTGTGCGCCATCGGTGATGCCCTGTCGGCCGCGGCGGCACAGGCGGGCATGCTGTATGTCGGCCGCCTGACCAGCGATGGACGCCGCTGCTTCTATTTCCACATGAAGGAAGTCAAACGCCTGCTGCTGCTTCGGGACAGGGCCTGGTTCGACAGATGGGCCCAGGGCGTGATGGCCGCGTTTCCATCCTATGAATTCACTGTGCGCAGCCGGCCCGACCCGCAATGGCTGACCTATCGCGACTTCCTCTACCCTGACGCGCGCGATCAGCAGCGGATGGCGGACCGTGATCTGGTCGAACAGTTGGTCAAGAACGGGGACCATCCCGACCAGCCCCGTTCCATCGACCACCGTGCCTATTTCCCCACGCCCGCTGCCCGCGACGCCTTTGCCAAGGCGGTTGTGGAGCAGGGATGGGCCATCGCGGGGATGCATGATGACGCGGGCGACGTCGCCCTGGACTTCGTCCGGATCGATGCGCCGGACAAGATGAGCGAGGTCTCCATCGCCCTGATGGAACTGGCCGCGGCGCATGGCGGCGACTATGACGGTTGGGGCTGCGAGGTCGTTTGAGGAGCATCCGGGCATGATGCCGCCGGCCTTTTCAGCCCCTCAATCAAACGCGAAGGCGTCCATGGCCAGGATGGCGCGGTCGGTGCTGCTGTGCAGCAACCGGGCCGGGCGGCCCGGCGTGGCGGTGCCCAGGGCGGTGTAGAGCGGCCAGAGATGTTCGGGCGTGGGATGGTTGCGCTTCGCCTCTGGCGCCAGGCGTTCCCAGGCCAGCAGATCGTCGGTCCGCCCCTCCAGCAGCGCCCGGCGCATCCAGTCGGCAAAGACCGTCACCCAGGCCGGCGACGGGGCCGCCGGGTCCTGGCCGCGGAATTCATAAAGATTGTGGCTGAAGCTGCCCGATCCCAGCACCAGCACCCCTTCATCGCGCAAGGGGCGCAGGGCGGCCCCGACGGCGGCGTGATGGGCTGCATCCAGATGCGGCTGCACCGACAGCTGGGTGACAGGGATGTCGGCCGCCGGCCAGGCCAGGGTCAGCGGCGTCCAGGCGCCATGGTCCAGGCCGCGATCGGGGCTGTAGGCCACCTCCAGACCGGCCTGGGCCAGCAGGGCGCCCGCCCGCTCCGCCAGGGCCGGTGCGCCGGGGGCGGGATATTGCATGGCGAACAAGGCCGGCGGGAAGCCCCGGAAGTCGTGGATGGTCGCGGGCTGCGCTGCCAGCGACAAGGCGGGCCGGGGCGTCTCCCAATGGGCAGAGACGGCCAGGATGGCCGTGGGGCGCTCCAGCAGGCCGGAAAGCCCCTTCAGGAAACGGTGGGCGGGGGCCTCGGGCTCCAGTGCCAGCAGGGGGGAGCCGTGGGAGATGAAGATACCGGGCAGGGATGCCATGGCGGAGGCCGATCTCGCGGTTGCGAAGGAACAAGGCTTGCAGATGGGCATGCGGGCTGATCAGGCAAAGACCCCGAGCGGTTTTCGGGGCATCCGAAAACCGCTGCGGCAGCGACGGCCGTTGCGCCGCGCGTGCGGCATAAGTCAATCCACCGGATGGTGGCGCCCGGCGCCTGCGGGAACACCACAATGCAAAAAGCCGGCTGGAAGCCGGCTTTTTAGCGCATCAAGAAGGGATGGTGGGCGCGGGTGGAATCGAACCACCGACCTCTCGCTTATCAGGCGAGTGCTCTAACCCCTGAGCTACGCGCCCTTCTTGTGGAGCGCGGTGATAGAGGGGTGTGGGCCGGGTGTCAAGCGCTTTCGTTCCAAAAAAATATTGCCCCGCCCGTGGCACCGGTGGCCGTGGGATTCCCCATCGCCACCCAGGGCTGTCGCGTTGCCCGCCCTGCCCCTTTGGTGATAACACTGTCAGCAGGATGGGGATCGGGGCCAAGGCCCTTGCAGGCCAAGCATTTCAGGCAACCTTGGCTTCAATGCGGACAAAGGCGGGGCAGGTGGCTTTCAAGCGGTGGCGGATGGTGCTGGCAGAGGCGGCGCATGCGGACCGCATGCTGGTGCTTGCCCTGCTGGCCGGCGTCCTCCTGGGGGGTGTGCTGCTCTGGTCGCATGCCAGCGACCGCGTCCGCGCCTTCGAAACGGCGCTGGGTGGGCAGATTCGCACCCGTGCTGGCGCCCTGGACATGCAGATGCGGGTCGCCGTCGGTCATCTGGAGGCACTGCGTCAGCGCGCGGAGTTCTTCTATGCCGAATATCCGGCACCCGACGATGTGCCGCAGACCAACCTGCTGACCGCCTTTCTGGCCAGCAATGTCCGCAATGATCCGCAGCGCGGCTTCTCGCTGGACCGGCTGCCCCCGCCCTATCTGCTGGACCAGATCGGCAATGTCGTGGCTCTGCCGCTGGCGGCGCTGGGTACCGATACCCACTTGTCGCGCCCCGATGATGCTGGCTGGCGGCAGGAGGCGGCGATGGCGGTGCAACTGCTGCCGCTGATGGCCGTGACGCAGAAGGTGGTGCCGGACACGCGGCGCCTGATCTATGCCTCGCTGTCGGGTATGGTGGCCGTCCATCCCTGGGTGGAAAGCTGGCAGGTGGATATGCTGCCCCTGGCCGGCACCCTGCCTGCCTTCGTCAACGCGGGCCCCCAAGCCAATCCCGAAGGCAAGCCGGTCTGGACCTTGATGGGACCTGCCGGCGACCTGCCGGGCAGCGCCATGCTGGCTTTGCCCCTGACGCTTCAGGGCCGCTATGCGGGTGCGATCGCCATTGATTTGCCCATTACCGGCCTGCGCAGCGTGCTGGGCGCCGTCACGCGCACCAATTCCATGCTGCTGCTGGTGGATGCCAAGGGCGATGTGATCACCGGCAGCGGGCAACGTACCGATCAGCCCTTGCCGCGCAATGTGGCGGACCTGATCCCCGGCGGTGCGATGGCGGAAGGCACGCTGCGCCACGGCATCCTGGACAATCATGTCGTCTCCGTGCCGCTGAAACAGGCGCCCTGGCGCGTCATCTATATCGCACCGTCCGGCGCCTCGCTGCTGCCGCTGCTGACCGACGTGCTGATCTCCGTGGCGGGTTTCCTGGCGGCGGTGCTGGTGGTGGTGTTCGTGGCGCGGCGACTGATGCTGCGGGCGCTCGCCGTGCGCGACACGGCGGCGCTGGCGGAGCGGGAGGCCCGCGATGCGGCGGAAAGGGCGCTGACCGACCTGCGTGCCGCCCATGACGAGCTGGATTTCCTGAACCGGGAGAAGACGCGTTTCTTCTCGCTGATCTCCCACGATCTGCGCGGGCCGTTCAATTCCATGCTGGGCATGACCCAGGAGCTGGCCGACCACGCGCCCAAGATGAAGCCGGACGAGGTGGCGGACTTCGCCCGCTCCGTGCATGAGATGGCGCGCAAGGTTTTTGAGCTGCTGGAGAACCTGCTGCAATGGTCGCGGGTGCAGATGTCGGGCACGCCGTTCGCGCCCGCCCTCTTCCCCATGCGCGAGGTGGTGAGCGACGCCATCCGCGATGTGGCGTCGGCGGCCCAGGGCAAGGAGATCACCATCCTGGATGCGGTCGGCGACCGCTGGGTCCTGGCCGACCGGACCATGATCCTGGCGGTGCTGCGCAATCTGCTGATGAATGCGGTGAAATTCAGTCACCAGGGGGGCGTCGTGCATGTCACCAGCCGGGCCCTGGGCGACCGCCTGGAAGTGGCGGTGACCGACAAGGGTGTGGGCATGGAGCCCGCTCAGCTGGCCCTGGCGCTGCGCGGCGGGCCCAAGGCCAGCCGGCCGGGCACCCAGGGGGAGACCGGAACCGGCCTGGGTCTGACCCTGGTGCGCGATCTGGTGCTGCGCCATGGCGGCGAGTTGAAGCTGGAAAGCACGCCGGGCCGCGGCACCATCGCCAGCTTCACGGTGCCGCTGTCCACCGATCCGGCCGAAACCCGCCGCCTGATGGCGCGGGCGGCGGATTGAGAGCATGGCGGATTGAGTAGAATCACTACTTTATCCGCCTCCCCGGCGAAGGCCAGGAGAGAAGATCCTATCCAGCCCTGACGAACCCGAAAAGAAGACGCATCGACGTCTTACCCCGTCAGCTCTTCCATGGTCTGGCGCACGACGGCGACGATGGCGGCGCCATGCTTCTGGGTATTCTCACCCAGGCTGGAGGCGATGACCGACAGTTCCACCTCCGTCGTGGGGGCGAAGCGTGCCACTTCCGCCAGCAACTGGTTGCTGATCACCTCATCGCGGCCGATGCCCTGGGTGCGGGCCACGTCGCCGCGCCAGATGTTCAGCGCCTCCTGGATGGCCGATTCGATCTGTGCCTGCTCCTCCCGCCGGCGCAGGTCGCGGAAATGGACCATCACCCGCCAGCCGCCCTCGGCATAGGCCGTGTCGATCCGTTCCACCTCCACCGTGCGCAGGAAGTTGGCGATCCGTTGCTCATCCTCCTCGGCGGCGGCGTCCCGGATGGAGAAGGTGCGAAGTTCGAGATTCATGCTAGTCACCGCCGCTGTTGACCCTGCTATCCGCCCCGGCCCATGCCCGTCAGGGCCGGAAGCCCTTGTGAACATACTATAACCTGCTGGCGCGGCACGGGCACCTCTCTTCCGTATATGATGTTCCCTCACTCGCCGGGCGCCGCCGTCCGGCGGCTTGGCTACGCGGCACGTGCCGCGCGGCGGCAGTCGCCGCCGTACCGGTTACCGATGAGCCCTGCTCATCGGTAACCGGCATCAATCCTCCTGGAAGATCGCCTCGATCGGCTGGCCGAACAGCTTGGCGATGGCGAAGGCCAGTGGCAGGCTGGGGTCGTAGCGGCCATTCTCCAGCGCGTTCACCGTCTGGCGCGAGACGGCCAACTTGTCGGCCAGATCGCCCTGGGACCAGCCGCGTTCGGCACGCAGGTCCTTCAACCGGTTCTTCATGGCGGTGCCCTTTCAGCGATAGCGTCGGCAGGCCAGCACATAGCCCAGCACCCACAGGACGTTCATCAGCGGCAGGACGGCGAACATCGACAGCCGGGGCAGCCCCTGCCCCTCCAGGAAGCCGTAGGAGAAGGTGATCAGCGCCGTCATGGTGAAGCCGAAGGCCAGCCCCTCGAACTGCATGCGGCGCTGCATCTCATCCAGGCTGCGGATATGGCGCATGATCACCCAGACGGTGGCGATGCCCGGCAGCATCGGCAGCAGGGCCGCCGGGATCAGCAGGGCGTCGGGGATCCAGCCCCATTTCTCCGCCTTGTTCACCGCCACCAGGACCAGGGCATAGGCCGTCAGGCTGGCCAGCAATTCCATCACATAGCGTCGCGCGTTACCCATCATTCCCTCCATATGTAAAGTGTGCTTTCCATATGGAGGGTGCGGGGCAATCTGTCAAGGGTACTTTACATGGAAAGCAAACTTTCCATCAATCGCTGGGCTGCAGGGTCAAGGTCCAACGCGCGGGGCCCGGCAGGAAGGGGGTGGGCCGGCCCTGGGCCCAGTCATCGTGGCCCAGCAGGTAATAGGGGGAGAGCGGGTGGCCGCTCTGGCTGCCCGGCATGTGGAAATAGGCCTCATCCTCATGCCCGGGGGAGACGGCGAAGCGCTGGCTGGCACCGAATCCGGGTCCCTGGACGCGGGGCATCATGGTGTCACCGGGCAGAGGGTGCTGCGGCGGATCGGTCAGCCAGCCCACAGGTGCCAGGATGCGGGCCAGGGGATGATGGATCTGGGGAATGTTGCGCGCCCCCCAGGTGAAGGATGCAGGCCCGCCGGCGTCGGTCACCTGCCCCGCCACCTCCACCAGGGCGGCATCGATCAGCGCGTCCCAGTCCTTGAAGCCGGGGGGTACCAGCCCCGCCGGCCGTTCGGTCAGCAGGCGGCGCAGGGGGGCCTCCTGCTGTGACGCCGTGCGGTTGCGCGCCTGGGGGTCTTCCAGGCCCAGATAGGCGCTGTAGAGCTTCTGTGACACCGATGTGCGGAAAGCGCGGACCATGCGGTAACCGCTGCTTTCCACCGCGGCCCGCCCGCCCCAGTCGCGCACAAACGGGGACAGGCCGGCAAGGGCGCCATCGCCCGAACGCGCTGCCAGCGCCGCCAGCATCTGCACCTGCCAGAATTCCAGGGTCAGGCCGCGATCATCCAGCTGGATGGAAAGCATGTCGGCCGGCGTGAAACGGTCCCGCGCCAGCAGCCCGTCGCGGATCTGCCCCTGGCGGGCACCCATGTCGTAACCGCCGTCACCCAGCTTGTCATAGGCCTCCCCGCCCACTACGCGGGCATTGGCGGTCCAGATGCGGTGATGGTCGGGATTGCGGATCACCGGCACCTGATCGGCCGGCAGCATGCCGGTCCAGCCGCGCGTCCCGTCGGCCCAGCTGGCGGGCAGGCTGCCATCATGGCCGAACCGGGCCGGCACGGCGCCGATCACCGTCCAGGCGACATTGCCGGCCGCGTCGCCCACCACCAGGTTCTGCTGCGGCTGGCGCGCGGCATGGGCGACCGTGATGGCCGCATCGACGCTGTTCGCCCGCTCCAGCCCCAGCAGGCCGGCCAGGTTGATGGCGTCGGGTTCATGTCCCGTCCAGCGCACGGCGATCTTCGTCCCGTCGGACAGCGTGTCCACCACGGGGCCCCAGATGCTTTCCTCCACCACCAGATCCTGGCAGTCGGTCCAGGCGGGGCAGAGGCGTTCTGTCACCTTGGACAGGGCCTTGGGTCCGTCGGGGGTCTTGTACTGGCCGGGCGCGCCCTCCACCGGTTCCAGGATCACGGCGTCGGCCGTGTCGATATAGGAATTGGTATAGCCCCAGGCGATCTTGCCGTTGCTGCCCGCCACCAGGGCCGGCGTGCCCGGCAGGGTGACGCCAGTGGCATCCATCGCGTCGGTCCCGGTGATGCGCAGCCGGGCGCGGTACCAGGTGCCGGGGACGGCGATGCCCAGATGCATGTCGTCGGCCACCAGGGCGGCACCATTCTGGGTCAACGCCCCGCCCACAGCCCAGGAATTGCTGCCCAGGGTGGGGCCGGGATCGGGATCGATCCTGGCGGCCCTGGCCGGTGCCGGCTTGGCCAGACCGATGGGCATCGGCGGTTCCGGGAAGGTGGACCCGTCGATGGCGGCGTCCAGTTTGGTGCCGCGCGGATAGAGGAAGGCCGCCATCTCCGGCCCCAGCCGTTCCAGGGCCTGAGCGCGGATACGCTCGCCCAGCGCATCCTCGTCCTGCAAATCCAGATACATGGCATAGGCGGCCAGGATGGTGTCCTCCGCCTTCCAGGGCTGGGGGGTGGCCATCAGCAGGCTATATTCGAACGGGCGCCCGCCCAGGGTCGCCAGGCCCTGGTTGACCCCGTCGACATAGGCGTCCAGCACCTGCTTCTGGTCGGCCGGTGCCGCGGCGACCAGCTGTGCCGCACGGTGGCGCAGGCGGTGGACGCGGCGGCTGCGGTCCAGGTCCAGGATGGGACCGATGGGGCCCAGCAGACCCGACAATTCCCCCGCCGCCGCCCGGCGGATCAGGTCCATCTGGAAGAAACGTTCCTGGGCATGCAGGAAACCCAGGGCATGGGCCAGGTCGGCGCGGCTGCCCCCTTCCAGTGTGGGCACGCCCTGGGCGTCGCGCGTCACGGAAACGGGTGCCATCAGCCCCTTCAGGGCCAGGGTGCCCTCCAGCGTTGGCTTGGACAGGGCCAGGTTGACCGTGAAGGCACCCGCCCCCAGCACCAAAAGCCCGCCGATGCCAACCACGCCATATCCCAGCGCCTGGCCCCAGCCAAAGCCCCGCCGTCGGTTCCGCCTGCGCGCCAAGATGCCCCCCGCCCATTGTGATTGGACGGCCAGTTTCCCTTTTGGGAAGGTGGGGCGCAAGGGGGGTGTCGGGTAACCAGGCCCGGAAACAACAAAGGCCCCGCTGTTTCCAGCGGAGCCTTTGTGATTTGGTGGAGCCAAGCGGGATCGAACCGCTGACCTCTACAATGCCATTGTAGCGCTCTCCCAGCTGAGCTATGGCCCCGAAACTGTTGCGCAACCGTCTGGGTGACCGGCGCGGTGGGCGGCTTTATGGACAAACTGCGCGACGGATGCAAGCCCCTTGATCACCGGTCAAGGCAGGGCAGGCATGCCATGCGCCGATCACCCCTCAAGCCGCAAGACCGGTCAGCCGACCGCTTCCTCGTCCGCCGGGGCGGGGCTGTCGATAGGGGCGGGGGCATCGGCGGCAACCACCGGGGCCGGGGTGGCCGGCGTGGTGTCGGCGCCGGCGCCCAGCACCTGGATGGTGCCGGACAGCTGCCCGCCATTTTCCACTTCCAGCGTGCCGTAGCGGATATTGCCGGTGATGCGGCCCGTGGCGCGGACCTTCAGGGTATTGCGCACGGTGATGTCGCCCTCGAACCGGCCGCCGATATCGGCCTCGTCGATCTCCACCGAGCCCTTGAACAGGCCGGTATCGGCGATTTCCACGACATGGCCGTCGCGCAGCTTGGCTTCCACCGTGCCTTCCACCACCAGCACGTCACAGGCGGCGATCTCCCCCGACAGGCTGATGTCGCGGCCGACGATCAGCTTGCGCATCTCCGTCGTGGCGGGGCTGTTGCCCTCCACACCCGTGGGCGCCACGCGCTTTGGCGGGCTGTTGGGGATGTCGACGACGCGGCGCGGGATCTCCGTCTTGAGCGACGGGGCGGCAGAGGAAAGCGGGCCGCCGGGCTGGGTGGAGAAGGGCGTGTTCATCGTCGTCCTCAAGCTGGTTTCGGAACCGGTTTCGGCGCTGGGTTCAGCGGTGGGAATGGGTTTTGTCTCGACCGCCGCCGGCTCTGCCGGGCCGGGCCCGGCGGCGGTCGCCGTATCCGCCGGGGGTGCGGGGGGCACCGGCGGCTGGGGCGGGGTGGGCGTGGCCGGGGCCACGGGCGGTCTCTGGCGTCGGAACATGTCTTCGTGCCCCCAATGTCTCATCGGCTAAAGCGGGGTGTCGGCCCATGCCCAGGGGCCGCTTCAGGCGGGCGGGGCGGCCGGCAACTCATGGCGCATCCCTTCGACAAGGTGCGCCATGAAGGCCGCCGCCAGCACGGGCACCAGCAGATTGACGAGAGGAAGCGACGAAAGAAAGGCGATAATGATGCCTGCCACAAAAAGACCCGTTCGCTTCTCATTTCGCAGCAGCCGCACCCCCAACGGGTTAAGCCGGCGTACCGCCACCAGCTCGAAATATTCCCGGCCGACCAGATAGCCATTGACCAGGAACCAGACGAACAGGTTGACCACGGGGATGAAATAGAAGGGCAGGGCCAGCAGGTTCAACGCCAGCACCAGACCCAGGAACTTCAGCGTTTCCCAAAAGGACCGCCAGGCCGGGACGCGGCGCGGCGGCGGCAGGTGGGGATAGTGCCGGCGTTCCACCGCATCGACGATGCTGTCCAGCATGGTGGCCGAGACGGCGACCATCACGGCCGGGAACATCAGCCAGGCCAGCGCCAGGGCGGCCAGCCCGCCCAGCAGGTCGATGCCCGTTTCCACCCAGCCGATATCGAACAGCGCCGTATGGGTCAGCAGCCAGCCGAAGCCGGTCAGCAGACCGATGAACAGGGCGACGGTACCCAGGGCCGACCAGATCAGCACGCGGGTGAAGGACGGGTCGGGCAATTGCCCGATGGCGCGCACCAGATGCCCGATCATGCCGTCTCCCCTGTTCACCCGCACCCATGCGCGGGCCCGGTGCATATGGGGATGCATGCGCACTTGCCGCAAGACGCGGTCTGCCTATACTCCGCGCCAATTCTGACGTTGTTGTGGAGGCCATTCGTGGCGGCAGTTTATGATGTGGTGGGTCTGGGCAACGCGATCGTCGACGTGATCGCCAAGGCCGATGAGGAATTCCTGACCGCCAATGGCCTGGTGAAGAACGCCATGCGCCTGATCAGCGCGGACGAGGCCGACGCGCTTTACGCCAAGATGGGTCCGGGCCTGGAAATGTCCGGCGGTTCGGCCGGCAACACCATGGCGGCGCTGGCATCGCTGGGTGGCAAGGGCGTGTTCGTGGGCAAGGTCGCCCATGACCAGCTGGGCAAGGTCTATCGCCACGACATCCGTGCGGCCGGCGTCGTGTTCGACACACCTGATCTGATGGAGGGCAAGCCCACCGGTTCCTGCCTGATCCTGGTGACGCCCGACGGCCACCGCACCATGAACACCTTCCTGGGGGCGTGCCTGGACCTGACGCCCGACGATATCGACGAAGGCGTCATCAAGGATTCCAAGGTCGTCTATATGGAAGGCTATCTGTGGGACCCGCCGGCCGCCAAGCAGGCCTTTCTGAAGGCCGCGGCGCTGGCGCATGCGGCCGGCCGCAAGGTCGCCCTGTCGCTGTCCGACCCGTTCTGCGTGAACCGCCACCTGGAAAGCTTCCAGGATCTGGTGAAGAACCATGTCGATATCCTGTTCGCGAACGAGAGCGAGATTGTCGCGCTGTTCGGCGGTGATTTCGACAGCGCCGCCGCCCAGGCCCGCGCCCATGTCGAGGTTGCTGTCCTGACGCGCGGTGAAGAGGGGGCGACCGTCCTGGTGGGCGACAAGACCTATTCGGTTCCGGCGGAGAAGGTGGCGAAGGTGGTGGATACCACCGGTGCCGGCGATCTGTTCGCCGCCGGCTTCCTCTATGGCTACACCCAGGGCCGCGACCCGGCCGACTGCGCCCGTCTGGGGGCCATCTGCGCGGGTGAGATCATCGGCCATTACGGCGCCCGGTCGGAAGTGAACCTGGCCGAACTGGTGGCGTCCAAGGGTCTGTGATCGGAAGGGGCGGGTTCGTTCGGGCCCGCCCTATTCCACCGTTTCCGCCTGTCGCCGGTCGCGCGCGATGTCGAGGAACACTTCCTCCAGATCGGTGCGGCCATAGCGGGCCAGCAGGTCGGCGGGTGTGCCGCGGTCGACGATGCGGCCGCCCTTCATCATCAGCACCCCGTCGCACAGCCGCTCCACCTCACCCATATTGTGGCTGGCCAGCAGGATGGTGGCGCCGGTGCGGGACCGGTAGCGTTCCAGGAAGCCCCGCACCCAGTCGGCGGTGTCGGGGTCCAGGCTGGCCGTCGGTTCGTCCAGCAGCAGCAGTTCCGGATCGTTCAGCAACGCCTTGGCCAGGGCCACGCGCGTCTTCTGCCCCGCCGACAGGTTGCCCGACGGGCGGGCCAGGATGCGGGTCAGGTCCAGTTCCTCCGCGATCCGGTCGATCCGGTCCTTCAGATGGGTCAGGCCATAGAGATGGCCATAGACCGTCAAATTCTCCCGCACGGTCAGCCGGTGCGGCAGATCAACATAGGGGCTGGAGAAATTCATGCGCGGCAGGACGCGATAGCGTTCGGTGGCCATGTCATGGCCCAGCACCCGCACCACCCCGTCGGTGGGCAGCAGCAGGCCCAGCAGGATGGAGATGGTGGTGGTCTTGCCGGCCCCATTGCCGCCCAGCAGCGCCACGGTCCCGCCGGCCGGCACCTCGAAGCTGATGGCGTCCAGCGCGGTATGCGCGTCGAACCTCTTGGTCAGCGTCTCGACATGGATGGCGGGCGGGGCAGGGCGACTGGCATCTAAGGGCATGGGAACGGCTTGTGGTCTTTCTCTGTGCGGGGACCTAGATTGCTGCGAATCCCCAGCGGATGCTTAATATGTGATCATGGGATAAAGGCATGAGCGAGGCAATCCCCAACAGTTCCAGCAGCATGGCGCCTCGCCCCGGCCCCGCCCTGGCCGCGGCGGAGGGGCGGGTCAGCGCCCGCACCTTGATCACCATCCGCTGGATCGCGGTGGCGGGGCAGTTCGCGACCCTGACCACGGTGATGACCCTGTTCGAATTCGAACTGGCGCTGGCGCATGCGCTGGCCGGGGTCGCGGTCTCCGTCCTGGTCAATCTCTATGCCGCCCGCCGGCTGGCGGCCCATCCATTCCTGGATGACCGGGAGGCCGCGCTTTATCTGGCCTATGACATGGTGCAGCTGACGGTGCTACTTTATCTGACGGGCGGGTTGGACAATCCGTTCGCGGTGCTGATGCTGGCGCCGCTGACCGTGGCGGCCAGTGCCTTGGGCCGCACGGCTGTCAGCGTGCTGACGGCACTGGCCGTCTGCTGCTTCTCCGGTCTGGCGCTGGTGGCCACCCCCTTGCCCTGGCCGGGGGCGGAGCCCGCAGGTTTGCCGGCGCTGTACCGGTTCGGAGTGTGGGCGGCGCTGACCCTGTCGGCCGGGTTCATCGCGGCTTACCTGTATCAGGTCGCGGACGGGGCGCGGCGCCTGTCGGGTGCCCTGAATGCCAGCCAGGATGCCCTGGCCCGCGCCCAGCGGGCATCGGCCGTGGGTGCCCTGGCGGCGGCCGCGGCGCATGAGTTGGGCAGCCCGCTGGGCACCATCGCGGTGGTGGCCAAGGAACTGGCCCGCGATACGCCGCCCGACAGCCCCATCGCCGAGGATGTCGCGCTGCTGCAAAGCCAGGTGGCGCGCTGCCGTGACATCCTGGCCGAACTGTCGCGCCGGCCGGGCGACCGGGGTGGGGCCGAACCCATCGTGCCGCTGGCAGCCCTGATCGAGACGGTGGCCGCCCCTTACGTCCGCCATGGCATCGCGCTGGTGATCGACACGGTGGCGGAGCCGGAGGATGGCGCGCCGCAGGTGCAGTCGGTACCGGAAATGGTCCACGGTCTGGCCAACATTCTTCAGAACGCCATGCAGTTCGCGGCCGGCCAGGTGACGGTGACGGCCGACTGGACGGCGCCGGGGCTGACCCTGACGGTGCAGGATGACGGGCCCGGCTATCCGGCGACGCTGGTCGGCCGCTTGGGCGAACCCTATGTCAGCGGACGCAACCCGGCGGCGCGGGAAGCGGCGGGCAATATGGGCCTGGGCCTGTTCATCGCCCAAACCCTGCTGGAACGGTCGGGCGCATCCGTTCGCTATATGAATGGCAGGGCTGGCGGGGCGATGGTCGTCATTCGCTGGAAACACCCCACATTCACCGTGTAGAAACCTTTTCATCATTAAGAAGTAAGCCCAGTCGAACGATAAGGGACCCTGGACCATGACGGACGCGGCGCTGGATACCGGCGAACAGCCGAAACTGACCTTCACGGGCGATGCCTCGCGCTCGCTGCTGATCGTGGATGATGACGCGCCCTTCCGCATCCGCCTGGCCCGTGCCATGGAACGTCGCGGCTTTGACGTGGTGGCCGTGGACAGCGTCAATCTGGGGATCGAGGTGGCGCATGAAAGCGCGCCGCGCTTCGCCGTGGTCGATCTGCGGCTGGGCGATGGGTCCGGCCTGGATGTGGTGAAGGCGCTGCGCGACGCCCGGCCCGAGGCCCGCGTCGTCATGCTGACCGGATACGGCAATATCGCCACCGCCGTGGCGGCCGTGAAGTTCGGTGCCGTCGATTACCTGCCCAAGCCGGCCGATGCCGATGCGGTGGAGGCAGCCTTGCTGACCGACGGCCCCCTGCCGCCGCCGCCGGAAAGCCCGATGTCGGCCGATCGCGTCCGCTGGGAACATATCCAGCGGGTGTTCGAACAGTGCGACCGCAATGTTTCGGAAACGGCGCGCCGGCTGAAGATGCATCGCCGCACATTGCAGCGCATCCTGAACAAGCATGCGCCCAAGGCGTAAAGCGTTCCGCGTGTCTTTACTGGTCACGGGAAAGTCACAGGTGGCTATAGTTCAATAGACACCAAAAGCAGATCCGGTCACGACTTTATCACAGACCCGCCGCAGACCTTCTGCGGCGGGTTTTGTTATGGTGCTGCCGCCTTCACCATTTGTATATGTCTTGATAGTCAATAAGTTGATAGTCATAAAGTTACTTATGTTTTTGAGCAGGACGATGCTACGGTCGCCCCTGAAGCCGGCAGCCAGGAGCGCCAGGAGACGCCCCGGTGCCGGTGACAGACCAGCGAACGGAGCCTTACAATGCCGACGAACAATATTGCAGCGCAAGACGCCCCCTATCCCCCCATCAGCACCACCAACCCGATCATCGAGGGCGGTGAAGGCGATGACCATCTGCTGGGCACCGCCTCGGGTGACATCATGATCGGCCATGCCGGCAACGACACGCTTGCCGGCGGCAATGGGTTCGACATCCTGACCGGCGGCGCCGGCAATGACTGGCTGCACGGTGCGGCGGGCACCGACGTTGCCGTCTATCGCGGTGCCTTGACTGATTACGACTTCCAGGTGGTGGGCGGCACGGTCACCCACATCACCGATCTGCGTGAAGGCTCGCCCGACGGGTCCGACCAGTTGACGGGGACCGAGGTGCTGGTTTTCGGCAAGGAGGCCTATTTCGCCTCCTTCATTACTGGTCTCTCGGCCCCGACGCCGCAGGCGGCGCGGGTCGAAGGGGCTGCCAGCGTGCAGGTCAGCGTCAGTGCCAGCGCCAATGGCTGGCTGCTGGATAAGCAATTCTACCTGGAACAGAATCTCGACGTGGCGGCCGCTGTCTCCCGTGGGGAGACCACGGCGGAGGCCCATTGGGAAGCCTTCGGTCAATTCGAGGGAAGGGCACCCAACGCCCTGTTCGATGCTGATTACTATCTGGCCACCAATGCCGACCTGAAGGCGGCCTTCGGCGCGGATGGCAAGGCGGCGTTGAGCCACTGGCTGGCCTATGGCCTGGAGGAAGGCCGCGATGCCAGCGCCCTGTTCAGCAGCGAGGCCTATCTGGCGGCCAACCTGGACGTGGCGGTCAGCAGCTTCACCGCGGTGGAGCATTTCCTGCTCCATGGCCATGGCGAGGGCCGGGCGGCTATCGTCGATACCGCGTGGCTGGGTCTGGCGTGAACTACTGGCGGCGGGGAGGGGGCTCGCGCTATCCTGCGGGTTCCCTCCTCTTTCGCCTGTTGCTTGATGTCCGACCTTCACAGCCTGATCGACGCGCTCGGCCGTACCCGCATCCTGGTGGTGGGGGACGTCATGCTCGACCGGTTCACCCATGGCCGCGTCGACCGCGTCTCGCCCGAAGCTCCCATCCCCGTGCTGCGCGTGCTGTCGGAAACGGCGATGCCGGGCGGGGCCGGGAATGTTGTTGCCAATCTGGCTGCCCTGGGCGCGTCAGCTGACCTTGTCTCCATCATCGGGAATGATGCGGCGGGGTGCGAACTCGCGGCACTGGTGGCGGGACAGACAGGCAAGGCCGACGGGCTGTTGACCGTCACGGGCCGCCCCACCACCACCAAGACCCGTTTCATCGCTGGTGGCCAGCAATTGCTGCGCGCCGATGGGGAGACGGATACGCCGCTGGGCGATGGGGATGGCGCGCGTCTATTGGCGGCCGTGGCCGACCGGCTGCCGGGGACCGGCGTACTGGTGCTGTCCGATTATGGCAAGGGCGTGCTGACGGCCGACATCGTGGCCGCCCTGATCGATCTGGGACATGCCGCCGGTGTGCGGGTGCTGGTCGATCCCAAAGGCCGCGATTATGGCCGCTATCGCGGCGCTTTCTGTGTCACCCCCAATGGCCGCGAGCTGGCGGAGGCCACGGGCATGGCGGCGCGCGACGATGCCGGCGTGGCGGCCGCGGCCCGCGCGCTGGCCGCCGATTGCGGCATTGCCAACATCGTCGCCACCCGCGCCGAACAGGGCATGAGCGTGGTGCCCGCCGACGGCCCACCGACCCATCTGCGCGCCCAGGCGCGGGAGGTGTTTGACGTGTCGGGCGCCGGCGACACGGTGATGGCCGTGCTGGCCGCTGCCATCGCGGCCGGGGCCAGTCTGACGGAAGCCGCCAGCCTAGCCAATATCGCCGCCGGCATCGTGGTGGCCAAGGTCGGTACGGCCACGGTGCGGCCGGGCGAACTGCATGACGCGGCCAGTCTGGCGCTCGTCGCCGGGCCGGGGGCCAAGCGCATGCCCATGGCCAGGGCGGTGGAGCAGGTGGAGCGCTGGCGCCGCCAGGGCCTGCGTATCGGCTTCACCAATGGCTGTTTCGACCTGCTGCATCCGGGCCATGTCAGCCTGATCGCCCAGGCGCGTGCCGCCTGTGACCGGCTGGTACTGGGCCTGAACAGTGACGACAGCGTGCGCCGCCTGAAGGGCCCAACCCGGCCCGTGCAGAACGAGGCATCGCGCGCCACGGTGCTGTCGGCGCTGGGCGATGTGGATCTGGTGGTGATCTTCGATGATGACACGCCGCTGGCGTTGATCCAGGTGCTGCGCCCCGACATTCTGGTCAAGGGGGCCGATTACAGCGTGGAGAATGTCGTGGGCGCGACGGAGGTCATGGGCTGGGGCGGTCGCGTCGTGCTGGCGACGCTGACCGAGGGCCAGAGCACGACGGGCACTATCGCGCGGATGAAATAGGGGGTTTCGCATTCCCCTGTGTCGTCGGCCCCGACGCGGCGTGACGCCGCGATCAAGCGGTACCGGCGGCCACCATCACCTTGTCGCGCCCGCCATGCTTGGCGGCATAGAGCGCCTGGTCGGCCCGGTGCAGCAGGCTGTCCAGGTTCTCGCCCGGCCCGCGCCAGCCGGCCACGCCGATGCTGGCCGTCACCCGTACCTCCTTGCCGTCCAGCAGGGTGGGCGTGGCGGCGAAATCCCGACGCAGGCGCTCGGCCATGCCAGCGGCCCCGGTCAGGTCCGTCTCCGGCAGCAGCAGCACCAGTTCCTCCCCGCCGAAACGGGCGGCCAAGTCGGTGGCGCGCACCGACGCCGACAGCACGCTGGCGGCGGTGCGGATGACGGCATCGCCCATGCGATGTCCGTATGTGTCATTGACCCGCTTGAAATGGTCCAGGTCGATCAGCAGCAGCGACAGGGGCCGTCCATGGCGGGCCGCCCGCTGTTGCTCGATGGCGGCCAGTTCCAGGAAGCGGCGGCGGTTCAACAGGCCCGTCATCGGATCGGTGCTGGCCAGCACGTCCAGGCGGCTGTTGGCGGCCATCAGGTCACGGGTGCGCTCCGCCACCTCAGCCTCCAGCTTGCGGCGCTGGTGCGACAGAGCGGCGGTGCGCATCTGCACCACGCCTAGCATGGCCAGCAACAGGGCCGCCGCGCCGCCGATGCGGGCGGCCAGGGTCTCATACCAGAGCGGGGCCACGGTGACAGGCAGCGACAGCGTGGCCGCCGGCGCCTCCTGCCCAGCCAGCAGCGCCTCCACCCGCAACACATAGCGGCCAGCGGGCAGGTTGGTATAGCTGGCGCCGGGGCTGCGCTGCGGGCTGTCCAGCCAGGCCTGGTCGAACCCGTCCAGCCGGTGGCGATAGCGCAGCTCCACCCCCGGCCGGTAATCCAGCAGGGCGAAATCCAGGGCGATGGTGCGTTGCGATGCGGACAATTGCAGATCGGCGCCCGGTTGCGGCAGGTGGCCCGGCGGCAATGGCTGATGGTTGATGGACAGGCCGGTGATGGCGAGCGGGGCCGGCGACGGCCGGGCTGCGTCCGCGTCGGGGTCCAGGATGCCCAGCCCGCCCAAGCCCCCCAGCAACAGCTTGCCCCCCGGTCCCCAATTCATGGCGCGCAAGGTGTAGAATTTCAGGCTGGCCCCGTCCCGGTCGCCCAGCAGGGTGAAGCGGCTGTCCTGCGGGTCCAACCGGCCGATGCGCGAGGGTGTGGTGAACCAGACGCGACCGTTGGGGTCCACGCCCACGCCGCCAATATTGTCGTGCGGCAGGCCGTTGCGGCGGCGCATGGCGCGGAAACGCGGCTTGGCCGACAGATCCTCCACGTCCGTCACCACCAGCCCGCCGCCGGCCGTGGACAGCCACAGCCGCCCGTGCCCGTCCTCCGCCGCGCCGGTGATATAGCCATGCGACAGGGCGTCGGGGTCACCGGCATGGGGCAGGTGGTTGTGGAACCCGCCGCGCCCGTCCGACACGGACAGACCGCCCGCCGTGCCCACCACGATCCGCCCGTCGGTCAGCAGGGTCAGGGACCGGACATTGTCATTGACCAGGCTGCGCGGATCGGCCGGATCGTGGCGGAAGGTGCGGCATTCGCCCGTGACCGGGCTGTACCGGGTCAGCCCCTCGAAACTGCCGGCCAGCACCTCCCCCCGCACCACGATCATGACATTCAGCACCTGCCCGTCCAGGCAGGGCACGGCCGACGGGGTGATGGCCAGGTTGTCGGGATCGATGGCGACCACCCCACGGCCAGCCGCCAGCATCCGGCCATCGGGCAGGGGTTGTACCGACCGCACGTCGCGGCCATTATGCGGTGGCGGCAGGCGCAGGCGGTGAACCTGTCGGGCCGGCAGGTCCAGCACATCGACATCGCCATTGGCCAGGCCCAGCCAGACGCGCGACCTTTCGTCGGCAAAGGTCGAAAATACCTCCGGATTGCTCAGGGCCAGGGGTGACAGCGGTGTGGCCGGCACCACCCGCAGCCGTTCGGCATAGGGATCGTATCGTTCCAGCCCTTGGTCGCTGGACAGCCAGACATTGCCCGTGCTGTCGATCAGCATGGCGCGCAGCCGGTCGCCATTCAGACTGCTGGGCAGGACCGGGTCGTGGCGGACATGGCGCAACCGGCCGCTGTCAGGGTCCAGGATGACCAGGCCGGCACCATCGGAGGCGAACCAGATGCCGCGTCCCGGCACTTCCCCCACGGCGCGGATCGTCCGCCGCCCGGCCATGCCGTCCGGTCCCGTCAGGCCGGGTACGGCATGGGCGGTGCCATCGGGCGCCAGCCAGGCGGCGCCGCTGTCGCCGGACCCGATCCACAGGCGGCCCTTGCCGTCGCGGTGCAAGGTCCAGATTTCCCCCGCAATGGTGGGGCCGGCGGGTCCGTCAGGGGTGACGCGGGCAAAAACCTTCTGGCCAGGCGCGCGGCGCATCAGGCCGCCGACCCCGCCCACCCACAGGGTGCCGTCCCCATCCTCCATCACGCTGAACAGCTTGTCGTTCAACGCCCGGCCCGCCCGATCCAGCAGCGGCACGGGTCGCATCGCATTGTCGGCGGCGCGCCACAAGAACAACCCGTCATCGGTGGCGACCCAGGCGGCATCGCCGCCCGCGTCGCGGGCCGGGGCCAGGGCATAGATGCGGGTGCCGCGCGCATCGGGCGGGGTCAGGCGCTGGAAAAGGTCGGTGCCGGGATCATAGCGGGCCAGACCCGCCGCCCCCATGCCCACCAGCATGCCGCCATCCGACAAGGGCAGCAGGGCGCGGACATAGGTGTCGGGCAGGCTGCCCGGCTGGTCCGGATCGCTCTCCCATTGCCGCATGCGATAGCCGTCATAGCGGGCAAGGCCGGCGAAAGTGCCGATCCAGATCAGCCCGGCCTTGTCCTGAGCCACGGCGCTGACCGTGTCGTGCGGCAACCCGTCGGCCACGGTCAGATCGTTGAAGGACAGGACCGGGAAATCACCCCAGGGCTCCGGCTCCGCCGCCGCGGCGTGCAGCGGCAGGACCAGGAACAGAAGCCGGATCAGCAATCCGGCGCGCGCGGAGGGGCGTGGCAGCATGGGAGCGGCGTTCCGTGGCGTTCGCGGCCACTATGCCGTGTGTTGGGGCGGCGGGGAAGGGTGCTTCCCTTAAAGCGATGCCATTGCCAGCAGGAGCCCCGCCCCGATCAGCAGGCCGCCCGTCATCCGGTTCAACCAGGTTTGCGCCACCGGCCCCGTCAGGCGCAGGGCCAGCCCCTTGCCGCCCACGGCATAGGTCATGATCCAGCCGAACTCGATCACCAGCATGCCCACCACCAGGATGGTCAGCTGTGGCGCCATGGCCCGGCCGGGATCGATGAATTGCGGGAAGAAGGCGGCCATGAAGATCAGGGCCTTGGGGTTGGACAGCGTGATCAGCAGCCCTTGGCCCAGCAGGTCCAGCTGTCCCCGCCGGTCGGGTCCGGCCTTCACGGCGGCACGCACCGCTTCCCCCTCTTCGCGGATGGGCGCGCGCCAGGCCTGGATGCCCAGCCAGGTGAGATAGGCCACGCCGGCCCATTTGAAGATGGCGAAGGCCATTGGCGCCGTCTTCAGCAGCACGCCCACGCCCAGGGCCGACAAACCCGCCAGCAGGCCCAGCGACAGGCACATGCCGATCCCGCCCCAGGCGGCCCCCACCAGCCCGTGGCGCATACCCATCGACAGGGCGGACAGCATGTTGGGGCCCGGCGTGGCCGACAGGAAGAAACAGGTGGTCAGGAAGATGACCAGCGTCTGGATGGATATCATCATGCGTCCGTCTTGATGGCGCCCTCCACCGCCCCCGTCAGGGGGGCAGCCGAGGCGCCGGGACTGATATGCAGCACCTGCTGCGGGAAGGGAATGGTGATGCCTTCGACGTCGAAGCGCTTCTTCATGCGGCGGTTGAACTCGCGACCCACGGCCCATTGCTGGCCGGCGCGGGTCTTGATGCGGCCCTTGATCAGCACGGCGCTGTCCTGGAACGCATCCACGCCCGCGATCTCCACCGGTCCCAGGATGCTGGCGCCATAGTCGGACTCGGCCTGCATCTGCGCCCCCACCTCCTTCAGCACATCCACCACCCTGTCGGTATCCACGGCGTAATCGACCGTCACGTTCAGCACATAGAAGCTGAAATCCTTCGTGCTGTTGGTGACCGTGGTCACGGAGCTGAAGGGAATGGTATGGACCGCCCCGTCATAGCCGCGCAGCCGGATGGACCGGATCGACATGGCCTCCACCCCGCCTGACAATCCAGCCACGGTGATGACGTCACCCACGCTGATCGTATCCTCGATCAGCATGAACAGGCCGGTGATCACGTCCTTGACCAGGGTCTGGGCACCGAAGCCCACGGCCAGGCCGATGACGCCGGCACCGGCCAGCAGTGGCGCGATATTGACCCCGAATTCCGACAGCACGATCAGCCCCGCCAGGGTAACCAGCAGGATGGTGAGCGCATTGCGTATCAATGGCAGCAGCGTGCGCATGCGTGCACTGCGCTGCAGCCGCATACCCTGATCGTCGGTGGCATTCAGGTAGCGCAGGATGGCGCCGTTCACCATTTCCCAGATTACCAGCGCCAGGGTCAGCACGATCACGATCGTGACGGAACTGGACGCCACCCGCTGGCCCAGATCTGACCCCAGCCAGGACAGGGCGTCGGTCCCCCAGGCCTGCAACAGCAGCAGGATGGTGAAGATGCCCAGCAGCCCCTGGCCGATCCGGCGCAGGACGGGGAGATAGCGGTTGGCCCGCTCCTCCAGCCCCGGATAGGCCAAGCGGACATCGTCTGGCACCTTCAGCCCCCGGTCCACCAGCTGGTTCAGGGCTTCGGACAGCAGGCGGGAGACGATCAGGATGGCGCCGGTGACCAGGGTGGCGCGTAGCACGAAGTCGAACCCGCCCGCGATCTCCAGCGCCCAGATCAGGTAGACGGCCCCCAGATAGAGGATGGCCAGGATGTGCCAGACATCGGCCAGCCGTTGACGCACCAGCGACAAGGCGGCGTGGCGGCGGGCCTGGGCCGTGGTGGGGGCGGGCGGGACAAGCGGTTCATCCCCCGATGCCTCGCCGGACAGGACGGCGCGCAGCGCCTCGTCCTGGTCGTCGGGCTTGGATTCCGGACGGCCGCGCAGGGCCAGGGCCACCGGCTCGCGGTTCTGCAGGACCAGCACGATCAGCATGGCCGTGACCAGCAGCCCCACCAGCTTCAGCCAGGCGGAATGCGGCGTGGCGGGCAGACCCAGCACCCGCATCGCCTCCCCGATGAAATAACCGTACACGCCGATGATGGTGATGCGGCGGATCCAGATCAGCAGGTACTGGGCCGTCTCATCCCCCAGCCGGGCCAGCCGCAGCGCCGGTGTGTGCGGTGACAGCAGCACACGGCTGGCCACCAGCACGCCCTGCACGATCAGGCTGGCATTCAGGATGATCAGCGAGGCCACCCGCACCGTGCGCGGTGCGTCCGTCCCCGACAGCAGGCCGAAACCGACCAGCGCGAAGGCCCCCATGGGCAGCAGGTCCAGCACCAGCCGGGCCAGCAGCAGCGCCAGCTTGGATAGCAGCCCGCCCGGCGCCCTGGCCCCCAGGCTCCGACGCGGACGCGACAGCAGCCAGATCATGGAGAAGCGCGCGGCATAGCCGCCGCCGATGATCAGCGCCAGATGCAGGGCCAGCAGGCCCCAGGCATCGCGCCGGGCCGGGTCGGTCATCTGCTGGTTCAACCAGCGCAGCGCGCGCGGCGTGTCGATGACGGCGCGGCTGGCGGCGGCCACCTGCTGGCTGAACAGGTCGATGCGGTCGGACAGCGTGTCCAGCACCCGGCTGCCCATGGTTTCCGGTTCCGCCGGCGTATCCGCAGCCTTTAGCGCCTTCAGCTGCGCCAGCAGCGCGTCGCGCTTGGCCGGGTCCTCCAGCGTGGTGATCAACTGATCGACCTCGGCGGCGCTGGACTGTTCCGCCGGCGGGGTGGTCTGGGCGAACGCTGGATGCGCGGATAGCAGTGCCAGCGTGAACAGCAGGCTGGACAGCAGAAGGCGGATGGGGCGGGTGGGCATGGGCGGTCGGGCCTGGCTTCCGGTGACGGTGCAGAACGTCCAACGCACTGGACGCGCTGTCGGATCAATGCTCAAGCGCCACCATAGCAATCCTGGTGCGTCATGCCACGGGTGTTGGTCCATGTCATCAACGCCCCTCGCCCCCGGCACGCCCGCACGCTATGTAAGGGACAAAGCAATCCAAGAGACCAACGGACCGATATCATGGCCCCCGCCGACACGCCCGAGAACCCGCCCAATGCCAAGCTTGTGGTGACCAAGCAGAAATGGGCCGAGGAAGGCCGCCTGATGACCGGTGCGGCCGCCCCCCGCGCCGACCGCCTGCCGCCGGGTCAACGGGAGGTGAAGAACTGGCCCGTGCTGGATTTGGGCATCCAGCCGGAGATCGATCTTGCGCAATGGGAACTGACCATCGACGGGCTGGTGGAGAACCCCACCACCTGGGGCTGGGCGCAGTTCAAGAACCAGCCACCTTTTACCGATGTGTCGGACATCCACTGCGTCACGGCTTGGTCGCGCTACGACAATCACTGGGAAGGCGTGTCTGCCAAACATATCCTGGAGGTGGTGAAGCCGCTGCCCGAGGCGAAGCACATCCTCTTCCATTCCTATGACGGCTACACGACCAATGTGGCCCTGTCGGTGTTCGATGATGCGGACGTTCTGCTGGCCCACGGCTGGGAAGGCAAGCCGATCACCACTGAACATGGCGGGCCGGTGCGCGTGATCATCCCGAAATTCTATTTCTGGAAATCGGCTAAATGGGTGAACCGCATCGAGTTCGTGGCCGATGACCGGCCGGGATTCTGGGAAGAACGCGGGTACCACAATGAAGGCGATCCCTGGACCGAACAGCGCTACAGCTGAGGCGGGGTAGCCGATTCGATCCGTTGCCAGAACGGGCCGCTGCGCTTATATTTGGGAAGGTTGCCGGGGCGCGCTAACACCCCGGCTTCCCCTTAGAACCGGATCACAAGGTGCTGGCTGATGCCGAAGCCTTTGAATACCAGTTCTACGGAACGGGGTTGCTTAGGTTCAGTAAGCATCCTTCTCGCTCCTGCTGTGGCGGGGGGTGGCCAATCCGCCCCCTGTTACACCACGCGGAATAGAATAGGCGAACGCTGATTCCTCTTGAAGGAACCGATCGGCGTCTCGCCTATTTTTTTGCCTTCAGATCATCTTGCACACGCGGACATCATCCCCTTGAAGAATCCCAAAAAAGAAGCACCCTTCCCCACTAAGGAACAGGTCCTGGAATTCATCCGGGAAAGCCCGTACCCGGTAGGCAAGCGGGAGATTGCGCGGGCTTTCCATATCAGTGGCGATGACCGCATCGCGTTGAAGGAACTGCTGCGCGACCTGGAGGATGACGGGAACATCGAGAAGGGGGGCCGCCGCCGTCTGGCCCCGCCGGCCAGCCTGCCGCCCGTGGCCGTGGTGATTGTCACCGGCGTGGATACGGACGGGGAGGTGATCGCAAGGCCGCTGAACTGGTCCGATCCGGACCGGGAGCCGCCGCGTATCCTGATGAAGCCGGAACGCCGGGGCCAGCCGACCCTGGCCGCGGGTGACCGCGCGCTGGCCCGCCTGGCCCGCATCCGCGACGATTTCTATGAAGGCCGCACCATCAAAAAGCTGGGCGGCGACCAGAGCGCGCAGCTGGTGGGCGTCTATGAACTGGGTCCCGATGGCGGCCGCCTGCGCCCCGCTGACCGGCGGGCCAAGGCGGATTTCGTCATCCTGCCCCAGAACGCCATGGATGCGGCCTCCGGCGATCTGGTGGTGGCGGAGGTGCTGCCCTCCTCCCGCCACGGCCTGAAACAGGCCCGCGTGGTGGAGGTGCTGGGCGGCATCGATCAGCCCAGGGCTATCAGCCTGATCGCCATCCACCAGCATGGCATCCCCGTGCATTTCCCACCCGCCGCCATTGAGCAGGCTGAAGCGGCGCAGGAGCCGACGCTGGCCGGCCGTACCGACCTGCGCGATATCCCGCTGGTCACCATCGACGGGGCCGATGCCCGCGATTTCGACGATGCCGTCTTTGCCGAGCCCGACACGAACCCCGACAATGCGGGCGGTTGGCACCTGATCGTCGCCATCGCCGATGTGTCGGCCTATGTCACGCCGGGCAGTCCGTTGGACAAGGCGGCCCTGGACCGGGGCAATAGCTGCTATTTCCCTGACCGCGTCGTGCCCATGCTGCCCGAAGCGCTGTCGAACGAGCTGTGCAGCCTGAAGCCCGGCGTCAACCGCGCCTGTCTGGCCGTGCATATGTGGATCGATGCGACGGGCCGCCTGAAGCGCCACCGGTTCGTGCGGGGCCTGATGCGGTCGGCGGCCCGGCTGACCTATGAACAGGTGCAGGAGGCGTTCGACGGCGCGCCCGACGATCTGACCGGCCCGCTGCTGGACCCGGTGATCCGCCCGCTCTATGGTGCCTATGCGGTGCTGGCCCATGCCCGTTCCCGGCGCGGCACGCTGGAACTGGACCTGCCCGAACGCAAGGTGCGGATCGGGGAGGATGGCAAGGTGGCGGAGATCGGGGTGCGCGCCCGGCTGGACAGCCATCGCCTGATCGAGGAATTCATGATCGCCGCCAATGTCGCGGCGGCCGAGGCGCTGGAGGCGCGCGACACGCCCCTGCTCTATCGCGTGCATGCGGAGCCGGCGCTGGACAAGCTGGAACCGCTGCGCGAGTTCCTGAAGACCATGGGCTACAATCTGGCCAAGGGCAGCGTCCCGCGCCCCGCCGCCTTCACCAACATCCTGGACAAGGCCAAGGATACGCCGGAGTCGGAGTTGATCAGCACCGTCATCCTGCGCTCCCAGGCCCAGGCCGTGTACCAGCCCGACAATCTTGGCCATTTCGGTCTGGCGCTGGAACGCTATGCCCATTTCACCAGCCCCATCCGCCGCTATGCCGACCTGATCGTCCATCGCGCCTTGGTTCGCGCCTATCATCTGGGTGATGGTGGGCTGAGCGATGAGGAGATGGGCAGGCTGGATAGTATCGGCGAACAGATCTCCGGCACCGAACGCCGGGCGGCCGATGCGGAGCGCGATGCGCTCGACCGTTATGTCGCCTCATACCTGTCCGACCGGGTGGGGGCCACCTTCAGCGGCAAGATCAGCGGCGTGTCGAATTTCGGCCTGTTCGTGACCCTGGATGAGACGGGGGCGGATGGGATCGTGCCCGTGTCCACCCTGCCCGACGATTTCTATGATCATGACCAGATCCATCATTGCCTGCTGGGTCGCCGTCACCGGCGGGTGTTCAGGCTGGGCGAGCGGGTGAAGATCAGGCTGATCGAGGCCGATGCCATCACCGGCTCCATGGTCTTCCGCCTGCTGCATCAGGATGGATCGGAGATGCCGGGCGGGCGGGGATCGGGGGCAGGGGCCAGCCGCCGCGGCCGGCCGGAACGCCGGCGGGAGCGGGAAGAGGCAGCACCTTCGGGCATCGATACGCCCAAGCCGCCGCGCCGGCGGCGATGAGGGTTACAACCCCATCCGTGCCAGAATTGGCGGACCCCAGTAGAATTTGGTGAAATAGAAGGTGCCCAGCGCCACGAAGCCCGTGGCACCGCTGGCGGCGTGATCAGGCGGTAGCGGTCGCCACCCAGCGCGTGACCAGATCGCCCAGCCCGGCGGATATCACGGTCAGGGCAGCAGTATCCTTCACCATCACCACGCCACGGTCGGGTGCGGGCCAGCGCGCCAGCCTTGAAGGGTCGTCGAAGCGGAAGCCGGCATTGTCCTTCACCTTGGCTCCGTGATGCAGGACCAGGCGGATGGACCCGTCACGCTCCAGGCCCAGGGTGATCAGGTCGGTGCCATCCAGGGAGAAGCTGGGCGCGTTCCATTTCACCTGTTCCACCAGTCCCGGATGGACGGCCTTGATCAGGGCGCGTAGCCCTTCGGCCACGGCCAGCGCGTCCGCCGGCAGGTCGGCCAGGAATGCCTCCACGCTTTTATAGGCTTTGGGTGGCATCAGGCTTCCTCTGCATCCTCCGCATCGTCCGCCCCGCGCGGGCCATGGCGGCGTTCCAGCAGCTCATATTTGCGCAGATATCCGCGGAACTGGTGATAGTTCAGGCCCAGTTCCGACGCGGCCCGCTTCTGGTGGAACTGGTTGCGCTCCAGGGCGGCGCGTAGCAGCGCCTTCTCGAAATCCGACACCAGCCCCAGGAAGTCGCAGGGTCCCTCGGGCAGGGTGGGGCCGGATGGCTCGGCCGCTGGCGCCGAGGCGGTGGCCGCGGCAGGTGGCGGCACCGTCACCACGATGGGGGCCGGCGAGGCCTCGTCATAGATCGCCATCTGCTTGGGCCGCCAGGGTGACTGGAATGGGTCGAAATGAATGTCGGTGATGGGGCTTTCCGGGTCGGCGGTGCGATAGACGGCGCGTTCCACGACATTCTTCAGCTCGCGCACATTGCCGGGCCAGTCATAGGCCAGCATCTGCTGCATCGCGTCGCTGGAAAAGCCGCCAAAGAACGGCCGTCCCAGCTCACGCGCCATGGCCACGCCGAAATGCTCGGCCAGGATCGGGATATCCTCCGGCCGGGCGCGCATCGGCGGAATGGTGACCACATCAAAGGACAACCGGTCCAGAAGGTCGGCGCGGAACTTGCCCTGGTCGGCCAGGCGTGGCAGGTCGGCATTGGTGGCGCCCACCACGCGCACATCGATCTGGATGGTGGTGTTGCCGCCCACCCGCTCGAACTCCCCATATTCGATGACGCGCAGGATCTTCTCCTGCACACGCTGGGTGGCTGTCGCGATCTCATCCAGGAACAGGGTGCCGCCATCGGCCAGTTCGAATCGGCCGACATGGCGCTTGGCCGCCCCGGTGAAAGACCCGGCCTCATGTCCGAACAGCTCGGTCTCCAGCAGCGTGTCGGACAGGGCTGCGCAGTTCAGCTTCACGAAGGGCTTGTCCCAGCGCGGCGACAGATAATGCAGGCGGGCGGCTACCAGTTCCTTGCCCGTGCCACGCTCCCCGATCACCAGAGTGGGGCGGTTCAGCGGGGCGGCTTGTGACACATGCTCCATCAGCCCCAGGAAGGAAGGGGCCTGACCGATCAGCGATGGGGGTGAGGCGGGCGACATGGGCCGGTACGCGTCCTTCTTTGCGATATCCGGCGGGATGATAGCGAAAAGTGGGTGGATTGGCGAGGGAGTGGTGAAAATCGCCAACGAGTGGTCGGCGGTCAGAAGGTGCCGATCCGGGTCTGAAACGACGATTTAAGCCAAGTCATTGATATTCAATGAAACATGGGTCGCTACCACCACTTGGCACACCCTTTGCTGTTACTGTTTTCAGACACCGGGGAAACAACGAGATCGCAAGGAAGCCAGCCATGACCGACTTCACCTTTGACAATGGGATGTCCGATCAGCCGGCGACCGGCTATACCAAGCCTGCCGACGGGTTCTTCGCCCGGCCCGCGGGCGGCATGTTCCGGGACCTCTATGAGGATTTCCGGGCCGTGCCGGTGGAAGCCTGGATCATCCTTGCGGTGGCCACCGGTTTGAGCAACCTTTTCATTGCCCTTGCCTGAAGGAGACCCCGACATGGGCATTTTTTCCCGCCTCGGCGACATCGTCAATTCGAACATCAACGCCATCCTGGATCGCGCTGAGGACCCTGAGAAGCTGGTCCGCCTGATCATCCAGGAGATGGAAGACACGCTGGTCGAGGTCCGCTCCTCCGCCGTCAAGACCGTTGCGGAGAAGAAGGAGATCGAGCGTCGCCTCGCCGAAATCCGCCGCGAGTCGGAGGATTGGCAGCGCAAGGCCGAGTTCGCCCTGTCCAAGGATCGCGAGGACCTGGCCAAGGGTGCGCTGGTCGCCAAGGCCAAGCTGGCCGAGGCTGCCGAACAGATGGCGACCGAACTGGGTCGTCTGGACAGCGCGCTGGCCAAGACCAACGAGGATATCGGCGCGCTCCAGCTGAAGCTGGCCGATGCCAAGACCCGCGAAAAGACCTTGATTGCGCGGCATAAAACCGCCACCAACCGGTTGAAGGTCCGCACGCAGCTTTACGACGAACGCATCACCGATGCCTTCTCCCGTTTCGAGCAGGTTGAGCGTAATCTCGACGTGCTGGAGGGGAAGTCGGAAGTGCTGGGTATGGGCCGCGCCAAAAGCCTGGAGGACGAGATCGCTGAACTGGAAGCCGAATCCAAGGTGGAGACGGAACTGGCAGCGCTCAAGGCCAGGCTGGCGGGCAAGGATCAGCAGCAGGGTTAACCCCCGACCGGGGGCCCCTCAGCTGTAGGGATGCAGGGGGGGCCGCCATGGGCTGGGCCTTGGGAAAAGGGGGCAACAATGCCTGAAGGAGTATTCGTCGTCGCCGTCATCTTCATGGTGATCGTGGCGCCCGTCTGGATCATCTTCCACTATGTCACCCGCTGGCGCATCGCCAAGACGCTGTCTTCGGATGACGAGCAGATGCTGTCCGACCTGTGGCACTCTGCCAACAAGATGGAAGACCGCATCCGCCAGCTGGAGAAGATCCTGGACGCGGAGGCCCCCGGTTGGAGGGCGAAAGCATGAAGGACCGTAATGGACCCGGCACGCCGCCGCCCTTCCCCGGTCGCGACCATTACCGGTCGCGGTCGGGCCGGGGGCCCGGTCCCGGCCGCAACTGGGAACAGGAATATTTCGGCAAGCGCCCGGACCAGAGCTGGGCTGACTATTTCGGGCTGGGGTCGGAGACCTTCTGTGGCAAGGGCCGCAGCCGCCGCCGGCAGCGGGCCGACTGGGGCCCTGTCCATCAGGACGGGCCCGGCACCCACCGGAGCCACGCGGAGGATGAGGCCATGGCCGATCACCACGCTTCCACGCCCTACCGGCTGTGGCGCAGCCGTACGGATAGCAAGATTGCCGGTGTGTGCGGCGGCATCGCCGAATATGCCAATATCGACACCTGGATCGTGCGTGTCGGCTTCATCATCGGCTTCTTCTTCTTTCCGCCGGTCGCCTTTTTCGGCTACCTGATCCTGTGGTGGCTACTGAAGGAACGGCCCGCCGGTCTCTATCAGACAAGGGAGGAGGAGGTGTTCTGGCAGTCTGTCGCCACGAAGCCCGATCAGACCCTGTCCGGCCTGCGCGGCAAGTTCCGCGACCTGGACCGCGACATCGCCAAGCTGGAGGGGTTCGTCGCATCCCGCGAGTACGACCTGCACCGGCAGTTCCGTGACCTGGAGAAGAAGTAAGGCGGTTCCGCCCCTTCTTCTCCCTCGACAGGTGACGACATGAGCCCTTTCATGATCCCCGTCCTGGCCTTGTGCATCCCCATCGTGGCGATCATCGCCAAGAATGTGCGGCGCTGGCATGAGATCGACATCCAGGTGGCGGAAAGCGACGTTGATTTGCGCCGGCGGTTCCGGGCGTTGGACGATATCGACCGGCGGGTGGCCAGCATCGAACGCTATGTCACCAGCCCCGAATTCGGTCTGAACCGGCAGTTCCGTGACCTGGAACGCCCTTCCTTCTGAACCATCGGCCCCCCTTTGAGGCGCAGAAGATGTTCAACAGCCCCTTCCTCATCCCCGTCGTCGCCCTGATGATCCCCATCGTGCACATCGTCATGAAGAACCTGACCCACATGCGGGCCATGCGCGTGGGCGGCTTGTCCGACGGGGCCGCGGCCGAACTGTCCGGCCGTGCGGCAAAGCTGGAGGACCGGGTCCTGCAGCTTGAAAAGATCCTGGACGCGGAAGCGCCTGGCTGGCGCAGCCGTGCCTGACGAGAGAACCCGCCGCGCCCTCTCCCGGGATCGGCGGTTCCAGGTGGTCTTCGTTCGGCCACCTTACTGCCGGGCGGGCAAGTCCGACCCCCGCCCGATCATCTCACACCCAAACCTACCCACTGGACGCGTCATCCCGCCCGGCAGCGATGTCGGCAACGGGCTGGCGCGTCTTTTTTTATGCCCAGGGTCGGGCAGGTGGTGGCCGTCTGGTTCAGGTGAGAGAAGCGGCTCAGATTGAACCTGACGGAACTCCGGAAAGCCGCTTTTCAGCGATTGTGCCCAGATTTCTTGTCACAGTCGCAATTTTCAGGTGGCGAATAATTCCATCTCACATAAGTTAGTATGTTAGAGGAAACGCCAATAAGCGATCAATCATGGCTGCATGTCTTTTGTATAGGTCACCGCAATTCCTATATTGCGGTGCAGATAAGGGCATTTTGCGCTGCAACAATGTCCATAACTACCTGCTGATCCAGCGTTTCGCAGCCTGGATATTGGTTATCAATATCTTAATTTCTGTTTATTGCCAATATATTCTCTCTGCCTTTCAGTCTATTACCTTGGGCAGATTGCGGCGTCTGTCCCCCTTCCTGGCTTTGCTGATGCTGTTGTCCGCCGTGCTGACCGCCAATGCGCCTGCCCTCGCCCTGGCCTGGGATGGGGATATGGAGCCGCTGTCGCAGTACCGCACCTATTGCCAAACCTATGGCAACCGCGATCCCGGTTGTGCCGTCAGCCTGGGCGGCAAGGTGGGCACGCCGGTGGGTATGGATCGGGTGGATGCCGGCCGCTCCACACTGGGCATGGCCATTATGGTCCACCGGCAGGTGGTTTCCGACCTGGTCTTTCGCGAGGACCTCGAGGACAAGTGGGAGGTGCTGGGCACACCCGGCCGCGGTTGGTCGGGCGATTGCGACGATGTGGTGATGACCACGATCTCCCGCCTGCTGCGCCGCGGCTATCCACGGGCAGCCCTGCGCGCCACCATCGTGCGCCTGCCCGGCAATGGTGGTCACCATCTGATCCTGTCCGTGCGCCGCCAGGCGGCACAGGGCGTGGAGGAGATTTTCCTGGATGATCGTCACCACCATCCCATGCGCCCGGAACAACTGGCCGCCGAAGGCTATGTCTTCGTGGCGCAGGAAGTGCCGGGCCGCCGGCATTGGCGCCGGGCCGAAAGCCAGCCGGGCCTGCTGGTGGCCGAACGGGAGGGTTGACATCGAGCGGCGGGAGATTATTAAGCACCCGCGACGAAAGTCGGTATTGCGACACGCTTTGCCGTGAAAAACGGCACTATTCTTGCGTTGCTTAATAAAGAATTAACCAAACTGACCTTTTCAAAGGCATCTTTGCCTTAAAATACGTCACATATTCTTCTTAGATAGCAGGATGCATATTTGTTGGGCAGTCATCGCGGCTGTTTCCCATACGGTACCCTTGGTTTCGCACACGCCCGGCCGTGGCACGGTTGTTGCTGAAACCCTGTTTCGTATCAGGGGGATGGGCGGCGGCGCGATGGCCATGGGAGGCCTTTGCGTGTCACCGTCCGGTACAGGCGCAGGGTGGACATGGCCAAAAATGCCGTAAGGGTCGCCGTCAGGAACGTCGTCAGGGTGGTGAAGGCATCGCCCGCCCTTGCCGCGAAGGCACGGATGGCGGATCGTCAGGTCCGGCAGCCGGACCGCCCCGCCTGCGTCAACGCGCCGGAGCTTCTGTCCGGCGTCTCCTGGGATGAAGGCCGCAAGGTCTGGCTGGTTCATCCCGCTGCCCTGCCGGTTCGTGGATGACGGGCCCGCGCAGGGATTCACCAAATAACGGAGGAAGAATGTTGAAGCGGTTGGGTGGTCTCCTGGTCCTCGCGGCGGCGCTGACGGCCTGCGGCAAGGAAGAGGCGCGGGAGATCAAGCGCACGGACGTGCCAAACTTCCCCATCTCCGCCGCGGTGCAGGTGCCCGCCGGATCGGACCTGTTCTTCCTTTCGGGCAGCACGCCGCCGGCCGTCAACAAGGACGCGCCCGCCGGCAGCACCGAGGTGTTCGGTGATACCGAAACCCAGACAGTCAACGTCCTGACCCGCATCCAGGAGACGCTGAAGGCCCAGGGCCTGACCATGGGCGATGTCGTCCTCATGCATGTCTATCTGGTCGGCGATCCGGCCAAGGAAGGCAAGATGGACTTTGCCGGCATGATGGCCGGCTATACCAAGTTCTTCGGCACCCCGGAGCAGCCGAACAAACCGGCCCGCTCCACGGTGCAGATCTCCAGTCTGGTTGTGCCCGGCATGCTGGTGGAGATCGAAGTGGTGGCCGCCAAGGCCAAGAAATGACCGGCAGGGCCGGCCGATGGCACGGGAAAGCCAGCGGCCGGCCCTTTCGGTTTTGAACGAACCCCCGATGGTCCACGGGTAGGGCCGGATGGGGGAACAGGGGCCGGAGGGCCGCGACCGGAAAATCGGCGCGGGACCGGACCTCGATGAAGCGCCCCGGCAAACGGGGCCGTCACATGGGAAGAAACGCAACCGAGGAGGAAGGAACCAACAACCGAGTTGAACAGGGGACTTCTCATGAAGGTAAATAACAGCAAGCCGGCCGCCCGCGCCATCGCGCGCAAGGCCGCCTTCGGCATCCTGTGCACGACCAGCCTTATCCCGCTTGGCTTCGCCGCCCCCGCTGCGGCGCAGGGACTTGAGATCGAGGAGATCATTGTTACCGGTACGCGCGTCGCCAACCGTACCGCGACCGAAAGCTTGGCGCCCATCGACGTTCTGGGTGCGGGCGACCTGGAAAAGCAGGCCTTCACCGACACCAACGACATCCTGCGGACCCTGGTGCCGTCCTTCAATGTCAGCCGCAATGGCATTTCCGACGGTTCGACCTTCGTGCGTCCGCCCACGCTGCGCGGCCTGCCGCCTGATCAGACCCTGATCCTGGTCAATGGCAAGCGCCGCCATCGCTCGGCCCTGGTGCAGCTGTCGGGCGGTGCGCTGGCCGCCGGCGCCCAGGCGCCCGACCTGTCGCAGATCCCCACCATCGCCATCAAGCAGGTGGAAGTGCTGCGCGACGGTGCGGCCGCCCAGTACGGTTCCGACGCCATCGCCGGCGTGATGAATTTTCAGCTGAAGGATGCGTCCGAAGGCGGCTCCGCCACCATCCAGTATGGCTCCACCTATGAGGGCGACGGCGACAATGCCAAGTTCGCCGCCAATGTCGGTCTGCCGCTGGGTCCCAACGGCTTCTTCAACCTGTCGGCCGAATATGGCCAGGGCGACCCGACCAACCGCGGTGTCCAGGACCCGCGCGCGCCGGCCGCCAAGACCGATCTGGCCATGAACTGGGGCGACCCGGACAGCGAATCCACGCGCGTCTTCGTCAATTCCGGCATCGACCTGACCGACACCGCCTCGATCTATCTGTTTGGTAACTACGGCGCCAGCAAGGCCAACGGTTCCTTCTATTATCGTCCGCCGACGCTGGATCATGCCGTGAACGGCCCGACCCTGCCGGTTCCGGGCGATCCGAACGGCTTCCGTTTCGCCGAATGGTTCCCCACCGGCTTCACCCCGCGCTTCTATGGCGATGTGAAGGACGCCTCCATCGTCGGTGGCTTCAAGCATGAGCTGGAAAGCGGCCTGATCTACAGCATCGGCGGCTCCTTCGGCCGCAGCCAGATTGATTACGAGCTGAAGAATACCGTCAACCCCTCGCTGGGTCCGGCGAGCCCGACCGAGTTCTATGTCGGTCGTCTGGTGCAGGAGGAAGAGAATCTCAACGTCGATCTCTCCTATCCGGTCGAACTGGGCTGGGCCACGCCGCTGAACGTCGCCGTGGGTACCGAGTTCCGTCGCGAGCTGTATGAGATCGGCCCCGGCGACACCGCGTCCTACACGGTTGGCCCCTACGCCTCCTTCATCGACTTCCGCACCGGCCTGCCGGCGGCCCTGCCGATCGGCTCCAACGGCTATCCGGGCTTCCGTCCGGAGGATTCGGGCGAGTTCAAGCGCGACAACATCGCCTTCTATCTCGACACCGAAGGTTCCATCACCGAGCAGTTCACGGTGGGTGTGGCCGCCCGGTACGAGGATTTCGACTATTTCGGGTCGACCTTCAACTGGAAGGTCAGCGGCCGGTATGACTTCACCGATGCCTTCGCCGTCCGCGGTTCGGTCAATACCGGCTTCCGTGCGCCGACGCCGGGCCAGTCGCAGACCTCGTCCGTGCAGACATTCTTCCCGGCCGGCAGCTCCAGCCCGGTCGCTCGCGGCACCTATCCGGCCTCCAGCGTCGTGGCCCAGTATTTCGGGGCCCAGCCGCTGTCGGAAGAAAAGAGCACGAACTTCGCCGGCGGTATCGTCGCCGATCTGGCCGATATCAATGTCACCATCGATTACTACAACATCAAGGTGAAGGATCGCATCGCCTTGTCGGGTGACTTCAACCCGACAGCGGCTGACAGGCTGGCTCTCGCGGCCCTGGGCGTTCCGGGCGCCAATACGCTGGGTGCTGTCAACTACTTCACCAACGCCTTCGACACCCGTACCCAGGGTGTTGACTTCGTGGCCAACACCACCGTCCCGGTGGGCGAGGGCAAGGTCGATCTGACCGCCGCCGTCAATTACAACAAGACGAAGGTGATCAGCCGCAACGCCGCCGTCATCGACGACACCCGGGTGGCCGACCTGGAGAAGCAGTTGCCGGAAATCCGCGGCAACTTCACTGTCGTGTATTCCCTGGATGCCTTCTCGATCATGGGTCGCGCCAGCTACTATGACAAGTTCACCGACACGGCCAATTACGCCAAGACCTTCGGGTCGGAATGGCTATTCGACGCCGAAGTCTCGTACGACTTCTACGAGAATATCGGGCTGGCCGTCGGTGTGCAGAACATGTTCGACAATTACCCCGACAAGGTGGATGCCTTGGCGGGCGGTGGGTACGCCGTGGGTCAGGTTTATCCCGACACTTCGCCCATGGGGTACAATGGCGGCACCTATTATGTCCGCCTGAGCGTGAAGTTCTAAGCGTTCAAAGCGTGCGCCGGGGGCGGCGGGCCCATCCTCCCGCTCCCGGCCTTGCAGATATCCCTGTCATCTCGACTCACACCGCCCCCGGCCGCACCGGGGGCGGTGCTTGCGAGAGCCTGTTCTAGCTTTCAGTTCCTCAGGCGCCGGCGCCGCATCCGCGGCTTGACTTCACGCCGCACGCGCGGCGCGGCGGCAATCGCCGCCGGAGCAGTGTCCGGAAACCCGGATACCGCTGTACTGCTACCCCTTTCGAGGCGATGATGGTTTCAACGAATACCATGCCCCCCAGAGGCCGCATGACGCGGCGTGAATTGCTGGCCATGATCGGTACGGCCGCCGGCAGTTCCGTCATGTATCAGGCGGCGACCTCGCTGGGTTACGCGGCCGAAAGCGAGTTCAAGGGCCCCCCCGCCTTGTCCGGTGCGCCCAAGGGTACCTCGGTACTGATCCTGGGTGCCGGCTGGGCCGGCCTGGTGGCGGCCTATGAACTGGGCAAGGCCGGTTACAAGGTGCAGGTGCTGGAATATCGGGAAAAGGCCGGCGGGCGCGCCTGGACGCTGCGCGGCGGCGACACCTATACCGAACTGGGCGGTTTCACCCAGAAGGTGGGGTTCGACAAGGGTCATTACCTGAATCCTGGTCCCTGGCGCGTTCCCTATCATCATCGCGGCGTGATGCATTACTATCACGAGCTGGGCGTGAAGCTGGAGCCGTTCTTCCAGATCAATTACAATGCTTATGTCCATTCCAAAGACGCTTTCGGCGGCGAGCCGCAGCGCTATCGGCACGTCCTGGCCGATTTCAATGGGCATGTCGCCGAATTGCTGGCCAAGCTGGGGCACAAGGGTGGCCTTGACGCCTATGTCAGCAAGGAAGACCAGGAAAAGCTGCTGGCGGCGATGCAGGACTGGGGTGCCCTGGACGAGAATTACGCCTACAAGGCCAATGCCGACACGTCCAACCGGCGCGGGTTCGAGAAAGACCCCGGCGGCGGCCTGTCTGGCGAGCCGGTCTTCTCCAAGCCCATTGAGTTCTCCCAGCTTTTGCAGTCGGGCCTGTGGCGGGCCATCGGCACCGGGTCCGGCTATGAATTCCAGACGGCTCTGTTCCAGCCGGAAGGCGGCATGGATGCCGGCCCCATGGCGCTGGCGGCCAAGGTGAAGGACAAGATCACCTACAACGCCAAGGTCACGGAGATTGCCCAGGATACGGGCGGCGTCACCGTCACCTATGTCGATGCAAAGTCCGGCGGCACGCCGAAGACGGCCAGGGCCGACTGGTGCCTGTGCACCATCCCCGCCTCCATCCTGTCGCAGATCAAGAAGAACGTGTCGGCCGACATGGATGCCGCCATCAACGCCCTACCCTATGAGGCGGCGTTCAAGGTGGGGCTGCAGTTCAAGCGCCGCTTCTGGGAACAGGACGAGGAGATCTATGGCGGCATCACCTATACCGACCTGCCCATCTCCGTGATCTCCTATCCCAGCACCCAATATGGGTCCAAGGGCAAGGGCGTGCTGCTGGGCGCCTATCCCTGGGGTCCCTTCGCCTATGAATTCGCCTCCATGGCGCCGGAGGAGCGGGTCAGGAAATGCGTGGAGTTCGGCGCGCAGATCCATCCTCAATATCTGAAGGAGTTCGACAACGGCGTGGCCGTGGCCTGGCACCGCGTGCCCTGGACGCTGGGCTGTTTCGGCGCCTGGACGGAGGCCAAGCGGGCCGAGCATTACAAGAACATGTGCCAGATCGACGGGCGCATCCTGCTGGCGGGCGAGCATGTCTCCTACCTGCCTGCCTGGCAGGAAGGGGCGGTGCAATCCTCGCTGGATGCCATCACCCGCCTGCATGCGCGCATCACCGCGAAATAGTTTGTTCCCTCAGTCGCCGGGCGCCGCCATCCGGCGGCTTGGCTCACGGCGCACGAGCGCCGGGCCGGCGGTCGCCGGCCATTCTTCGGGAGAGACCTGATGCACAACCGCATCCTTGCCGCTGCCCTGTCGCTGACCCTGCTGGCGCCCGCCCTTCCCGCCGCCGCCCAGCGGACGGACGCCCAGACCAGCGATTTCGCCGATGCCCGTTCCTTCCCGTACAAGAATGGGGAGCAGCTGTACCACGCCATCTGCCAGGGCTGTCACATGCCCGACGGCAAGGGAGCGACGGGGGCCGGTTCCTATCCGGCCCTGGCCGCCAATCCCAACCTGGAGGCCGGGACCTATCCGATCCACATGGTGGTCAATGGCCAGAAGGCCATGCCGTCCTTCCATTACCTGTCCGATGAACAGGTGGCCGCGGTGGTGAATTATGTGCGCAGCCATTTCGGCAACGATTATAAGGACGCGGTCACCGTCGAGGATGTGAAGGGGATGCGGCAGTAGCATGTCGGACGAACCGATCCTGCGCCTGGCCATCGCGGCCGACCGGCCGGCGCTGGAGGCGCTGCTGGAACGGTCGGTGCGTGATCTCAGCCGGGACTATTACAGCCAAGGCCAGATCGACGCCGCGCTGAAGGCCATTTTCGGCATCGACGGCACACTGATCGCCGACGGCACCTATTTCGCGGTGCTGGTGGGCGACCAATATGCCGCCTGCGGCGGCTGGAGCCGGCGTCGCACCCTGTTCGGTGGTGACCAGGCGGCGGGCCGCTCGGCCGACCTGCTGGACCCCGCCACCGACGCCGCCAAGATCCGCGCCTTCTTCGTCGATCCGGCCTTCGCCCGGCGCGGCATTGCCAGCCTGATGATGCGCGCGGCCGAGCGGGCCGCGCTTGCCGAAGGATTCACCAGCCTGGAGCTGATGGCCACCCTGCCCGGTGTGCCGCTCTACAAGGCCATGGGTTTCGTTGCCACCGGCACCCATGACGAACATCTGGCCGATGGCAGCGTCATCCCTTTTGTGCCCATGCGCAAACAGATCGGTTGATACAGCGCCTTTCCAATCCAGCCGGAATCGCTCACCCTCGCCAGGACCAGGGCGGAGGGGGTGTTCCATGACGGATGATATCGGGGTGGAGGCACGCCGGCTGATGCGGGCTTGTGCGCAGGCCACATTGGCCACCTTGGCGCGACCGGGCAGCGAGGGCGAAGGCTGGCCTTCCCCGTCCCTGGTCCTGACCGCCTTTGCCCCGGACAGCAGCCCGCTGCTGCTGATCTCCGCCCTGGCCGAACATACCAAGAATCTGGAGGCCGATCCGCGCTGCGGCCTGCTGTTCGACAGCACGGGCGGCCATGCTGACCGGCTGACCGGGCCGCGCCTGTCGGTGCAGGGGCGGGCGGTGCGCGACGATGATCCCGGCCTGCGCCACCGTTTCATCGCCCGCCATCCGTCGGCCGCCACCTATGCCGGCTTCCGTGACTTCGCACTGTGGCGGGTGGAGTTGCTGCGCGGGCATCTGGTTGCGGGATTCGGGCGCATCCACGGGCTGGCAGCGGATGCGTTGCGCCTGGATGGCGCCGACTGGACGGAACTGGCCGCCCGGCAGGGTGACATCATTGACCACATGAACCAGGATCATGCCGATGCCGTCTCGCTCTATGCCACCAGACTGCTGGGGCAGCCGGCGGGGGAGTGGCGCCTGACCGGCATCGATCCCGACGGTTGCGACCTGCTGGCGGGCGAGAAGATGTCGGCTCGGCTGGATTTCGGCCGCTGCGTGCGCGATGCGGACATGGCGCGGGCGGAACTGGTGCGGCTGGTAGGGGCGGCGCGGCGGACATGAACTGTCCGTTTCCGGACGGCACTGTCCACCACCGGACAGCCAAACAGCTTCCACAGGAAATCCAGTGCGTTGAAATCACTGAATTCTCTGGCTGGCACGATGGGTGCTTTGGCATCGCCATCTAATCGGATGCGGAGAGAGACGCTATGCACCGCCGCCATTTCATCGCCGTTGCCCTGGCCAGTCTGGCCGTTCCCGCCCTGGCCCAACTGCCGGCGGAGGCCCTGCTGGAGGCAACGGAACGGCGGACAGTGCTGCGTGCCCTGGCCGACAGCCTGGAACAGAACTTCGTCTTCCCCGATGTCGGTGCCCGGTATGCCGCGATGCTGCGCGCGAAGGCTGAAGCCGACGCCTATGCGACCCTCACTGATCCTACCGCGTTCGGGGAAAAGGTGACGGCCGACCTGCAGGCGGTCAGCGCCGATGGGCATCTGCGTCTGGCACCGGAGGCGGCGTTCCGTACCCGCACCCCCCGGCCACAGCCCGCCGACATGCCGGCCAGCACCAAAGCCAGTGGCCCGCCGGGGCTGGAAGAAACCAGAATGATCGGCGATGTCGCCTATCTGCGCTTCAACGGCTTTTTCGGGGAGGCCAAGATGGTGGAACAGGCCCGCCGCTTCCTCTTGGACAATGCCGACACGGCCAAGGCAGTGATCATCGATGCCCGTCCCCATCGCGGGGGAGGGCTGGCGGAGATGGATGCCATCCTGCCTTTGCTCTATGCCCAACCCACGGTGCTGGTGCGGATGGATACTCGTGCCTCGGCCTTCGCCAATGGCGCCCCCGATGCGCCGTCGCTGCTGGCGCGCGAGGCGCCGGCCACCATCATCCGTCGCGACCATACCGTGACGCCCGACAAGGGGGAGACGCGGCTGCAATCGGTGCCGGTCTATTACCTGACCTCGCGGCGCAGCGCGTCGGCTGCCGAACATCTGGCCCTGTCCTTCAAGCGTACCCGGCGCGCCACCCTGGTGGGCGAGAAGACCTATGGCGCCGGTCATTTCGGCGGGGTGGAGGCGATCGGCAGCCGTTTTGCCGCGTTCATCCCCGTGGGCCGCACGTATGATCCGGAGACGGATTGGGGATGGGAAGGCCAGGGCGTGACGCCCGATATCGCGACCGGGGCCGACGAGGCGCTGGCCAAGGCGCTGGAACTGGCAACAGCGGCGGGGGCGCATCCGGTCTGACAATTCAGTGACAGGCCCCTTCCCGTTTGTCCCGGCCGGCCCCGTAGGGTACACAGGGGGCCGTTAACGGGTGCGCCGGGGTCGGATGCCGAGGAATATCGCGGTATTGCTGTTTCTGCTGCTGGCCTTGCCGGTGGCGTCGTTGATGGCCTGGGTGATGCCGCCCTATTTCAACGTCGATGAAACCAACCATGTCATGCGGGCCGAAACCGTCCTGCAAGGGCAGGTGTTCGGTGCGCGCGATGCCGATGGCTCGTCCGGCGGGCTGATCGATAGCGGGCTTCTGACCCTGCTGTCGCGTTACTGGCCCGTCCTGTCGGAGCCTGGGAAGCGGGTGGGGGCCGACCGGATGGCGGAGGCGGCGACCGTCCCCTGGGCGGGGGGGACCCGCTTCGTCCATATCCCCAATACGGCGATCTATCCGCCCACCCTGTATCTGCCCACCATGGCCGGCCTGTGGCTGGGCAAGCAGCTGGAGCTGCCAGTGGAAGCCAGCATCCGGCTGGCGCGCTTCGTCAATATCCTGTGCGCCGTGGGGCTGGTGGCCCTTGCCCTGCGGCTGGCCGCCTTCGGCCGTGCCCCCATGGCGGCTGTGGCGCTATGGCCCATGTGCCTGGCCCAGTATGCCGCCTGTTCGCAGGATGGGCTGTTCATCGCCCTGGGTGCGCTCTATGCCGCCCTGCTGTCGCGCGCCATCGCGGGCGGGCGCAAGGCGACCGGGGCGGAGTTCCTGGGCTTGGCGCTGATCACTCTGCTGATCTCCATGTCCAGGCCGGCCAACCTGGCCCTGTTGTTGCCGTTGCTGTTCGTCATGCCGGGGCGCATCGGGCGGGTGCCGGGCTGGCTGGCTCTGCCGCCGGTGCTGCTGCTGACCGGGGGCTGGGCGTTGCATGCCGTGCTGTATGTGCAGGTGATGCAGGTGCATGGCGACGTGGTGCCCGATCTGCGGGGGCAGCTGGCCCATGTGGCGGCCCATCCGCTGGATTTTCCCGTCGCCATGGTTGCCACGCTGCGTGACTGGCTCTGGCCTTTCACGGTGGCCATGCTGGGCTGGATCGGCTGGGGCCAGGTCAACGTCGTCCTGCCGGAAGCGCTCTATCCCGCCTATCTCTGGGGCTTCGGTCTGCTGCTGGCGCTGACGGCGTTGGCACCGGGCAACCTTCCTTCCATACGGGTGAAGACGGGGGTGGCGCTGGGCCTGCTGGGCACCGTGGTCGCTATCTTCCTGTTGCAGTATCTGACCTTCACCGCCGTGGGGGCGGGCCAGGTGGGGGGCGTGCAGGGGCGTTACTTCGCGCCGCTGGCTCTGCTGCTGGGGCTGCTGGTCCCGGTGCTGGGCCATCTTGTGCCATCGCAGCTGCGGGGCGCATTGCCATTTGTCACCGGATTGATCCTGGCCGTCCTGGGCATCGCCACGGCGATATTCCTGCCTTCCGCCGTGATGATGCGGGTTTACGTGGCGCCCGGCTGACTGGCATGCCGGGCGCCCTTGGGGGTACCGCCGCCATGGGGGTTGTCAGGTCCGCATGAGAACGGTAAGTGTACAAAAGCCGTTACATAAAAAGCCTTGTAGTGCCCCTTGCCGGCATTACATGAAAGCTTCCCGGGCATGCGGGGCGGCCGTTTGACACTGGAGAGGGAAACACCAACGTGGAACATACCGGTCCCGTCATCAGCAGCTTCGGTCTGGATTATCTGGGCCTGACCAATTTGAAGGCCGCACACTGGAACCTCAGCGTCGGCACGCTCTATGAACAGGCGCTGAAGCGCGGCGAGGTAAAGCTGTCCAAGGATGGCGCGCTGGTCGCCATCACCGGCCAGCATACGGGGCGTTCGCCCAACGACAAGTTCACGGTGCGGGAAGAGACGACGGAGGCCGACATCTGGTGGGGCCCCAACAAGCCCTTCACCGAGGATGCGTTCGACCGGCTGCATGCCCGCGTCACCGCCTTCCTGCAGGACCGGGAAGTGTTCGTCCAGGATCTTCATGCCGGCGCCGATGCCGCCTACCGCCTGCCGGTGCGCATCGTGACCCAGCATGCCTGGCACAATCTGTTCGCCCAGAACATGTTCATCCGCCCGGCGCTGAAGGACCGGATGTCGTTCGAACCTGCCTTCACCGTGCTCCAGGCGCCCGATTTCCGGGCCGTGCCGGAGCGGGACGGGACGCGGTCGGACGTGTTCGTCGTCATCAATTTCAAGAAGCGGCTGGTGCTGATCGGCGGCACCTCCTATGCCGGCGAGATCAAGAAGTCGATCTTCTCCATCCTGAACTTCCTGCTGCCGGCCCAGGGCGTGCTGCCCATGCATTGCTCCGCCAATATCGGTACCGGCGGCGACACGGCCATCTTCTTCGGCCTGTCGGGGACCGGCAAGACCACGCTGTCGGCCGACAGTTCCCGCACCCTGATCGGCGATGACGAGCATGGCTGGTCCGACCGTGGCGTGTTCAATTTCGAAGGCGGCTGCTATGCCAAGGTCATTCGCCTGTCGGCGGAGGCCGAGCCGGAGATCTATGAGACCACGCGCCGCTTCGGCACCGTGCTGGAAAATGTCGTGATGGATGAGCGCACACGTGCGCTGGACCTGGACGATGCCAGCCTGACGGAGAATACGCGGGCCAGCTACCCGATCGACTTCATTCCCAACGCGTCGGCGACAGGTTTGGGTGGCCAGCCGCTGAACATCATCATGCTGACGGCCGATGCCTTCGGCGTGCTGCCGCCCATTTCCAAACTGTCGGCCGATCAGGCCATGTACCATTTCCTGTCCGGTTACACCGCCCGCGTGGCCGGCACCGAAAAGGGCGTGACGGAGCCGCAGGCGACGTTCAGCACCTGCTTCGGCGCCCCGTTCATGCCGCGCCATCCCACCGCCTATGCCAGGCTGCTGGGCGAGAAGATCAAGACGCATGGGGCCAATTGCTGGCTGGTCAATACCGGCTGGACGGGCGGGTCCTATGGTACGGGCAGCCGCATGAAGATCGGCCATACCCGCGCCCTGGTGAATGCCGCCCTGTCGGGCAAGCTGGCCGCCGTCACCCACAAGCCGGAACCGAATTTCGGCCTGGCCGTGCCGGAAGGCTGCGACGGGGTGCCGGCCGATGTGCTGCTGCCCCGCAACGCCTGGGCTGACAAGGGCGCCTTTGATGCCACCGCGCATGAGGTGGCCCGCCGCTTCGAGGCCAATTTCACCCAGTTCGCCGATCAGGTGGACGAGAAGGTCGTGCGCGCCGGTATCCGTACCGCCGCGTAAAAGACTGTTCCACCATCCCTCCGGATGACCGGGGAGGGGCGAAAAGGGCCGGGGGAGCGATCCTTCGGCCCTTTTTGTTTGTTCCCTCAGGCGCCGGGCGCCCGCATCCGCGGGCTTGGCTCACGCCGCACGTGCGGCGGGCCGGCAGTCGCCGGCCTGCAGCGGTCATGTGCCACTATGGAGAGGCAGCGGGGAACAGTTCCAGATGGCTGTCGGCACGGCGCCCCAGATACAGCGCGCAGCGGCCGGTGATCGACACGAAATAGCTGGTGCAGCCGGCCGCCGCGATGCGGGCCATGAAATCGCGGTAAGGCAGGGTGCCGGCCTGGCTGTCGCGGATGGCCACTTGCACCGACGCCGCGTCGAACCGATCGGCCACCGCCACCGCCACGGGCTCCGCCGCACAGACATGGGAGGAGCCGTCGGGCAGGTAGTAGGTCTTCTCCGCCCGCAGCAGGTCGGCATGGTACTGGTCTACCCCCGCCCCGGCCAGCGTCGCCACGATGCGTGGGAAGGCGCCGGTGGTCGTATAGGACAGGCGGGTGCAATCCTCCAGAATCGCGGTCAGTGCGGCATTCATCTATGGGATCCTTGATGGGTATTTGATTTCCAAGGAAACTATATCGATATGGTTTCCTTGTCAATCACCCATGAAAAAGCGTTCTCCTTGGGGCAGGGGGCCATGCATTCAACCCGGAGTGCGGGATGGCGGCCATCGACTCCCCGCATGGCTTCTGTGACGAACCTCACATCGAACGACGTTCAAATTCAGCTAAACAGATTTCACCGCGATGACGTGGTCAGGTTTCAAACAAGAAATCGCCATAATCGCAATAACAGTGAGCTGAACGGTCGCCAAGGATGCACCATCGATTGGTGCCACAGAAAAACTGTGCCTGGCTCTACCGCATATGGAGAACAAAATGTCGCGTATTGCTTCTGCCCTGCTTGGTGGTGTTGCTCTGGTCGCCGTTGGCGCCGCGCCGTCGCTGGCGCAGTCGCCCTTTGACGGCGCCTATGCCGGCGTCTTCACCGGCTACTCCGACACCAATGCTTCCGCCGCTTCCGGCACGGCCAACGCCGACATCGATGCTGATGCCTGGCTGTATGGCGCCTATGCCGGCTATGGCAAGACCTTCGACAAGCTGTACCTGGGGGCCGAGGCCGAACTGGGTTCCGCCAGCCTCAGCGGCAATTCCGGCACGGTTGCCGGTCTGGCCACCAAGTTGAACGCCAATGAGAGCTGGGGCCTGTCGGCCCGCGCCGGTTATCTGGCCACCAACGACCTGCTGGTCTATGGCCGCGCCGGCTGGCAGCGCACCAACTATGACGTCACCGTCGGCACCGGCGCCAACCGCATCAAGGCCAGCGACAATCTGGACGGCTACCGTCTGGGCGGCGGCCTGGAATATGCCGTGACGGACAATGTGCTGGTCCGCACCGAGTACAATTACGTCAACTACGACGACACCAATTTCCGTGAGAACCAGATCCGCGTGGGCGTCGCCTACCGCTTCTGATCTACCGGATACACCTCCCCCGTCCCGGTTTGCGGCCCCACAGCGGCCGGGACGATGGCGGGCCTGGCCCATGCCCTCATACAGGTCCGCCCCTCCCCCCCGGCACCGTCCCCACGGTGCCGGGGGCTTTACTTTTTGTTTGTTCCTTTGGGCACCGGGCAGACGCCTTCGGCACCCTTGGGCAATGACCGTCGGCATTATCGGTTCCTCCTGCTGGATGAGGTCTCCGCACCCGCCCGCCATTGGTCTTAGCGCCGTCTTATGCCGATACGCCTCTTTCCCGCGCCGCAATCATGACATATTGAAAGTGCAGTCGGTTTGGATGCGCCGGTCTTTCGGAAGTAACCCGGAAGAACCCGGCCGGAGGTTGGAGAAGAAATTGGCTCAAGTGATCGCCCTGGTCGATGACGACCGCAACATCCTGACATCCGTTTCCATCGCGCTGGAGGCCGAGGGTTACGAGGTCCGCACCTATGGCGACGGCGACGAGGCGTTGCGCGGCATCAGCTCGCGCCCCGTCGACATGGCCGTGCTGGACATCAAGATGCCGCGCATGGATGGGCTGGAGCTGCTTCAGCGGCTGCGCCAGACCACGCAGATGCCGATCATCTTCCTGACATCCAAGGATGACGAGACGGACGAGCTGCAGGGCCTGCGCATGGGGGCCGATGATTACATCAAGAAGCCGTTCAGCCAGCGCCTGCTGATCGAGCGTATCAAGACCCTGCTGCGCCGGGCCGAGGTGGCCCAGGGCAAGGGGGCCGCCCCCGATCCGGGTCAGACCCTGGTGCGCGGTGAGCTGGTGCTGGACGGCGTGCGCCATCTCTGCACCTGGAAAGGCAAGGAGATCGACCTGACGGTCACGGAATTCCTGCTGGTCAAGGCGCTGGCCGTGCGGCCGGGCCATGTGAAGAATCGCGACCAGCTGATGGATGCCGCCTATGGCGAGCATATCTATGTCGATGACCGCACCATCGACAGCCACATCAAGCGCCTGCGCAAGAAGTTCAAGGCGGTGGACGACGATTTCCAGCAGATCGAAACGCTGTACGGCGTTGGTTACAAATACAAGGAATAACGTCAATGCGCCCTCAGGCGCCGGGCGCCCACATCCGTGGGCTTGGCTACGCGCCACGAGGCGCGGGCCGGCGGTCGCCGGCCTGGAACGGCATATGTCAAAACCCATGCCGTCTATAACAATCGGGGCGCTGGGGTGTTGATCCCCGGACAACCCCTGACGCCGGGAGTAAGCGAACGGTGAAACGCCCTTATGGCGATCCGGCCGGCGAGGAGGCAGCGCCTCCCACCTGGCGGCGGGTGCGGCATTTCTCGCCGCTGACGCTGCGCATCCTGGCAGTCAACATGCTGGCGCTGGCCATCCTGCTGGGCGGCCTGCTGTATTTGTCCACCTATCAGCAATGGCTGATCGACAAGGAAGTCTCGGCCCTGACCACAGAGGCGCGGATTTTTGCCGGCGCCCTGGGTGAAGGCGCCATGCAGCCCGCCACCGACGAGTTCAACGAGCCGTCCAACCAGCTTTCCTATGAACTGGCGCGCCAGATGGTGCGCCGCCTGGTGGAGACCACCGACACCCGCACCCGCCTGTTCGCCCCCAATGGCGATCTGATTGCCGACAGCCGCGTGCTGGGGGGACCGAAGGGCACCGTGCAGATCGAGGAACTGCCGCCGCTGCGCGATGGCAACCGCCTGACCGAGATCGGCATCGCCATCTATGATTATCTAGTCAATGCCGTGCCGGAGCGCGAGCATCTGCCAGCCTATCCCAGCGAGAAGGACCCGACGGCGGAGAATTACCCAGACGTGATGAAGGCGCTGTCGGGCGAACTGGGCAGCAATGTCTGGCGCATCGGCCGGCCCGACGGTCGGTCGGACATGGTGCTGACCGTGGCCGTGCCCGTACAGCGTTACAAGAAGGTGCTGGGGGCCGTCTATATCTCGCGCGGCGGGGCGGCGGTGGATTTGGCCGTGCGGGAATTCCGCATGGACATCCTGCGCCTGTTCGCCATCACCCTGGGCGTAACGGTGCTGCTGTCCTTCTATCTGGCCGGCACCATCGCCCGGCCCATCCGCCGGCTGGCCAATGCCGCCGACGAGGTGCGCCATGGCCATGGACGACAGGTGAGTATCCCCGACTTCTCCCGCCGCCGGGACGAGGTGGGGGACCTGTCCATCTCCCTGCGTGAGATGACGGACGCCATCTGGAGCCGCATGGACGCCATCGAGCGTTTCGCCGCCGATGTGGCGCATGAGATCAAGAACCCGCTGACCAGCATGCGCAGCGCCGTGGAGACGGTGCAGCGGGTGAAGAATGACGATCAGCGCCAGCGCCTGCTGGCCATTATCTATCATGATGTGCAACGGCTGGACCGGCTGATCAGCGACATTTCCAACGCCAGCCGCCTGGACGCCGAATTGTCGCGTGCGCGGGCGGAGCCGGCCGATCTGGGCCAGACCCTGACCATGCTGGCCAATATTCACGACGCCACCCTGGGCAATGCCGAAACCCTGCGCGAGGTGGCGGTGGAGGCCGGTGGCGAGGTGGTGGCGGCGCCGGCCCCGGTGCGGGTGGAGGTGGAACTGCCCAACACCCGCAACGGGCTGGTGGTGCCGGGGCTGGAAGGCCGCCTGACCCAGGTGTTCCAGAACCTGCTGTCGAACGCCCTGTCCTTCTCCCCGCCGGGCGGGCTGGTGCGGTTCAAGGCCAGGTCACTGCCCGACCGGGTGGAGATCACCTGCGAGGATCAGGGGCCGGGCATCCCGGAGGGCAAGCTGGATGCCATCTTCGACCGGTTCTACAGCGAACGGCCCAAGACTGAGGCGTTCGGGAAGCATTCCGGCCTGGGCCTGTCCATCTCCAAACAGATCATCGACGCCCATCAGGGCCGGATCTTCGCGGAGAATATCAAGGGTGCCGACGGTGCGGTGGCCGGGGCGCGGTTCACGGTGGTGCTACCGCGCTGAGGGGGGAGGCGCCAAGGGAAACCTTGGGCACCTTCATTACCACCTCTCCCTACCGTCACCCCGGCGAAGGCCGGGGCCCATATGCCAAGCCCTTTGTTCTACGAACTGGGCCCCGGCCTTCGCCGGGGTGACGGTGGAGATTGTTGAATCTCCTACAGCCCAGACTTCTCAGAAGCCCCGTCAAACGAGTGTCACCGGCCGTTGGCGGCCAGGGTGCGTTCCAGCATTTCCGCCTTCACCATCCCGGTATCGGCGCTGGCCATGGCCTGACGGCCGGGCTTGGCGGAGCCGGCGGCGACGCCGGCCATGACCAGCAGCAGGGCCGTGGTGAACACCAGACCCATGGCCGACAGCTTCTGGCGGTCGATACGGGAAAGGGTGCGGTCCAGGGTGCGGCTGGTCATGGCGTCGTCCTCCAACAGGCTTGTCGTCATGCCGGTTTCGGGGCGGGAAGCCGGCCGGCGACAAGAAGAGAACAACAGTCGGGCAGGGCGGAGTTGGGACGGGATTGGGGCCTTTTGGCGGCGGGCCTGGAAAGAAAATCGGGCGAGCCGTTTCCAGCCCGCCCGATCACCCATTCAAAAGTGAACAATGCTCAACGCGACAGGGCCGCGTCGATCATGTCCACCGTCTCCTTCACGCCGTAGAGCGCGATGAAGCTGCCCATGCGGGGGCCCGTGGTCTGGCCCAGCAGCACCTCGTAGAGCGCCTGAAACCAGGTGCGCAGCTCGGTGAAGCCGTACTTCTTGCCGACCTCGAACACCTGATTCTGCAACTGGTCGGCCGGCGTGTCGGTGGCCAGGCTGGACAGCACCTCCCGCAACTCCGTGATCGCCGCCCGCTCCTGCTCCGACGGGGCGCGGTACTGTTTCGTGGGCTTCACGAAATCCTGGTAATAGGTGACGGCATAGCCGACCAGCTTGTCCAGGAAGGGAGCCGTCTCTGGCGACGCACCGGCCGCGTAGCGGCGGATGAAGCCCCACATGACGTCGGCGCTTTCGGCATTCGCCGCACCGGCCAGGTTCAGCAGCAGGCCGAAGCTGAGGCCCGCCGTGCCCTTCACCGCATTGGGCACCGCGCCATCATGGATATGGTGGACGGCCGTCTCCAGCTTCTGCGCCGGCTCCAGCGCGTCGAACTTCTCGACAAATGTCAGATATTCGTCCACGGCGCGGGGGATGACGTCGAAATACAGCTTCTTGGCGGCGCGTGGCTTGTTGAACATATACAGCGCCAGGCTTTCCGGGGGGGCATAGCGCAGCCATTCCTCCATCGTCAGGCCGTTGCCCTTCGACTTGGAGATCTTCTGGCCCTTCTCGTCCAGAAACAGCTCGTAATTGAAGCCGTCGGGCGGGGTGCCGCCCAGGATCTTCACGATCTTGGCCGCCAGTTCCACCGACGGGATCAGATCCTTGCCGGCCATTTCGTAATCGACACCCAGCGCGAACCAGCGCATGGCCCAGTCAGGCTTCCATTGCAGCTTCACCGCACCGCCGGTGACGGGCGTCTCAACCTTCGTCCCGTCCTCATCCTCATAGACGATGGTGCCGGCGTCGGTATTGCGCTCCAGGAGCGGCACCTGCAGGACCCGGCCCGTGGTCGGGCTGATGGGCAGGAAGGGGCTGTATGTGGCCTGACGTTCGGCCCCCAGGGTCGGCAGCATCACCGCCATGATCGCATCATAGTGGCGCAGCACGGCCAGCAGGGCCGCGTCGAACCGGCCCGACTTGTACCAGTCGGTTGCCGACTGAAACTCATACTGGAAGCCGAACCGGTCCAGGAAGTCGCGCAGCATGGCGTTGTTGTGATGGCCGAAGCTTTCGAACTTGCCGAACGGGTCGGGCACCTGGGTCAGGGGCTTGTGCAGGTTGGCGGTCAGCAGGTCGCGGTTGGGCACATTGTCCGGCACCTTGCGCAACCCGTCCATATCGTCGGAAAAGGCGAACAGGCGCGTCGGCACGCCCGGCATCAGCCGTTCGAAGGCCCGGCGCACCATGGTGGTGCGCGCCACTTCGCCGAACGTGCCGATATGCGGCAGGCCGGACGGGCCGTAACCCGTCTCGAACAGGACATAGCCTTTGGGCGGGGCTTTGCCGCCAAGGCGCGCGACCAGCTTGCGCGCCTCCTCGAACGGCCAAGCCTTCGCCGCAAATGCCAAATCCTGTTCGCTGCTCATCGCATCATCACCAGATAGAGAAATACAAGGCCGCAAAACTAGGGCGAAGGCCGGGAACGGTCAACGCACAGCCCCGTTGGGACGGGCATGCGGCAGGTTTGGGAAATGATCCATAGTCATATAACTTTTAATATTAAAACGAATGAAAACCCTCCATTGTGCCGGTACTTGACCAGTTGGGCGGGAGAGGAAGATGCCGGACCATACCATCTCCAGGATGCTGAAGCGCGCGTCGCAAATGCCGGGCGGCATGTTTCCCGTGTCGGAACTATCGCCGCCGGACCGGCAGCCGCCCAGCCTTCCGGGCGAACCCTATGAGTTGGGCCTGACCAGCGCCGGCGCCATCTCGGCCGGGGCCTATATCGCGGGTGCCATGGACATGCTGGTGGAGGCACTGGACAAGTGGCAGGCGGCCAAGGACGACCCTGCCCTGCGTGACCGGCTGCCCGACCATTCGGTGCTGGTCCGCGTCGTCACGGGTGCCTCGGCCGGGGCGATGAATGCGGCCCTGCTGGCCGTGCTGCGTGACCGCGCCTTCACGCACCTGTCCAGCGATCCCAGCCCCGATGGCGGTGAGGCGCCGACCGGCAATCCGATCTTCGACGCCTGGGTCAACCGCATCGATATCGACAAGCTGCTGGCCCGCAAGGACCTGAAGGATGGCGCGGCGCCCGTGTCGCTGCTGGACGGCACGGCCCTGCCCGACATCGCCCGGCGCGCGCTGACGGACGCGGCCGCGCTGCCCACCATCAACCGACCCTGGCTGGCCGACCCGCTGCGTGTCATCCTGACCCAGACCAATTGCCGCGGCGTGCCCTATTTCGTGCCCTTCGCGGGCAGCAGTGCCGGCCAGGGCATGATGCAGCATGGCGACCAGGCCCGTTTCACCCTCGCCGTGCCGGGTGGCCGGCCCGACAGCCAGCCCCTCCCCTTCCCGGACGAGACGCCGCTGACCGGTGCGCCCGCGCCCGGGTCGGTCTGGTCGAAACTGACCGATGCCGCCGTCGCCAGCGGCGCCTTCCCGATCGGCCTGCCGCCCCGTCAGATGTCGGCCAAGCCGGCGAACTATGACTATCGCGTCTATTTCACCCATGACGGGGACCTGATGAGCGTGTCGCCTCGCGGTAACGGATGGCCGCTGGCGAACGGCGCCTATGTCGGCATCGATGGCGGCACCATCGACAATGACCCGTTCGGCGTGGCGCATGACATCCTGGCCGGCGGCTGCGGCACCAACCCGCGCAAGGGCAAAGAGGCGACGCGCAGCGTGCTGATGATCGACCCCTTTCCCGAAGTGCCGGCCTATGGTCCGGCGACGCTGGCGGAGTTGCCGCTGCTGAAGACCGTCGGCAATGCCATGGGCGTACTGGTCGATCAGGCGCGCTTCCGGCCAAAGGACCTGATCCTGGCCCATCTGGAGGATGTGTTCAGCCGCTTCATCGTCGTGCCCAAGCGCAAGGACCCGGTGAAGGGCAAGTACAGCCTGGCCTGCGGCTTCCTGGGCGGGTTCGGCGGCTTCCTGTCCCGCCGGCAGCGGCTGCACGATTTCATGCTGGGCCGGCGCAATGCCCAAAAACTGCTGCTGGCCCACATGGCGCTGCCAGCCGACAATCCCCTGTTCGCCGGCTGGCGGGACAAGCCCTTTGCCCAGGCCTACTATGCCCGCGACAATGACGGCAACATCGTCCGTGACGGGAGTGGCCAGCCTTTCCTGCCCATCATCCCCCTGTTGCGCGATACGGGCGGGATGTCCCTGGATGTGCGCTTCAAGATCGCCGAGCAGCAGGAACTGCCCTGGCCCGTGGGCGCGGTCGATGCCGGCAAGGTGGCCAAGCAGGTCCGCGCCCGCGCCAAGGCGCTGGTTGCCCCGCTGATCAAGGATCTGAACTTCCTGGTCCGCACGGGCATCAACACCGCCCTGTCCCTCTGGGGCTATGGCGCGCTGGAGGATGAGGTGCGCGAGAAGCTGACCAGTGAAGCGGATGAATGGGGCCTGTCGTGATCTCTACCTCACCCCGAACCTGAACCGTTCCCCCTTCCCCGGCATCGCATAGGTGCCGAACATCCGGTCCCAGATGGCCAGCGCGGTACCGAAATTGCGGTCGCGATGCGCCGGGGCCAGGGAATGGTGCAACTGGTGCATCTGTGGGGAGATCAGCCAGCGTGAGAGCCAGCCGGGAAAGGGCAGGGGTACGGGGCTGTGGCGCAGATGCGCGAAACCCAGCCCCCAGGCCAAAGTGAAGATATTGACGCCCAGCATGGTCAGCGCCGGCACTTGGGCCCCCGCCAAACCCGCCGCCAGCCCCAGGCCCAATCCCTGGGCCAGCATGTTGGCGGAGATGTGGACGGCCTGTTCCCAGGGCCAGAAGCGGAAGGCGGTCAGCGGCGTCAGCACGGGCGGGGCATGGTGCAGCCGGTGCGAGCGCCACAGAAAGGGCACGGCGTGGAAAAGCCGGTGCGTCCAGTAAAGCGCGAAATCGCCGGCCACGAAGGCGAAAAAGGCGGCGGTCAGCAGCAGGGGCCAGCCCGGCACCCCACCTGTGGGCGTACCCACAGCCATCCCGGCCAGCATTGCGCCCAGCCGGTTGCCGATCAGCAGCAGGCCGACCAGCCAGGGCGCCAGCAGGAAGGGCAGGGTGGAATTGACCAGAAAGCAGCCGGCATCGACGGGCAGTTCGCGCCAGTAGTCGGCGCCACGGCCCCACAGGCCACGCTGCCGCCCGAACCAGACGGTACCGGCCAGCCCGACCGCCAGGCCGGGCCACCAGAACACGGATTCAGGCGCAGTCAGCAGGCCGCCCAGCGAGGTCAGCCAATCATCGACCGCCTTGTCCCAGTCCAGCCGCGCCATGCCACGGCCACCCCGTTCCAATGAAAGACGGGGCAGCATGACAGATCAAGGCAGGACAGCAAAGCCAGGGTCATCCCAACGGCATGAGACACTCTTGCCGTTGGAGGCCGGTGACTGCCGGCCCGCCGCTTGGTAGCGGCGTAATCCCGAGCCGCTGGATGGCGGCGCCCGGCGAATGAGGGCGGCGTTTACGCCGCCGGCTGGTCGCTTTCGGCGTCCGCCATCTCGTTGCCCTGGTCGTCGCCGCCATCGTCGCCGTCGAAACCGTCGCCGTCATGACGGGCAACGGGCTGGCGGGCGCGGCCTTCCTGCTCGTTGATCTGGCAGATGATGCGGTAATAATGCTCCGCATGCTGCAGATAATTCTCGGCAGCCACCCGGTCGCCCGACGTGTGGGCATCACGCGCCAGCGCCTGGTATTTTTCATAGACCTGGAAGGCATTGCCGCGGATGCGCACATCCGGGCCGCTGCTGTCGAAGTTCTGATGACGCAACGGCATGTTCTGGCGGCGATTGCCACCGCCGTTATTGCCACCGCCACCACCGCCATTGTTACCGCCGCCGCCATTGCCGCCACGGCCACGGCCGCGCCGCTGCTGCTGGTTATTGGGTCCCTGTCTCATTCGCTATATGCTCGGCCCCTGGTTTTCCGAGCCCCCGGACATCCTGTCGCCCCGTCTTATCCGTTTTTAGTCGGCCTTGACCGTCTGGGCGGCGAAACCTCGCCACGCCCTGGGACGCATAAGCCCCGGTCCGAGGGCTTTGCCACGGCAGGCGCCCCACGCGCCGCTGCCGTCCGCTGGGGACCCTAGCGATACTCGCCTTGCATTCCAAGGGTTTTTTACAGCTGCGTAACGATCACCTGTGGAAATCCCGCGCCATGGCCACCCGGTCACGTCCGCCCAGGTCCTGGCGGGTAAAAACATCGCCGAAACCGGCGGCGCGCAGCAGGCCGGCGACATCCGGCCCCTGGTCCGCCCCATGTTCGAACCCGACAATGCCGCCGGGCGACAGCAGCGGCGGCAGCGCGCATGCCAGGTGCCGGTACGGGTCCAGCCCGTCCGCCCCGCCGGCCAGCGCCCGCCACGGCTCGAACCGGGCCACCTCCGGCGCCAGGGTCGCGATGTCGGCATCGGGGATATAGGGCGGATTGGAGACGATGATGTCGAACCCGCCCGTCAGCGCATCGACCCAGGACCCAGCCAGAAAGGCCGCGCGGTTGCCCAGGCCCAGTGCCGCCGCATTGCCGGCCGCCACGCGGGCCGCATCCGGCGACAGGTCCACGCCGACACCGAAAGCCTGTGGATATTCCGACAGCAATGCCAGCAGGATGGCGCCGGTGCCGGTCCCCAGATCCAGGATACGCCAGGGGGGGGACCGGTCGGGCCGGGCGCGCAGCACCGCGTCCACCAGCGTCTCCGTATCCGGCCGCGGGATCAGGGTTTCCGGCCCCAGCGCCAGGGTCAGGCCCCAGAATTCCCAGTCGCCCAGGATGCGCTGCACCGGTTCACGCGCAGCACGGCGGTCGACCAGGGCCTGAAAGCCGGGCACGGTGGCGGCGGGTACACTCAAGCCATCGGGCCGGCGCAGCCGGTTGACCGGAATGGCGAAGGCGCGTTCGGCCAGGTACAGCAGGTCCAGCCGCGCCTCTTCCACGCCCAGCGAGGTCAGGTGTTGCTCGGCGGCGCGCAGCAAGGGGGGTAGGGGAACCATCTCGCTCATCGTTTCCTCCGGCGGCGGGCCACCCGCCGGGACGGGACGGCAGCGGTGGCCGCCATCTTCTCCGCCAGCCCGGCCAAGGCGGCGAAGGGGTTGTCGGCATCCACCATGGCGGGCCGTGGCGGTGCGGCCGCTTCCTTGGGCGGGTCCGGGCGGCGGCGCACCCAGATGTCGGGGACGGGCGGCTGCCCCTCTTCCACCGGCGGCTTTTTACGCAGCCGCCAGCCCAGCGCCAGCAATATCTCTGGCAGCTCCGCATTTGAACTGGCGGCCAGCGGCGCCAGGCCCGACAGGTCGGTCAGGCGCCCATCCGGCGTGCGGGTGGATATGGCCTGCATCAGCCGGTCGGCCATGTCCACCCGCACGGCGCGCGGTCCCAGTGGCAGGAAACCAGCGGCGCGCAGCAAGCCATCGCCCGCCGGGTCCCGCACCACGGAGATGCGGCCCGGCGGCGGCAGCGGCGGCGGCAGCGACAGCCCGTGGCGCACGGACCAGAGCAGGCCCAGCATGGCGGCGGCCCTGGGCTTGATCAGGGCGGGCAGGTAGATCTGTGCTGTGCCGAAGCGCACGCCCAGCCGTTCCAGCGCCGCGTGCGCCGGCTTGTCCAGGCTGGCCACCAGCCCTGCCACATCCGCACGCGGCAATATGCCGGCGGCTTCTGCCAGCTGGAACCCGATGCCGCGCGCCGGACCCGACAGGTCGGCCGCCGCCAGCCGGGCCAGCGGCGCCAGATCGGCCCGCACCTGCGTCTGCAGGAAGGCCAGCAGCCGCGTGCGGACCCGGTCGCGCTGGGCCCCTTCCAGCAGCTCATCGCGCAGCAGCCGGACGTTGGGCGACAGCAGCCGGTCGCCGGGCAGCAGCCGGCCCAGCTCCACCTTGTCCCAGCGGATGATCCCGTCCGGACCCAGGGCGAAGGCATCGTCGCCCGCCATTTCCGCCAACGCCACGCGGCGCGCGATCTCCTCGCGCAGGGCGCGGCGGGCGGCGGTCATCAGGGTCGGGTGGTCATCCTCGCCGACATCGGCCTGCATGTCGAAGCCCAGGCCCTTCAGGGCCCCGACCTCGTGCCCTTCAACAAACACCGTGCCGTCGGCCGTGACATGGCCGGCCAGATCGCGCCCGTCGCGTAGGGATTTCACCAGCCCGGCCGAACGCTTGTCGACAAAGCGCTGGGTCAGCCGTTCATGCAGGGCGTCGGACAGCCGATCCTCGATCCCGCGCGTCACCCCCTGCCAGTGCTTGGGATCGGTGACCCAGTCGGCGCGGTGGCTGATATAGGTCCAGGTGCGGATATGGGCGATGCGCGACACCAGCGTGTCGATATCGCCCGTCAGATTGTCCATGCGCTGCACCTGCCCGGCCACGAAATCGGTGGTCAGCCGCCCGCCCGGTGCCATCAACTGGCGATAGAGCTGGCCCAGCAGGCGGGTATGGGCATCGGTCATGGTCTTGCGGAAATCGGGGACCTGGCAGACCTCCCACAGCAGCTTCACCCCGCGCGGGCGGCGGGTCAGGCCCATCACCTCCCCATCGGCGGCCAGCGCCTTCAGCGCCTCCACATCGTCGGCCGGGCGCGACCGGATCAGCAGGGGGGACGGTGGCCGGGCCTCCAGCGTGCGCAGCAGGGCTTCCACCGAGCGGGTGTCCAGGTCGCTGTTGCGCCAGACCAGTTGCTGAAGCGGCGGGAACTCGTGATTCTCCACCGCCCGCACGATATCCTCATCCAGCGGGGAACAGTCCCAGGTGGTGCCGAAGGTGCCGTCAGACTGATGCCGGCCGGCGCGGCCACCGATCTGGGCCACTTCCGGGGCGGTCAGGCGGCGGGGGCGCTGGCCGTCGAACTTGGTCATCCGCGCGAACCAGACATGGTCGACATCCATGTTCAGACCCATGCCGATGGCATCTGTGGCCACCAGATAATCGACGTCGCCGGCCTGATACATGGCCACCTGGGCGTTGCGGGTGCGGGGGCTCAAGGCACCCATCACCACCGCCGTGCCGCCGCGCGACCGGCGCACCATTTCGGCCAGCTGATAGACCTCCGTCACTGAGAAAGCCGTGATGGCACTGCGCGGTGGCAGTTTGGTCAGCTTCTTGTGCCCGCCATAGGACAGTTTGGAAAAGCGGGGGCGGGTGATCACCTCCACCTTGGGGATCAGTTTCAGCATCAACGGCCGGATCATGTCGGAGCCCAGGAACATCGTCTCCTCCGCACCCCGCGCATGCAGCAGCCGGTCGGTGAAGATGTGCCCGCGCTCATCATCGGCGCATAGCTGGATCTCATCCACGCACAGGAATGAAACCTGCCGGTCCAGCGGCATGCTTTCCACGGTACAGACCCAATAGCGTGGGGCGGGGGGAATGATCTTCTCCTCCCCCGTCACCAGGGCCACGGCGTTGGCGCCCTTCATCCGGACCAGCTTGTCATAATTCTCCCGCGCCAGCAGGCGCAGGGGGAAGCCGATCATGCCGGTATTGTGCGCGGCCATGCGTTCCATGGCCAGATAGGTCTTGCCGGTATTGGTGGGGCCCAGGACGGCCAGCACCCGGCCGCCGCCAGGGGAAATTTGTGCGCTCATGGGTTTATCCTGGGGCGGACGCCTGTGATATTGCAAGCCCGGCCACGGAAAAGCCATCTGTGCGCGGCAGATGATCAGGCATGAAGAAAGCGCTTCTCCTCCTCCCCCTTGTGTTGCTGGCCCTGGCCGGCCCTGCCGCCGCCAGCCCGGAGCAGGCGGCCGGCTTGCGCGACATGCTGGCCCGACGGCTGGGGGAATCAGCCGTCAGCGGCGACCGGCTGCGGGTGGAACGCGTGCCCGACGTGACGGTGACGGAGGCCGGGGGCCAGTACCGCCTGCGCATCCCCAAGCTGCGCCTGGCCGCCCGTGACGGCTGGATGGTGGAAGCACCGCTGGTGGAGGGCGACGGCACGCCGCAGCCGGACGGGTCCTGGCGCCTGAAACTGAAACTGCCGCAGCCGCTGGGGCTGTATGGTGCCAACGGATTCCGTCTTGGCGACATCGCGCTGGGAAGGCAGAACCTGGCCTTGTCGGTCAGTGCCGACGGGCGCAGCCTGATCGCCGCCGATATCGATCTGGCCGACGCGAAATTCACCCCCGCTATGGGGGCCGGCACGGGCAGCCTGGCGGCCCTGCGCTTCGTCCTGACGCCCAGGGCGGCGACAGGTGGCAGTTGGAGCGGGCAGGTGTCGCTGTCGCTGGATGGGCTGTCATTGAAGGACCCGGTGGGGGTGGACCGGCTGGCGGTGAAGCGGCTGCGCCTGGACGCATCCGCCGACAGCCTGGACATGAAGCGCATGGGCGCGCTGTTGGCCGATGACGACCGCGCCAATCTGGACCGGCTGGCGCGCAGCGTTGATATTTCCGCCGATATCGCCGGCCTGCGGCAGGTGCGGGACAATGGCACCCGCACCCTGCTGGACAGTGGCAAGGGCAAGCTGTCGCTGACCGGCCTGAACGCGGCCAAGGCCGGGTTGGTGCTGGACTGGGTGCATGACGGGTTGGACCATACCGGCCCCGGCATCGATCCGGGGTTCCTGCCCACGTGGGCGGAGGTCGCCCTGACCGGCACGTCGCTGCCGCGTGAATTGCTGACGGGGGCCAAACCGCCCGGCGGCTGGACGCCGCTGCTGGCCGCATCGGGCAGTGTGGTGAAGATCGGCCGGTTGAGCCTGTGGAACGCGCAGTCGACCGTGCTGGGCAAGGGCGATTTCCGCTTCTCCACGGCCAGCAGCAACGGCGTGACGGGGCAGGCCGATCTGGCCCTGCGCGGCGTGGACCGGATCATCAACGCCGTGAACCAGACGATGGGCGCGCGCGGGGCGGGGCTGGCCATCGGGCTCTATGCCCTGCAGGGGCTGGGACGCCAGGATGCGGGGGAGAAGGGCACGACCCACCAGTACCGCCTGACCCTGGACAATGATGGCCGCGTCATCCTGAACGGCAGCGACGCCACCAGCCTTTTCAAGGGGATGATGGCGTTCAACTAAGCGCACGGCGCAACGATATTGCGCTGCACACATGCGAATCCATCCTATCCGGACTGTGACAGGCGCGTGACCGTCCGGCGGCGGGGGCTTGACACCCCTTATACTCTGCGCGAGCATAAGGGAGAGTAATGCTCAAATCGAGCATAAGTCGTGCCCATGCCCCGCGTCAGCGGGCCGCCGGAGTGTTCCCGTGATGTCCGCCCCCCTCGACCTCACCTACAGCCCTGCCGTGGCCGAAGCCACCAAGTCCATCTATGACAAGGTGAAGGGCGTGATCCCGGAGGTGGAGTGGCCGTTCCATGCGCCGCTGGTGCATGCGATCAACCGGCTGAAGAAGGAACGCAACGCCGTCATCCTGGCGCATAATTACCAGGCACCGGAGATTTTCCACACGGTGGCCGACATCGTGGGGGACAGCCTGCTGCTGGCACGCAAGGCGGCGGAGACCGATGCCGATGTCATCGTCCTGGCCGGCGTGCATTTCATGGCGGAGACGGCGAAAATCCTGTCGCCGGAAAAGACCGTGCTGATGCCGGCCATGGATGCCGGCTGCTCGCTGGCCGACAGCATCACGGCGGCCGATGTACGCCTGCTGCGCGAACGCTATCCGGGCGTGCCGATTGCGACATATGTCAACACCTCGGCCGCCGTGAAGGCGGAAAGCGATGTCTGCATCACCTCGGGCAACGCGGTGGAGGTGATCAATTCGCTGCCGGGCGACGAGGTGCTGTGCATCCCCGATGAATATCTGGCCAAGTGGGTGGCGACCCAGACCACCAAGAAGGTCATCGCCTGGAAGGGCCATTGCGAGGTGCATGAGCGCTTCAGCGGGGAGCAGCTGCGGGCCTATCGCACCCAGTTCAAGGGCGACATCACCATCATCGCCCATCCAGAATGCCCGCCGGACGTGCTGGCGGAGGCGGATTTCGTCGGCTCCACCGCCAAGATGCAGGATTATGTCGAGGGCCAGCAGCCCAAGCGCGTGCTGCTGATCACCGAATGCTCCATGGCCGACAATCTGGCCGCAACCAACCCGGCGGTGGAGTTCGTGCGCCCCTGCAACCTGTGCCCGCACATGCGCCGCATCACCCTGTCCAACATCCTGCAAAGCCTGCAAGCCATGCAACCGCAGGTGCATGTCGATCCGGAGATCGGGGCGCGGGCCAAGCTGGCGGTGGAACGCATGCTGGCCGTTGGCAAGAAGTGATGCGCCCGCCCGGCGCCTGAGGGAACAAAAAATGCAGCTCCGCCATAGCGACGTCATCGTGATCGGGTCCGGCATGGCCGGGCTGGTGGCGGCCCTGTCGCTGGCGCCGCTGCGCGTCACGCTGCTGACCAAGACGGATGACCTGCCCGGCGGGTCGTCCAACTGGGCCCAGGGCGGCATCGCTGCGGCCATCGACCCGGCCGACGATCCGGCCGAACATGCCGCCGACACGGTGGCGGCCGGGGCCGGCCTGACCGATCCGGAAATGGCGGCGCTGCTGACGCAGGAAGGTGCCAAGCGTCTGACAAGCTGGATCAACCGCGGCCTGCCGTTCGACCGGGAGGCCAATGGCCGTCTTTGCCTGGGCCGCGAGGCGGCACACGGGGCCGCCCGCGTTCTGCATGCCGGTGGTGATGCCACCGGCCGCACCCTGATGGCCGACCTGTCGGCGCGGGTGCGTGCGGCGGCGCATATCAAGGTGGAAACCGCTGCCTTCGCCTGGGACCTGGTCATGGGCCGCCATGGCGTGGCCGGTGTCCTAGCTCATCATACCAAGGAAGGCTGGGTTTTCCATCGCGCGGGTGCCGTGCTGCTGGCCTGCGGCGGGGTGGGGCAGCTTTATCGGCACACCACCAACCCGGCGGAGGCGACGGGCGACGGGATCGCGCTGGCTGCCCGCGCCGGGGCTGATCTGGCTGATCTGGAATTCGTGCAGTTCCACCCCACGGCCCTGGCCGGCCCGCGCACGGGACAGGTGCCGCTGCTGACCGAAGCGTTGCGCGGGGCGGGTGCGCATCTGCTGGACGAACATGGCGGGCGCTTCATGCTGAAGGCCCATCCCCTGGCCGAACTGGCGCCGCGCGATGTGGTGGCCAAGGCCATCGGCACCCGCATCGCCGCCGGCCTGCCGGTCTATCTGGACCTGCGCGCGCTGTGGGCCCAGGGCGGGGCCGCGATGTTCCCCACCGTGGCCGGCATCTGTGCCACCGCCAAGCTGGACCCGGCCCGCATGCCCATCCCGGTGGCGCCGGCAGCGCATTATCACATGGGCGGTGTGGTCACCGATGCCGATGGCCGCACCAGCATCCAGGGTCTTTATGCGGCGGGGGAGGTGGCCTGCACCGGCGTGCATGGCGCCAACCGGCTGGCCAGCAACAGCCTGCTGGAGGCGCTGGTGTTCGCCGAGCGCGCGGCCGATGCCATCCTGGCGTCCAACCCGGTCCGGCTTGGCCCCGTGGGCCTGCCCGCCATTCCCGTCACCTTCACGCCCACGGCCCAGGCGGCCCTGGTCGCGGTGCAGGCGGCGGACATCATGGCGGAAAGCGTGGGCCTGCTGCGCGACGGTATCGGCCTGTCCTGCGCCATTGCCGAGTTGGAGGCGCTGCAGGCCGGGCTGGAGCCGCAGGCGGGCATCCATGACGCCATCGCCATCCGCCTGTCCGGCGAGGTGCGCAACCGCCTTCTCACCTCCCTGCTGATCGCGCGGTCGGCGTTGAACCGGCAGGAAAGCCGGGGTGCGCATCAGCGTTCCGACTGGCCCGACAGCCGGCCGGAATGGCGCCAGCGCCAGCGCCTGACCCTGTCGGGACCGCTGCCGCGCATCCGCGTGGCCCCGCCCCGTTCCCCCCTGCCGGTGATGTGATGACCCTCCCCCTGTACCCGATCCAGTATGACGCCCTGATCCGCACGGCATTGGCCGAGGATCTGGGTTTGGCGGGCGACCTGACCACCGATGCCTGTGTGCCGGCCGACGCCACCGCCAAGGCGCTGTTCAATGCGCGGCACGAGGGTGTGTGCGCCGGGCTGGACGCGGCCCTGCATGCCTTCGCCCTGCTGGACCCCGGTTTGACGATCACCCGCCATGTGCAGGATGGCGACCGCATCACCAAGGGCACGGCACTGGCCACGGTGGAAGGTGCTGCGCGGCCGATCCTGTCGGGGGAGCGCACGGCGCTGAACCTGCTGGGAAGGCTGTGCGGCATCGCCAGCGAGACCCGCCGCCTGGTGGACCGGATCGAGGGTACCGGCGCCCAGGTGGTCTGCACCCGCAAGACCACGCCCGGCCTGCGGGCGCTGGAGAAATACGCCGTGCGGGTGGGTGGCGGCGGCAACCACCGTTTCGCGCTGAATGATGCCGTCCTGATCAAGGATAATCATCTGGTCGCCGCTGGCGGCCTGCGCACCGCCGTGGAGCGGGCCCGGGCGCGGGCCGGACATCTGGTGAAGATCGAGGTCGAGGTCGATACGCTGGACCAGCTGGCCGAACTGATCGAGCTGAAGGTCGATGCCGTCCTGCTGGACAATATGGACCCACCCACCCTGCGCCGGGCGGTGCAGATGGTGGATGGACGCATGGTGACGGAAGCATCGGGCGGAGTGACGCCGGAGACCATCCGCGCCATCGCGGAGACGGGCGTGACCCTGATCAGCCTGGGATGGCTGACCCATTCGGTGAAGAATTTCGATATCGGCCTGGATTTCGTGGTGGGTTAAGGCGCTGCCATGCCCGCCGCTTGCCGGAAATGGGCCACCACCCCGGCCGGCGCGTAATAGGGGGCGGGGTCGCCCGGCAGGGTGCGGGGGCCGCGCAGGGCCGCCAGCCTGCCATCATCATCCAGCAGCAGCCAGGGCGGATCGCGCCACAGATCCGGGTCCAGGTCCAGCAGCAGCGCCGGCACATCCGTCCCCTGGGTGCGGGACGGGCTGGTATGGGCCGCCACCATGGCCACGGGCCCGCCATCGCCCTCCACCCGGTGCAGCCAATGGCTGACCCCCGGCCGCTGCCGCCGCACGGCCAGGATGGGCCAGTCGCCCTCGGGCAGGCGCACGGGGATGAAGCCGAAGGCGGCCACCCCCGCCATCCCCGGCACCACCCGCCCGTCGGCCAGCATCAGGGGCAGGGGGGAGGGCAGGTCGGCGCCGGTGTCGGGCAGCAGCACCAGCCCGCGCGCATCCACAACGACACCTGTCAACGCACCCCAACGGACCAATGCCGCGCCCGGTGCTGGGGCTGACGGCTCCGCAACCGTTTCGGCTTCCGGCGGTGCGGGCAGGGGCGTGTCCGATGGGAGGGGGGGTGGTGGCAGCAGGGGCATGGCTGCCACCGGCCCGCCTGGTGGCACCGTCACCAGCGCCCGGAATTCAGGCAGGGCAGCCAGCCGGCGGGCGGCATCGGCCATGGCGTTGCGCAGGATGATGTCGTAGCGGCTGTTGAGTGACGGGATGTCGGTTTCGCCCTCTCCTTCCGTCGTGAAGCGCCGTACCGGGTTGGGCGGGTCGGTGACTTCCCAGTCGATACGCACCCGCCCGTCACCGGTCTCGCCCACCGGCCGCCCGGAGAAGGCGTCCAGCTTGCGGCACAACGACATGTCAACATCGACCAACCGTCCCGTCAGTGCCCGTCCCGCCCCTTCGGTCAGGCCCAGGCCGCCCCAGCCGATTCCATCGCGCGCCGCTTGGGCCAGCATGCCGGGGATGCGGCCTTCGGTGATCCAGGCGACCTCGTTATAGGGACTGTTGCAGCCCCAGCCCCATTCATAGGCACCGGCCTTGTGCCCGATCGGCAGATCGACCAGCACCTTGCCCATGGACAGGGGAACGGGCTGGCGCGGGCCGGCGGGCAGCGGCTTGTCGGCACAGGCCGCCAGCAGCAGGCAGAACACGGCATTGATAAGGATCGAACCGGCGGGACGGCGCATGCGACACAATCGGAATGGATCAGATCGCCCTATAATTACAATTATAACCGCCCTCCCGTCCAGGCCCGCGCAAGGGAACGGACGCAGCCTTGCAAAAGGGCCGGATGACAGGAACGGCCCCGGTTGATATCTCCAAACCATGTCGAACGCAGCCGCCCCCTCTGCCCGTTCTCCGCGCCGTGCCGTTGTCGAACGCACGACGAAGGAGACCCGCATCCGCGTCGCCGTCGATCTGGACGGTACCGGCATCTACAAGGTGTCCACCGGCGTCGGGTTCCTGGACCATATGCTGGAACAGCTGTCGCGCCATTCGCTGATCGACCTGGAGGTCGAGGCGGTGGGCGATCTGCATATCGACTTCCACCATACGACGGAGGATACGGGCATCGCCATCGGTGAGGCCGTGGCCAAGGCGCTCGGCGACCGCAAGGGTATCCAGCGCTATGGCGACGCCCTGATCCCCATGGATGAGACGCTGACCCGCGTGGCTATCGACCTGTCGAACCGCCCCTATCTGATCTGGAAGGTCAATTTCACCCGCGACAAGCTGGGTGACATGGACACCGAACTGTTCAAGGAATGGTTCCAGGCCTTTGCGCAGGCCGCCGGCGCCACGCTGCATGTCGAGAACCTGTATGGTGAGAATAACCACCATATCGTGGAGAGCTGTTACAAGGCGCTGGCCCGGGCGTTCCGCGCGTCGGTCGAGATCGACCCGCGCAAGGAAGATGCCGTGCCCTCCACCAAGGGGGTCCTGGGCGGGTCGCTGTAACCGGCGGCCCCGTCCCGTTCCCTTGTCTTTCTCCGTCGCATGGGCAGGCACCATGACCGATAGCGTCGCCCTGATTGATTACGGCTCCGGCAATCTGCGTTCCGCCGCCAAGGCGTTGGAGCGCGCCGTGGCCGATGGCGGGCTGGATATCCGCATCAATGTCACCAACGACCCGGATGTGGTGCGACATGCCGCCCGCGTGGTCCTACCCGGCGTCGGTGCCTTTGCCGATTGCAAGGCCGGTCTGGACGCCGTGCCCGGCATGGTGGAGGCGCTGACCGAGCGGGTGATCCGCCAGGGCGCGCCCTTCCTGGGCATCTGTGTCGGCATGCAGCTGATGGCCAGGGCCGGGGTGGAGCATGGGGTGCATCCGGGCCTGGGCTGGCTGGACGCGACGGTGGAGGCACTGACCCCGGCCGACCCGGCGCTGAAGATCCCGCATATGGGCTGGAACGAGCTGATCGTGAAGGCACCCAACCATCCGGTGCTGGCCGGCATCGCGCCGGGTACCCACACCTATTACGTCCATTCCTATGCCATGAAGGTGGCTGATCCGGCGCTGGTCCTGGCGGCCTGTGACTATGCCGGGGAGTTCCCTTCCATCGTGGGGCGCGACAATCTGGTGGGCATGCAGTTCCATCCGGAGAAGAGCCAGGCGGCGGGCCTGTCGATCATCGGCAACTTCCTGAAGTGGCGGCCATGAGCGAGCAGCACAAGAACCCGCTGGCCGGATCGGACAGCATCGTCACGATCGAGAAAGTGTCGGAACTGAAGCGGTCCGACCTTTACGATCTGTGTGACGCGGCGGAGGCGGCCATCATCGATGGCGGCGGTTTCGGCTGGGTCACCCCGCCCGACCGCGAGGTGATGGAGCGTTACTGGAAAGGCGTAATGGCCGTGCCGGAGCGGGTGCTGTTCGCAGGCCGCCTGGACGGGGTCATCGCCGGTTCCGCCCAGCTGATCCGCCCCACCCGCAATAACGAGGCGCAGGCATTTGCCTGCAACCTGACCACCAGCTTCGTGGCGCCCTGGGCGCGCGGCCATGGCATGGCACGCAAGCTGACCCAGGCGGTGATCGACGAGGCGACGCGGCTGGGCTTCGGCATCTTGAACCTGGATGTGCGCGAGACGCAGCGGGCGGCCCTCACGCTCTATGACCATATGGGTTTCACGCGCTGGGGCACGCACCCGCATTATGCGCGCGCCAAGGGCCGGACCATCGCCGGCCATTTCTATTACAAGGTCCTGGAACGGCCGGAAGAAGAGACGGAGCCGCAAGCATGATCCTCTATCCCGCCATCGACCTGAAGGATGGCAACGCCGTCCGCCTGCTGCGTGGGGAGATGGATCAGGCCACCATCTTCAATACCGATCCCGCCGCCCAGGCCGAACAGTTCCAGGCCCAGGGTTTCGAATGGCTGCATCTGGTCGACCTGAACGGCGCCTTCGCGGGATCGCCCGTCAATGGGGCGGCCGTCGAATCCATCCTGGCCCGTGTCAAGTTGCCCACCCAACTGGGTGGTGGCATTCGTGACCTGGAGACCATCGCCTTCTGGCTGGAACGCGGCCTGACCCGTGTCATCCTGGGAACGGTCGCCGTCAAGAACCCGTCCCTGGTCAAGGAGGCCTGCAAGGCGTTTCCCGGCCATGTCGCCGTCGGCATCGATGCCCGTGACGGCTATGTCGCCGTTGAGGGCTGGGCAGAGACCAGCAGTCTGAAGGCCCTGGACTTGGCCTTGAAGTTCGAGGATTGCGGAGTTGCCGCCATCATCTATACCGATATCGACCGCGATGGTGCCCTGGGCGGGGTGAATGTGGAGGCGACGGCCGATCTGGCCAGCCACCTGACCACGCCGGTGATCGCCTCGGGCGGTGTCTCCTCCCTGGCCGACCTGCGGGCGCTGAAAGAGGTGGAGCATACGGGCATCAATGGCGTCATCTCCGGCCGCGCCCTCTATGACGGGCGCATCGACCCGGCCGCCGCCCTCGCCTTGCTGCGGGGGGAATGATCCGATGCTGAAGGCCCGCATCATCCCCTGCCTGGACGTCAAGGATGGCCGCGTCGTCAAGGGCGTGAACTTCGTCGACCTGATCGATGCCGGCGACCCGGTGGAGCAGGCCCGGCTCTATGACGCGGCCGGTGCCGATGAGTTGACCTTCCTGGACATCACCGCCAGCAGCGATAACCGCGAGACCATCTTCGACGTGGTCCGGCGCACGGCCGAGCAGGTGTTCATGCCGCTGACCGTGGGGGGTGGCGTGCGCACGGTGGAGGATATCCGCAAGCTGCTGCTGGCCGGAGCCGATAAGGTGTCGATCAATACGGCGGCCGTGCATCGCCCGGAATTCGTGCGCGAGGCCGCGCAGAAATTCGGCGCGCAGTGCATCGTGGTGGCCATCGACGCCAAAGAGGTGGAGCGCGGCCCCAATGGTGAGCAGCGGTGGGAAGTCTTCACCCATGGCGGGCGCAACCGCACCGGCATCGACGCCGTTGCCTGGGCCCGGCGCATGGCCGAGTACGGGGCCGGTGAGATTCTGCTGACCTCCATGGACCGCGATGGCACCAAGCAGGGTTTCAACCTGGAACTGACCCGCGCCGTGGCCGATGCCGTCACCATCCCCGTCATCGCCTCGGGCGGGGTGGGTACTCTGGACCATCTGGTCGATGGGGTGGTCAAGGGCCACGCGTCGGCCGTGCTGGCCGCCAGCATCTTCCATTTCGGCACCTACACCATCGCCCAGGCCAAGGAGCACATGGCCCAGGCGGGGATACCGATCCGTCTTTAAAGGGAATGCCGATGTCCAATCCCGCCATCCTGGACGATCTCTACGCCACCATCCTGTCGCGCAAGGGCGGCGATCCCGACAGCTCGCACACCGCCCGCCTGTTCCATCGCGGCCGCGCCAAGATCGCCCAGAAGCTGGGGGAGGAGGCGGTGGAGACGGTGATCGAGGCGATGGCGGGGACGCCTGAAAAACTGGCCTCGGAATCGGCCGACCTTCTGTATCATCTCCTCGTGCTCTGGGCCGATGCCGGGGTGCAACCTGCCGATGTCTATGCCATCCTTGCGGCACGGCAGGGCATCAGCGGGATCGCGGAAAAGAAGAACCGCAAGCCCATCTGAACAATGGACCTGGGACCCATAAGGAAGGAAACGGCGCCTTGATCTATGATCGCAGCAATATCTTCGCCCGTATCCTGCGCGGGGAAATCCCCTGCAAGAAGGTCTATGAGGACCAGTATGCGCTGGGCTTCCACGACATCAATCCCCAGGCGCCGACCCATATCCTGGTGATCCCCAAGGGTCCTTTCACCAGCTTCGCCGATTTCAGCGCCCAGGCCACGGTGGAGGAGATCGCCGGCTTCGTGCGTGCCGCCGGCCTGATCGCCCGCCAGGCGGGGGTGGAGGATAGCGGATATCGCCTGCTGGCCAACCATGGCCCCGACAGCCACCAGGAAGTGCCGCATTTCCACATCCATATCGTGGGCGGCAAGCCGCTGGGCAAATTGCTGGCCTGACCCTGACGACATCATTGTTACCGGAGCCCCGATGCCGGACCCCGGCATCGGGGCTAACTGTATTTGCGGCCCTGTGACGGACGTCACTTGAACGAAGTTCAAGTCAGGGGTAAACGATGTTCAGGACGGGTTTTCAAAGCACCCGATCCGGCGGATAGCGGTGGTTGAGCACCGGTGGCCGCCGACAGTTTCGTTCCGGCCTGTGGCCCCACCATCGCCGGAACGCGGGCAGACCTTGTCGCCCTCATTCAGGTCTGCCTTTTGCCCCCGGCGTCGTCCCCACGGCGCCGGGGGAAACTTTTTCAGCGTCGCGCCACCGCCCGGTCGCCGACATAGGGGTTGGACTGCCGCTCCTTGCCGAAGGTGGACAGGCCGCCATGGCCGGGCAGGAAGGTGATGTCGTCGCCCAGCGGGAACAGTTTCTCCCGGACGGAGCGGATCAGGTCCTCCATATTGCCGCCGGGGAAATCCGTGCGGCCGATGGAGCCCTCGAAAATCACGTCGCCGACGATGGCGAAGCGCGACGGCTCATGGAAGAAGACGACATGGCCCGGTGTGTGGCCGGGGCAGTGCAGGACCTGCAGCACCAGATCTCCCACCGTCACATTGTCACCTTCCACCAGCCAGCGGTCGGGCGTGAAGGGGCGGGCATAGGGCATGCCATAGCCCGCACCATGTTCCTTCAGCGCCAGGATCCAGTAATTATCCTCGATCGCCGGCCCCTCCACGGGGACCTTCAGCACATCCTTCAGGTCGGCCACGGCGGCGGCATGGTCGACATGGCCATGGGTGACCAGGATGCGCTCCACACTCAGCCCATGCTGGGCGATGGCCTTTCTGATCTCCTCCACCCCGCCGCCGGGATCGATCACGGCGGCGCGCAGGGTGTGCGTGCACCAGATGATGGAGCAATTCTGCTGGAAGGGCGTGACCGGGATGATCACAGCCTTCATGGGGGGTGTCGCACTCATCCCTGTCACGCCTTCCGTCGCACGAATTTCAACGCCGTATGCGTGGGTGACACCGCGCATACCTTGTTGTCAACCAGTCCTGCCCCACGACCGGCCGCGAACACATGATCCTGGGTGATCTCCCGCTTTCCCTTGGGATAGACGATCCACAGGCCGGACCTGGGTCCCAGCCCGGCGGCAATGCCGGCGACGGCATCCAGATCGCCCAAACCATCGGCCACCAGCAGCACGAAATCGGCGTCTCCACCGGCGCAATCCGCGACGCCGCCGCGCGCCAGTTCAGCGGCCAGCACAGGATCGGGCGGGGCACCCGCCAGCCGGACGCGGTGGCCCGGCTTTATGCCCAGCTTGTCCAGCACGGTCTTGGGATTGCGGATACGCGTCAGCCAGTCGGCGGCCTTGGTGGCGCCCAGTTCCAGGCAGAGGGTTCCCGCCGGCCCCGTCAGAACGAGCGTATCGGCCATAACCTCCACCGCCGTGAGGTCGGCCAGCATCAGCTTCACCCGGAAATCCCCCCGGAACAGCAGATGGTCACCCTCCAGCATGGCTTTGCCCTGGCTGATGTTGTCGCCCCAGCGGGCGGTGACGCCGGCTTCCTGTCCCATATGCGCTCCTTTACACCCGTGCCGCCAACTCCCCCAGCCCCCGGTCGCGGATGCCCAGCTGGGCCAGATGGTCGATCAGGTTGGTCAGGTAATCGACATTGCGGCCGGACTGACCGACACCCTGGCGGATCAGGGCCGCCGTACCGTCCAGCCCCAGCCGCCCGCAATATTGTGCATGCGCCGGGTCGGCGGTGAAGGTCAGGGCCGGCACATCGCCGGCCGCCGTCCTCACCCGCATGCGGCGGGGGATATAGACGCGATAGGCCATTTCCCGCTGCCACAGGTAATCCAGCACCCCCGGCGCGGCATCGGCCGCCACCCGATAGACCATGCCCCGGCAGGACCCGCCCCGGTCCAGCCCCAGCACCGCCCCCGGCCGTTCCGGTGTGCCGCGATGCTGGTGGCTGTAGATGCAGAAGCCGCGATGATATCCCCGCAGCAATCCCTCCCGCTTTTCCACGAAATCGAAGCCGGGATTCCACATCAGCGACCCATAGGCGAAAACCCAGAGGTCAGCGCCGGGCGGGTGGTCGAATTCAGCTACGGGGTCGGTATCGGTCATTCCGGTTGCCGGTTCCATCTCGCAATCGCAAAATGGTAGCGCAAGCCCTGCCCCCTGCCAACGCGGATATCCCATGCTCAGCCGTTCCCGTCCCCTGTTCCTGGCCCTGTCCATTCTGATCCTGCTGCTGCTGGCCTATACGGCCTATTGGGCGGCGGCGGCCTGGCGGTTGCGCCAGGCGCTGGCCGATGCGCCGGCCAGGGCGGCGGAGAAGGGCGTGGAACTGGTGCTGGACCAACCCGTCGTGGCCGGCTTTCCCCTGCGCCTGACCGTGGCCCTGTCGGGGCTGCGGGCGCAATGGCCCAGCGGTACCGTGGTGCAGACGGGGCCACTCACCCTGTCAGCCTGGGCCTGGTCACCGCTGGATATCGGGATTGAGGCGGCGGCACCGCTGCAGCTGGACCTGGCCGGCTCCGCCCGCCACGCACCGGTCAGCGGTACGGTCACGGGGCTGGTGGGGCGGGCGGAACTGGGCCTGAACGGCAAGCCACGTCTGGTCACCGCCACGCTGACGGGCGTGCGGACGCTAGGCGAGGCGCCCCTGACCGCGGCCCAGACCGTGGTGACCTGGACGGCGCCGGCCAAGGCGCCGGAGGGGCCGACCGATCCGCAGGGCCAGATCAACCTGCTGGTCCGCGACCTGGACCTGCCGGGGGCCGTGCCACCGCCCCTGAAGCCGCGCATCGAACAGCTTGCCCTGTCCTATGAGCCGCGTGGCCCGCTGCCGGCCAAGCCGAGCGTGGAAGGGATGACTGCCTGGCGCGACGGGGGCGGCACACTGGAGATCCTGGGGGCCCGCCTGCTGTGGAGCGGCATGGATTTGCGCGCCAATGCCACCCTGGCGCTGGACGGCGCCATGCAACCGGCCGGCAAGGGGGCGGCGGAACTGTCGGGTGGGGAGGCGCTGATCGACATGCTGGTCGAAAATGGCAGCCTGCGGCGCGAGCAGGCCGAGGGGGCGAAGGCCGGAATGGCCATGCTGGGCCGGCGCACCGATGATGGCCGCAGCGTCCTGTCGGTGCCCATGGTGCTGAAGAACAGCCAACTGTTTCTGGGCCCGCTGCATGTCGCGACCCTGCCGCCGATTCCGTGGAACTGAAGCGGGGGGATGTCGCCTATTGGGAGATTTCGTGTTCCCTCACGCGCCGGGCGCCGCCATCCGGCGGCTTGGCTTACGGCGCACGAGCGCCGGGCCGGCGGTCGCCGGCCTCCAATCATGCCGAATATGGAAGCGGCGGGTCGGAATTCCCCGGCCCGCCGCTCATGGAGGTACGACATGCGTAAGAAGTCGTGTCTCCTGGTGCTCCGCATCCCGGTTTGGCGGCGTGTTCTGCACGTCGTCATCCTGTTGGGATAAGGGCCTAGGAGAGGGTGGGCCGGAGCTCGAACCTCCGTCCCACCTTCCTCCCCAATATAGGTGAAACCCGATGCCAAGTCTATCCATACGAGAATGACGGCGGCCGGCGCGCTCACTCCGCCCGTTCGACCTGGAAGGCGTGCATGGCTTGCGTGACCCAATCCGCGAAGGCCTTCACGGCCGGGCGGCGGAAATGTGGGGCGGGGGCGACCAGATGATAGGCATCATAGATGGCGGTCTGCGGATAGGGCCGGACCAGCCGGCCCCCCGCCACATCGTCGGCGGCCAGGATCGTATCGCCCAGGGCCAGACCCTGTCCGGCGGCGGCGGCATCCATGGCGTTGCCGGCATCATAGAAGCGGGTTCCGCGCAGGGGCGCCGTCACCGCCACACCGGCTGCCCGGAACCAGGAATGCCAGGGCATGTCCATCTCCTCCAGCAGCAGGTCGCCATCCAGCAGCCGGGCGGGGTCGGCCGGCAGGGTGGCAGCGAGGTGGGGCGCGCAGACGGGGAAGTTCACGACGGTGGACAGCAACTGCGCCTGCAGCCCCGGCCAGGGGCCGCTGCCATAGCGGATGCCCAGATCGGACCCGCCCTTGCGGAAATCGGCCGGCGCGCGAGTGGCGTCCACCACAACCTCAACCTCCGGGTGGCGGGCGCGGAACCCGCCCAGCCGGGGGATCAGCCATCGCTGTGCGAAGGAGGGTTCCACCGACAGGATCAGACGGGCGCGACCGGCCAGCGGCGGTGCGGCGCGCAGCAGGCCCGTGGCCGACTCCAGCAGATCGAAGGCGGCCACGGCGGCATCGCGATAGGCGCGCCCGGCCTCGGTCAGCGACAGGCCGCGATTATGCCGGGTGAACAGCTGGCAGCCCAGCCAGGCCTCCAGGTCCCGGATCTGCCGCGACAGGGCGGGATGGGCCACGTTCAACTCCTCCGCCGCCCGGCTCAGGCTTTCATGGCGGGCTGCTGCCTCGAAGGCGCGCAGGTGTGTGAGGGGTGGCAGGCGGCGCATGGCATCTCCACGGTCTGACCAACGGTCATTTCCCATGGCCGTTGGAGGCCGGCGACCGCCGGCCCGCCGCTTGGTAGCGGCGTGAGCCAAGGGCGCGAATGCGCCCGTCCGGCGCCTGAGGAAGCAGCTATAACATAAAGTTACAGCCACTGTATTGGATTGATGTTCGACGTCAAGCCGGCGATCCGCGATGATCGGGACCAACGACATCCCATACTCTTTGATGGAGCCGCCGTCATGATCCGCCGGTCTTTCGTGCCCGAACCCGCCAGCTGGCCCTTCGCCATGCTGTTCAGCCTTCTTTTCTGCCGTTTCGCCCCGGTTTGTCCGTGCCAGCGCCATTGACAGGGGGGGTGGTTTGCGGCAGTTGAGAGGCACCCTAGTGCCGGGCGGACGGCCGCCCCATGCCTGATAGATTGCCGGGACCGACCAAGATGACCGACGTCGCCAACGCCGACGCCCAACAGATGCCGCTGTTGTACAATAACCCCGTCGCCGTGAGCGCGCAGCGCCATGGCGATGTGAAGGTCAAGCGCAACCGCACCTTCAAGTACGCCGCCAAGATCCACGCCGTCCCGGTGCTGGCGGAAGAGATGCCCCAGCTGCAGAACCATTACCCGCTGGTCTTCGGCCCCGGCCCGTCGGCGGGCGTGATGGCCCTGACCGGCCTGCGCGCGGGTGAGAACCTGTTCGTGCGCGAGGATGGTTTCTGGGCGCCGAATTCCCAGGTTCCCGCCTATATCGGCCGCTATCCGTTCATCCTGGTCGAGATGCCGGAAGACAAGCGTCTGGTCCTGATCATGGAAGAGGATGAGGAGATCCTGGTGCGGGGTGCTGGCGCTGAAGGCGACCTGGCGCTGTTCATCGACGGCAAGGGCACCAAGGAAGGCGAAGAGATCCTGAATTACTGCGTGGCCTTCAACCAGTCGGCCCGCCAGACCCAGGCCTTCTGCGAAGAGGTGGAGAAGCTGGGCCTGCTGGTCGAGCAGCGCGCCGAGGTGGTGACGCCCGACGGCAAGCAGCTGTCGCTGTCCGGCTTCCGCATCATCGACGAGAACAAGTTCAACGCCCTGCCGGACGAGACCTTCCTGGAATGGCGCAAGCGCAACTGGATCGGCCTGGTCTATGCGCATTTCGTGTCGCTGGGCCGCTGGCAGAACCTGATCGACCGGCTGCCCAAGGCTGGTTGATTGCGGGTGCCATGAATTGACGTGAAGACGGCCCCGGCGGGAAATCGCCGGGGCCGTTTCTCATTCAAGGCTGGATTACTTGGCCTGGGCCGGCTTGGTTTCGACCTTGGCGTCGGCTTTCACGTCCGCCGTCACCGTTGGAGCCGGGGTCGTGCTGGGCTTGGCTTCAGGGGTGGGGCTGGCGGCCGGCTTGTCGGCGGCCTTCGTCACGGTGGCACCCGTCGCCGTGGTCACGCTGCCGGCCGTGGTGGTGGCACTGGCGGCCGTTTGGGTGGTGGCACTGGCGGCGTCATTGGCTGTGGTTGCAGCGCCGGTCACGGTGCTCTTGGCGGCGTCCGCCGTGGTCGCGGTGGTGGTCGCGGCCTTTTCCTTGGCCTTGTCGCCCGCCTTATCCGCCTTGGTGGAGACATCGTGCTTCAGGCGGCTGGCCGTGCCGCGTGTCTGGTCCAGGGTAGAGCCGGCATTCAGGCCCGATTGCAGACCGGCGGCACCATTGGCGCCCAGCGTCGTGCCAGCAACGCCCTGCACGCTGCCGCCCAGCCCGGCGGAGCCGTTGCCGCCCAACAGCTGCGCCTGGGCAGCACCAGTCAGCAGGGCGAAGGTCAGGCCGGTCATCAGCATCACGGAGCTACGCATGTGGATCCTCCAGTTCTCTGTCTCGTGGGGGGCGCGTCGCCTTGTGGCTTCGTCGTTTCCCCTGACAGCGTCATGAAGCACCTCAAGCGTGGCATCGCCGGGACGAGGTTCGGGCATGGTTCGGGAATTTCCGCGGCAATTCAGCGTCCTGACAGGCGCTTTCCCGCCATAATCGGTGTTCAGGCGCCTTGATCCGGCCTATTTGCGCCCATCCTTGGACTTGTTTTCCACCTTCATGCGCTTGGCATAGGGCGCGATAAGCAAGGGCTCGCCTGTGGCCTTGTAATCCTCCGGCCGCGCGATGGCCACGGACCCAGCGGGACCGGACACTATCGGCCCCGCCATGATCTTCGCATCCTCCGTCTGGCCGATGGTCCTGGACAGGGTCTCGGGCGGCTTTTCATTAAACAGGTTGGCGGGGGCCGCCAGGGATTTGTCCTTCACCGTGCCGCCATGCCCGTCGGGCTTGCTGCCCGTCCCGGGGGCGCCGCCATTGGTGGCGCGCATGGTGCCCAGGGTCTGGACCGTATTCAACTCGCCCTGCTGGGGCGACGCACTCTGCTGGGCATTGGCGGCACCGGTCAGCAGCACTGCGGCAAACCCGGTTATCAGCATCAAGGTACGCATCTGAGCCCTCTCATTCCCACCATGGGGGAGCGTTGCCGGCACGGGCCGGGATTGGAGGGGAAACGGGTAGGCCGGGCTCCGGTTCCGGCAGAGCAGATGAGAAATCCACCTTGTCTGACAAAATGATATTGATTCTCACACTCATTCCTACTATCAAACTGAGAACGGTTCGCAATTGAGTGTGGAGCAGGATTGAAATGCGGCGGAACATGACGGCGCTGCCCCTGGTGATGATCGCTTTGGCCAGCCCGGCCATCGGACAGGATGTGCAGGTGGCCGAGGCCGCCGACACCCAGGTCAGCGAGATCACGGTCATCGCCACCCGTACGCCTATGGAAACGGTGGAAGCACCGGCCACGGTCAGCGTCATCGATCAGCAGAAGATCAAGGACCGGCTGGTTACCGACATCAAGGAACTGATCCGGCATGAACCCGGCGTGTCTGTCCGTTCCTCTCCCTCCCGCTTCACGGCGGCTGGCGCCAATACCGGCCGCGATGGCAATAGCGGCTTCAATATCCGTGGCCTGGAAGGCAACCGCGTTCTGATCCAGACCGATGGCATCCGCGCACCCGACGCCTTTGCCTTTGGCGGACAATCGGTGGGCCGTGGCGACTATGTCGATCTGGATCTGCTGAAATCGGTGGAGATCCTGCGCGGCCCCGCTTCGGCCCTTTATGGTTCCGATGGCCTGGCCGGTGCGGTCAGCTTCGTCACCAAGGATCCGTCCGACTTCATCGCGGATGGCCGGTCCTATGGCGGCGAGGTGAAGGTCGGTTATACCGAAGCGGACCGGGGCTGGGGCAAAGGCATGGTCCTGGCCGGCAAGGCCGGCGCCTGGTCCGCCATGTTCGCCTATAACCGCCGCGACACCAAGGAGACGGAAACCAAGGGTACCGTCAACACCGCCAACATCACCCGGACCAAGGCCAATCCGCAGGATATCGGCGACAATTCCGCTCTGGCCAAGCTGGTCTGGCAGCCGACGGCGGAACATGTACTGCGTCTGACCTATGAGCTGTTCGACCATGACATGACGGCCGATGTGCTGACCGCCGTGGCCGTGCCGCCGCTGGCCAGCACCAGCGTGCTGGGCCTGAAGGCCAATGACACAACCCGCCGCGAGCGTGTCAGCCTGGATCACCGCTACAATCCGGCCGATGGCGGCCTGCTGGACAGCCTGCACTGGACGCTGTACCGCCAGGACAGCGACACGATGCAGTACGCCAGCGAGGACCGCAACACGGCGGCCGACCGCCTGCGCATCAACACCTTCGACAACAAAGTCACGGGCCTGAATGTCGATGCCAGCACGCGCATCACGGGCGATGGGATCGACCATCTGCTGGTCTATGGCGGCGATTACTCGCTGACCCAACAGATGGGGACCCGTGACGGCACCGTGGCCCCGGCCGGTGAGACCTTCCCGACCCGTGCCTTCCCGACCACCGACCATACGCTGGCCGGCCTGTTCATCCAGGACGAGATCAGCTTGGCTAACGGCGCGCTGTCGCTCTATCCGGCCATCCGCTACGATTATTACAAGATCGATCCCAAGAACGATCCACTGTTCACGGCCGTGGCCACGGGGCAGAGCGATGATCATTTCTCGCCCAAGTTCGCCGCCCTGTACTGGCTGAACGACAATGCCGGCCTGTTCGCCAATTATGCGGAGGGCTTCAAGGCCCCGGCCCCGAGCCAGGTGAATACCGGCTTTGCCAACCCGTTGCAGAATTACCGTTCCATCTCCAACCCTGATCTGAAGCCGGAAACCAGCCAGACCGTGGAAGCGGGCGTGCGCCTGCGCGGTGCCGACTGGCAGGCCTCGGTGACGGGCTTCAAGGGCTGGTACGACGACTTCATTGACCAAGTACAGGTGTCCGGCAATTTCACGGCCGCCAACCCCGCCACCTATCAGTATATCAACGTGGCCGAGGTCACCATTCAGGGCCTGGAAGCCAAGGGCAATTGGGACGTGGGCCAGGGCTTCGGCCTGATCGGTGGTGCCGCCTATACCAAGGGCACGCAGGATCGGGGGGGGACCAAGGCCCCGCTGGACAGCATCGACCCGGTGAAACTGTCGCTGGGCCTGAGCTGGGAAGAGCCCGAGGATGGCCGCTTCGGCGCCAGCCTGTCGGCGATCTATTCGGCCCGGAAGGCCAAGGGCAGGGTTGCCGGGACCTGTTCGGATCCGCTGCGCCCCACCGCGGGTAGCAGCCTGCCCTGCTTCCGGCCCGACAATTTCATCGTGCTGGATGCCACCGCCCGCTGGCAGGTGGCGGAGATGGCGACGCTGCGCGCCGGGATCTTCAACATCACCGACAAGAAATACGCGTGGTGGAGCGATGTGCGCGGCATCGCCGAAAGCTCCGCCGTCCGTGACAGCTATACCCAGCCGGGCCGCAATGTCAGCGTCTCGCTGACCGTGAAGCTCTGAGCAGGCCTCTCAAGGAAACCCCCCGATGAACATCTCCCTGAAATCCGGTCTGACGGTCCTGGCGCTGCTGGCGGCAGCCCCGGCCTTCGCCCAGGCCAGCAATACGGCCGATTGCGGCAAGGCGGACTGCACCGCCTTTCACGCCGACCGGGCAACCATCCTGGCCATGGCCGGCACCTATCGCGTGAAGTTCGATTTCCGCGAGACGGTTGCCATCGCCCCTGGCTATGAGCCGTTCGAGCCCAAGCGCAGCGGCGGGTATGAGGCCGTGCGCGTCATCGAGGATACCGGCCGCACGATCCGGCTTCAGCATCTGCTGGTCGTCAAGGACGAGAACGACAAGCCCTTCATCATCAAGCATTGGCGCCAGGACTGGATCTATGAGCCGGAAACCGTGCTGACTTATGAGGGCACGGATCGGTGGACGGTCACGCCGGTGCCGGCGGCGCAGCGTACCGACGCCTGGGCCCAGACCGTCTGGCAGACCGATGACAGCCCGCGCTATGGCAGTGTCGGCTATTGGAAGCATGACCGGGGCGAGCATCGCTGGATCAGCGGCGAGACGGCCCGGCCGCTGGCCCGTCGCGATGCAATCCGCAAGCCGGTCTATGACCATTATGTCGGCACCAACCGCCATGCGCTGACCCATCAGGGCTGGGTGCATGAGCAGGACAATGCCAAGGTCGGCATCCGCGACGGCAAGCCCGCCACCATCGTGCATGAGGTGGTGCTGAACAGCTATGTCCCGTCCACGGAGTTCGATTTCAAGGCGGCCGACGATTACATGGCCAAGACCGGCACCTTCTGGGCTGCCGTGCGCAAGGAATGGGACGATGTCGCCGCCCGCAATGGCGGCATCCACCTGGTGCAGGAGGCGGAAAACGGCTCCAGCACCGGCAAGCAGTTGATGGAACTGGCCGACAAGGTGGCCAAGGGTGAGACGGGCACGGCCGACGCCGTGTCCCAGGCCCGCCACCTGATCACGGCTTCAACGAGACCGGCCGCCGCCACGGCCGGCGCGTCGCGGGGGTGACGCGCGTCCGGGGCTGTCGGCGGTATTATGTGCCGACAGCCCCGGATGACATTGCAACGGGCGGACCAGCGGGGGTTGGTCCGCCCGTTCGCATTCTGATGGCGCCTTTTTTCAAACCTTAACCCTGCCTTCCCGGTCATAGGCCATACGGCATCGCCCGCTATCCTTTCGCTCAGTACCCGACCTGTGTTTTGCAAGTCACAATCGTGGCGAAATGGTCATGGCCCGGTATGGGACATGCCTATAGTGGCGATCAGAAGGTCACCGGTCTGTAAGAGGGTGCGGGCGTGGAAGCCGTCAACGAGATGATCTTCCTGGCAGGTTTGCTGCTGTTGCTGTCCATTCTGGCCGGCCGCATCTCCTCGCGCCTGGGTGCGCCGCTGCTGCTGGTATTCCTAGGCTTGGGCATGCTGGCGGGGGAGGACGGGCCCGGCCGCATCCATTTCGGCGATTTCAAGCTGGCCTATCTGATGGGCTCCACCGCGCTCGCCGTTATCCTGTTTGATGGGGGGTTGCGCACCCATGCCGACACGTTCCGGTTGGCCCGCTGGCCGGCACTGAGCCTGGCCACTGGCGGGGTGCTGATCACAGCTCTGATCACGGGCGCCTTCGTCTGTCTCGTCCTGGATGTGGGCTGGATGGAGGGGTTCCTGGTCGGGTCCATCATCGCGTCCACCGATGCCGCGGCGGTGTTCTTTCTGCTTAATCTGCGCGGGCTGGCGCTGCGTGGCCGCATCTCCGCCACGCTGGAGGTCGAATCGGGCCTGAACGACCCGATGGCCGTGCTGCTGACCCTGCTGGCCGTCACCGCCTTGACCACACCGGGCGATCTGCAGCCGCTGCATCTGGTGCTGGAACTGGTGCAGCAGCTGGTGGGCGGCGTGCTGTTCGGCGTGGCGGCGGGTTTCGCGCTGGTCTGGCTGGTCAACAAGCTGGATTTGGCGGACGGGCTGTACCCGATCCTGGCCCTGTCCTTTTCCCTGTTCCTGTTCGGCGGCGCGCAGGCGGCGGGGGCTTCCGGCTTCATGGCCGTCTATCTGGCCGGCCTGATCCTGGGCAACCGCCCGCACAAGGCCGACCGGCTGATCCGCCGTTTCCATGACGGACTGGCCTGGCTGGCGCAGATCGGGCTGTTCGTGATGCTGGGCCTGCTGGTCACGCCGTCGCAGCTGGGTCCCTATATCCTGCCGGGTGTGCTGGTGGCGCTGGTGCTGATGCTGGTGGCGCGGCCTGTCGCGGTGTTTGCCGGCCTGCTGCCCTTCCGGTTCACCCTGCCGGAACTGACCTATATCTCCTGGGTGGGTCTGCGCGGGGCGGTGCCCATGGTGCTGGCCGCCATGCCGGTGCTGGCCGGCGTGCCCAATGCCGAGGTCTATTTCGCCGTGGCCTTTGTCGTGGTGCTGCTGTCGCTGCTGATCCAGGGCTGGACCGTGGGGCCGGCGGCGCGCTTCCTGGGCCTGCTGGCACCACCGCAGCCGGAACCACCCAGCCGGGCCGATGTGGACCTGCCCGACGGGGCGGGGCAGCTGGCCGTGTTCACGGTCGCACGCGACAGCGAGGCGGCGCTGAAGGGGCGGGGCAAGCTGATCATTCCCGAATCGGTGCAATTGCTGGCCCTGATCCAGAACGGGCGGCCCGTGCGGCCGGAGGATGCCAACAGGTTGCAGCCGGGCGACACGGTGCTGGCCATGGGCGACGGGTCGGCGCTGGCGGTCATGGACCGGCTGTTCGGCCGCAAGGTCGAAGCGTTCGATGAGGATCGGCCCGCCGGTGATTTCCAGATCCAGGGTGATATGCCGGCCATGGCTGTGGGTGGCATGTACGGGTTCGATGCGGGCGATGATCCGTCCCTGACGCTGTCCGGCCTGATGTGTCATCGGCTGGGCCATGATCCGTCGCTGGGCGACCGGGTGCGGGTGGGGGAGATGGACCTGATCGTCGTGGCCCTGGAAGGCGGCAATGTATCGGTGGTGGGTATCGACCTGACGCCGCCGGCCACAGGCTGGATCGGGTTCCGCGACCGGCTGCACGCCGCCGGCACCCGCATCCGACGCCGCCTGTCACAGCCGCTACGCCGGCAGGCCGCCACGGGGGACTGAACCTTCACGGTAAATTGGCACCCTGCCGGCACGGTGCCAGTTCATCAAGCCCTTGACCTTGAACGCCGGACAGGCACCCTGCTTTCATCGGACATGAATAATAACGGGTGTTCCTTCCATGATCTCTCGTCGTCATCTGCTGGCGCTGGGCGGTGGCACCGCCGCCCTAGCCCTGCTGCCTGTGCCCATCGTCCTCGCCGCCGAGGGGCCGGGCGACAAGGGGCTCTTTGCCTTCTTCGCCGAGATTTTTGAACGCGATATCGCGGAAAGCCCGCTGCGTGCCATGCAGCTGGGCCGCAAGATCGGCTATGACCAGCTGGACGATGCCAGCGAGGCCCGCGCCGTGGCGGAGCTGGAGCAGGCCAAGGCCGATCTGGCCCGCCTGACGCGGGAGTTCCCCGAGGACAAGCTGTCGGATACGGCCCGGCTCTATGCCCGCCTGTTCCGCGAGCGGGTTGAGGACCGGGTGGAGGATTTCCCCTGGCGCCACCACCAGTACATCCTGACCATGGTCAGCGGCCCGCACACCAACCTGCCGGTCCAGCTGATCAACCAGCACAAGGTGGAGAGCCGGGCCGACGCCGAGGCCTATATTTCCCGCCTGCTGCAATTTCCCCGGTATTTCGGGCAGGTCGAGGAACGGTTGCGTCTGGCGGAAGCTGCCGGCGTGCTGCCACCGCGCTATTTCTTCCCCGACCTGATCACCGTGTCGCGCAACCAGATCAAGGGCAGGCCGGTGGAGCCCGAATCGGGGGTGGAAGCGCCGCTATTCGCTGACCTTCGCGCCAAGATCGAGAAGCTGGACCTGCCCGCCGGCGAAAAGGCGGCCTTGGTGGAGAAGGCGGCGGCGGCGATGCGGGACGGCGTGGCGCCGGCCTATCTGTCGCTGATCAAGTGGCTGCAAGGGGCGGCGCCGCGCGCCAATCCCGACCATGGCGTCTGGCGCCTGCCCCAGGGCCAGGCCTTCTACGCCTCCTGCCTGAAGCGCTGGACCTCGCTGCCGCTGAGTGCCGATTATATCCACAAGACCGGTCTGGAGGAGGTGAAGCGCATCCATGGCGAGATCAGGGCCATCATGGCCAAGGTCGAGTTCAAGGGCAGCCTGACCGATTTCTTCAATTATACCCGCGACGATGACCGTTTCTATTTCCCCGACAGCGAGGAGGGGCGGGCGGATTATCTGAAACAGGCGGCTGCCTATGTCGATGCCATCAAGGTCAAGCTGGACCTGGTGTTCAACCTGCAGCCCAAGGCACCCATGGAAGTGCGCGCCGTGGAGAAATTCCGCGAGAAGAGCACGTCCAGCGCCTTCTATAACGGCCCCTCGCCCGACGGGAAGCGGCCCGGCATCTATTATGTCAACCTGTCCAACATGCGCGCCCGCCCGCGCTATGGGCTGGAGACACTGTCCTATCACGAGGGCATTCCCGGCCATCACATGCAGATGGCCATCGCCCAGGAACTGGACGGCGTGCCCGATTTCCAGAAATTCGGCGGCGGCTATTCCGCCTTCGGGGAAGGATGGGCGCTCTATACCGAGTATCTGGCCAAGGAGATGGGCTTCTTCCAGGACCCCTACAGCGATTACGGCCGGCTGGTCGCGGAGCTGTGGCGCGCCGTCCGGCTGGTGGTGGATAGCGGCATCCATGCCAAGCGCTGGGACCGGCAGAGGGCCATCGATTATTTCGTCACCAACACGCCCATGGACCCGATCGGGGCGGCGCGCGAGATCGACCGCTATATTGGCTGGCCGGGTCAGGCCACCAGCTACAAGATCGGCATGCTGAAGATCCTGGAACTGCGCGAGGCGGCGAAGAAGCGCATGGGGGCGCGGTTCGACATGCGCGGCTTCCACGACACGGTGCTGAAGAATGGTCGCCTGCCCTTGTCGATTTTGCAGGAGCAGGTTGAGGCTTGGTCCAAGGCGTAAGGGTAAAGATCGGGCCGGAACGCCGGTTCCGGCCCGGATTTTGATCAACATGCTTGAGTCTTGTCTCAATAAAATCGGCACAGAGGTCCGATAACCGCCAGCGACGGGGGAAGGGTCGTGCTACCCCTTTCCCCCGTCGCCATTTTCCGGGACCCGAGCCAGATGCGTCTGACCCTTTCCACCCTGTCCACACCCATCGGCACCGCCCTGATCGTTACCGATGATGCCGGCACCCTGCGCGCCCTGGATTTCGAGGATTACCGGCCGCGCATGGATCGGCTGCTGCGCCGGCATTATGGCAGTGCCGCCGTGACGGACGGGAAACTGCCCGAGCGTGTGGGCGATGCGATGGCCGCCTATTTCAACGGGGACCTGACGGCCCCCGACACCTTGCCCACCGCCACCAACGGCACGCCGTTCCAGACCCGCGTCTGGGCGGAGCTGCGACGGCTGAAGCCGGGGGAGATATCGACCTATGGCGGCATGTCGTTGCGCATCGGCCAGCCCAATGCGATGCGTGCCATGGGTCTGGCCAATGGTGCCAACCCCATCGCCATCGTCGTGCCCTGCCACCGCGTTATCGGCGCCAACGGGTCGCTGACCGGCTATGGTGGCGGGCTGCACCGCAAGGCATGGCTGCTGCGGCATGAGGGGGCGGATGTCACGGGGTGAGGGATGTCCCATCCTTCAACAATGCCGCCAGCAGCTCGAAATCGATGGTTTCCGGTTTGCGGAAGCGGATGCAGCCCTTGCCATGGTCCAGACGGGCCACGGCCGCTTCATGCTGTGGCGGGACCTTGATGCCGGTCAGGTACAGCGATACATGCTGCTTCTGGCTGGCAAAGGCGAAGATCGCGCGGCCATCGATGCTGTAGGCGGGCATGCCCCACTGCATTTCCTCCACATGTCCGGCCAAGCTTGCCCGCGCCACCTCCCGGATGCGGGACAGCCAGGGCAGGCGGGCGGGGTCTGCCTCGGCCAGATAGGCATCGACAGTGGCGGCCTTGGACTGCACCATGAAGATCTTCTCCTGCGTTGAAACGGGGGAGCATGGCGGCCCCGCCGGCCCGTCGCTTGACAGGCAGCCGCTGCTTGGCGCCCATAGGGCCCATCATGCCACGCGATCCCGCCCCCCGTCCCAGAACCCTTCGTCATGTCCGCGATCTGGCGGATCAGGGCCTGGTGGACACGGCCACCCTGCCGGAACTGGAGCGGGTGGCCGCCCAGTTCGCGGTCGCGGTGACGCCGACCATGGCCGATCTGATCGATCCGACCGACCCGCATGACCCGGTGGGCCGCCAGTTCCTGCCCGATGCGCGCGAACTGGACATTCGGGATGAGGAACTGGCCGATCCGATCGGCGACGATCCGTTCACGCCAGTGAAGGGCATCGTGCATCGCTACAAGGACCGGGTGCTGCTGAAGCCCGTGCATGCCTGCCCGGTCTATTGCCGCTTCTGCTTCCGGCGCGAGATGGTGGGGCCGGGGTCGGACGCGCTGAATGCCGACGAACTGGACGCCGCCATCGCCTATATCGCCGGCAATCCGGAGATCTGGGAGGTCATCCTGACCGGTGGCGACCCGATGATCCTGTCGCCCCGGCGCATGGGGGAGATCATTACGCGGTTGAACGCCATCCCGCATCTGGGGCTGGTGCGCATCCATACCCGCGTGCCGTTGGTCGATCCGGCCCGCGTGGATGGGGAGATGCTGGCGGCGCTGAAGGGCCCGCGCATCGCCACCTGGGTGGTGCTGCATGCCAACCATTGGCGGGAATTCGGGGATGAGGGCAGGGCGGCGGTGGCAAGGCTGGTCGATGCCGGCATCCCCATGCTGGGCCAGAGTGTGCTGATGGCCGGCGTGAATGACGATGTCGAGACGCTGACCCGCACCTTCCGCGCCATGGTGTCCAACCGGATCAAGCCCTATCACCTGAACCATGGCGATCTGGCCAAGGGTACATCGCATTTCCGTACCAGCGTGGCGGAGGGCCGTGCCCTGATCAAGGCGCTGCGCGGCGACGTGTCGGGCCTGTGCCAGCCCACCTATATCCTGGACATTCCCGGCGGGCACGGGAAGGTGCCGCTGACCGAAAGTTACCTGACGCCGGTGGCTGACGGAGAGTGGCAGGTGGAGGACCCGCGCGGGAACCGGCACGCCTATCGCGATTAATGTCCGGATTCAGGCATCTGCGGCCAAAGCGGCACTGGCTGAAAGGGCACCGGCACATTACATAGGATGCGGTTGCCCTCACGCATGGTTGTGGTGATGAAGAAACTCGGCCTTTCCGTGCTGTCCGCCCTGCTGCTGCTGGCCGGTGCCGCCCAGGCGGAGCCCGTCCGCTCCAATGTCGTGGCGACGGACAATGTGGAAACCTTCATCACCCTGGAAACCAGGGGTGTGGCGCCGGGTCAGACGGTCTGGGCGGCCCTGACCCAGAAGATCCGCCCGCACTGGCACACCTACTGGATCAATCCCGGCGACAGCGGCATCCCGACCGAGATCAAATGGACCCTGCCCGATGGCTGGAAGGCCGGTGCCATCGTCTGGCCCGCCCCCACCCGCTTTCCCATCGGCCCGCTGGTCAATTTCGGGTATGAGGATCAGGTGCATCTGCTGGTGCCCCTGAGCGTGCCGCAGGATGTGAAGCCGGGTGGCACGGTAAAGCTGGATGCCAAGGTCGACTGGCTGGTCTGCGAGGAGATTTGCATTCCGGAGAGTGCCGACCTGTCGCTGACCGTGCCGGTGGCGGTGGGTAGCGCCCTGCTGGACCCGGATGCGGCGTCGCTGTTCCATGACGCCCGGACCAGCCTGCCGGTACCCAGTGCCCATTTGGTCACGCTGGCGCCGGGCAGCGGCACGCACCGCCTGACCCTGGCCGACCCTGCCCTGCGGGGACACACGATCAGGGACGCCTTCTTCTTCCCCCACGATTACAAGGTTGCCAGTTCGAACGGTGCGCAGGAAGCGACCGTGGACGAAACCGGCCTGACCCTGTCCCTGGTGCCGGGCGGGGCGTTGCCGGAAGGGCCGGTCACCGGCGTCCTGCGCTATACCGAGGAATATCAGGGGCAGGAGACGGCGCATGTCCTGGCCTTGGAGGCCCGTGTTCTGGCCCCGGCCGTGGAGCCGGTGGTGGGCACGCCGGTGATCACACCAAGTGCCACCATCCAGACGGGCTGGGCCATGGCCTTGCTGCTGGCCCTGCTGGGCGGGGCGGTGTTGAACCTGATGCCCTGCGTCTTCCCCGTCCTGTCGATGAAGGCGCTGGCCCTGCTGAAACACGGGCCCGAGCATGCCCGCCGCCACGGGCTGGCCTATACGGCCGGGGTGCTGGTCTGTTTCGCCATCGTGGCGGGCGCCTTGCTGGCCCTGCGGGCCGGCGGGGCCGCCATCGGTTGGGGCTTCCAGTTGCAGGACCCGCCGGTTGTGGCCATCCTGGCCTATGTCATGCTGCTGCTGGGCCTGTCGCTGTCGGGCGTGTTCACGCTGGGCGGATCGGTGATGGGTGTGGGGCAGGGGCTGGCGGGCCGTGACGGGCTGGCCGGCAGCTTCTTCACCGGCGTGCTGGCCACCGTGGTGGCCACGCCCTGCACGGCGCCTTTCATGGGCACGGCCCTGGGCTATGCCATCACCCAGCCCTGGCCCGTGGCCCTGTCGGTGTTTCTGGCGCTGGGCCTGGGTATGGCCCTGCCATTCCTGGCCCTGTCCTTCTCTCCCGCTCTGCTGGCGCGGCTGCCGCGACCCGGCGCCTGGATGGACCGGGTCAAGCAGGTGCTGGCCTTCCCGCTCTACGCGTCCGCCGCCTGGCTGGTCTGGGTGCTGTCGATCCAGGCGGGGCCGGCGGCATTGGCCATCGTCCTGGCCGGCATGGTGGCCATCGGTTTCGCCGCCTGGCTCTATGGCCAGACGCGCTATGCGGGCACGGTCGGTCGTGGACTGGGCACGGGTGCGGCGCTCGCCCTGCTGCTGGGCGCCGTGGTCGGTGCCACGACCACCACGCCTGTCGCCGCTTCCCTAACGGCGGCCGGCGGCACCACCGCTGCCGGGTTCGAGCCCTGGACGCCGGCACGCCAGGCGGAGCTGACCGGCCAGGGCAAGCCGGTCTTCGTAAATTTCACCGCCGCCTGGTGCGTCACCTGCCTGGTGAATGAGCGCACGTCGCTGTCGGGCGACGCGGTGCGCAAGGCGCTGGCCGACAAGGGTGTGAGCTATCTCAAGGGCGACTGGACCAACCGCGACGCCACCATCGCCCGCGTCCTGGAAAGCCACGGGCGCAGCGGCGTTCCGCTTTATCTTCTGTACCTGCCCGGCAAGGCGGAACCGGTGATCCTGCCGCAGATATTGACGGAAGGGATCGTGCTGGAGGCGCTGGCGGGGTTGCCGGCGGCGTAGGCCCGCCCCGCAACCGACACGTGAAGACGGCGAAGGGGGGAACTTCTCTCCACCGGTCGTTGTTGCCCCTGAAGAGCAATGCCGGGGACGACGGGCCGCTATGTCCTTACGGATAGAACCCCGGGCGGGCTTGCGGCCCGCATACCGGCATCCTATCTTAGAATTATTCTAAGACGGGTGGGCGCGCCCGGGCCGCCCTTGCGGCCTGCGACCCCCGGGGAGAAGAGATCATGGCCTCTTATAACGATAGCGGCGAATTCCTGCGGAACTTCACGGCGCAGGCCAACCGTTACCCGATGCTGCTGCCGGAGCAGGAGGCGCAGCTGGCGCGCGACTGGGTTGAACATCAAGACCGCCGCGCCTTCGACAAGCTTGTCCATTCCCATATGCGCCTGGCGGTGAAGGTGGCGGGCAAATATGCGCGTTCGGGCTTGCCCATCGCCGACCTGGTGTCGGAGGCCAATATCGGTCTGGTCAAGGCCGTGCAGCGCTTCGATCCCGGCCGCGGCTTCCGGCTGGCCACCTATGCCCTGTGGTGGATACGGGCAGAGGTGCAGTCCTTCGTGCTGCATAATTGGTCGCTGCTGAAGGGCGGCAACACCGCCACGCTGAAGCGCCTGTTCTTCAACCTGCGCCAGACCCAGCGCCGGCTGGGTATCCATGACCGGGTGATGAGCGATGCGGAGGCCCAGAAGGTGGCCGAAACCCTGGACGCCAGCTTGGCCGACGTGCGCGAGATGGAACATCGTTTCGCAACACCCGTCAGCTCGCTGAACGTGCCGGTGGGTGAGGATGGCGACCATGAGGCCATCGACATGCTGGCCGACGAGACGGAAAGCGTGGAGGAACGGCTGGCCGAAATGGGGGAGTTGACGGCGCGTCGTGCCCTGATGAAGGACGCCCTGACCCAGTTGGGCGACCGCGAGCGGCACATCTTCGCCGCCCGCAACCTGGCCGACCAGCCGGTGACGCTGGAGACGCTGGCCCGTCAATATGGGGTCAGCAAGGAGCGTATCCGCCAGATCGAAAGCGGCGCCTACAAGAAGGTGGTACGCCGTGTCCGCTCGCAGGCGGAGGTTGCCCCCTCCGTACCCCCGATGGCGCTGGGCCGGCGCACGGCGGCGATGGCCATGGCGTGAATGAACAAGGCCCGGTGATCATGATGATCACCGGGCCTTCTTACAAACCGGTGCCCGAGGCTTTCCTACCCCTGCGCGTAGGCGGCGACGATGGGCAGGCGGGCGGCGCGCAAGGCCGGGAAGAAGCCGCCGATCATGCCGACGATCAGAGCCAGGACTACACCCTGGGTGATCAGGGCCGGGGTCAGGGTGAAGGTGAACACGATCTGGGTGAAGCCCTCGCCCAGGGTGGAGGTGCTGAACCCGTCGAAGGCCAGGAAGGTGATAACGGCTCCCAGCCCGCCGCCGATGGCCGACAGGACCAAGCTTTCCAGCAATGTCGCCACGAAGCTGGGGAAACCGCCGAAGCCCAGGCAGCGCAGGGTGGCGATCTCTCGCGCCCGTGCCGCCACGCTGCTGTACATGGTGTTGAGCGCCCCGGCCAGCGCCCCGATGGCCATGGCGATGGCCAGCGGCCAGCCGGCATTGCGGATCAGCTTTACCGTGCCCGATGATTGGCCGGCGAAATAGCCCTTCTCCGACGAGACCTCCAGCTTCAGGCGCGGTTCATTGGCAACATAGGTGCGCAAGGTCTCGATGGCGTCGGGGCTTTCCAGCCGCACACGCACGGTCTGGAAGCTGTTGCCACGGCGGAACATGGATTGCACCACGCTCACATCGGCCCACAGCTCGCTTTCGAACACCGACCCGTTCATGGAAAAGGTGCCGACGATCTTCCAGGTGGCGGTGCCCAGCTTCACCTCATTGCCCAGGTCGAAGCCGGCGAATTCCCGCGTCAGGCCCTCGCCCACCACGATCTCGTTGCTGCCCGGTTCGAACATGCGGCCCTTTGTGATGGTCAGCCCGTCGCGCAGCGCCGCGCCATCCTGCCCGATGCCACGCAGGGGCAGGTTGGATTTCAGGCCGGTGGAGCGCTTCTTGCCGTCGACGATGACGTAAAGCTCGGCCGATAGCAGTGGATTGCCATCGGGCTTGCGCACCAGGCCGGGTGCTTCGCCGACCAGGCGCACCTGATCCAGCATGACCACGGAATTCACCTCCTGCTGCGAACCGTCACGCAGCAGGATGGCGATATTGTCGGAGCCGGTGCCGTTGATGGTGCGCTGGAACCCGGCCGCCATGGCCAGGAAGGATAGCAGCACCATCACCACCAGCGCCACGGCCACCACGGTGGACAGGGACAGCCAGAAACGCTGTGGCAGGCTTTTCAGGTTGATGGCGGAGACGGCGAGGATCTGATTGAAGATGCGCATGTGATGTCTTCCCCGCTCACTGCCGCCCGAGGGCGGTGACGATGTTCAGCCGAAGCGCGTTCCAGGCTGGGATGATGCCGGTGATCAGACCCAGCGCCAGCATGATGGCCAGTCCCAGCGCCAGATAGGGCGGGGTCAGCGCCAGACCGGTAAAGCCGACCGACGTCTTCATCCAGTTCAACAGAACGGTTGCCAGCCCCAGGGCCGGCAGGCCGCCGATGGCCGCCAGCAGGATCGATTCGCCCAGCACCAGCTTGAAGATACGCGGCGACGGGAAGCCCAGGGTCTTCATCACCCCGATCTCCTTGGTGCGTTCGCGCACGGCCATGGCCATGGTATTGCCGACGATCATCAGGATGGTGAAGAACGCCGCCCCCACCACCAGGGTGATGATCAGGGTGATATTGCCCAACTGGCCGACAAAGGCCTGGTTGAACGCCTTCTCCGTGTCGGTGGCGGTTTCGGCCGGGGAATTGGCGAACATCTCGTCAATCGTCGTGGCCACCTTGGTGTTCAGCGCCTTGTCGGCGGTTTGCACCACGACCCAGCCGGCCGTATCCTGGCCGAAGGTCACCGATTCGTTGAAATAGGCATGGTGGAACAGGACATAGCCGGTATCCGCCTCCTCCCGCGCCGGCTCCATGATGCCGACCAAGGTGAAGTCCCAGGACTGCTTGCCGGTGCTCTTGTTGGTGTAGATGTTGGAGTTCAGCGGAATGCGGTCGCCGATCTTCCACCCATACTGGTTGGCAACCTTGCGTCCGATCAGCAGACCCGTGCGGTCGGCCAAGAAGGCCGCCCGCTGTTCGGCCGGCAGGGAAATGTCGTCGGCATAGATATCCAGATAGGATTCCGGATCGACGGCAAAGGTGACCAGCTGCTGCTTGGGGTCCTGGTAATAACCGCCGAACCAGTTTGCGTAGCTGGCATTGGCCACCCCCTGCACCGCGCGGATGCGCTCGATATAGGAGATGGGCATGGGCTGGGTGAAGTTGATCTTGTTGACGGTGACCAGCCGGTTCTCGCCCGCACTGCCGCCGATATTGTTGAAGCCGTTCTGCACGCCGGCCAGCACGCCGAAGATCAGGAAGGCGAAGAAGATCGCCACGATCATCAAGGCGGCGCGCAGCTTGCGGCTGAACAGGTTGGCCAGGATCAGGCTGAAGTCGGTCATGCCGCCACCTGCTCGACAAAACGGCCCTTGTCCAGATGCAGGACACGGGAGGCATAGCGCGCGGCTTCCGGGTCATGGGTGACCATGATGATGGTCTTGCCCATTTCCTTGTTCAAAAGCTGGAGCATGGACAGGATCTCGTCCGCGGTCTTGCGGTCCAGATCGCCCGTCGGCTCGTCGCAGAGCAGCATGCGGGGATCGGCGACGATGGCACGCGCAATGGCCACGCGCTGCTGCTGACCGCCCGACATCTCACGCGGGAAATGCTTGGCGCGTTCCGCCAGGCCGACGATCTGCAGGGCTGTCTCCACCCGCTTGCGCCGCTCGCCCGCCCCCAGCTTGGTCAGCAGCAACGGCAGCTCGACATTGCGGGCGGCGTTCAGCATGGGCATCAGGTTGTAGAACTGGAAGATGAAGCCGACATTGGCGGCCCGCCAGGAAGACAACTGCCCCTCGCCCATCTGGTCCAGCCGCTGCCCGGCGAAGGTGATGGACCCGGCCGTGGCGCGGTCGATACCGCCCAGCAGGTTCAGCAAGGTCGTCTTGCCGGACCCCGACGGCCCCATGATGGCAATGAAGTCGCCTGCCTCAATGGTCATGTCCAGATGGTCGAAGATGGTGATGGTTTCCCGCCCCTTCACGAAGCGCTTGGCCCCACCCTGGATGCTGATCAGTGCCGTCATGGTTCTTCCCCCAATTGCCGGCCGTTCCCGATGCCGGTTGATCAAAACGATATGGTTCAGTTCCCGGCCGGCCGTGCGTCCAGGAAGGTGACCTTGGCGCCCATGTCGGGCAGGACGCGGGTGTCGCGCTGTTCCAGCTTGATGCGCACCTTGATCGTGGCCTTGTCGCGGTTGGCGCGCGGCACCACCGCGATGACGCTGGCCGGGATCTTCCAGTCCGGATAGGCGTCCAGCAGCGCCTCCACCTTCTGGCCGGGGCGGACACGGCCGATATTGGCCTCGTTCACGTCCACCTCCACCTCCAGGCTGTCCATGTCCACCAGGGTGCAGACACCGGTGCGGGTGAAGCCGCCGGATGACATGGGCGAGATGATTTCCCCGGGCTGGGCGTTCTTGTCGATGACCACGCCGTCGAAGGGGGCCCGCACGATATGGCGGTCCATCGTCTCCGCCTGCCGGACCACAGAGATCCTGGCCACCTCCAGTTCGGCGCGGGCCCCCTTCAGCTGGGCGCGCAGGGTTTCGGTCCGCGCCTGCACACGCGTCAGTTCCGCCTCCGATGCGTTGGAGGCCCTGGACAGCGATGCAGTGCGGGTCAGAATGCGCTCGGCATCGCGCAGGTCGGCGCCGAGCCCTTCGATCTGCGCTTGGGCCGACGCGACGCGGGCCTTGGCCAGATCCAGGTCGATGCCGGCCAGGGTGGCGTCCAGCCGGGCCAGTTCCTGGCCCTTGGTCACCACCATGCCTTCATCGACCAGCACATCCTGCACCCGGCCGGTAATCTCCGCCGACACGGTGGCCGTGCGCCGTGCCACGATATAGCCCGACGCCACCAGCGTGTTGGACGGGCGCGGGGCGGAAACGGCACTAGGCGTGGCGGCGGATGCCGCCCCACCGCCCGCCGGCTGCGTGGTGCCGGCTGCGGCGGGCGCCGTCGCCGGACCGGGTTCATCGGCACCCAGCAGTGCCGGACCATAGACGCCGCCAGCCACGCCCAGGGCCAGCAGGGCGACGGCGCCCACCCCCTTCACCCAACCCGGCAGGCCGGACGGGGGCGGCAGACCCGCCGCAGGCGTCTCGGCCGGGCGTTCAATGGTCAGGGAGCGCAGCAGGTCACGTTTATCGGTCATCATATCCGTCCAGCATCCAGACAAGGTCCCCCACGGGCTCCCGGCCGGAACCGGAAGGGGGTGGGAGAGGTCGGGGCGGCTTGGATATCTGCATTGGAGCCTTGGTTTTCACGCCCGAATACGCGAAATAATCTCCCGCCTTCGTGAAACGTGCCCACCCGCCGTCCCCGGCCCCCCCGGCCCGTATGGCGGCAGCGACCCTAACATGGTTACCGCCGGAACCAAAGGGGAACGACAGCGCTGTCGAAATTCAGGCAGTCGTGCCTGGATATGAGGGGGCGGCAGCATCTGAGGCCCGGTGATCGTTTGCGATCATCGGGAATGGCAATCAGGCCAGCAGTTTCACCGTATAATGCACCAGCTGGTCGGCGCCGCCGGTGACGCTGTCATAGAGTGCTCGGGCCGGGGCGTTGTTGTTCCAGCTGGTCCAATAGACACGGGCCCAATTGTTGGCCCGTGCCGTGCCGATGATCCGGTCCAGCATGGCGCGGCCCACGCCGCGGCGGCGATGTTCGGCCGCAACGAACATGTCCTCCAGATAGCAGAACGGATGCAGCGACCAGGTATTGTCATGCAGGATCAGATGGCAGAAGCCGATGCCCGTCCCATCCTTATCACGGGCGATGAAGCCGCGCATGGAGGAGGTGGGGTCCAGCATCCGGGCCCAGATGATGTCGGTGGTCAGTGATTCGACATTGACGGTATAGCGCGTCAGGTACGCGGCCCAATTGCGGCGCCAGTCCGCTTCATCCTCGGGGGCGGGGGGGACGATGCTGAAATCCGCCACTGCGGGGAACTCCCGTTAACCATGCCAGCTGCAAGGTTACGTCCCGAGGCGTGTTCATGTCCAATGGCTTTACCCGTTTTGGGGGTGCGCCTGCAGGCTTGTCATGGCCAGGAGCGGGGAAGGCACATCGGCGTATGCAATCCTGGGGGCGGGTCAGCCCATGGCAACGCTTCCCCCGCCACGGTCCGCGATATGACCATGGCGGGTTCTTGCGAATCGGCAACCAGTGTCATTTGGGCAGCAGCGTATCCATCCACGGCCCGTTGGGCAGCCGGTTGGCCAGATCGGTGATGTGCTTGTTCCACCAATGCCTTTGTTCGACCAGGTGGTCATAGTCGAACTGGTCTTCCCGCCATTTCCGGTCGGACGGATGATAGGTCATCACGTCGATCGGATAGCCGACATCGGCCGAAGAATAGCGGGTGCTGTCAAAGGACAGATAGGCCAGCTTCAGCGCCATCGGCATGGTGGTGTCATGCTTCAGCGCCCGGTCCAGGATGGGCTTGCCATAGGTGGTGGCCCCGATGGACAGATAGGGTGTGCGCTCATCCACCTCGATCCAGTTGCCCTCCGGATAGATCAGGAACATCGTCGGTTCCTCATCCTTGGACAGCTGGCCGCCGATGATGGCATGCAGGTTGAACTTCAGGTTCGACGCCTCCAGCGCCTCCTTGTCCTCTTTCGCTACGGTGCGCAGGCACTGGGCAAACGCGTTGGCCGCGTCCAGCATGGTGGGAAACGGCTTGGCCTTCTTTTCCGCCATTTCCCGGCGCAGATAGGCCAGCGTCTTGTCGCGCACCGAGCGCAGGCCCGAGGTCATGACGAAGAACTGGTCCTTGCCGTTCTTGATCAGGGTCACCTTGCGGGCGGCCGTCACCTGGGTACCGGCGGTGATGCGGCCGTCGGCCAGCGCGATCAGCCCGTCCTTGATCTTGATGCCGAGACAATAGGTCATGATGGTCCTGGGTCTGGGGGCCGCTTGGGTGGGCCGGCATCCTGTCACGCCACCACCTTGGGGCGAAAGCCCGAAAGGGGCATGCCGCCCGAGCCCGGTCCGCATGCGGACCGGCCCGGACCCCCGACCAACGAACGGATGATATTCGTGTTGCACTGCACAAAAGCGTATTGACTCCCGTCCATCGCACCGATATATCTACATCCATGCTGCATTGCAGCACACCTAGGTTCCGCCTCATGAATGGCCGGTTCCCTGGTTTGAAAAGCGGCAACCGGTGCCGGGGCTGCGCCTAGCGGACCGGCAACGACCGAGCGCGAAGGAGATGGCATATGGCAACCCGCACGCCGAAAGGACCCGTGGCCGCCGCGACGCCGAAGAAGGCTGTTGCGAAGCCCGTCAGCGTCCCCACGGCCGATAAACCCGTCGCGGCCGAGGCGCCGGCGCCTGTGAAGGCCGAACTGGCGCCCGTGAAACCGCCGGTCGCCAAGAAAGTTTCGCCCCCGGTGGCAAAGGCGGTGCCGGCTGTTCAGGCCCACGCGGTGGAGGAGGTGAAGGCCGCCCCGCCGCCGCCCGAGGCCGTCCCGGCACCTGTCGAGCCCGAGCCCGTCTCGGCGGAGCCGGTGGAGGAGCCCGTGATCCGGCCCGGCGCCGCATTCCCGCCCGTACCCGTCCCGGTTCCCGTGGCGGCCAGCATTCCCGTCCCGGCAGAGCCGGTTGTCCAAGCAATCGCCCAGACCAAGCAAAAGGTGGAAAAGATGAGCAAGCAGGTTTTCGCCACGTTCGAAGATGTCGTCGGCTTCCAGAAGGATAATGTGGAGGCCATCGTGGCGTCCTCCTCGATCCTGACCAAGGGCTTTGAGGCCCTGTCGAAGGAAATCGTCGCCTTCACCCAGGCCCAGTATGAGCAGTCGGTCACGGCCACCAAGGCCCTGTTCGCCGTGAAGTCGGTGAAGGAACTGGTCGACCTGCAGACCGAATTTGCCAAGACCTCCTTCGACGCCCTGGTGGCCGAAGCCACCAAGGTATCCGAGGCCGGCATCAAGGTCGCCAACGAGGCCGTTGAGCCGATCACGGCCCGCGTGAACGCGACCGTTGAGAAGCTGTCGAAGCTGAAGGCCGCCTGATCTCAATGCGCTCTGGACCGCCGGGTGGTGATCCCATCCGGTGGTCCAGGGTGCTTGGGTGCAGCTTTGTGTTGGTTGAGCATATCACTTCGCTTGCGGAGTGATATGCTTTGTCATGTCCGGCTGTGCGCCATGACGGCGTCTCGGGTTGCCATATTCAGGGCCCGCGGGAGACCCACCCGTATGCTGGTGTCGTCCATCCCGATGTGACAGGTGTCCGGCGGCCCGACATGAGCAATGCCTGATGGACAGGCCATGTGCCGCCGCTTCTTGGCGGCCTGTGACGGATACCTGGTATCGCCGTCGATATTATTGCAGGCTCAGCGGTTCCATATCGTGCTGGCGGACAGTGGCGAAGGCCACATCCTGGCGCTCCACGACGGTCAGGATGGTGCCGTCGGCGGCGTGGATGGCGAAGCCGGGTTTGCCCTCCGTCTCCGTGGGCTTCACATAGGCCAGGTCATTGACGCCGAAAGCGGCGAAATCCTTGGGGCTCAACCGGCGCAGATACTGGATGGTCGGATTCATGTCCCCCGTTACTCCAAATTTTGCCCCGGCCCGCGTCCGGCAGGGGCGAATAGGGTTGGCCTGCCCCCATTAAGGCCACCAACCGTTGAAATATGGTTTACGGCTTGTGACATTGTGCATTGTTCCCTCAGGTGCCGGGCGCCGCCATCCGGCGGCTTGGCTAACGCCGCACGTGCGGCGGGCTGGCGGTCGCCAGCCTGGGAGCCATATGGTGACGTATGCCCAGGGCGTGGATGCGTCCGCCCGGCACCTGAGGGAAGATCAAATAAACTTAGCCGCGACGGTCGGGGGACACGTCGATGGTGCGGGGGGCGTCGCCGCTGCCATTCTCGCCGATGCCGATCTTGATGGTGCGGACCTTGGGTTCCGGGATCGGCCGGCGCAGATCGACATGCAGCAACCCATTATCCAGGTTGCAGCCCACCACCTCGATCCCCTCTGCCAGCACGAAGCTGCGCTGGAACTGGCGGGCGGCGATGCCGCGATGCAGGTAGATGCGATTCTTGTCGTCGGCCTGCTTGCCGCGGATGACCAGCTGGTTGTCCTCCATCTGGACCGCGAGGTCTTCCGACGTGAAGCCGGCGACGGCCAGCGTGATGCGCAGCCCGTCAGGCCCCGTCTGTTCGATATTGTAGGGTGGATAGCCCTCGTTCGCGTTCTTGGCGATCCGGTCGAGCGTGCGTTCGAACTGGTCGAAGCCCAGCAGGAACGGGCTGTTGAACAGCGACAGGCGGGTGGTCACGTCTGGTCCCCTCATCATCGAGCTGGCCCGGGGGCATCCCCGTTGGTATCGACAGCCCTGACAGGAGGCGCCGCCGATCACCGATTTGCCCTTAAATGGGTATTGCGGGACGGCGATCAAGGCAAGCGCCAATCGTGTCTGATGCCATCCCCAGAATCTGTGGATAAGTCTGTGGGCACGGCCGGAGTCGGGGCCTGTTTTCGGCACCCCGTCGTGTTTGCCCGAAAAACAGGCAGATGCAGGCCAAGGCTTTTCCGGTCATGGCTGCCGCCGGGTTGCCCGCGCCATGACCCTGGGTCCCGCCATTCGCCGGGACGATTGCGGCATGCATCTGGTAGTAAGGGGAGGTGTCGCCCCCCGGACAGAGCGTTCCATGACCATCGATCCCGTCACCCTGACCCAGGACCTGATCCGTTGCCCCAGCGTCACCCCGGCCGATGCCGGTGCGCTGGGGGTACTGCAAACGGTACTGGAGGGCATGGGCTTCACCTGCCACCGCCTGGTGTTCGAGCAGGCGGGGACCGACCCGGTCGATAATCTCTATGCAAGACTGGGCACGACGGCGCCGAATTTCTGCTTCGCCGGCCATACGGATGTGGTGCCGGTGGGCGATGGCGCCGCTTGGACCGTCGATCCTTTCGGTGCCGAAATCATCAATGGCAAGCTTTACGGTCGCGGCACGTCCGATATGAAGGGGGCCATCGCCGCCTTCATCGCTGCCATAAAATCATTCCTGGACCGGAACGATGTGCCCGATGGCTCCATCTCCCTGCTGATCACCGGGGATGAGGAGGGGCCGAGCGTCAATGGCACGCGCAAGGTGCTGGACTGGATGAAGGCCAGTGGAGAGGTGATCGACGCCTGTCTGGTGGGTGAGCCCACCAATCCGCATGTCCTGGGCGACATGATGAAGATCGGCCGGCGCGGGTCGGTCACCGCCACCCTGACCGCCTATGGCGCGCAGGGCCATGTCGCCTATCCGCACCTGGCCGACAATCCGCTGCCGCGCCTGACCAGGGCGCTGTCCATGCTGGCCGACAGCCCGCTGGACGAGGGCACGGCGCATTTTCAGCCCAGCACGCTGGCCATCACCACCATCGATGTCGGCAATCCGGCCAGCAATGTCATCCCCGCCAAGGGCATGGCCCGGTTCAATATCCGCTTCAACGACCTGCACACGCCGAAAAGCCTGGAGGCCCATATCCGTGATGTGCTGGAGGAGGTGGGGGGCGCCTGGGACCTGAAGATGGCCGTGTCGGGTGAGGCATTCCTGACACCGCCGGGCGCCCTGGTCGCCACGGTTGCCGGTGCGGTGAATGCGGTGACGGGGCGGCAGCCGGAACTGTCAACCTCGGGCGGCACGTCGGACGCCCGCTTCATCAAGGATTTCTGCCCCGTGGTGGAGTTCGGGCTGGTCGGTCAGACCATGCACAAGGTAGATGAACATGTGGATGTCAACGACATCCACATGCTGGCTGCCATTTATGACCGGGTTCTGGCCGATTATTTCGGCAAGGCAGCCTCGTGAGCGGGCTGTTCGGCGCCATCCGTCTGGCGGCCCTGGATGCGCGCGGCATCGGCCTGATCGATCCGTCGCCGATGGCGGCATGGCGAAACCTGGTCCTGCTGGTGCCGCTGCTGCTGGCCAATGCCGTGTCCGACCTGCTGCTGCTGCCTGATGGGGTGGAGATGGCAGGCTACCTGCTGTTGTCGGCCACCGTGTCGGCGATACAGATGACGGGCTATCTGCTGGCCGTGTCGCAGATCCTGCAAGCCACCGGCCGGGGCGACCGGTTCCCGCTATTCTTGTCCACCTATGTCTGGTGCAGCGTGGTCAGCAGTGCCGCCGGGCTGGTGGCATTGGCGGTGGCGTTGCAATCGCCCGATGCGGTGGCCACGGGTATCGGCCTGGGGCTGCTGCTCTGGAGCCTCTATTACAGCTGGTTCGCCATCCGCGCGGCCTTGACCTGCCCCGGTGCGGTGGCGGCGGGCCTGCTGGGGCTGGAGATCCTGACCGTGCTTGCCACCGATGGGCTGCCCCTGCAATTGGCATTGGCTGCCAAGGGGTGATCGCCGCCCGCGCAAGGCAGCCCGCCCCGATAAGCGGGGTCTTTGCATTTGCGTGAAAGGTCCCCCTGGGCTAAGACCGGTTACCGGTGTTGGGGTTCCTCCCTTCGCTTGACGGCACTCACCATCGGTAAGCCCCCCTCATGACCGATACGCCCACCAAGGCCCTGGCGGCCAAGGCGCTGCTGCCCACCGGACTGCGTGACCTGCTGCCGCCGGATGCGGAGCATGAGGCGCAGGTCACAGGCCGGCTGCTGAAGGAATTCCATCGTCATGGCTATGAGCGGGTGAAACCGCCGCTGGTGGAGTTCGAGGAGGGGCTCCTGTCCGGCTCCGCCGCGACGCTGGCCAACCAGACCTTCCGCATCATGGACCCGGTGTCGCAGCGGATGATGGGCGTGCGTTCCGACATGACCCCGCAGGTTGCCCGCATCGCCACCACCCGCCTGCGTAAGGCGCCGCGCCCGCTGCGCCTGTCCTATGCCGGCCAGGTGCTGCGCGTGAAGGGCAGCAGCCTGCGCCAGGAACGCCAGTTCGGGCAGGTGGGTGTGGAACTGATCGGCCCCGACCGGGCCGAGGCGGATGCCGAGATCATCCTGCTGGCCGCATCCGCCCTGGCGTCGGTTGGCGCACGCGGTATCTCCATCGACCTGACCGTGCCGACCCTGGTGCCGGCCGTGGCCCGTGCGCTGGCCCTGTCCGACGATGATTATGCCCGCCTACGCGCCGCGCTGGATCACCGCGATGCCGCAGCATTGGCCGAGGCTGCGGGCGCGCAGGCGCCCCTGTTCCTGGCCATCCTGAATGCCAGCGGCCCGGCGCCGGCGGCTGTGCAGCGGCTGGCCGCCATCGATCTGCCCGACGTGGCGCAGGCCGCGCGGGACGAGCTGACGGCGGTCGTTCGCCTGATCGAAAAGGCCGACCCAACCCTGTCGGTCACCATCGATCCCGTGGAAATGCGCGGTTTCGAGTATCAGACGGGCGTCAGCTTCACCATCTTCGCCCGTGGTGTGCGCGGCGAGCTGGGGCGCGGCGGCCGCTATCGCACCGGCGGGGCCGATCCGGTGGGGGAACCCGCGACCGGCTTCACGCTTTATACCGATACGGTGCTGCGTGCCCTGCCGGGGCCGTCGCCGACGCGGCGGGTGCTGCTGCCGCTGGGTACCGACTATGCCGAGGCGCAGGCGTTGCGCGCCCAGGGCTGGCACACGGCTGCCTCCATGGAACCGGTCGCGGATCTGGCGGCAGAGGCCAAGCGGCTGTCCTGTTCACACCTATTGACGGCGGACGGGCCGCAGCCCGTCTGACCCACCGGTTTGAAACCTGATCAAGCGGGGCGGGTCCGATAGGGCCCGAGGCCCCCTAACGTCCGAACGAAGCGAGGAATATCATGGCCAATGTGGCGGTCGTCGGGTCCCAGTGGGGCGACGAGGGCAAGGGCAAGATCGTCGACTGGCTGTCCAGCCGGGCCGATGTGGTGGTCCGCTTCCAGGGCGGTCACAATGCCGGCCATACGCTGGTGATCAACGGCGTGGTCTATAAGCTGTCGCTGCTGCCCAGCGGCGTGGTCCGCCCCGGCAAGCTGTCGGTGATCGGCAATGGCGTCGTGGTCGACCCCTGGGCCCTGCTGAAGGAAATTGCCGCCATCCAGGAAAAGGGCGTGACGATCACCCCCGAAACCCTGCTGGTGGCCGAGAATTGCGCCCTGATCCTGCCGCTGCACTCTGCCGTCGATAAGGCGCGCGAGGAAGCGCGCGGCGTGAACAAGATCGGCACGACCGGCCGTGGCATCGGCCCGGCCTATGAGGACAAGGTGGCCCGTCGCGCCATCCGCGTCTGCGATCTGGCGGATGAGGCGGTGCTGGAGCATAAGGTCGAACAGCTGCTGTTCCATCACAATGCCCTGTTGCGCGGGCTGGGTGCAGAAGAGCTGAACAAGGACGAGGTTCTGGCCCAGCTGCGCGAGGTGGCGCCCAAGCTGCTGCCCTACAGCGCGGTTGTCTGGAAACGCCTGGACGAGGCCCGCCGCCAGGGCAAGCGCATCCTGTTCGAAGGTGCGCAGGGCGCCATGCTGGACGTGGATCACGGCACCTACCCGTTCGTCACCTCCTCCAACACGGTGGCCGGCAATGCCGCCGCCGGGTCGGGCATGGGTCCGGGGGCGGTCGGCCATGTACTGGGCATTACAAAGGCCTATACGACGCGCGTCGGTTCCGGCCCCTTCCCCACCGAACTGCATGACGAGATCGGCGACAAGATCGGCCAGCGCGGACATGAATTCGGCACCGTCACGGGGCGCAAGCGCCGCTGCGGCTGGTTCGATGCTGTCATGGTGCGTCAGGCCATCAAGACCGGCGGCATCACCGGCATCGCGCTGACCAAGCTGGACGTGCTGGACGGCTTCGACGAGTTGAAGGTCTGCACGGGTTACAAGCTGAATGGCGAGGTGATCCAGCATCTGCCCGCCGGCCAGACCGCCCAGGCCCAGGTGGAGCCGATCTACGAAGTGTTCGAAGGCTGGAGCGAGAGCACCCAGGGTGCCCGCTCCTGGGCCCAGCTTCCCGCCGCCGCCATCAAGTATGTGCGCCGGATCGAAGAGCTGATCGAGGCACCGGTAACGCTCCTGTCCACCAGCCCGGAGCGCGATGACACGATCCTGATGAAGGACCCGTTCGAGGATTGAGGAGGATTCGCCGGGTGCCCATGTGGACTCCGCTTACCTAGGCTTCTTGCCAAGTAGAGCGACCTCCTCTATAAGCACCGGCTCCATCGGACGGCGCGGCCGGGCGAGAAGCCCGGGGCATGCCCACCGTCCACATGTGAAGAAGGACCGAAAATGCCCAAGTTGAAGAACCATTCGGGCGCCAAGAAGCGGTTTAAGTTCACCGCTTCGGGCAAGGTGAAGGCCCAGGCCGCCGGCAAGCGCCACGGCATGAGCAAGCGCCCCCTGAAGATGAAGCGTAACGCGCGTGGTACGTTCGTTATGTTCAAGGCCGATGGCGAGAAGATCGCCGAGAATTTCCTGCGGGTTAAGTGAGAGGACTGACCTATGGCACGCGTTAAGCGGGGCGTCACCACTCACGCCCGTCACAAGAAGATCCTGAAGCTCGCCAAGGGCTATCGTGGTCGCGGTTCCACCTGCTATCGCGTTGCGATCGAGAAGGTCGAGAAGGCGCTTCGTTACGCCTATCGCGACCGTCGTAACAAGAAGCGCGATTTCCGCGGTCTGTGGATTCAGCGTATCAACGCCGGTGCGCGTCTGCACGGGCTGAAGTACAGCACCTTGATCCACGGCCTGAAGCGCGCCGGCATCGAACTGGACCGCAAGGTCCTGTCCGACATCGCCGCCCGCGAGCCGGAGAGCTTTAAGAGCCTGTGCGCACAGGCTGAGGCTGCTCTCAAGGCCGCCTGATTTCCGGTAACGGATATCAGAACGGTTGCACGTTGAAAGGGGGAGCAGGCCCGGCGGGCCCGCTCCCCCTTTTGCTTGTGCGCCCGCCATCTGTGCTATCATCGGGACCCCACCGGGACCGGAGGACGCCATGGGTTCGCTAACCATCCGCATCGACGATGAAGCCTTGATCAAGGGACTGGAAGACCGTGCCTTGCGGTCGGGCCGCACGGTCGAGGAAGAGGTGGCGGCTGTTCTGACGGCGCAGGTGGGCAGCATCGGACAATCACCGGAACTGATTGCCCGGATGGATGCCCTGCGGGCCATGACCTCGGGTACGCGCCAGACACCGTCAGAGGTACTGCTGCGTCAATCGAGAGACGAACGGTGACCATCGTTATAGATGCCAGTGTTGCCGTAAAGTGGCTGGTTACAGAGGATGATTCCGCTGCCGCCTTGCCACTGCTCGCCCTCCCCCTGACAGCACCAGAACTGCTGCTGGCTGAGGTGGCCAGCATCCTGTGGAAGAAAGTCCGCCAGAACGAGATCACACCGTTCATCGCCCAAGAAGCACTTCTGGTGCTGAAAGCGACAGACATCAGCCTTGCTCACAGCGGCAAACTGATCACAGCAGCGTTATCACTGGCGTGCGAATTGAACCATTCGCCTTACGACATGTTCTATGTGGCATTGGCCATCGACCACGACATTCCCCTGATTACCGCTGACAGGCGGCTGGTCAACAGGGTCAGAGAGTCAGGTCGCCCCTGGGCCACCCTCGTCACCCTGCTCACCGAATTCCAACCGGGCGCTTCCGCCCCCTCCCTTTCCTGATCCGGACCCATCATGGACACGCTCGATAATCTGCAGGCCGACACCCTGGCCACCATCGCGTCAGCATCCGACAGCGCCGCCCTGGAAGAGGTGCGGGTTGCCGTGCTGGGCAAGAAGGGCGCCATCACGGCCCTGATGGGCGACATGCGCAGCCTGACACCCGACGAGCGCAAGGCCCGTGGCGCGGCGCTGAATGCCGTGAAAACCGCCGTGGAGACCGCAATTGAGGAACGCCGGGCGGAACTGAAGACCATCGAGTTGGAGCGCCGCCTGGCGGCCGAGCGCATCGACGTCACGTTGCCGGCCCGCCCCGAAACCCAGGGCCGCATCCACCCGATCAGCCAGACGGTGGACGAAATGGTGGCGATCTTTGCCGCCATGGGCTTCACCGTCGCCGAGGGTCCGGATATCGAGACCGACTTCAACAATTTCACGGCCCTGAACATCCCGCCGGAGCATCCGGCCCGCCAGATGCATGACACCTTCTATCTGCCGCCGTCGGCAGAGGGGGCGGCGCGGGTGCTGCGCACCCATACCAGCCCGGTGCAGATCCGCACCATGCTGAAGGACAAGCCGCCGATCCGCATCATCGCGCCGGGCCGCACCTATCGCTCCGACTATGACCAGACGCACACGCCCGTCTTCCATCAGATCGAGGGTCTGGTGATTGGCGAGGATATCCATATGGGCCATCTCAAGGGCTGCATCCTGGAATTCTGCCGCGCCTTTTTCCAGATCGATGACCTGCCCATCCGCTTCCGCCCCAGCTTCTTCCCCTTCACCGAACCGTCGGCAGAGGTGGATATCGGCTGCTCGCGCAAGGGCGGTGAGCTGAAGCTTGGCAACCATGGCGACTGGCTGGAAATCATGGGCTCGGGCATGGTCCACCCCAAGGTGCTGGAAAATTGCGGCATCGACAGCACCAAGTACCAGGGCTTCGCCTTCGGCATGGGGATCGAGCGCGTGGCGATGCTGAAATACGGCATCCCTGACCTGCGCTCCTTCTTCGATGCCGACCTGCGCTGGCTGCGCCATTACGGCTTCTCGGCCCTGGACCAGCCCAACTTGGCCCAGGGCCTGTCGCGGTAAGGATATTGGCGACCTGCGGCACAGGGAAAGGCAAGCCCTTGCCGCGCTGCGGGTTTGTCTGCGACCTGCCCGTTGATGCCTCCTTCTGTTTCTTCGCACTTGCGAAGTCGACTGGATGCATAGCATCATCATTTCTCAACTCTTAAGGGGAAATGGGCTATGCTTCCAGCGTTCCTGTCCGCCAATCCGCTGTTCGCCCCCTTTATCACCGATCCCGCACAGCTACTGATGACTGCCACAATGACGGCATTCGAGCAGTTGCTGGGCAAAGGTGTGCTGGGTACGCCCATTACAGTGGGCGATACCACCATCATACCCGTCACCATCACCACCTTTGGCGTCGGCACGGGCGGAGGGTCGCTATCCGGAGAGCCGGTGGGCGGCGGTGGGGGTGGCGGGGTGATTCCGGTCGCTCTGATCATCATCTCGCCCGACGGTACCCGGATCGAGCAGTTGCCCAAGGAAACCACCGCTGCTGCCCTGGAAAAGCTGACCGACATGGCCAAGGAGATGGGGAGCCGCCGTCCGGTGCGCTGAGTGGACCTTGCCAAGGTGGCAATGTAGCACTGGACGCCGTCATCACGGTCGATCTGGAACCCGGCGATGCGATCTATATCCCTACCATGTGGTGGCACAATGTCGTTTCCACCGGCCCCTTCAATGTGCTGGTGAATTGCTGGTGGACCGACGCCAAGCCCTGGGCCGGCAACCCGTTCCAGGCCCTGGTCCATGCCGTCATGGCGATTGGGGAATTGCCGCCGGAACGACAGGGTGCGTGGCGGGGTGTCTTCGACCATTCCGTGCTCCGTCGCAATGGCGATCCGATGGCCCATATGGCACCCGAGCACCGGTTGGTCACCGGTCCCCTGACGCCCCGCCCGGCGCAATATATCCGGGGATGGCTGCTGCGCTGTCTGGGCGGCTGATTGCGCCGCATCTCTGCGGCAATGGCGGATCAGGGTTGTCGCTCCTTGCGGCTGCTCCGGCGACAGGACGGTCTTACCTGCGGCCCGTGGCCCGTGTTACACCCCTTGGGCCGTATCGCCCCCCGCTGCCCGCCGGCCATCCGGCGGGCAGGGATGTTTGCATCAGGACCATTCCCATGAAGTTCACGCTTTCCTGGCTGAAGACGCATCTCGACACCGATGCCACGCTGGATCAGATCACCGACACGCTGACGGCCCTGGGGCTGGAGGTCGAAGGGGTCGAGGATCGGGGTGCGGCCCTGGCCGCCTTCCGCATCGCCCATGTCGTCTCGGCCGAAAAGCACCCGAACGCCGACAAGCTGCGCCTGTGCATGGTCGATACCGGTGCGGGAGAGCCGGTGCAGGTGGTCTGCGGCGCGCCCAATGCGCGGGCCGGCATCAAGGTGGTGTTCGCATCGCCCGGCACGGTGATCCCGGTTTCCGGTGACACCCTGACCATCGGCACCATCCGTGGCGTGGAAAGCCGGGGCATGATGTGTTCGGAGCGTGAGCTGCTGCTGTCGGACGAGCATAATGGCATCATCGAGTTGCCGGACGACGCGCCGCTGGGCGGGAACTTTGCCGACTGGCGTGGCCTGTCTGACCCGGTGATCGAGATTGCGTTGACGCCCGACCGTGTGGATTGTGCCGGTGTGCGCGGCGTGGCCCGCGATCTGGCGGCGGCCGGCCTGGGTACGCTGAAGCCGCTGGCCGCCACGCCCGTGGCTGCCGCCTTCGACAATCCGCTGACGGTCACCCTGGATCATCCCGGCTGCCCGCAGATCGCCTTCCGCCTGATCCGCGGCGTCAAGAATGGCCCCAGCCCGAAATGGCTGGCCGACCGGTTGCTGGCCGTGGGCCTGCGTCCGATCAGCGCCCTGGTCGATATCACCAACTATTTCAGCCTGGACCTGTGCCGCCCGCTGCACGTGTTTGACGCGGCCAAGCTGACCGGCGGCATCACGCTGAAGCCGACGGCCGAGGGCGACACGCTGCGGGCGCTCAACGGCAAGGAATATGCCATGCCGGCCGGCCTGATCGGCATCTATGACGATACGCACATGATCTCCATGGCCGGTGTCATGGGCGGGGAGACGACGGGTGTGACGGCGGACACCACGGATGTGGTGCTGGAAGTGGCGACGTTCGAGCCGGTGCGCATCGCCGAGGCCGGCCGCGCCCTGCAACTGGACAGCGACGCGCGCTACCGGTTCGAACGCGGGGTGGACCCGGCCAACATCACCGAGAAGGTGGAACTGGCGACATCCCTGATCCTGGAACTGTGCGGCGGGTCCGCCGGTGGCATCAGCCTGTCGGGGGCGGAGCCCGCCTGGCAGCGCAGTCTGACCCTGCGCCCGGCCCGCGTCGCCCATCTGGGCGGCGTGGATGTGGCCGTGGATGAGCAGGTGCGCGTCCTGTCCGTCCTGGGCTTCGACGTGACCCGCCGTGATGACGGTGTGCTGGCGGCCGATGTGCCGTCCTGGCGCCGCGATGTGGAGGGTGAGGCCGATCTGGTGGAGGAGGTGCTGCGCGTCAACGGCTTCGACAAGATCCCGGCCACGCCGCTGCCGCGCGCGGTGGGCACGCCCGCCCCGGCCCTGTCCGCCGAGCAGCGCCGCCGGTCCAATGCCCGCCGCGCTGCCGCCGGTCGCGGCCTGCTGGAGGCGGTCACCTGGTCCTTCGTGGACCCCAAGGTCGCCGCCCTGTTCGATGGCGACAAGGACGAGCTGCGCCTGCTGAACCCGATCAGCGCCGATCTGGCCGTGATGCGGCCCAGCCTGTTGGGCACCCTGGTTCCCGCCGCCGGCCGCAATGCCGCCAAGGGTTTTAAGGATATCGGCCTGTTCGAGGTCGGCCCCGCCTTCCGTGACGGGTCGGAGAAGGGCCAGGACCTGGTGGTGGCCGGCGTGCGCGCCGGGGCCGCGGTGCCCCGCAACTGGACCAAGGGTGAGCGCCCTGTCGATACGTTCGACGCCAAGGGCGATGCGCTGGCCATCCTGGAGACGGCCGGCGCGCCCGTGGCCAATCTTCAGGTCACGCGCGATGCGCCCGGTTGGTACCATCCCGGCCGTTCCGGCGTGTTCCGTCTGGGCCCCACGGTTCTGGGCCGCTTCGGCGAACTGCATCCGACCCTGCTGGAGGCGCTGGACGTGTCCGGCCCCGTGGTGGCGTTCGAACTGTTCCTGGATGCCGTCCCGGCGCCCAAGAAGAAGGCTGGCACGGCCAAGCCGCTGCTGGTCCTGTCGCCGTTCCAGCCGGTGGATCGCGATTTCGCCTTCCTGGTGGCCAACGGCACCGACAGCGACAAGCTGGTGAAGGCTGCCAAGGGTGCAGACAAGGCGCTGATCAGCGATGTCGCCCTATTCGACATCTATGAAGGCAAGGGCGTGGAGCCGGGCTTCAAGTCCGTCGCCCTGTCCGTCACGCTGCAGCCCGTGGACAAGACCCTGACCGACGTGGAGATCGAGGCGGTGGCCGCCAAGGTCGTGGCTGCGGTGGCCAAGGCGACGGGTGCTTCACTGCGTAGCTGATCCATCCCCCAACTTTGGTCGGGACAAGGGGCGTCACCCATGGTGGCGCCCCTTTTTTCATGCCTATTATGTCATGATCGCATGTCAAACGGTCGGGCTTACGCAGACGACATGCTTACGTGACGTTCACGTGAGGTGGGTGAAAATCACGATCCTTATCTGAACTTTTCATGACTGCATTTGGTGGGAACAGGAAAATTCTTGACCACGCGCTGATTCCACCATGCGAATCAAATCGCATGATTTCAGTTCGCCTAATAATTAATCAGGATATCTAAAAAGATATTCAAATACATGCCACACAAAGGCAAGGACAGGGTAGCGAGAAGACCGTCACGGACTTGTCACATCCATTGGAAAACATAGGAAAAGCGCCATGTCCCACAGGTGGCCCCTTGGCTTGACTGTCGAAAGACCGTTAGAGTGCAAGAAAAACAAGAAGGCACCCCAAGCCGGTTCAGGGTGGGTGACCAAAAAAATCAGTGGGAGGGAACATGCGCGTGCTTAAGAATCTTCCCATCGTGTGGAAGCTGGTTCTGCCATTGCTGCTGATGGGGATACTGACCATCGGGACCTCGCTCTATGCCCTGTCGCAGATGGAGGCGGTGGGCGATGAGTATCGCGGCATGCTGGACCGGTCGGAACGGTCCAAGGCCATCCTGAATGCGCGGGAGACGGCAACGGACCTGGGTCGCCTGGGCTATACGATGGTGGCGGAGACCGACAGCTTCATTCTGGACAGCATGAAGGATGAGATTGCGCTGAAGCGTGACGATCTGGCCGGCCATCTGGAGCGGGTGGAGAAGATTCTGCCGGAGCGCAAGGCCGATATCGACAAGATCCGCGACGATGTCCACCGCATGCTGGAAATCGTGGAGCAGGCCCGACTGCTGGCGCTGGATGGCAAGGGCACACAGGCCGCCGCCGTGCTGGTCGACCGTTTCGACATCAAGCTGACCGATGCGCTGGATGGGCTGGAGGTCACCACGGGCGATGTGCAGGCCAAACTGGATGCCGGCAAGCAGGCCGCCCAGGACCGGTTCGACCGCGCGCTGGCCGTGACGCTGATCGTCGGCCTGTCGGGCACGGTGGTGGTGCTGGTCCTGGGTATCGCCATGGGCATGGTCGGCATCTCCCGTCCCCTGCGCCGTATCGTGCGCACCATGACCACGCTGGCCGATGGCGACCTGTCGGTCAAGGTATCGGGCGGTGACCGCAAGGATGAGATCGGATCCACGGCCCGCGCATTGGCCGTGTTCCAGAAGGGCATGCGCGAGGCGGAGCGGATGCGCGACGAACAGGCGGCGATGGAGGACCGGGTGGAGGCGCAGAAGCGCCAGACCATGGTGCGCCTGGCCGACGATTTCGAAAGCAGCATGAACGCCGTGGTCAGCGCCGTGGGCGGGGCCGCCGACCGCATGCGCGGCACGGCCCAGGGCCTGAACAGCGTGGCGGATGAGACCAACCGCCAGTCCGAAGCCGTGGCCAGCGCCGCCGAGCAGGCGGCGGAGAATGTGAACACCGTGGCCGCGGCCGCGGAGGAGCTGACGGCCTCGATCAATGAGATTTCCCGCCGCGTGGCCGAAAGTGCGACCATTGCCACCGACGCCGTGGCGGAGGCCGAGCGATCCAACCATACCGTGGCCGGGCTGGTGGAGGCCGCGCAGCGCATCGGCGAGATCGTGCGCCTGATTGGCGACATTGCCAGCCAGACCAACCTGCTGGCGCTGAACGCCACCATCGAGGCGGCACGGGCGGGGGAGGCCGGCAAGGGCTTTGCCGTGGTGGCCAGTGAAGTGAAGCTGCTGGCCACCCAGACGGCCAAGGCGACGGAGGAGATCGGCAACCAGATCTCCGCCATGCAATCGGCGGCCGGCAATGCCGCCAATGCCATCCGCGGCGTCGGCGGGACCATCGACAAGATCAGCGGCATCGTCGCCACCATCGCGGCGGCGGTGGAGGAACAGGGGGCGGCGACGCGGGAGATCGCCAATTCCGTGGCCCAGGCCGCCACCGGTACCCAGAATGTCAGCGCCACCATCGGCGAGGTGACGCGCGCCGCCGCCGAGACGGGCAGCATGGCCGGCGACGTGCTCACTGCCGCCAACGACCTTGTCGGTGAAAGCGACGCGCTGAACCGCCAGGTGGCGCAGTTCGTGGCCAAGGTGCGGGCGGGCTAGTCCATAATCCCGCCGCAATCCCCTGCGAGGGTGCGACCTTGACTCGGTCCGGCCGGGTCGCCTCCTCTGCGGGTGATCCATGTCCCGTCTGGCCGTCCTTCTCCTGGCTTTGCTGCTGATCTGGCAGCCTGTACGGGCCATGCCGGCGTCCCATCCGGTGACGCAGGACAATGTCGGCGTGGCTTTCTCCATCCGCTATCTGCTGGTCGCCAAGGCCACGGGACGTTTCACCGATGTCGCCGGCAGCTACAGCTTCGATCCGGAAGCCGAGGAGCTGGGCGCCATCGACGTGACTATCGGGACCGGCAGCGTCGATACCGGCAGCCCCGGCCGTGATCGCGATCTGGCGGGGGAGGATTTCTTCTGGATCGACCGCTATCCGACCATGCATTTCATCAGCCGCCGTGCCGTGCGCACCGGCCCGCATGCCGGAAGGGTGGAGGGTGACCTGACCCTGCGCGGCGTCACCCGGCCCGTGGTGCTGATGGTGGCGATGGGCGACCATGCCGCCACGGCCACCACCAGCGTCAAGCGCAGCGAGTTCGGCATGCGGCCGGGCCTGGCCGGGCTGTTCATCGCCGACAAGGTGGATATCAGGATCGAGATCAGGGGGCTGCCCGACGGAACAGCGCCAGCAGGCGGCGTGCCGCCGCCCCCGGTGTGACGCTGCTGCTGGCCGCCGCCTGTTCCAGCCCGGCCAGTTCGGCCCGCACGGCGGGATCGGCCTGGAAGGCAGCGATCAGGCTTTCACGGATTTCGTTCCACATCCAGGCCTGAGCCTGATCCGCCCGGCGCCGCGCGATGGACCCGTCGGCCGCCAGGACGCGGCGATAATCCCCGATCCGGTTCCACACCGTGTCGATGCCGCGATTATGCAAGGCCGAACAGGACAGGACCGGCACGCGCCAGCCGGCATTGGCCGGGCGCAGCAGGGATAGCGCGTGGCGGTACTCCGCTTCGGCATGGCGGGCGGCATTGGCCAGATCGCCATCGGCCTTGTTGACGACGATCATGTCGGCCAGCTCGACAATGCCCTTCTTGATGCCTTGCAGCTCGTCCCCACCGGCCGGCGGCAGCAGCAGCAGGAACAGATCCACCATGTCGGACACCGCCGTTTCCGATTGGCCCACCCCCACCGTTTCCACGATCACCACATCAAAGCCGGCGGCTTCGACCAGCAGCATGGCCTCACGCGTGCGCCGCGCCACCCCGCCCAGGGTGGCACCGGCGGGCGATGGGCGGATGAAGGCGCGGGTATCGCGGGTCAGCATCTCCATGCGCGTCTTGTCACCCAGGATGGACCCACCCGTGCGCTGGCTGGTCGGGTCGATGGCCAGCACCGCCACCCGGTGCCCCTGGCCGATGACATGCAGGCCGAACGCCTCGATGAAGGTGGATTTGCCCACGCCGGGCACGCCGGAAATGCCCACGCGCACGCCTTGGCCCGTATGCGGCAGCAGGGTGGCCAGCAGGGCTTCGGCCCGTTCGCGATGGTCGGGGCGCGTGCTTTCCACCAGGGTGATGGCCTGGGCCAGCGCACGCCGGTCGCCGCCGCGCACGCGGTCGGCCAGATCGGCGATGGGCAGGGCGTCGGGCATGGATACTCTCCGGACGGCGTCGGGACCGGTAATGTGGGACAGGGACACGGCCTAGTCAAATCGCCAGGGGTGGGGGCAGAGCCCTACTTCTTTGGTGTGTGACCATCGGCAGCGCTTTGCAAGTGCCTGGAATCCGTGCGATTCTGGGATCGTTTCCGATTCGTCCCGACAGGCCGACGCCATGACCGCGACCGCCCAGACCAGCACCAGCCCGGCCCGCCCCATGGCGGTTACGCCGCTGCGCCGCTGGCTGGCGAAGCTGTTCCGCCGCCGGCCGCAGACCTATCCGCCCCTGGACGGCGTGTCGGCCCTGGTCAATGAGCAGGCCCTGGCGGTGACGGAGGTGAATGAGGCGGGTATGTGCGTCGTGGGCTATCGCGGCCTTCTGAACCCGCAGGACCGGTTCAGCTTCGTCCTGTCGGTGGGCGGGATCGACATCGCGGGGGACGCGGTGGTGGCTTGGCGCCGCCATGGCGGGTTGGGCGTGGCCTTCTATGACCTGTCCAGGGCGGAGCGCGACCGGCTGGGCCAGTGGCTGGCCGCAAGGTTCGAGGCGGCGTGAACCGTCACTTCACACATTCGTCCAGCGCGTTGCGGCGCACGATCTCCATACGCTGCCCCAGCACGCCGGCGCGGCTGGCGACATAGCGGCCGGGCGGGTTGGCCTTCCATTTCAGCGGGCTGGGCAGGATGGCGGCCAGCAGCGCCCCCTCGCGCGCCGACAGGTCGGCCGCGCTCTTGTTGAACCAGACCCGTGAAGCCGCCTCCGCCCCATAGGCGCCGGGGGCCCATTCGACGATGTTGAGATAGACCTCCAGGATGCGGCGCTTGGACCAGATTGTTTCCACCAGCATGGTGAACCAGAGTTCCACCCCCTTGCGCAGCCAGGACCGGTCGGGCCAGAGGAAGGCGTTCTTGGCCACCTGCTGGCTGATGGTGCTGCCGCCGCGGACGCGGGCATTGGTCTGGTTGCGTTGCAGGGCCTTTTCCACCGCCTCCAGATCCACGCCCATATGGTCGCAGAAGCGGCTGTCCTCCGCCGCGATGACGGCGCGGGCCAGATGCGGGCTGATCTTTTCCATGGGCCGCCATTCATGGCGCCAGCCGGCCCCGTCCAGGGCACGGATCGCCATCAGCGGCGTGGCTGGCACCGGCAGCACCCTATAGGCCAGCACCCAGAGAAAGGAGAAGCCGAACAGCCCGGCCACGGCCAGGGCCATGACCAGCAAAATCCGCCGCGCGTTCCACCGTCCGCCGTTCGCCATGCCGCTCCCGTCCGAAACCGTCCGCATCTTGGCGCAGACGCGGGCGCCAAAGCACCGTAGAAAGATGCCATCCGCCTATTCAATGAAGGAACGATCCGGCGATGTACATCCTTTATGGCAATCCCGGCATGGCCAACCTGGCGCCGCACATGGCACTGGAAGCCATCGGCGCCCCGTACCAGATGATCCGCATCGACCCGCGCGCCGGGGAACATCAGACACCGGACTATCTGCGCCTGAACCCCACGGGCCGGGTGCCGACCCTGGTGGAGGACGACCAGCCGATCTTCGAGACGGCGGCCATCCTGCTGCATCTGGCCGACCGGCATCCGGACGCGGGATTGCTGCCGACCGTGGGTACGCTGGAACGCGGGCTGGCCTATCAATGGCTGATCCACCTGACCAATTCCGTGCAGGCGACGTACCTCGCCTATTACTACCCCGAACGGCAGGTGGCCGATCCCGCCCATGCCGACAGCGCCAAACAGGCGGCGGAGGCGCGGCTGAACGATCTGTTCGACGTGATCGAGACGGCGCTGGCCGGGCGGGAATGGCTGTCGGGCGACAATCCGGGCGTGGTGGATTTCATGCTGCTGATGATGGTGCGCTGGGGCCGCAACTTCGCCGGCCGGCCGCCGCGCACCCTGCCCAATCTGGGCGCCCATGCCGCCCGCACGGCGGCACTGCCCGCCGTCGCCCGCGCCTTCGAACAGGAAGGACTGGCGCAGCCCTGGTATTGAGTCTTTACGTTGTTCCCTCAAGCGCCGGGCGTCGCCATCCGGCGACTTGGCTCACGCCGCACGTGCGGCGCGGCGGCGGTCGCCGCCGGAGTGGTTTGCGGCACCCGCAAACCACTCTACCCCTGCCGCATCCGGCGCAGCAGGGCTTGGCTTGGCTTGCCGTCGATGGGCAGGCCCACGGATTTCTGATAGGCGCGGATGGCCGCCACCGTGCGCTTGCCCAGGAACCCGTCGGCCTTGCCCTTGTGGAAGCCCAGCTTGACCAGTCTGGTCTGAATCTCGCGCACGCCGGCCTGATCCACGGGTATGGGCCGGTTGCCGGCGGCACCGGCACTGACGATGGCCGGGCGCTCGGGCCGGGCGGGGGCGGCGTCATCCTCCTCTTCCCCGTCCGCGTCGTCGCGGGGCAGGATGCCGGATGCGGTGGACCGGCGGATGGTGGCGCTGCCCGGCGGGCCGCCCAGCATGCCGGCCGGCGGTCCGCTGGCCACTTCCACGTTGCGCCCGCCGCTCTCCAGCCGGCGCAGGGCCTGGCCGGCGCCGGTGTCGCCCGCGTCCGACGCCTGCCGATACCAGGCGCGGGCAGCATCCAGATCGGGCGCGCCATCCACGCCCTGCTCATACAGCGTCCCCAGCATATAGAGCGCGCGCGCCACCCCGGCGTCGGCCGCCTGCTGGAACCAGCGCGCCGCCTCGCCCGTGTCGCGTTCCACGCCATAGCCCTCAGTATAGAGCAGGCCCAGATCGAAGGCGGCCTCGGCATGGCCCCGTTCGGCACCCTTGCGATACCAGCTGGCGGCCTCGGCCATGTCGTCGGGCAGCCCCAGATCGCCACGGAACAGTTCCGCCAGGGTCCAGCAGGCGTCGGCATCGCCCTGTGCCGCCGCCCGACCGTACCAGTAGAGCGCCCGGCGCATGTCCTGTTGGCTGGTCGGCGTGGTCGAGGTCAGGCTGTCAGCCAGCCCCATCTGCGATTCGACGTCGCCGGCTTTGGCCTTCTCCTCCATCGCCTTCAGCTCCGGCGAGGCATTGGCGGGCAAGGCCGGTGCCACCTGCGTGCCCGCGGCCAAGGCGACGGCACCGCCAGCGGCGGCCGCTGCACTTGCGGCGGCCGTTGTCTTGCGCCGGGGCTTGGCCGGTGTGGCAGGCTTGGTCGCAACAGGCTTCTTCACCGTGGGCTTCACCGGCTTCTGCACCGCAGGCTTCTTCGGCTCGGTCCCCTGCGCGCCCACGGAGGCCGTCATGCCGGCCAAGGGCAGCAGCAGGGCAAGGGCGAATCGGCAGAGGGTCCTGGACGCGGCTTTCTTCGGCATTCTCGACATTTCCGGCACCGGGCCGGTCTTTCCGACGGGAAGGGATGGGGGGGTGCGCTGCACACTAACATGATCGCTTGTGTTCGCCAGTCCCAAGGCACACAAGGGTGCAGGCAGGCCTTCGACAGCCTATTGCGTGGGAAGGCCAAACTGACTATGGTGCGCGCCGCCCGTGAAAGGGCCCGGTGTTGGGGCGTCGCCAAGCGGTAAGGCAGCGGTTTTTGGTACCGCCATTCCCAGGTTCGAATCCTGGCGCCCCAGCCACACCCGTTGATTTTCCCACCAAATCAAACCGATGCGTGCCTGGCGCACCTCCTTCCGCCTATATGCGACCGGTCATCTTGCTGTCCAAAAGGATCGGGTGGAAAATGCCGGTAGGAGCAATAGATAAAATTTTGTATACTTGTCCGATGGTGGATAGTCGAACCTATGCCTTTGGGGTATAAACCCCGGTAGAAGGCGCGGTAAAGCGCACCATCGTATGGACGGAGACCGGCGGGAACCGGTATCCAACGGAAGGGCGCAAGGGCAGCTTCATGAATCGCCAACCGAATGCACCGAAACGCGATTGGGTCCGGGTGAAACCGGGCGAGCGTTCGTCTGCGAATTCGATGAATGAGAAGCCCGAATATGACGATCAGAAGCTGCTGACGCTGCTGCAAAGCGCCAAGCGCGAGGTGCAGGGCCTGCGCCTGATCCATCTGCATATGTCGCTTCTGAAGGACAAGAGCCAGCTTGACCTGATCTCCATCAAGCGGGCGATGCAGGAGACGGCGGACCAGTCGGCCTATTTGCAGCTATTCTCGCTGTCCAACGATGATGTCATCGTCCTGTACAAGGGCATCAAGTTCTCTTTGATCTCCGACGTCTGTTCCAAGATCGAAAAGCTGATGCTGTCGCGCACTTCCATGGTGAAGCGCAATCCCTATGGGGAAGACAGCCTCTATTCCATCATGGAACTGTCGCTGAACTTCGTGAACGTTATCCGGTTCATCGAAGGTCTGGCGCGCGAGAACGGGCCCGATGCGGCCAAGGCGGAGACCAAGCCGCCCATCACGCTGGAAGAACTGGGCAAGATCGAACGCGCCGTGCAGATGTTCGACCTGTCGCCCTTCATGCTGAACCAGCCGGTGGTCGATATCACCAATGGCGAGCAGAATCAGTTCGAATATTTCGAGCTCTATATCGCCATCAAGGCGTTGGAAGAGCGGCTTTCGCCCAATTACGACATCACCGCGAACAAGTGGCTGTTCAGCTATTTCACGGCCAACCTGGATAATTCGGTGCTGAAGGCGCTGAATTACGGCGTCGATTTCCTGCGCGGCCGGCGGATCGGTTTGAACCTCAATCTGTCGACCATCATGTCGGCCGCCTTCGTAAAGTTCGATGAACGGCTGACGGCCGACCTGCGTGGCAATGTCATCCTGGAGATCAACAAGGCTGACCTGGTCGAGAATATCGACACCTACAAGGAGGTAGTCGATTTCGCCTCCTCCAAGGGCTACCAGATCTGCATTGATGGGCTGAATGATTTCTGGGTCACGCATATGGACTTGGAATACATGGCCTGCGACTATGCCAAGATCTTCTGGACCGATGAGATGGAAATGATGTCCGATCATGAGTTTGAGGTCTTTTCCGAGAAGATCAAGGCGCAGAGCAATTGCCGCTTCATCCTGGCCCGCTGCGGGTCGGTGTCGGGCCTGATGTTCGCGGAGAAGGCGGGCATTCAGATGGTCCAGGGCCGCATCGTCGACAACATTCTGCGCAAGGGCGTGCTGCTGCGCGACGCCATCAAGAGCGCCAAGATGATGAATGACTGAACGGTTGATACCGGTAAAGGTTACGACTGTCTGTCCATTTCATGTCCCTTTATCGCAAACGTCCATATTGGGTTCGTCAACCTATCCTCAGGATGATATGGTCCTTGTCGTATAGAAAGGCGAGACAGTTATACTGACTTTCCTGATATGTTCCCTCGCGCGCCGGGCGGGCGCGCCCGTGGCTACCGTGCCATGAGGTGTGGGCCGGCGGTCGCCGGTCACCATGGGCCATTCCATGACCCATGGCTTCAATCGTCGGGGACCGTGGAAACGGACCCGCCCGGAGATGGCGGCAGTGTCTGAGAAGAGCGTGACAGAAGCACAAGGCAAGGAAACCGGGGAACAGAAGGGTGACACCAGCACCCATTTCATGTTCACCAGCAAGGTTTTCCAGCTGCCCGGTGGCTATTTCGCCCTGTCCAAGGATAATAACGACGCCGTCTTCAACGTCCATCTGGGCGAAGTCTGGGGCAAGATTCCCTTCCGTACCCTGCGCGAGAGTTTCCAGATCGAGGACAAGAGCGACGATGCGCGTCTGCTGTCCATCGTCGAAAAGGGCCTGAAATTCGTCAAGGAGATCCGGCCCGGTGACAGCATCCCGCAGGAACTGCTGGATGGATCGGCGTCCTGGCGCGTGGATGAACGCCACCTGACCATTGCCCGCGGCCGCCTGACCCTTCAGCTCGTCTCCTGGATCACCGGGCGGGAAGAGGCGATCACCGACCGCTACAAGCTGGAACAGATCGTCGACGACCCGCTGACCAAGACCCGCGCCCAGGAAGCCTTCTCCAAGCTGGCCAAGCAGTTCGGCCTGCCGGAGGAGCGTAAGCAGGAGATGGTGGACAAGGTCGATTACCTGGCGCGCGAGCTGTCCTATATCGAGGCGCTGCGCGATCGCTATGGCCATGTCCAGAAGATCATGTCGAAGCTGGTCCAGGCCAAGCGCACATTCAAAGGCGAAGGCCAGGTCGTCGCCGACGTGGCGCGCATGCAGGCGCTGGCCAAGGTCCCCATCGCCAATTTCGACGACATCTTCGACCAGGTCGATGGCCAGACGGCCGAAGTGATGGCCATGCTGCGCACCTTCGATGCCCAGGTCGCTTTCATCCGCCGCATGCGCGACGAGTTGCACACGACCTTGATGGTGTGGGACGAGATGATCGAGATGTGGGACGGTCAGGAGATCGACAAGGAGCCGGAGACCGAGTCCCGGCTGAAGCGCACCTACCAGTTCCTGGCCAAGAACTTCCTGATCAGCAAGGTCTGGCAGCGCGGCAGCTGACGGGTGGTGGTAATCTCCAACCCCTGTTGCCCATGCCTGTATTTTCCGATATATTCATGTGAAATGGCGTCCGGGATGATGCGCCCGGCTGGTGGCGTGTGCCGCCATTGTACGGTTGGCGGCCTGGATGTGGGCTACGCACGCCCTCCGGCCCCCAACCGGAATTTCGATCAAATCTGTTAGCTATTGAAATATAACGATATTTTTAATTTCACAAATTTCTCCAGGAAAAATATGCCCTTGTCACACAAATAACAGACATTCAGCGTGGAAAATTCTTATTGACAGTCATATTGGGCGAGTACAAAGTCCACATCGCCAATAGGAATTACCCTTCTGGCCGCGGCAATTTGATCGCGCAGCTTGCGCCGCGTCAACAAACGCTAAAGCGCCACGAACCAGCTTCGTGGCAGCCGCCTTGAGAAAAAGAGGGAGTTACCGCGATGAAATGGTTCAAGCGCGTCGCCACCACCACCGCCGCCCTGGCCACGCTGGCCGTGTCGCCCGTCTGGGGCAGCGGGCAGATCCTCAACGTCTCCTACGACCCGACGCGTGAACTCTATAAGGAGTTCAACGACGCCTTCGCCAAGCATTGGAAGGCCACGACGGGTGAGGAGATCGAGATCAAGGCCTCGCATGGCGGCTCCGGCAAGCAGGCGCGCTCCGTGATCGACGGTCTGAATGCCGATGTCGTGACGTTGGCCCTGGCCAGCGACATCGACGCGATTGCCGAGAACTCAGACCTGCTGTCCAAGGACTGGCAGGCCAAGCTGCCCTATAATTCCACGCCCTATACCAGCACCATCGTGTTCCTGGTCCGCAAGGGCAACCCCAAGGGCATCAAGGATTGGGACGATCTGGTGAAGCCGGGCATCCAGGTCATCACGCCGAACCCGAAGACCTCGGGCGGGGCGCGTTGGAACTATCTGGCCGCCTGGGGCTATGCCGCCGACAAGAATGGCGGCAGCCAGGAGGCTGCCAAGGATTTCGTGGGCAAGCTGTTCAAGAACGTGCCGGTCCTGGATACCGGGGCCCGCGGCTCCACCACCACCTTCGTCCAGCGCGGCATCGGTGACGTGCTGCTGGCCTGGGAGAACGAGGCGTTCCTGGCCATCAATGAGCTGGGTGCCGACAAGCTGGAGATCGTGGTCCCGTCCGTTTCCATCCTGGCGGAGCCGCCGGTGGCCGTACTGGACAAGAATGTCGACCGCAAGGGTACGCGCAAGGTGGCCGAAGCCTATTTGACCTATCTCTACACCCCGGAGGGCCAGGAACTGGCGGCCAAGCACTATTACCGCCCCCGCCTGCCGCAACTGGCCCAGAAATATGCCGACCGCTTCCCCAATGTGAAGCTGTTCGACATCACCAGGTTCGGCGGCTGGACAGTGGCCCAGAAGGCGCACTTCGCCGATGGCGGCGTCTTCGACCAGATCTACAAGCCGGGTCAGTAATGTTGCGATAGGGCCGCCCGGCGCTTGGAGCCGAGGCCTGAGTGAATTACCCTGACCCCCTGCTGGCACCCCGCCGCGGCCCCTGGCCGGGCGGGGCGTCCTTGTCGACAGGGGGCGGATTTGGACAGGAACATCGCCTTGCGTTCATTTCCTTCCCCGCGGCCCCGAACGGTGGCCGCAAGGAGGGCCGCGATATGACGGCATCCTCCGGCTTTCCGCTTTTCCGTCGGCGCAACCGTTCCATCATTCCGGGCTTCGGCCTGACGATGGGCATCACGCTGACCCATCTGACGCTGATCGTGCTGATCCCGCTGGCGGCCCTGCTGATCCGCCCGTGGGATATCGGCCTGTCCGGCTTCTTCGCGCAGGTGACGGAACCGCGCGTGCTGGCCTCCCTGCGCCTGTCCTTCGGCGCCGCCTTTGTGGCCGCCGCCATCAATGCGGTCTTCGGCTTGGCCGTGGCCTGGATGCTGGTGCGCTATGATTTTCCGGGCAAGCGGGTGGTGGATGCCATCGTCGATCTGCCTTTTGCCCTGCCGACCGCCGTGGCCGGCATCGCGCTGACCTCGCTCTACGCCCCCAATGGCTGGGTTGGACAATATCTGGACCCGTTGGGCATCAAGGTGGCCTATACGCCGCTGGGCGTTGTCGTGGCGCTGACCTTCATCGGCCTGCCCTTCGTGGTGCGGACGGTGCAGCCCGTGCTGGAGGAACTGGATACGGAGCTGGAGGAGGCGGCGGCCTGCCTGGGCGCCACGCGGCTGGAGACCTTCATCCGCGTCATCTTTCCGGTGATCTTCCCGGCCCTGCTGACGGGTTTCGCCCTGGCGCTGGCCCGGGCGGTGGGGGAATACGGATCCGTGATCTTCATCGCGGGCAACATGCCGATGGTGTCGGAGATCGCGCCGCTGCTGATCGTCATCAAGCTTGAACAGTTCAATTACGCCGGGGCCGCGTCGGTGGGCATCGCCATGTTGCTGCTATCCTTTGCCATGCTGCTGGTAATCAATCTGCTTCAGCGCTGGTCGCGGCGCTGGGCGGGGGTGTGAGATGGCCGGATATTCGCAGTCGCCCAAATCCCGTGTCACCCTGGCCGAACCGTTCTGGGTCAAGGCCCTGGTCCTGCTGATCGGTCTGGGCTTCCTGGGCTTCTTCATCCTGCTGCCGCTGGCCGCCGTATTCACCGAAGCGCTGCGGCGCGGGCTCGGTACCTATCTGGAGGCAATGGTGGAGCCCGACGCCTGGGCCGCCATCCGGCTGACCCTGCTGGTGGCCGTGATCGCCGTGCCGGTGAATGTGGTGTTCGGCGTCAGCGCCGCCTGGGCCATCACCAAGCACAAGTTCCCGGGCAAGTCGCTGCTGCTGACCCTGATCGACCTGCCTTTCTCGGTCAGCCCGGTGATCTCCGGCCTGGTCTATGTGCTGCTGTTCGGCGCGCATGGGCTGATAGGCCCGTTCCTGCGGGAGCATGGTATCCAGATCGTCTTCGCGGTGCCCGGCCTGGTGCTGGCCACCATGTTCATCACCTTTCCCTTCGTGGCGCGCGAGCTGATCCCGCTGATGCAGGCCCAGGGCGTGGATGAGGAAGAGGCGTCGATCACCCTGGGGGCGAGCGGCTGGCAGACCTTCCGCCGCGTCACGCTGCCCAATATCCGCTGGGGCCTGCTCTATGGCGTGCTGCTCTGCAATGCCCGCGCGATGGGGGAGTTCGGCGCCGTATCGGTGGTGTCCGGCCATATCAGGGGGGAGACCAACACCATGCCCCTGCATGTGGAAATCCTCTACAACGAGTATAATTTCGTGGCGGCTTTCGCCGTCGCCTCGCTGCTGGCCATCCTGGCCCTGGTGACCCTGGTCGCCAAGTCGTTGCTGGAATGGCGCCATGGTGCCGAACTGGCCGCGACCGCCCGCCGCCATTGATGGGAACCTGACCCATGAGCATTAATATCAAGAGTTTGACCAAGCGGTTCGGCGGCTTCGCGGCTGTGGACGGGATCGATCTGGATATCGAGACCGGCGAGCTGATGGCTCTGCTGGGCCCGTCCGGGTCGGGCAAGACCACGCTGCTGCGCATGATCGGCGGCCTGGATTACGCCGACGAAGGCACCTTGCTGATCGAGGGCAAGGACGCCACCGTGTCGGAGCCGCATGCGCGGCGCGTCGGCTTCGTCTTCCAGCATTACGCCCTGTTCCGGCACATGAGCGTGTTTGAGAATGTGGCCTTCGGTCTGCGCGTCGCGCGGCGCAAGCCCAAGCTGGGCGAGGACGAGATCCGTCGCCGTGTGCACGACCTGCTGGAACTGGTGCAACTGCGGCCCCTGGCCGGCCGCTATCCCAACCAGTTGTCGGGCGGCCAGCGCCAGCGCGTGGCGCTGGCCCGCGCCCTGGCCACAGAACCGCGCGTGCTGCTGCTGGATGAGCCGTTCGGGGCGCTGGATGCCAAGGTGCGCAAGGAACTGCGCCGCTGGCTGCGCGACATCCACAAGGGCATGGGCGTGACGACGGTGTTCGTCACCCATGACCAGGAGGAGGCGCTGGAACTGGCTGATCGCGTCGCCATCCTGAACAAGGGAAGGATCGAGCAGGTGGGCACCCCGGCAGAGGTCTATGACCAGCCGGCATCGGCCTTCGTCTGCGACTTCCTGGGCGGTGGCACCAAGCTGGATTGCATCGTGGCGGATGGGGCGGCGGTCATTGCCGGCGTGCGCGTTCCCGTGGTCAATGCCCTGCCGCCGCCGGGCCCGGCCACGGCCTATGTTCGCGCCCATGATATCGACCTGGCGGAGGCGGGCGCCGCGGGCACCCTGTCGGCCACCATCCGCCTGATCCAGCCGGTGGGGCCGCAGCTGCGCCTGGACCTGCTGCTGGATGACAAGCTGGTGGAAGCGGTGCTGGACCGCCACGCCACCACGGCCTCGCTGGCGCCCGGTCAGGCCGTGTCCCTGCGCCTGCGCCGCGCCAATGTCTATGCAGGTTGACAAAAGGGCGGCGACCGCTGTTGAAACGGCCGCCGCCCTTCCTGATCAGAACGTGGTCGAGAAGGAAACGCCCAAGGTGCGCGGGTCGCTTACCACCGGGGCCATGAAGTTCTCGATCACGCCCTTCACATTCTGTTCGTCCGTGATGTTGCGGGCGAACACGGCCAGCTCATAGGCGTCGTCCGGCGCCTTGTAGCCGATGCGCAGCCCACCCTCGAAATCGCCCTCGCTGTAGAACTCGGCCGATTCATACAGCACGAAGTTGGTCTTGCCGGTCACCGACCAGTCGGTGAAGGCGAACAGCGTGCCGCCGCTTTCCAGGGGGAAATCGTAACGCGCCGTGAAGTTCAGGATATATTCCGGCGCATTGGGGAAGGGATTGCCGTCGATCAGCGCACGGCCGCTGACCAGCGGGTCCTTCACCGTGCAGACGGTGATGGGTGCGCAGACGCTGGAGGTGACACTCTTGTCCTTGATCTCCGTGTCCGTCCAGGTGACACCCGCAGTGAGGGTGAAGTCACGGGTCACCTGCAGCTCGGCATCCAGCTCGAAGCCCACAGCCTTGCCCTCGTCACCGTTGAACAGGCGGGCGGTACCGTTGGCATCGAAGGCCGTCAGCTGGATATCGTTGATCGTGTAGGTATAGACAGCGCCGTTCAGACGCAGCCTGTCATCCAGCAGCGTGCTCTTCACGCCGGCCTCATAGGAAATGATCGTTTCCGACGTTGCCGTCGTCGGCGGGCCGTTGAAGGACACGGTACGACCCTGGATGGTCGGGCCGCGGAAGCCGCGGGCCACGCGGGCGAAGATAGCGGCCTCGTCCGTCAGGTTGTAGAACAGGCTGGCATCCCAGCTCACCTCGTCATCCTTCAGCTCGACATGGCGCGTGCCCGTATAGGCGCCCTGCACCTGGGTGCTGCCATTTTCGATAGAGGTGAAGGTGCCGGCGGTCAGCGCCTTCAGCACATCCATCTCCTTGTCATCCTCGGTGTAGCGGATGCCACCCGTCAGCTTCAGGTCGTCGGTGACCTGGTAACCCGCCTGGCCGAAGACGGCCCAGCTCTCATTCTTGTTGCGCAGCGTCACGAAACCGCTGGCCCCGCCCGTTTCGAAGAAGCGGTAAGGGCGGAAGGAGAACTGCTCGTCGGAATTGAAGTAGAAGCCGCCGACCTGCCAATTCAGCGGGCCATCGGTATTGCTGGCCAGGCGGATTTCCTGAGTCCACTGGTCCAGATCGTCGATATTGCCCTGGCTCTCGGCGGCGTTCAGGGCCAAGCCGTCGGTGTCGCCCCGCGAATAGCCGCTGGTCGTCTCATAGGCCGTGATCGAGGTCAGGGAGACCTCACCGAAATCATGGTCCAGCTTCAGGCTGGAGCCCCAACCATCATAGGCCTGCTCGTTTTCGGCCCCGTCATTATAGGAGACGGTGCGCTTATGGTAGTTGCCGTTCAGCTTGTTGGAGCCCCTGGTCAGGCCGTTGCCCCGGAACAGCGAGGAGGTGGCGTCCAGGTCGCGGCCATGGATGTTCAGGAGCGCGCTGGTATCTTCCGACGGGGTCAGCAGGAACTGCGCGCGGCCGGCGAATTCCTGATATCCTCCCAGTTTGCTGTCATTGAAGCTGTTGGTCACGTAATCGTCGCGGCGCTGATACAGGGCCGACAGGCGCATGGACAGCTTGTCCTCGACCAGCGCACCACCCACCCCGCCATCCATGGTGACGGTATTGTAGGTGCCGTAGGTGATGGTGGCGCGGCCGCCGGCTTCCTGGCTGGGGGCGATGCTGTCGAACTTCACGATACCGGCTGTGGTGTTGCGGCCGAACAGGGTGCCCTGGGGCCCGCGCAGCACTTCCACCTGACGCACATCGAACAGCGGGCTGCTCTTCAGCACCACATTCTCCATCACCACCTCGTCGATGACGATGGAAACGGGCTGGGAAGCGCCCAGGTAGAAGTCGTTGTTGCCCAGGCCACGGATATAGAAGCGCGGGAAGATGCGGCCCGTGGAGGTTTCGGCATAGAGGCCGGGCACCTTGGCGGACAGCGCCAGGATGTCGGCGCCACCAGCAAGCAGGTCACGCAGGTCCGCGCCGGAGACGGCGGCCACGGACATCGGTACTTCCTGGAGATTTTCCGCGCGGCGCTGGGCCGTCACGATGATTTCTTCCAGCATGTCGCCGGTGGTTTGCGCCTGGGCCACGGGGGCTGTCAGTGTGATGGCCGACAGGCCTGCCAGCAGGGCCAGCTTCAGATTGGACTGCATGTTCCGGTTCTTCTCTCGCGATGTCTGTTCCGGTCAGGCCATCGCGTGCGGCCGGCCCCACCTCCGGACCTCGCCAGCCACGGAAAAATGGAATCGCCAGGGCACGCCAGGCCCCTTCACGGGAGCGCATGGATAAACGTCAAGTCGGAACATTGGGCGGGGCATTTTGTGAAACTTCCATGATCGATCACCGCGCGCAGCCGATCTTCCCAAGGCGGCGCCTGGGTTTCGTGACCATGCAATGTAACTGGCGCAGGTCAATTGTGCAGTGCGGGAATGGGCTGGAGATTGTTCACAGCCGGCCTGATGCCCCGTTGGCATCGGGAAAAGGGCGACTCAATCGAGCCGCCCCCTGGTTCGTCAATGCGCGTTGGCCTGCTGGAAGGCGGCCTGCTGCTCGGGTGAGGCTTCGCGCTGGTGCCTGGCCTTCCATTCCTCGTAGGGCATGCCGTAGATCAGCTCGCGCGCGGCGGCGTCGCTGATCTCCACCCCGCGTTCCCCGGCCTCCGCCCGGTACCATTTGGACAGGCAGTTGCGGCAGAAGCCGGCCAGATTCATCAGATCGATATTCTGTACGTCGGTGCGCGCCTGCAGATGCGCCACCAGGCGGCGGAAGGCGGCGGCTTCAAGCGCGATACGGGTCTGGTCATCCATGGCCGGGTTTCCTTGGTCTTGAGTTGACGAACGTGGCGCTGCATGTGGTTTATCCCAGGCTGGATTTAAAGGAAACCGTCTAAAATTTTAGGTGATTACAGTCGATTACTTTTCCTGTTGATGGTGTCGTTAAAGCATGTATCAATGGTTTCAAGATCAGAACATCTACACATAAGTATCGGCTTTGAAAGGGTCGTGACTATGGTCATCGATATGCGTACACGCCTGCCCCACGGGCATATCGCCACGCATGCGGCGAATATCAACTTCCATGCCCAGCGGTTGAACCATTGTGCTGCGGAATTGAGCGCTGCGCTGGCGGCGCTGCAGGCGCTGGACGTACGGGCCTTGCTGGCGGAGTTCGAGGCGGCGCGCTGAGGCGGTGTCGCAGGCCAGGGCGCGCGTCGCTCGACCTGACCGACACCGGCTCCGTCAGAGCGATGTGAGGATCGGCAGCAGCAGCCGCGCCAGACGCGCGGCCCAGGCGTCGGCACCCGCCGCATCGGCGATCAGGTCCTGGCGGATTTCCAGCATCAGCACCGGCTCGTTCGCCTCCTCCCCATGATGGATGATGGTGAAATCGGTGCCGGTGCGGGCGCTGTAGGGTTCGTTGTCGCCGACCGTCAGATCGCCTTCAGCGCGAAGTGCCTCCAGCATGGGCAGCGCCATCCGGCCATCACGGTTCCACAGCACGCCCACTTGCCACGGGCGCCGGAACCCGTTCATCTGCGGCGTGAAGCTGTGGATCGACACCAGCACCGGCCTGTGGCCACGGGCGCGGATGGCGGCGCGCTGGGCGGTGATGGCGTCGTGATAGGGTTGGTAAAGCGCTTCCATGCGCAGGGCGCGGGCGGTTTCCGAAAGGTTCTGGTTGGCGGGGACGGCCGTGCCGTCGCTGACCGGCGGCATCAAGGTGGGACTGTCGGGCCAGCGGTTGCAATCCACGACCAGCCGTGAATAGACCGACAGCACGGCCCGCGCGTCCAGCAACCGCGACAGCGCCTCCGTCACGGCTGCCGCGCCAATATCCCAGCCGATATGCCGTTCCAGTTCCGCCGGCGGCACGCCCAGCCCGTGCAGGCCGATGGGCACCGCCCGGCCGGCATGGTCGCAGACCAGCAGCAGGGTGCCGGAACTGTCGGGATTGAGGATGCGGACGGGCGCCGGATCGGCTTCGGTCAGCAGGGAGGGCGCGGCTATATCCATACCCTTCTGATTATCGCAATTACACCAACAGCGGAAGGACTGGTGATCACCGCCCGATCAGCCAGCGCAGCATCCGGTCGATCCGATCACCATAGGGCGGGCGGACCAGCCGGGTGGGGCTGAAGCGGCTGGCGCGGAACAGGGGCCGGGCCTGGCTGAAGGTGCGGAAACCGGCCTCCCCGTAACAGGTACCCTCGCCGTTTTCCCCGACGCCACCGAAGGGCACGCCGTCCTGGGACGCGTGCAAAGCCGTGTCGTTCAGCGTCAAACCGCCCGGTCGGGTGCGGCCCAGGACGAAATCCACATCCGCCTTACGTCGGCTGAACAGATACAGGGCCGGTGGCTGCGGCCGGCTGTTGACCAGGGCCACCGCCTCCTCCAACGTCGTATAGGACAGGATGGGCAGGACGGGGCCGCAGATTTCCTGCACCAGCACGGCCGACCCTTCCGGCACCTGCCAGAGCAGGGTGGGCGCCAGCTTGCGCTTCGCTGGCTCCAGCGATTCACTTCCCGGGTTGATGAACCTGGCGGTGGCTCCACGTCGGCGCGCATCGTCGATCAGGCCCAGAAGCCGTTCATAATGCTTGTCTGTTATGATAGCGGAATAATCGATATTGTCGCCGAGTTGCGGGTAGAGCCTGGATGTTGCCTTATCGAAACAATCGACGAATTCCAACTCCCGCCCCCGTGGTACCAGGACATGGTCGGGTGCGATGCAGGTCTGGCCGGCATTGAACAGCTTGCCGATGGCGATGCGTTCGGCCGCCAGCGCCATGTCGAAGCCGGGTCCGACGATGGCGGGTGACTTGCCCCCCAATGCCAATGTGACGGGAACCAGCGCATCCGACGCGGCCCGCATCACCTGCCGGCCCACCGATGCCGATCCCGTGAACAGCAGATGGTCCAGGGGCAGGTGGCAGACGGCCTGGGCCATGTCTACGCCACCGGTGACCACGACAACCTCCCGGGGGTCGAATACCTCCGCCAGCAGCCTTTCCAGCAGGGTGGCCGTGCGCGGGGTCAATTCTGACGGTTTCAGTAGCACACGGTTGCCCGCCGCGATGGCGGCGGTCAAGGGCACCAGGGCCAGTTGGATGGGATAGTTCCAGGGACTGATGATACCGACCACGCCCAGGGGAACCATTTCAACCTTCGCCCGGCCGGGCAGGAAGGGCAATGTGGTGCCCACGCGCCGCGGCCGCATCCAGTGACCGAGGTGCCGGCGGGCATGGCGGATGGCGGACAGGCTGGCATGGATATCGGCCAGCCGCGTCTCATGCGGGGAGCGGTGGCCGAAATCCTGGGATACGGCCTCAACCAGCGCTGCCTGGTACTTCACCAGCACGCGGGCCAGATGGTCCAGGGCCTCGTCCCGGCGCTCGGCCGTCAGGGCGCCATCCTGGCGCCAGCCGGCACGCAACTGGGCGAAGGCGCCGGACAGGCGCTTGTCGGCGGCGCTGGCCAGCCTCTGGCGCACCTGACCCGACGGGAATTCGATGACGGCATCCGCCATGGCGCCCTCCCTGCCCGCATCCGATCAGGCCCGGCGTCCCCGTGGCGGTCGGGTCGTCAGGCGCGCCGGAACCGTTCAACCTTCATGATGCGATAGCCCATCGATTGCAGGAACTTGGGTTCCGCCCGGAATTTGGCATCGCGATCGGTCGTTCCAGGTACAATATAGGTACGGCCATTGGCCCATTCCACGGCCGAATCTGCGGGGACGATGGTGCCCGGCCCCCCGGCATTGGCGATGGTCACTTCCCACAGCTTGCCATGGCCCAGGGTGGTGCGATCGAACATGAACAGGCGCTGCTTCGGCGCCTCACCCAACGCGGCGATCTCCACCTCGATCTGGGCGCGGGCATCGGCCAGTTCGGCAATGTCCGCCCGCATCTTCGATAACTCCCCCTCCACCTGCCCGCATAGCGACCGCAGGGTGTTGCAAGCCACCTCAAGCTTGTGCTGGTCCTCCTCCACCGCGCGCAGATTGCGCTGATACTCGGCCACATCACTTTCGATCCGGCGCATGACGGCGGCGGCATAGGCGATGGATACCAGCATCAGAAGCACAAGACCGACCTGGATCAGCATGGCGCCTCACTCCGCCGCGATGGCGGATGCCGCCGCCGGCACCGCCTTGGACAGGACGAAGCCGTTGTCGGGCGCAAAGCTGGTACGGGCGATGCGATTGGCATCATCGGCATTGTCGGCCCAGATCTCGATAAAATGGCGGGCCGCGCGGAACTTGCTGTCCTTCACCACATTCTGGCCCAGCGTCAGGGTGCTGCCCAGCGTCATCGGCACAGTGAACAGGCGACGGGAGCCCGAGGCCTCTCCCAGTTCGTGGATGACGACGTAATTATCCTCCTTGGCCAGCTTCAGGCGGCGCTGGGCGTCGGCCAGCTGCGTCGTGGCGGCCTTGCGGTCGACCTCGCCCTGGCGGATGGCTTCCTGCCCGTCGCGATAGGCCTTGGTCAGTTCCTCCTGCTTGCGGTGCAGGTCGCGGTTCTGTTCGGTCACGCGGTTGATATGGGCCCGGCGGGAATAATAGAGAATCTGCCGGATCAGCGCGATGGAGACCGCGCCGATGGCCGACAGGATGGCGATGACAAAAAGGACGGTATTCATTTCCAAGCTGGCAATCCCGCGGCTCACGTGCCCTGCGCCGTTCCCCCATTGCTGCCCGACAGGAGGGAATCGCCGAGAAGGGTAGCACCCCAGAGCCGTCCTGTCGCGTCCAAGAACCTATCCCAAAGCTGTAAGCGGGTGTTAACCCAGGCGAATCCCGGCACGTGACAGCGCATCGGGCCAGGCGGGGCCGGCCAGATAGTCCATTTCGGCCAATCGTGCCCCGACAACCGGGTCCAGTGCGGCCAGATCCATGTCGGGCCGGGCGGGGTGGACCATGATCACGCCACCCTCCGGCGATCCATGGAGGAAACGTGCCATCAATCCGGGAAAGTCACCTATGAATCCGTAGATGCCGCTGAAACCCCGGTTGGTCGGGATGGCGCGGGCGGCGGCCTGTGCCGACAGTCCGCGTGCCAGGGCGGCGATGAACAGGGCCTTTCCCACCGCAACGCCGCGGCGCCAGATGCGGTCCGCTGGCTCCGCGCAGTCCCGCAGCCAGACGGTGCCCGGTGCATAGCGGCGGGTGACGGCGTCCAACAGCAGCGGCCTGATGCCGGGCAGCAGGTGCAGATGCTGGTGCCCGTCGATGAAATGTGGCGCCCGGCCCATCGCCTGCTCAAACGCGTCCAACTGCCGCGCGATCTCGGTCGACAGTTCCGCGCTGGCAGTCCGGCCGGACAACAGCCCGGCATGCGACAGGGCCAACCAGCGGCCAAGCGTCGGAAAATGCCCACCGCGACAGAGGCCCGGCATCGGGCCCAGCGGTGGCAGCGCCCCCGTCAGGGTCAGATGCAAGCCGGTCTGGAACCCGTCCGGCGTGTCATGCAGGCGGTCCGCATCCGTCTTCCAGCGCGGGCTGGGCACCATGGCCCCGGTGCCCGACAGCCGGCCCGTCCGCGCCAGTTCCAGGATGCCGTCCGATACGCCGGGCGACAGGGCATAATCATCGGCGATGACGCGGACGGGCCGCAACGTCACGGGCGGCGGCCTCAGGCCGCCGGTGCGCGGGTCATCTGCAGGAACACGTCCTCCAGGTCGCTTTCCACCATCGACAGGTCCTTCACTGCCAGCCCGGCGGCAGCCATGGCGCCCAGCAGATCGGCCACGCGGGTCTGGCTGGGCTTGTAATGGATGGTCAGGCGGCGCGGCCCGTCCAGACGCGCGTCGAAACCAGCGAAGGCGTCGGGCACTGCCGTCAGGTCAGCATCCAGTGTCACCACCATTTCCTTGCTGTCGATACGGCCCAGCAGCTTTTCCGTCGATTCGCTGGCGACCACCAGGCCATGATTGACGATGGCGATGGTGTCGCAAAGCTCCTGCGCCTCTTCCAGATAATGGGTGGTCAGGACGATGGTGGTGCCAGCCTTGTTCAGTTCCCGTACATGGGCCCACAGGCTCTGGCGCAGTTCCACGTCCACACCCGCTGTCGGCTCGTCCAGCACCAGCACCGGCGGGGCGTGCACCATGGCCTTGGCAACCATCAGGCGCCTGCGCATGCCGCCCGACAGGGTGCGGGCATAGGCATTGGCCTTGTCCTTCAGGCCCACGGCCTCCAGCAGGGCGTCGGTCTGGCGCTGGGGCTTGGGCACGCCATAGAGGCCGGCCTGCAGGTCCAGAATCTCACGCGGGGTGAAGAACGGGTCCAGGTTCAGCTCCTGCGGCACCACGCCGATGGCGGCGCGGGCGGAGCGGGGATGGGCGTCGATATCGATTCCCCAGATACTGGCGGTGCCACTGGTCTTGTTCACCAGGCCTGCCAGGATGTTGATGGTCGTGCTCTTGCCCGCCCCGTTGGGCCCCAGCAGGCCATAGATCGATCCGCGCGGGATGGAGAGCGATACACCCTTCAGCGCCTCCTTCGGCGGGGACTTGGCCGTGCCGCGATAGGTCTTGCGCAGATCTTTGATCTCAATGGCGGATGCTGGGGCCGTGCCGCTGTTGGCGGTCGCGGTGGGGCGGTTCAGGCTGTCGGGCATGGGGATCGGTTCCCGGGGGGGCTGGACGACGCATCGCGTCGGGGACATGGCTCTGGCGTACACCTGTGGCCACAGCCGGTCAATTTGCCGAAGGGCAGGGGCGTCCGCTGTGACGGCCGCCCGATCTTGCGCAAACCGCGCGCCGGAGTATGATGCGCCGCACCCGAGACATCGGGACCCTATACGAACGCTTCTAAGGAACGAGAGACATGCAGCCGGCCGAGACCATCTATATCGACGAAAGCGACGTCGGCTGCGATGGCGGCGGTGGGGCCCTGGGCCATCCGCGCGTGTTCCTGACTCTGGCCCCGCTGGGCTATGTCGATTGTCCCTATTGTGGCCGCCATTATGTGCAGACCGAGGCCGGCAAGGCCGCTGGCGGCGGGCACGGGCACTAACAGGGTACCGCTGTTATTGCGGGCCATGTTCAGGTGACCATTAGCATCGGCCCCGGATGGATGGTGAACTTCGCCGTCCGCGCCGTCATTTCCTGCGTGCGGGCGAAGAAGCTGCGGTGAAGCCCCTTGCTGGCCGGCGCCTGCGCGAGGCCAGGCCGGACGAAATCTTCCGCCGATACCAGCCTGTCCATGGGCACCAGCGCCAGCCCGCTGAAGGCGCCGTCGGCCGCCTGCTGGCTGCCGGCGGGCAGGGGGGCTCTGGCCGCCACGCTCAGCGGCATGTCCGCCATCAGCAGTGCTGCGCGTTCGGCGAACAGCTGCACCAGCATGAACCCTTCCCGGCCCAGCGCGGCGCCGAAACCGGCATGCGTCCAGCGCGGGTCCAGAATGTTGGACCGGTGCCCCGGCGATTGCATCAGAGTGTCGACCGCCAGCCGGCCCGCCGCGTCGGCCCGGTCGGGATCGAAAGCGGTGGTCGCATACAGGTTTTCCCCGTTTACGCCCACCATCCGCCGATGCAGCAGGGCGATCCGGTCGGCCGCCTGTCGCCCGCCGGCGTCACGATGGCCGAACGGCGCGCCGGCCGCCAGCTGTGCTGCATAATGTTGTGCGATCAAGCCCAGGTTGGTGTCGTCGCGCAGAAAGGAAGCACCGTCGTTCAGCCGGATTTCCCCGGTGGCCTTCAACGCCGCCATCTCCGCCGCGGCCAGCGATGCGCGGTCGGGCCCGCCCGGGACTTTGCGGCGGAATTCCGCGTAAGCGGCAGCATAGGCGGCGACCTGATCGATGGTCAGGGCGTTTGCCTGCAACAAGGTTGCCGCGTCGGCGGCACGCCCGCGCGCCCGGCTGGTCGCCAGCAGCACCAGGGATGAAAGAATCAGCTTTCGGCGGGTCACCCCATCCCTTCGGTCATGACCGTCCGCGCCTGTGACAAGTCGCCGGCATTTGCCTATTGTTGAGAGGGATTGCATCCCGAATCACACCGTATATAGTAGTTTAAAGTAGTTTTTGGACGATTACTTGTAAACGCCGTATTAACACACCCCCGACCCGCCCGTTAAGCAGAACCTGATCCGCGTCAAGACCCATGTCCAGCAGCCAAAACCACAGCCAGAACAGCTCCCGCGTCGGCACCATGCGCCTGCCCGTGACGAAGCTGCCCTTCGTGGGGGAACGGTCGGATGGCCGTTTCGGCTATTGGGTGCTGCCTGAACAGTCAGACGATGCCGATCCGCGCATCGCCGGCCGCACCTACGCCGCCTGGTTCCTGCTGTTCGAGGAATATAACGGGCAAGCGGCCGGTGCCGATCTGATGGACCGGATCGAACGGGAGATGCCGTCGCGCTACCCTGCCGTCGATCGTGCCTTCCTGCGTGAACTGACCAGCCGGCAATCGCGCAGCAGCGCCGCCTGACCCGCCCCTGTTATCTTGCGTGGATTGAAACGCCGGACCGTGGAAAACGGCCCGGGTCCTGCCGTTTGCGCATGGCTTTTCCTTCAAATGTAAAAGTTTGTCCCCTATCGCTTCCGGTTACCGTTGCGTAACAATTGCGGGGTTGGATGACGGACGTTCGCACTCTAGTTGGAAGGCGTCGGCATCCAATTCGGGGGTTTTATCCGCGGGCGCCTGTATTCGCGGCTGCGGATGGCAGACATCATGGATTACCGGAGGCTCCTTTCCCACCAATGGGATAGAGTTGCCTTGCTCTTGATATCGATCAGGCTCGCGCCTCCGGCGGGAGCAGAACAGAACAGCGGACAGGAAAATGCGCCTGCCACTTCAAATCGCCACTGTCATTGCCCTCGTCGCTATTGGCGGCGGTGTCTGGTATATGACCGGGCGTAACGGTGGCAATGCCGCCAACCAGCCGCCAGCCAATCAAGCGCGGCCCGTGGCCGTTCAGGCGGCCCATGTGACGCGCGGCGACATCGCCGTCACTTTCGATGCCGTGGGCACCCTGCGGGCGAACGAGGCGGTGACGGTCACGGCCAAGACCGCCGGTCTGGTCCGATCCATCAATTTCACCGAAGGCCAGCTGGTGGAGGCCGGGTCGGTGCTGATCGCGCTGGATGACAGCGAGGTGAGGGCCAACCTGGCCGTGGCGGAATCCGCGCGGCGCAACGCGGCCCAGCTGCTGGATCGTGCCCGCACCCTGCTGCAGCGTCAGAATGTGTCCCAGGCCCGTGTGGACGAACTGTCGCTGTTGCTGGCCGGCAACGAGGCCGAAGTGCGCGCCGTGCAGGCCCGCCTGGCGGACCTGACCATCCGGGCCCCCTTCACCGGCTATGCCGGCCTGCGCCAGGTCAGCCCTGGCGCCCTGGTGCGGCCGGCCGACGTGGTGACGACACTGGATGATACCCGCACGGTCAAACTGGAATTCACGGTGCCGGAGGCGTCGCTGCGCAACCTGCGCCAGGGCATGGAGATCGCGGCCCTGTCATCGGTCTATCCGGGACAGACCTTTGTGGGCACGGTGATGGCCATCGATACCCGTGTCGACGCCATTACCCGCACGGTGGCGGCCGTGGCCCGCATCGAGAATGAGGACCGCCGCCTGCGGCCCGGCATGTTCATGACGGTGCAGCTGACGCTCGACAACCGCGCCAACGTGGTGCTGGTGCCGGAGGAATCGCTGGTGCCTGTGGGCGACCGCCAGTTCGTGTTCCTGGTGGTCTCCGGCAAGGTTGAACGCCGGCTTGTGACCATCGGTGCGCGGTCGCGCGGCGTGGTGGAGATCGCCGAAGGGCTGCAGGGCGGTGAACTGGTCATCACCCGCGGCATCCAGAAGGTGCGCGACGGCGTGCCGGTGGAGGCGGAGATCGTCAACGGCGCGTCAGTCGGCGGCGGTTCGCAATCGGCGGCCCGGCCCACGCCCTGAAAGCTTTTGCCCTGCCCCTTTCAATGACGGTCCGCCGGGGCGGTGGTGACATGGACATGACAGCGATACGCGTGGGAAGCCCGCCATGGTGATCTCCGACCTTTCGATCCAGCGCCCGGTTCTCGCCTTCGTGATCAGCGCCATGCTGGTCGTGTTCGGCGTGCTGGGATATGAAAAGCTGCCGGTGCGCGAGCTGCCGAAGATCGATTATCCCATCGTATCGATCAGCACGAGCTATCCCGGCGCCAGCGCCGAAGTGGTGGATAACGAGATCACCGAGCGCATCGAAGGTGTCATCAACGGCATCGAGGGCGTCAAGACCATCCGCTCGCGGTCGCGCGAAGGCAACTCCTCGGTGTCGGTGGAGTTCGAGATCGACCGCGACATCGACGCGGCCAGCAATGATGTGCGCGACCGTGTGGGCCGTCTGTCCGACAATCTGCCCGAAGAAGCGGAGTTGCCGGAGATCAGCAAGGTCGATGCCGACAGCAGTCCCATCATGTGGATCACCCTGTCCTCCGACCGCATCAACCAGCTGGAGCTGACCGACTTCGTCCGCCGCTATTACCTGGATGCGCTGGGCACGGTGCCGGGTGTGGCATCGGTGCGTATCGGCGGGCGTCGTGATTTTGCCATGCGCATCTGGCTGGACCGCAACGCCATGGCCGCCCGCCAGGTGACGGTGCAGGACGTGGAAGCCGCCATCCGGCGCGAGAATGCCGAACTGCCGGCCGGCCGCATCGAAAGCGACCAGCGCGAATTCACCGTGCGCACCGACACCCGCCTGAACCGGCCGGAACAGTTCGCCGCCATTCTGGTCCGCCAGGATGGCGCCAACTGGATCCGCCTGGGCGACGTGGCGCGGGTGGAGGTGGCGGCCCGCGACGATCGCGGCGATTTCCGTGTCAATGGCGGCAGCGCCATCGGCATTGGCATTGTGCGGCAATCGACGGCCAATACCATGGAAGTCTCCGAGGGGGTGCGCCACCTGCTGGACCAGTTCCGGGCCAACTTGGCGCCGGGCATGGTGCTGGAAATCCGCCAGGACGACGCCACCTTTGTCGGCCAGTCCATCTATGAGGTGTTCCACGCCATCGCCGTGGCCGTCGGACTGGTCGTGCTGGTGGTCTGGGTGTTCCTGCGCACCTTCCGCGCCACGCTGATCCCCGTCATCGCCATCCCGGTGTCGCTGGTGGCGGCCTTCGGCGTCATGGCCATGCTGGGCTTTTCCATCAATGTGCTGACGCTGCTGGCCTTCGTGCTGGCCGTGGGTCTGGTGGTCGATGATGCCATCATCGTGGTGGAGAACATCTCCCGCCGGATCGAGGAGGGCGAGCCGCCGCTGCTGGCAGCCTATCGTGGGGCACGGCAGATCGGATTCGCGGTCATCGCCACGACGGCCGTGCTGCTCGCCGTCATCGCGCCGCTTTCCATGCTGCCGGGCGACCAGGGGCGGCTGTTCCGTGAGTTCGCCATGGCGTTGATGGCGGCGATCTTCTTCTCCTGCATCGTGGCGTTGACCCTGTCACCCATGCTGTCGTCCAAGCTGCTGCGCGGACACCAGCAGGCCCGTGGTCTGTTCCGCTATACGGAAGCCTTCCTGGATGGCGTGACCCGTGGCTATATGGCGCTGCTGCGCATGGCCCTGTCGGCCCGTGTCCTGGTGCTGGCGCTGATGGCGGGCGGCCTTATGCTGACCGCACTGGTCGGGCTGCGCCTGCCCAGTGAACTGGCGCCGACCGAAGATCGCGGCGTGGCCCGCATCTCCATCACCGGTCCGGAAGGGGCCAGCATGAATTACACGATGCAGGAGGTTTCCCGCGTCGAGGCCCTGTTGCAGCCCTATCTGAAATCGGGTGAAATCGACAGCGTGCTGACCAATCTCAATCCGGGTTGGGGCGGCAGTTCCGGTGTCAACCGGGGCATGGTCGTCATCCGCACCCCGATGTGGGCCGACCGCGTGACCGACCGGTCCGTGCCCGATCTTATCAATGAACTGCGCCCCAAGCTGTCGGCCATTCCCGGTTCGCGCATCGTGCCCATCCTGCCCTCGGGCCTGGGCGGTGGCGGGGCCTCGGCGAACCAGGTGCAGGTGGTCATCGGCGGCAACACGTTCGAGGAACTGGCCGAATGGCGTGACACGTTGATCCGTCGGCTGGAACAATATCCCAGCCTCACCGGCTTTTCCGCCGACTATGACGAGACCAAGCCACAGCTTTACGTGACGGTGGACCGTAACCGTGCCGCCGACCTGGGCGTGCCCGTCACCACCGTCGGCGGCACGCTGGAAACGCTGCTGGGGGAAAAACTGGTCACACGCTATCTGGACCGGGGCGAGGAATATGACGTGGTCCTGCGCGCCGAGTCGCAGGACCGGTCCAATCCCCGCGACCTCTCCAACATCTTCGTGCGCTCCACCACGGCTGGCAGCGCGGGCCAGCTGATCCCGCTGGCCAACCTGCTGCACGTGCGGGACGTGGCGGGCCCGACGGAGCTGAACCGCTACAACCGCCTGCGCTCCATCACCATCACTGCCAACCTCACTGAGGGGGCGGTGATGGGGGAGGTCATCGCCGAGATCCGCCAGGCCGCCGCCGAAGTGCTGCCGCCCGAGGCGCGGCTGAATTTCGAGGGCGCGGCGCGTCTGCAGCTGGAAGCCAGCAGCGCCATCTGGTTCGCCTTCGGCATGGCCATGCTGGTGGCCTTCCTGGTGCTGGCGGCGCAGTTCGAGAATTTCCGCCTGCCGGCCATGATTCTGGGGTCGGTGCTGCCGGCCGGCCTGGGCGGCATTCTGGCCATCGCCATCACCGGCATGTCACTGAACACCTATACCCAGATCGGCCTGATCATGCTGATCGGTCTGATCGCCAAGAACGCCATCATGATCGTGGAGTTCGCCAACCAGCTGCGCGAGGAAGGTCGAGAGCTGCTGGATGCGGTGGTCGAGGCCTCGCAGCTGCGCCTGCGCCCCATCCTGATGACCTCCATCGCCACCGTCTTCGGTGCCATGCCGCTGGCCCTGGCGCATGGCGCGGGGGCGGAAAGCCGCATGGCCATCGGCTGGGTGATCGTGGGCGGCGTGACGGTGGGTACCGCCCTGTCGCTGTTCATCACGCCCGTGCTCTACAGCATGTTCGCCCGCGGCGTGCAGCCCATCGGCATCATCCGCCGCAAGATCGAGGAAGAGGAACGCCGCCACGACGCCCCGCCGCAGGTGCCGGCGGAGTGAAGGTGAAAGAATTTCCGCTGAGAAAAGGCCGCTCTTTAACTGGGCGGCCTTTTTTGACGGATATTCACCGCATGGGCAGCGGAAAGGGCAGGCCGGCACTCTCCGTCCAGACAATACGGGCGGGTGGCAGCGTCAGGGTAACGGTTGTCCCCTCGCCGAACACGCTCTCGATCGACAGGCGGCCGCCATGCAGTTCCGCCAGTCCCTTGGACAGGGTCAGGCCCAAGCCGGTGCCGGGATTGCTGCGCGCATAGACATTGTCGACCTGGTGGAAGGGCACGAAGACCTTGGCCAGGTCTTCCGGTTTGATGCCGATGCCCGTGTCGGTCACGGCGACCGACACGCCGCGGGCCGGATCGACGCTGGCCGTCAGCCGCACCGTGCCGCCGGGGGAGGTGAACTTGATGGCGTTGGACATCAGGTTCAGCAGGATCTGTTTGAATTTCACGTCATCGACCAGGATGGGCGGTACCCCGTCCGCCACCTCCACGACCAGGTTCAGGCGGCGTTCCATGGCGCGGGCCCGCACGATGCGCTCTGATGCGCGCACCAGTTCCTCCATCCCGCAGATGCGCTCGCGCAATTCCACCCGGCCGGCCTCCATCTTGGAGACGTCCAGGATGTCGTTGATCAGGGTCAGCAGATGGCGACCCGATGCGATGATATCGCCGGCATAGGCCACGGAACTGGTGTTCTGCCCGTTCTTGTCGATGACTTTCAGCTCGCTTTCCAGCACCTCGGCAAAGCCGATGATGGCGTTCAGCGGCGTGCGCAATTCATGGCTCATATTGGCCAGGAATTCCGACTTGGTGCGGCTGCCCAGCTCGGCCTCCGCCTTGGCCTGTTCCAGCTGTTCGGCGGCACGGCGGCTGGTGACGGTCAGGGCCGCCAGCTGCACGGCGCGGCGTGCCCGCTCCATCTCCCAGTCATGGGGCTCACGCACACTGTCGCCATAGATGGCGAAGGCGCCCAGCGGCTCCCCGTCGCCCGACAGGATGGGCAGCGACCAGCAGGATTTCGCCCCTTCCGCCAGGATCAGGTCCTTGTACAGGTGCCAGCGCGGATCCTTGGCAATGTCGGCCACGATGATCGGTGCACGCCGATAGATGGCGGACCCGCAGGACCCGACATCGGGGCCGATGGCCACGCCTTCATACGCCTCCTTGACCCGCGCCGTGAATCCAGGGGCGGCGGCGACTGACATGTGCACCCCATCCTCGCGCAGCAGCATGATGGTACAGCGGGCATTGTCCAACTGCTCTTCCATCCCCCGGCACAGGGCATCCAGCACCTCCCCCAGGGGGGCGCCAGCGGCGGCCATTTCCAGGATGCCGCGTTCCACGGTCAACAGCAGTTCCATACGGCCCCGCTCCCGGTTCTCCTTGCGCAGCTGGCGTGCATTCTCCTTGAACACGCGCACGGCGGCGGCCATGGCCGCCACCTCCACCCCCACGCCTTTGAATTCCGGCAAGGTCACGGCATGGTCGCCGCCGGCCAGGGCCCGCATGGCGTCGGTCATCTGCTGGATGGGTCGCAGCACGCGGGTGCGCACCAGCCAGGCCGCGAAAACCAGAGCCACCATGGAGATCAGCAGCTCGAACGCATCGACCCACAGCTTCTGCCGGGCCAGCAGGCGGTTGCGTTCCGTCGCCTCCGCCGCGACGGCGACGGCTGCCCCCACCAGGTCGCTGGCCGCGTTCAGCAGGCTGGTGCCGTTGCGCAGCAGTTCCGGCAGACGTCCGCGCGCCTCCCCCCGCGCAGCGGCATCCAGGATGGCGGTGCGCAGCGGCAGGTATCGCTGATAGAAGGCCGCTTCCATCTGGCGCAGGGCCGCCTGGGTGCTTTCCGGGAAAATCGCCGGGTCACCGACATTGCGCACCAGCTGCCAGACCATCTCCACTTCCGCCAGGGACACGGTAACGGCGGTCAGGTCCAGCTGGCCACCCGCCGCGATGCGGTAAAGCAGGCCCATATCTGCGCCCATCTGGCCGCGCAGATGGATGGCCTCGCGCGTCAGCATCTCTGCGGCACCGGCGTCGCCGCCCACAGAAAGGGCCGGGTTGTTGACCTCCCGCAGCAGGGTCAGCAGTGCCGTCAGATAGGAGCGCGACGCGTCGCGCCATTCGGCGATCAGCATCGTATTGTCGACGGGGCTGGGGCCCGTGGCGTCCAGGGATCGCCCGTCCGCCAGCTGTGCCAGCAGCCCTTCCACCCCGCCGCGCAGTTCGCGCATGCGTGTCAACGATACGCGCAGCGACCCGATATCTTCCGCCAGGGCGCTTTCCACGGGCATCTGACCCAGCTGGTCCAAGGCGGCCAGGGCGGCGCGGTCGGTTTCATTGCGGTGACGATCGATCTGGGGACGCAGGGCCGCTTCCGGCGTGCCCGGCACACGCGCAGCCTCCAGGACAAGATTGATCATGCCGGCTTCGATGCCATGGTCGCGGGCTGCGACCAGCAGGTTGCGGCTGACCTGCTTCAGGTTGGCGATATCCACGGCCTGACGGTAGGCGCGCCAGCCCGCCTGCATGTCGATGGCCGTTCCGGCAAGCTGGACGCCGGCCACCAGGGCCAGGCCGCCCATCAAGACTCTGCGCATAGAGACCCCCGCCACGCCGGCTTCTACATACCGGTTGGGCATTGACACGAAGGTCACACTCTACGTTCGCGGGGCGGCGCCCGCAATGCCGGCGAGCAGCCCCTAGGCGATTGAAAAGGGTTGGGGATTCATACCCCTGATACCGGCCGCGGAACTTTCAGCACCTGGCCGTGCATCAACCGCCGGCCGCCATCACGATCATTCCGCGTCGTGCAGGCGGATGATCACATCGACCCGCGCCAGCCGGGTGCCCGACGGCAGGCAGGGCAGCTCGGGCAGGGTCAGCTGCGTGCAGCAGATATCCTGCAAATGCCGGCTGTTTTCATAGAAGAAATGATGGTGATCGTCGATGTTGGTATCGAACCAGGTACTGCCCGCCTCCACCACCACCTCGCGCAGCAGACCGACATCGCGGAACTGGTTCAGCGTGTTGTAAACGGTCGCCAGCGATACCCGCATGTCAGCCGCCAGTGCCTCCGCATGCAGCTGTTCGGCGGTCACATGCCGGTGGCCGCATTTGAACAGCAGCGAGGCGAGGTCCAGCCGTTGGCGCGTCGGGCGCAGACCGGCCTTGGCGATCCGAGCCATCAAATCACACGGCTCCGCGGCTTCATGGACCGGAACGGGATCGAAGGGGTGCTGACTGTCGGGCATCGGGGGGAACGGTGGCCATGAATGGGGGTAGGGATCAACAGCCGTCATGTGGGGTAGCGTCACCACCTTTGGCAAGGGGCAATGACGAAGATCACAGTCGGAAACTTTGATCAGGCCGCCGGCCCGCTGCGTGGGGACGCTTGTACTAGGCGCGGCCCAGGGGGCCCTGGCCACCCTCGCCGGTATCCCCGTCATCGTCGTCGTCGTCATCCAGGTCGTCATCATCCAACGACAAGTCCTCGGCGTCCAGCAGGTCGGCTAGGCTGAACCCGTCCTCCAGCTCCTCCTCCACCTCCGTGCTGTCTGTGATGCCGACGACGGCGCGGCGCACCTCCTGTTCCAGCATGGACAGGGTGGTCCGCTCCAGGTCGCCGCCGCGCGACGCCTGGGGGAAGGCGAAACTGAACAGGGCCACGGTGGTCCGGCCGTCGATGACGGCGCCGCGCAGCCACAGGAAGAAGCGCAGGGGCTCGCCATCTTCCTCCCCATCGGTGACGAAGCGGGCCATGACCTCCCCATCGGGCAGCCATTCGATCGACCCCTCGCCCTCGCGCCCGTCGGGACCGTCGGCGAACTGTTCGGCCGTCTGGCGCAGGACGGCGCGGGCCAGGATTTCCGCCTCGTCGCCCTCATGGTCGAACTGATGCATGGCGACGCGCAGGGTGCCAGCCCCCTCCATCTCCCGATAGAACAGGGACAGCTCGTCATCCTGGGAGATGTTCCAGTCCCAGGGCAGGCGGAAGCGTACGCTTTCCCCATGCCAGACATTGCGCATGGTGACCCGCTGCACCGGGCCCTGCACCGGACCGGGATTGAACCTGATGCGCGCCGCTTCTTCCCCCAGCCGGTCGATCAGGTCGGACAGATCCGGATCCTCGGCACTGTCATTGGGGACCAGCAATTGCAGCGTGACGACGCGGACATGGTCGGGCGGCTGGAAATCGGCCACTTTCCAGACGAAGACCTGACGGTCGGGCGGCTGCGCCACGGCATAGGCGATCCAATGGCGCTCATCCGCCTCGTCCGGACCGTCGGCGGTCTCCATGGAGGGCAGGATGCCACGCGGCAGCACATTCTCGCGGTCCAGATACTGGATCGCCTCTTCCGCGCGCGCGCCATAGGGATTGCGATAGGTGATGACGGAGACCAGGAGATCGACCGGATGCGCGCCTGGCGACTGATAGGCCAAGCCGCCATCGTCGCGCGACAGACGCTGCCAGCTGGGCGGGACCCGCAAGCTGGCCACGCCACCGCGCAAGGCCACCGGGTTCCAATCCGCACTCAGTTCGCTGTCCAGGGTTTCGTCTCTCATAACAACGAATCTAGGCGTCTTGGGGGCCCGAGTCCATGATTGGCGCGTGACACTGTCATGTCGGGGACGTTTTTTTAGGATAAAGCGACCTGGGCGACACGGGTAACGAGGCGAGGCGGACCATGATCCGGGATGTGGAGGGCTTCCGGCTGCTGCCGGAGCATCTTGACCGTGAAGGGCAGTTGTCGATGGTGGAGATGGTGGCGACTCTGGCCGCCGCGGCCCCCTTCACCCGCTATGTCATGCCACGCACCGGCCGGCCCTTCTCCATCGACATGACCAATGCCGGCAGCCAGGGCTGGATCGCCGACCAGCAGAGCTATCGCTACTCCCCCGTTCATCCCGCCACCGGCCGGCCCTGGCCCGCCATCCCGCAGGTGCTGTTGGATCTGTGGCGGGGACTGACGGACTATGCCTATGACCCTGAATGCTGCCTGATCAACCATTACCAGGGGGAAGGTGCGAAACTGTCCCTGCACCGGGACGAGGATGAGGAGGCGAAGGACGCGCCCATCCTGAACCTCTCCCTGGGTGATACCGCCATCTTTCGACTGGGCGGGCCGGAGCGGAAGGACCCGACACGGTCATTCCCGGTGGCCAGCGGTACGGTGATGGTTTTTGCCGGTCCGTCGCGGATGTTTTATCACGGGGTGGATCGGTTGCGCGTCGGCTCCTCCCGGCTGCTGCCCGGGGGCGGGCGGCTGAACCTGACACTGCGTCGGGTAACCAGGCCGTAGATCAGTGTTCCTTTGACCGGAAGATTATCGCGACAAGTCCACCTTGCCAGGACCGACATGATAGACCTTGGGCGTGCCGCTATGGCCGGCCAGGCTGACACGGCCCGGCCCGGTCATCAGGACGCGCGGGTCCTTGGCCTTACCGTTGAAATCCACCGTGCCGGGGCCGGTGACGCCCACGGCCAGGCTGTCGGCCTGACCCCCACCGATGGTGAGCGTGCCGGGGCCGGAAATGGCGGCGGCCAGATCGCCGGCCAGCATGCCCACGTGGATGTCACCGGGGCCGGGCATGGAAACGGAAAGCCCATCGGCCACCGTGCCCAGCTTCACGGCGCCGTTGCCATTCAGCTCCACGGCCGCGGTGCCGACATGGCCCATCCGCACCTCCCCGTCGCCGGACACTTGCACGCCAACCAGGCCCTTGACGTCGCCGATGGAGACGGTGCCGGAGCGGGTGATGCGCACACGCGCCGAGTCGAGCCCGCCCAGCTTCATTTCACCCTCAGCCAGTTCCAGACGGGCGGCGGCGCCGAGATTGCCATCCACGGTCAGGTCGCCCGTGAAATTATTGACCAGCAGCGGCGTGCCGCGCGGCATGGAGATGTCCAGCGTCACAGCGGGCTGGCTCTCCGGACCCGGCCCGGTGATCCACAGGATGCCGTCATCGATGGACAGGCTGAAGCGCTTGCGGCTGTTCTCCATGCTGAACAGCACTTCCTGCGCGTCGTCCACCACCTTGATGCGCACGGTACCCATCACCCCGGCCAGCCGCACGCCGGCCGGTGCCTCCGCCGTGGCGGCAAGGCGGTTGGTGCCATCGGACGATGTCTTGCGGTCCAGGTACTTGATGTCGCCATCGCGCCGATTGTTCATGTCTTCGGACTTGGCGGTCGCCAGCTTGGCCGCATCCTCAACGCTGTCGGCAACGGCGCGGTTGATGGCGGCCATGTCCACGGCCCGCCCGTCGCCACCTTGCATACGCTGGGCGCGGGCGGCCATCCGGTCGGCAACGCGGTCATGCGCCTTCTCATTGACGCTGGCGGTGATGCCGTCGCTGCCGATGGACAGCGCGATCTCCTGCCCCAACCGGGACAGGTCGCCGCGCGATCCCAGCGGATCGCCTGCCACCACGGCCCAGCCCATCGTGCCCGCCATCACCAGGATGGCGGCAACGCCGCCAAGCGGCACGCCCGGCTTCACGCGGGGGCGGGGGGACAGGGACGGGCGCGTGTTCATGAGGGGCCTCGAACGATGGGCGTGGCGTCTTTCTCTGGTGCCATCATAGCGTGGCGCGGCGCCGTGTCTGCCGCCGTTTCCCGCCTGCAACAATTTTGGTACCAGCTGTTACAAAGGCTGCCATGCGACGCCGATCGGAAACGGAATTGCGCTTATGTCATAAGACCTTCAACAACCCATTGTTTCCTACATGTAGGTTCAATATGTTCGACACAACTGTGAACCATTTCCAACAATAGGACAGACGGTTTCCCATGGCCGCCAAGCGCCGTCCCCCCACGAACCCGGAAGATACCGCGCCAGACTCGATGCGGGCCGTGTGCCGCAATGTCGTGGTTGCGGGCGCGCGGACCAGCGTGCGGATGGAACCGCTGCTCTGGGACTGCCTGGCGGAAATCGGCCAGCGCGAATCGCATACGCTGAACGACATCGCCACCATGATCGATGCACGCCGGGGCGACAGCGCCCTGACGGCGGCGCTGCGCATCTTCATCCTGTCCTATTTCCGCACGGCATCCGATGCCTCGCCCCGCCTGTCCGGCCTGGCGGAGGAGCAGGTGCCCTTCGGTACCACCGCCGATTATTCACAGACCTTCCGCAAGGCGCTGGAAATCTTCGACCACGGTTAAGCCCAGCGCAGGCCGGGTGCGGCCCAGGTCGGACGATGCGGGCTGTCGGCCAGCAGCCTGACCATGTTCTCCGGTGTCGGCAGCTCGCCCAGCGGCGATCCCAATTCCTCGCGGTGGATGCCGCCGGTGATGAACAGGCTGTCGATACGGGCGGCGTTGGCACCGGCCACATCGGTGCGCAAACTGTCACCCACGGCCAGGATGCGGGACGGGGCCACCCCGCCCAGCAGGTCGAAGCAGCGGCGATAGACGGGCGCGTGCGGCTTGCCATGGTAGCGGACATCGCCGCCCATCTGTTCGTAACCACGGGCCAGTTCGCCGGCGCACAGCACCAGGGCCTGGTCGATCACCACCACCAGGTCGGGATTGGCGCACAGCATGGGCAGGCCGCGGTCCAGGCAGCGGCGCAGCAGCGGTTCGTAATCGGCCAGCGTCTCGTCATAATCGTCGATACCGGTATTGAGGACGAAGTCCGCCGCCTCCGGACTGTCCACGCGCACCCGGTCAGCCAGGCTGTCATAGACGTCATTGTCACGCGGCGGCCCAATATGGAACAGCTTCGGCCCCAGGGCGGCATGCCAGGCATCGCTGCGGTCGCGCAACGCCTCGAAACTGGCCTCGCCCGAGGTGTAGAGCGCATCATAGAGGTCGGGCGTCACCCCCATCGCCGTCAGCTTCGCCGCCGCCGCCGCGATACGCCGCGGCGCATTGGACAGAAGGCAGACGCGCTTGCCCAGGCGGCGCAGGGTGGAAAGACAGTCCACCACACCCTCATAGGGCTTTACCCCGTCATGCACCACGCCCCACAGGTCCAGGATGAAGCCGTCATAGCGGTCGGCAATGCCGGCCAGGCCGGGGATCAACGGAACGGGGGCGGTCATGCTGGATGGTTTCCGGGCGGTGGATGCAACGGGTGCCAGGGTGGCGGCACCCGTTCACCGGGGCAAGGCCGGGTGCGGCATGGCAGCCGTGATCATGCCCTTGGCTTGTTGAACCCCACGATCAGAACAGATCGTCGATCTCGCTCTGATCCATGGTGACGGCGGGGTTGTGATCCTGCACGGAGCCATGGACGATGGCACTGCCGCGGTCGACCAGCTCCTGCAAGCGCCGCCAATAATCACTGGCGGTGAAGCCCAGCATTTCCGGATCGTCGCCCATGGGCGCCAGGGTGGCCACCGCTTCCACGATCAGGCTGTTCATGTCGTTGATCGTGTCGTCGAATGGCGCGCGGAACTCCGCCGGCACATGGTCGAAGACCTCGATGGCCAGCGGCGCGAAGGCCAGGCCACTATCCTCGAAATGCTGGCGATAGGTCTTGGGCGTCCAGCCCACGATCTCTTCCAGCATGTCCGGCATGTCGCCCAACATGGAGAGCAACATGATCACTTCATTGAAATGATTGAAGTAATCCGTCGACAGCAGTGTCCTGTCGTCGATCGTCGTGTCACGGACAAGTTGGCGGTAATGGTCAATCATGGACGTATCTTGCATGGCATGGTCTCCATACCACAATGTTCTGCGGCAATATCCTTAAAATTGCATCTACCTTGGTCCCGCTGCATGCGGGGCTGTTTCCGTTTGGCGATCATTAAGCAAAACCAAGCCACTGCGGAAGGGGAATAAACCTATCCTTCAGTGCCGGGCACGCCGCTGCCCGCCGCAAGGGCCAGGATATCGGCCGGCGACAACCCTTGGGCGCGCAAGGCGCGGATACCGGTTGCGCCATCGCGCTTGGAGAGGCGCTCTCCCTTGGCGTTCAGCAGCAATCCGTGGTGATGATAGTCCGGCACGGCGACGCCAAGCAGGGCCTGCAGCAGCCGATGCACATGGGTGGCGTGGAACAGATCCTCCCCCCGGGTGACCAGCGTCACCTGCTGAATGGCATCATCCACGGTGACCGACAGGTGATAAGAGGTGCGGACATCGCGCCGCGCCAGCACGATGTCGCCCAACAGGCCGGTATCGGCCGCCACCTGCCCCCGGCCCCGGTCATGCCATGCAAGCGGCCCGGTCAGGGCGGCAGCCTTGACCACGTCAAGCCGGATGGCATGCGGTTCCCCTGCCGCCACGCGGGCCGCAGCCACCTCGCCCGGCAGGTGCCGGCAGATGCCGGGATAGAGCGGGCCTTCCGGGCCCATGGCGACCAGATGCGGGGCGTTGCCGGCGCGCATGATCTCATCGGCGATCTCCTTGCGCGAACAGAAGCAGGGATAGGTCACGCCCAGTCCCGCCAGCCTGTCCAGCGCCGCGGCATAGTCCGCCATATGGTCGGACTGGCGGCGCACCGGCTCCTTCCAGGAAAAACCCAGCCAGGCCAGATCCTCCTTCAGCATCACCTCATAGTCGGGGCGGCAGCGGTTGGGATCGATATCCTCGATCCGCAACAGGAAATGCCCGGCCGCCGCCTGTGCCGCCTTCACCGCGAACAGGCAGGAATGGACGTGGCCCAGATGCAGGAAGCCCGTGGGGCTGGGGGCGAATCGGGTGGTGATGGCGGGGATGGCGTCAGGCATGCATCATGTCCGGGAGAAGGGGCCCAACCCCTGCTCTGATGACATACACCCCCAACGGATGGCGGGTCACAAGCTGAACGCCCACAAGGGCTTGCGTGTCAGTTCCGTTGCGGCAGCGTGATAATTGCGACATAGGCTATCTGCGCGGGTTGCCAGAGGGGGGCTAGCCGTTATATCAAAGATCCCGACGTTCCGGCCTGCCGCCAACCTGTCCGCCATCCCGATGCCAGTGGTTCCAAGCGGGGGACCTCCGGGTGGAAGAAGGCGGGGCTTCGGGGGTCGGGAACACCGACGGAACGGCGCTGGGGGTGGACCTTGTCACCACCGTTTGATGGGTGTCCCGCTTTGGTGCTGAATGCGGATTTTCGTCCGCTCAGCTATTTTCCGCTGTCGCTATGGTCATGGCAGGATGCGGTCAAGGCCGTGTTCCTGGATCGCGTCAACATCGTTTCCCATTACGACCGCGTGGTCCGCTCGCCACAGCTGGCGATCCGGCTGCCCAGCGTGATCTCCTTGAAGGAGTTCGTGCCTGCGACGCGCCGGCCGGCCTTCACCCGCTTCAATGTCTTCCTGCGCGACCGCTTCACCTGTCAATATTGCGGGCGATGGTTCCCCACGCACGAGCTGACCTTCGACCATGTGATCCCGCGCTGCCGGGGTGGCCGGACCAGCTGGGACAATGTCGTCACCTCGTGTTCGGCCTGTAATCTGGCCAAGGGCAGCAGCCTGCCCAGCCAGTGCGGGATGCATCCGTTGCAGGAAGCGTTCGCACCGACGGCGTATGAGTTGCAAGAAAATGGGCGCAACTTTCCGCCCACTTTCCTGCATGACAGCTGGCGGGACTTCCTGTCCTACGACGATATCGGGGATGAGGTGGCAGCCGATCCGAACGAGGATCTGCCGGGTGCCGCCTTCCCACCCGCCATGACCAGTGCCGACTATTGGGGTGCCGAGCTGGAGCAGGGCTGAGGAAAGGGGAGGGGACCGTCCCCTCCCCACCCTATTCTTCCTTACAAATCCGTATCCCCGCGTGCCAGCACCCCTTCCCCGGCGGAGACGGCGATGATGTCGCCGGTGATCGGCACATCCTTTTCCGCCCGCGCCTTGGCGGTGGCCAGGAAATAGCCGTAGGTCGGCAGGAACATCGCTACGAAGATCAGGGCGATGCCGGGATTGAACCAGGCCATCACGACCAGGAAGAAGGCAGCCAGAACCAGGGCGATGCCCGGGAACAGCGGATAGATGGGCGCACGGAACGGCCGTTCCAGCCCCGGTTCACTGACCCGCAGCTTGAACAAGGCCGCCATGGAGATGATGTAGAGCACCAGGGCGCCGAAGGCCGACATGGTGATCAGTTCCGCCGTCTTGCCCGACAGCAATGCCACGATGCCGATAACCCCACCGGCGATCAGGGCCCAGTGCGGCGTGGCGAATTTCGGATGCAGATTGGATAGTACCGACGGCAGATAGCCGGCCCGTGCCAGCGCGAAGATCTGGCGGGAATAGCCCAGGATGATGCCGTGGAAGCTGGCGATGATGCCGAACAGGCCGATGGAAACCAGCATGTGCGTCCAGCCGCTATCCTTGCCCACCACGACCGCCATGGCCTCGGGCAGCGGATAATCGACGCTGGCGAAATTGCGCCAGTCGCCCACACCGCCGGTCAGGAACATGACGCCCAGCGCCAGAACCACCAGGGTCAGGATGCCAGCGATATAGGCCACGGGAACGCTCTTCTTCGGGTCCTTCACCTCTTCCGCCGCCATGGCCACGCCTTCGATGGCCAGGTAGAACCAGATGGCGAAGGGAATGGCCGCCAGGATGCCGGCCGTGGTGAATTCCTCATTATTGGCCACGAAATTAGTGACGCTGAAGGCTGGCGCCACCACGCCCATGAACACCAGCAGTTCCACCACCGCCAGGACCGTGACGATCAGTTCGAACGCCGCCGCCTGCTTCACCCCGATGATGTTCAGGCCCACGAAGATGACATAGGCGGCGATGGCCACCGCCATCACCGGCACCGATGGGAACATGAAATGCACATAGGCGCCCAGGGCCGCAGCGATGGCCGGTGGTGCGAAGACAAATTCCACCAGCGTGGCGTAGCCCGCGACTAGCCCGCCCAGCGGCCCGAAGGCCTTGCGGCTATAGGCGAAGGGACCACCTGCTTGCGGGATGGCGGTGGTCAGCTCCGTGAAGGAGAAGATGAAGGTGGTATACATGGCCGTGACCAGCAGCGTCGCCCACAGGAAGCCGATGGTCCCCGCTTCCTTCCAACCGTAATTCCAGCCGAAATATTCGCCCGAGATCACCAGACCGACGGCGATCCCCCACAGATGCACCGGTCCCAGCGCCTTTTTCAAACCTGTCGCACCGCCCATACTGCCCCCGCTTGGTCAATGGGGCCCCCGGCCCCGGTTGAAAGGATCCATGGACTGACCGGTCGATGGCCCCCACGGGGGCTCAAGCCGGATGTGGCAATGCAGCAATTTTCACACCAGCATGGTTAATGGCTGTTCTGCTGGATCTTTCTGGCTTGCGCCGTCGCTGTACGCCCAGCGATTGGGCAAATTTTGTTGCGCTGCGTGAAACACGGGCAAATTTCTGCTGAACGACCGTCTTCTGTGCATTGATAATGGACGGACTTCCTCCCGGGCGGTATCAAGTTCCCAGCATGTGCAACCTCCCGATGGTGGAGCCGCTCCTGTCCGCTCTTTCTGTGCAAGAACGCCGTGTCGCCTGGTTGATGACATCGGTGCAGTTCGTCAGCGTGCTGTCCTTCATGGTCATCATGCCATTGGGCCCGGATTATGCGCTGGACCTGGGCATCGACACGGCGCGCGTCGGCTGGGTACTGGCCTCCTACACCTTGTCGTCGGCGATCATCGGGTTGCTGGCCGCCATGGTGCTGGACCGGTTCGACCGGCGGCCGGCGCTGGGGATCTGCATGGTCGGGCTGGTCCTGTGCAATGTGGCGGCGGCGTTCGCCTTCGATCTCTGGTCGCTGCTGGCGGCCCGCGCCCTTGCCGGGTTGTTCGGCGGGCCGGCGGGGGCCCTGTCGGTGGCCATCGTTGCCGACAATGTCCCGCCCGAACGCCGGGGCAAGGCCATGGGCATGGTCATGGGGTCGCTGTCGATCAGCGCCGTGCTGGGCGTGCCGCTGGCCCTGGAACTGTCGCACCTGTTCGGCTGGCGCGTACCATTCCTGACCGTGGCGGGGCTGGGGCTGGTCATCATCCTGGTGGCCGTCCGCCTTCTGGGGCCGCAGCGCGCGCATCTGTCGGAAGTGCCGATGGCCCTGCGCGATGCGCCCGGCCACCTGCTGCGCGTGGCGCGCGGCACGCTGCCGGCTCTGGCGTTCGCCCTGTCCTTCATCGCCATCGTGCCCAGCTTCATGCTGATCACCAACATGGCGGTGTTCGTGCAGTTCAACCTGGGCTTCCCGCGTGAAGAACTGGGGATGCTCTATATGATCGGCGGCGTGTTGAGCTTCTTCGGCATGCGGGTCACCGGCGCGCTGGTCGACCGCTACGGCTCCACCCTGGTGACCACGGGCACGGCGCTGGGCCTGGCCACCCTGATCTGGCTGCTTTATTACGACTGGCACTGGGTGGCCGTACCCATCGTGGCGCTGGTGCCGGGCTTCATGGTGTTCAACAGTGCCCGCATGGTGGCGCAGAGTGCGGCCGTCTCCAAAGTGCCGGCCCCGGCCGACCGTGCCGGGTTCATGGCGCTAGTGCAGTCAGTGACCCAGGTGGCCGGCGGCATCGCCGCACTGACCGGGTCAGCCATGCTGTCCACAGGCCCGGCCGGCGAATTGCACCACATGTCCGATCTGGCCTTGGTGGCGCTGGGCGTCACCCTGCTGGCCCCGCCGCTGATCTGGGCCCTGGAACGCCGCCTGCCGCGCGACGCCGACATGAGCCACCGCGTGCGGGCGGTGATGAAGGGAACGTCGGGCAGTTGATGCCGGTGACTTGGATTGTGTTTCAGGCCGGCGACCGCCGGCCCGCGGCCTGTGCGGCGTGAGCCAAGCCCGCGGATGCGGGCGCCCGGCACCTGAGGGGACATATATAAAACAAAACGCGGCACCCGAGGGTACCGCGTTTCACTTTTCAACGTCTTCCGTCAGTGCGGATCAGGCCGTGATGTTCACGAAGCTGCCGCGCGTCCGGCCGGAGGCTGTGGCCTCCTGACGCTGACTTTCGGTCGGATTGGTGTTGGTCTGCTGATTATCCTGCTGGGTGGCTGCGGCGGTCTGCTGCGCCTGCTGATCGGCCGGGGGCACCGGCTGAACACGCGTCCCGCTTTCCGCCGGCCGCACGCCCGTAGGCTGGAACGTGGAAGAGCTGTAGGAGGAAACGCCGCTGATCGCCATCACACACCTCAATTGTTGTGGATAAAATAGGCGCGAAGGCAAACCCCGTCAATCCGCCATCGACGCAGGCAACGGCCGGGCACCCATGCGCATGGAAAGTTTCCGTTAAGGAATCGGCGGGGAATCGTCGACCGGTACCGGAGGACAGGGCTTGCCCTGTCCTTGAGACCGGGGTTATTGCTTGAAATATCGGACAAAACCGGCCAGTCCGCCATCCCGGCGGCTCTCAAGGCCGGTCGCTGGACAGGGGTAGACCTCTTGCAATCCATGGATAAGGCCGGCGCCCCCGTCGGCCAATGGTCGTCGCGTTTCGCCTTTCTGATGGCTGCCATCGGCTCCTCCGTGGGGCTCGGTAATATCTGGAAGTTCCCCTACATGATCGGCACGGGCGGCGGGTCGGCCTTTATGCTGGTCTATCTGGCCTGCGTGATGGCGGTGGGGCTGCCCATCCTGATCGCGGAGCTGATGCTGGGCCGCATGGGCCGGCAGGGGCCGATCGAAACGCTGATCGACCTGGGCCGCCGTCATTCCGGCAGCGCTGCCTGGGGCCTGATCGGTTGTGTGGGCGTCCTGGCGGCGGTGCTGATCCTGTCCTTCTATTCGGTCGTGGCCGGATGGTCGCTGGCCTATATCCCCAAGCTTCTGCTGGGCGAGATGTCGGGCCTGACGGGTGCGCAGACGGGGGAGGTTTTCGGCGCCCTGCTGGCCGATCCCTGGGAACTGACCTTCTGGCACGCGCTGTTCATGCTGCTGACCATCATTCCCGTGGCGCGCGGCATCCAGGCGGGAATCGAGAAGGCGGTGGTGTGGATGATGCCGCTGCTGTTCGCCCTGCTGGTGGTCTTGTGTCTCTATGCCGCGATCGAGGGCGATTTCGCCGCGGGCATGGCCTATCTGTTCAAGCCGGATTTCGCGGCCGTCACCTGGGATGTGGTGCTGGCCGCCACGGGTCAGGCCTTCTTCTCCCTTTCCATCGGGTTGGGCACCATGCTGGCCTATGGTGCCTATCTGCCGGCCAATGTCTCCATCCCGCGCACGTCGCTGGTCATTGTCTTTGCCGCCATCCTGACGGCGGTACTGGCCGGGGCCGCCATCTTCCCCATCGTCTTCGCCAACGGTCTCAACCCGTCGGAAGGGCCGGGGCTGGTGTTCGTGACCCTGACCGTAGCCTTCGGCGCCATGCCGGGGGGGGCCTTGTTCGGGACCGTGTTCTTCGTGCTGCTGGCCATTGCGGCGTTGACCTCGTCCGTCTCGCTGCTGGAACCGATCGTCGCCGCCTTCCGCGGCCGTTCCCGCCTGTCGCGGTCTGCCCTGGCCTGGATCGGCGGCGGCATGGCCTGGGCGCTGGGCTTCCTGACCCTGTTCTCCTTCAATATCTGGGCAGACGTGCATCCGCTGGGCGGCACGCGCACCTGGTTCGACTGGATCGACTTCCTTACCTCCAACATCATGCTGCCGCTGGGCGGGGTGATGCTGGCCTTGTTCGCGGGCTGGGTGGTGACGCGTCACGATGGCGCCGATATCCTCGGCTTTGAAAGCAAGCTGTCCTTTCAGCTCTGGCGCGTCCTGGTGCGGGTGGTGGCACCAGCGGGTGTCGTCGCAGCGGTCGTTTCCAATATGCTCTGACAGGGCATAATGGCCCCATCAGATCGAGACCTGAAAGGACCCGTGCGATGATCAACCTGCTGATGAATGTGCTGTGGCTGCTGCTGTTCGGCTGGAATGCCGGGCTGGCGTGGCTGACGGCGACGCTTTTCATGGTGCTGTCGATTGTGGGCATCCCCTGGGCGCGGGCCTCCCTCAACATCGCCATCTTCATGTTCTGGCCCTTCGGCCGCGTGGCCGTGGAGCGCGAGGCGCTGACGGGGCGGGAAGATATCGGCACCGGCCCGCTGGGCTTCATCGGTAACGTGATCTGGTTCCTGTTCGCCGGTATCTGGCTGGGGCTGGGGCACCTGCTCCTGGGGGTCATGTGCTGCATCACGGTGATCGGCATTCCATTCGGCCTGCAGCATTTCAAGTTCGCCGGCCTGGCCTTCGCTCCCATCGGCAAGACCATTGTTGACCGTGAGGTGCTGGAGGCGGTGCGGTACCGTTGACGGAGGATCGGAGTTTGCCCCCGGCCTGCGGCCTCCCCTCAGATCCGCTGTGATAACCAGATGGCGGTGCGCGATCCGGCCTTGATCAGGGCCGACAAAACCGGATAGCCCGTGGCCAGTTCCGCCTCGTGTGCCAGGCCGATATCGCGGTGCTCCAGTTCCTCGGCGCGGAACTGTTCGATGGTGGCCTTCAGCTTCTCCTCACCAGGCCCCAGCTTTTCCGCCTGCTCGGCATAGTGCTGGTCGATGACCTCCTCCACGGCTACGGTACAGGCCATGGCGGCACGGCTGCCCATGGCGGCCGTGCCGGCACCCAGTGCCCAGCCCGCCAGGTGCCAGAGCGGCTGCAGCACCGTGGGCCGCACGCCCCGTTCGCGCGCCAGGTCGTTGAACGTTTCCAGGTGCACCTGCTCCTGTTCCGTCATGTGCTGGATCATGGGGCCCTTCTCGCCCTTGCCCAGCACCGCCAGCTGTCCCTTATAGATGCGCACGGCACCATATTCGCCGGCCTGATCGACGCGAATCATGCGGTCCAGCCCGGCCGGCGCGTCGCCGGGCAGGCGGCGGGGGCGTCCGGCGGCGTCGATCTGGCCGGCGTCGGCCAGCGGGCCGTCCTTCAGCGGGCGCGGGGAGAGAAGATGGGCCGGAATGCCGGGATTATGGGTGCTCATCAATCCTGCTCCGTGGAAAAGGCCGCCTTGACGGCGAAAAGCGCCAGGACCAGGCTGGCGATGGCGCTGTAGCCGGCGATGGAGATGCCGAACAGCGACCAGGGGATCTCGTCACAGCGCACGACGGGGGCTGCCAGGATGGCGGCGCGCAGATCGTCCAGCCCGCCGCTGCTGATCGGCGCGGTGCAGGCGGTGAAACCCTCCCACCATTTCTGCTCCACCCCGGCATGGAACAGCGACAGCCCGGCCCCGCCCAGGAACACCAGCCCGCCCAGCAGCAGGCTGGCCCGCCTTTGCAGCGCTGTCAGGCGCAGGAAGGCCGACGGCAGCAGCGGCACGATGGCGACCATATAGGCGTAGCGCTGCCACCAGCACATGTCGCACGGATTCAGCCCGCCCCAATATTGGGACGCGAAGGCGGTGCCCAGTGCCGTCAGCGTCGCCAGGATCAGCAACAGCGAGGGCAGCCGTGGGGCGGCGAACAGATGGGTGGCTTTGTTCATCATGGCGGCAACTATAGACATGGCTCCCGTATGCCGGAAAGGGCCACAAGCGTGGGACGGATGGCCGCATGGGTTACAGGTTGCGGAGACGGCAGATTCAAAATCTGTCGCTGGCGGAGGCGGATTTCATTGACCGGCGGCTTGCCATCATTATAGTGCCGCTTCGCGTTGAAGCGCTCGGTGCCTCCGTGGCGAAATGGTAGACGCGGCAGACTCAAAATCTGTTGCCGGCAACGGCGTGTTGGTTCGAGTCCGACCGGGGGCACCAATCTTCTCACCCGACATTGTTGCGCTTCTGCCAGGATGGGGCCAATCAGGCCCTTTGCTGCCGGTCCGTGTGCGCATAGGCCTAACGGCTTCTTGGCGTCCTTGGCCATCATGGTTAGCGTGTCCGGCACCCGGCGGCCTGTCCCGGCCTCCGTCTTCTGTCGCGGAAGGAACGCTCCTGATGAACCATCACAACATGAAGCCGCTATTGTTGGCGGCCTTGCTGGCCCTGCCCTTGTCAACCGCGCTGGCGGCCGATATGCCCGCCCAGCAGGTGGCCGCCGCTCCCCTGCACGACCTGCTGGCGCCCATATTGGCTGGCGATCATCGCTCCGACACCAACAAGGCCCGCGACCAGTGGCGCCACCCGGTGGAGACGCTGGAATTTTTCGGCGTGGAACCGGGGATGACCGTGGTGGAGATCGCCCCAGGTGGCGGCTGGTATACGGAGGTGCTGGCACCGCTGCTGAATGCCAATGGCCGCTACATCGCCGCCGGCACCGATCCCAATGGCGCCTCGCCCAACGCGCTGGCCGGTATCCAGCGCTTCAAGGACAAGCTGGCTGCCCGTCCGGAAATTTATGCGCGGGCGGAAGTGACGGGCTTCGGGCCTAAGGCGCTGGATTTCGTGCCGGCCGGTTCCGTGGATCGGGTGCTGACCTTCCGGAATGTCCACAACTGGATGGGGGCGGGCTGGGCAGAGGATGCGTTCAAGTCCATGTTCAAGGCGCTGAAGCCCGGTGGCGTGCTGGGCGTTGTCGAACACCGGGCGTCGCGGGCCATGCCGCAAGACCCCAAGGCCAAGTCCGGCTATGTGCGCGAGGATCATGTGATCAAGCTGGCCACCGATGCCGGCTTCAAGCTGGTGGCGTCATCGGAGGTGAATTCCAACCCGCGTGACACCAAGGATTATCCCGATGGTGTCTGGACCCTGCCGCCGACCTTGGCGCTGAAGGATAAGGATCGTGCCAACTACCTGGCCATCGGTGAGAGCGACCGCATGACTCTGCGGTTCGTGAAGCCGGCCGGCTGACCGGTTGGCATCGAACCCGAAGGCCCCGGTCCCCGTGACCGGGGCCTTCCTGCGTTCCGACCACTATATATAGGTGGCCAATCACAGCCGATGGTGTGATTTCAGAAAAGTGTCATCTCAGAGCAGATTCCTGTTGCTTCGGAGATATTGGTTGTCCTATACCCCGGCTCCCGCA
>NZ_JBXAFZ010000010.1:0-326453 GCF_058793615.1 Niveispirillum sp. GW835-FHT14G11
CAGCAAAGGCAATCGCCGAACTCTTGCCATGGAATTGGAAGGCAAAACCCTGAATGGGCCTACGCCGGATGCTTACCGCCATCATATCACCTGCTCAAATGAAAGGGGGGAACCAGCGGTTCCCCCCTTTCATTCATTGCGGGTCAGAAGCTGATCTTCGCATCCACCCCGAACGTGCGCGGCTGCTTGTAGGAGCCCGCCGCATAGTTCAGCGATCCGAAATCGATGGCGAAGTCTATGTTCCGCTGATTGGTCAGATTGTCACCCCAGATCCCGATCTCCATTTCGCCCCCCTGCACCTGGATTTCAGACAGGGAGAGGCGCGCCTTCAGATTATGATCCGGCCGTGATCGCACCTGCTTGTTGAAAACATTGACCCGATCCAGATTGTTGTAATAGAGCGTGCTGCGATAAGCATAATCGACACGCGCCGTGAGACGCCCGAGTTCGACCGGTGTCGAATATTGTCCCCCGACATGCGCGTTGAACTTGGCCGATTGCGGCATGCGGGCTTCATCCGCCACATCGATCAGCACGTTGGTCAACGGGTCCCGATACAGATACTGCTTGTACTTGGGATCGGTGTAACCCAGCGACCCGTCGAAGGTCAGTCCCTCTACCGGCGCCACGGTCAGTTCGGCTTCAACCCCGCGCAATTGCACCTTACCGGCATTGACGATCAGCGAATTGACGCCGCCCGAACCGGCGGCGAACTGGTTGATCTGCTGATTGTCGTAATCGGTCTGGAACAGGGCGAGGTTGAAGCGGACGCGACGGTCGAACAGCTCCGTCTTGACGCCCCCCTCATAGGCCATCACGTCCTCGGGTTCAAACGCGTTGATCACGACGGCTCGTGGGCTCATGCCACCCGAACGATAGCCGGTGGAGAGCCGGACATAGCCCATCACGTCGTCAGTAAAGCGGTAATTGGCCGACAGCAGCCAGGACAGGTCATCGTAGCTTACCTTGCCATGCAGGTTCGGCACGACGTCACCGCGCAGATCGAGGGTCTTGCGATCCTCGGTGTAGCGCAGGCCACCGGTCAGTTCGAGCCTTTCCTCGAACAAAGCGGGCTTCCAGCTGACCTGACCGAAGGCAGCCTTCGAGGACGCCGTACCGCCGAACGCCTGGACCGGGGTCAGGTTGAGACCGAGGAGCCGCAAGCCGGGATTAAGCGCCGCGACGGCGTCCGCCACGCTCTGCGGAAAGCCGGCAAAGCCCAGCGCTGCGACAGGCAGCGCCACGGTCAGGGCCTGCTGGTTCGATTCCGAAGATTTCTCATAAAAATAATAGGCGCCCGCGACATAGCTGAACTCTCCGACCGTGCCCAGGGCCTGGAGCTCCTGGCTGAACTGCCACTGCTTCTGCGGGGCGTTGTTGCCGTTCAGCAGCGTTACCGGCTGCACCGAGGTCAGCGTCGGGGACGTGAAATCGATCACCCGCCCCCGCAGATTGCCGTTCCCACCCAGCGTCAGGATCGTATCCTGAAAGAAGGTGCGGTAGGAACTGATCGATTTCAGCGTCATTTCCGGCAGCGCTTCATATTCGACCGTCAGGCCATGGCCCTTGATCTTGGCGGTGGCATCATAACGCGTCTTGCCATCGCGATCCCGGAAGCCTGCCATCAGGCCGGTGCCGAGGCGATCGGGGCTGATCAGGAACGGATCGCCACCCAGCGATGCCGATTGGCCGAAATAGGCGATCGTGTCCGGCGTTGCCTGCAGAACCTGGAAATAGGGCGAGGAGCCGCGACGGTCATTATAGTCGAAACTGTAATTGACCGTGGCCTTCTCGAAATCGGCCTGGATGTTGGCGATGAATGCATCACCGTTCAACGCGCCCGGATCGTCGCTGGCGGGACGCAGCCGGTTGTCGACATAGCCGTCGCGCTGCCGGTGCATCGCGGAAAATGAAGCTTTGAATGGCGTGTCGGCGATAATGCCGGTATCGACCCGGCTGCGCAGATACCAGTCATTATAGCGGCCATAGCCGGCCTTGGCCTCGGCATGGAAATTGTCGGATGGCTTGCGCGACACAAGCTGGATGGCGCCACCCACCGTGTTGCGGCCGAACAGGGTGCCCTGCGGCCCGCGCAGAACCTCGATCCGTTCCAGGTCGACCAGATCGAACAAGGCACCGGCCGAGCGTGCGACATAGACGCCGTCCAGATAGATGCCGACCGCCTGTTCGGCGACCGACGAAGGTTCCTGGTTGCCGATACCGCGGATATAGACCGAGGCCGCCGTCGGGCTGGTCGATTGCTGTAGGATCGTCAGATTCGGCGTGAATTGCGGAATGGACGTGACATCCTTGATATTCTGCTGTTCAAGAAAGTCACCGCTGAGCGCCGTCACTGCCACGGGAATGGTCTGAAGCGATTCAGACACGCGCCGCGCCGTGACCACGATTTCCAGAAGACCGGAGAATTCATCCTGCGCGGGCGGCGCGCTTTTCTCCTGCGCCTGCACCGCCACAGGCGATACCAGCATCATAGCGGCAATGGCCGCCAACCGGCGGCTCCATGAAGCGTACATAATCCCTCCCATTTCCTTGATTTTCGGTTGTCGGCGGCCGTCTGCGCAGCCTTTCCGCAGGCCGCTCATGCGGCCTGTGATTTGATTTTTAATACGCATGATAAAACTTATCAAATCATATTATGTCTTTTTGCGTATGTTGCGCGCGATTCTGGAACGATATATGCGAAGCCACGTCAAGCGTCGAAGTTACCGCATCAGGGTGGCGACGCAGGCCCGGCTTCCTGCTTGACGATATCCAGGAACAGCGGGCGCTCCCCGCCGCCATGCACGGCCAGTTGCGCGCCACTGACATAGGCTGCCCCCGGCGAGGCGAGGAACAGGACCGCCTCAGCCACGTCACCGCCGCGCCCCATCCGCCCCAGGGGCAGAGATGCAGCAATCCGTTCCTGAGCGCGCGACGACCCATAGGTCATCTCCGCGCTCTCCGTTTCGATCAGGCCGACGATGATGGCGTTGACGCGCACCTCCGGCCCCCATTCCTGGGCCAGGCTGGTGGTCAGGCTGAGCAGGCCCGCCTTGGCGGCACCATAAATCGCCGTATCGGGCGATGGGCGCACGGCGCTGACGCTGGCGATATTGATGATCGACCCGCGCGATGTCTTCAGATGCGGATAAGCCGCCTGCGACACATGCAGCGGGGCCAGCAGGTTCAGTTGCAGGATACGTTCGGAAAAGCGCGGGCTGGCCGTTGCCGCCGCCGCCTGCGGCGACCCGCCGGCATTGTTGACCACGATGTCCAGCCGGCCATGGCGGCCAATGATCGCGGTGACCAGGGACGCCACCTGGACCGGATCGCGGATGTCGCATGCCTGGAATCCAGCCTCGCGGCCATCCTCCATAATCGACGCCTCCGGTGCGGACCTTCCGCAAGTTTCCACAACACAGCCCGCTGCCAGCAGCCGGCGCACGATCGCCGCGCCGATCCCACGCGTGCCGCCGGTCACCAGCGCGACCTTGCCGTCCAGTCGAATACCCATGTCGGTTTCCCCTTCCTCTGTCTCCCGATGGGCGGCGGCGATCCATGCGCGACCGCCGTCATCTGGATGGGAGATTAATATCATGCGTAAAACTAATAACATTTTGATCTACATCATCAACATTCTTCGTAATTTAATTGATCATTTGCGTAGATAAATTGATGCAGATATGATCCGCACCGACTTGCCCCTATGGGAAGGGGCGATGTATGATGGCGCATATATCGAACGAAAGGGTACCGACATGGTGACGTCAGCGGATTATCGACTGGGAAGCTTCGACTATCCACGCGGCTGGTTCATGATCGGCACGTCGGATGACGCGACCAAGAGCCCCAAGCCCATCCGCTATTTCGGCCAGGACCTGGTGCTGTATCGCGGCGAGAGTGGCACCGCCTATGTGGTGGAGGCCTACTGCCCGCACATGGGCGCGCATCTGGCCAAGAACGCCACTTCCTATATCGTGCGCGACGGGGAACAGATCGAAGGTGAGTCCATCCGCTGCCCCTATCATGGCTGGCGCTTCGGCGCCGACGGGGCCTGCGATCACATCCCCTATTCGCAGCAGCGGCCGAAGGCGGCGAAGCTGCGCACCTTCACCACGGTGGAACGGGCCGGTATCATCTGGATCTGGCACGACCCGGAACAACAGGAACCAGAATATCCCCTGCCCGACTTTGGTGGCCACTGGGACGAGGCTGGCTGGGTGCGCTGGAAGATCGACCATATGGGCGATCTCACCAGCCATCCGATCGAGATCGTGGACAACATGGCCGATCTGGCCCATTTCACGCCGATCCACGGGTCGGTCAACACCACCTATTTTGCCAATGAATTCAAGGGACATGTGGTCTATCAGTATTTCTCTTCGGGCCACCGCACACTGGTGAGCGCGCCAGGGGCGCAGCTCCATACCTCCACCTGGTATACCGGCCCGGCCATCCTGCAGTCTGAAATGAAGGGTGACTTCAATTCGCTGATCATGATTGCCCATACACCAGTGGAAGAAGGCTGCACCCGGGTTTGGCACGGGCTGATGGTGCAGGTGAATGACGGCAGCAGTCCCATCACCGACGAACAACGGGCAGGCGCCCTGGCCTATCAGGAAGGCAGCCGCCTGGCCCTGGCCCAGGATGTGGAGGTGTGGCAGTACAAGCGCCCCTGCATCAACCCCATGGTGGTGGCGGGCGACGGCCCCTTCGGCAAGCTTCGCACCTGGTACAAGCAGTTCTTCCAGCCGCGCGACAAGGTCGAGGAATGGCAGAAGCGGGTCAATGGTCTGGTCGTCAGCATCGACAAGCGTGACGGCAATCAGGCCGCCTGAAGCAGGAAGCAATCCATGGCGAACAGAAGCGAGCGCCCCGTGGCATTGGTCACGGGCGCCAGCCGGGGTGCGGGGCGCGGCATCGCCGTGGCCCTGGGCCAGAAGGGTTTCCGGGTCTATGTCACCGGACGCACCATCACCGAGGGTCAGGCGCCGCTGCCCGGTACCATCGGCGCAACGGCGGCGCAGGTCGACGCTGCGGGCGGCGAAGGCCGGGCGGTGCAGGTAGACCATGCCGACGAACAGGCCATCGCTGTCCTGTTCGACCGGGTCGCCACGGAGAGCGGCCGGCTCGACATCCTGGTCAATAATGTGGCGTCGCTGCATGACGATCTGGTGAGGCCGGGCCCGTTCTGGGAGAAATCCACCGGGCTGGTGGATATCCTGGATGTCGGCCTGCGGTCGCATTATCTGGCGAGTTGGCATGCAGCAAGGATGATGGTGCCGGCCCGTGACGGGTTGATCGCCTTCACCTCCTCCTTCGGTTCCGTCTGCTACATGCACGGGCCCGCCTATGGCGCGCAGAAGGCGGGCGTGGATAAGTTCGCCGCCGATATGGGGGTGGATTTCCGGGAAACGGGCGTGGCGGCGGTAGCGCTGTGGATGGGGCCATTGCTGACGGAACGAAGCGCCCGCACGCTGGCCGAACATCCCGCGCAATATGAGAAATTCATGGCCGATGCGGAGACGCCGGAATTCAACGGACGGGTGATCGCCGCCATCCATGCCGATCCAGCCCGTGCCGACCTGAACGGCCAAACGCTGATATCGGCGGAAATTGCCGGGCGCTATGGCCTGACCGACAGCAATGGACGTATCCCGCCCTCCTATCGCGCGATGCTGGGCGACCCACGCATCCCGCACCCGGCCATCGTCACCTAACAAGACCACCAAGGGAGAGGGGGAGGCGGCAACCGCCCCTTCCCCCCTCTCCTTCCTCAGCCCTGCCGCCCCAGGATCATGTCCGCTGCCTTTTCGGCGACCATCATCGTTGGGACATTGGTGTTGCCACCGGGCACGCGCGGCATGACCGACGCGTCGACGACGCGCAGCCCCTGGACGCCGTGCACTCGCAATTGCGGATCGACCACGGCCATCGGATCGTGCCCCATGCGGCAGGTGCCGACGCTGTGGATGTCGGAAATGGCGCTGGCCCGCAGATAGGCGTCCAACTCCGCGTCCGACCGCACATCGGCACCGGGGGCCAGTTCCTCACCACGCAGCGGATCGAACGGCGCCTGTGCAAATATATCGCGCACGGCGCGGATGGCGGCCCGGCCCATGGCCAGATCTTCCGGCGTCGACAGGATGTTGGGATCAATGGCCAGCGGGTCGGACGGCGACGGCCCCGTCAGGCGGATCTCGCCAACGCTGTGCGGGCTCAGCAGATCGATATGGGCGAAATACCCGTGCTGCATGATCAGCTTGCGCCCCATCGCCTCGTACAGCGCCATGGCGAAATGCACTTTCACGTCCGGTTCCGCCGATCCGGGCATGGTGCGCAGATAGGCGGACACCTCGGCCGGCGGATTGGCCAGGGGCCCTCGGCGGAACAGCAGGAAATTGACGATCCCCTTCGCCGCCACCAGCGGGTTGAAGAAATTGAACATGGAGATGGGCTGGGTGCAGGCCTGCTTGACCGTGACCGCCACATGGTCGCGGTAATTCTGCCCGACGCCGGGAAGGTCATGCACCACCGGCACGCCGTGCGCTGCCAGATGCGCGCCCTCCCCGATGCCGGACAGCATCAGGACATGGGGCGAATGGATGGCCCCGGCCGACACGATCACCTCACGCGTGGCCTGCGCCGTGACCCGTGTGCCCTTACGGCTATAGGTGACGCCCGTTGCCCGCCGGTTGGTAACCACGACCCGCTCCACATGCGCCTCGGTCACGACATGCAGGTTGGGCCGCCCGCGCGCCGGCCGCAGATAGGCGCGTGCGGCACTCCACCGCCGCCCGGCCGATGCCGTCACATCAGCGGGGCCGACCCCTTCGCGCGCAGCGCCATTGGTATCGTCATTATAGGGAACGCCCGCCGCCTGCGCCGCCGCCGCAAACGCGCGGGCCAGCGGGTGGACGATGCCCGGCCGGGTGACCAGTACCGGTCCGCCACGCCCGTGATAGGTGGCGTCGCCGCCCGGCCGGTAATCCTCCAGCTTGCGGAAATAGGGCAGCACATCGTCAAAGCTCCACCCCTCGTTCCCCAATTGCCGCCACAGGTCATAATCGCTGCGCGCGCCCCGGTCATAGACCATGCCGTTGATCGAGGAGGAGCCGCCCAGCACCTTGCCGCGCGGGGTATACATCTGCCGGTCACCGGCATGTTTCTGGGGAACGCTGACATGCATCCACTGGAACAGGCCACCATACATGATCGGCAGCAGGCCGCCGGGCGCCTGGATGAAGACACTGCGGTCATGCCCGCCCGCCTCGATCAGCAAGACCTTGTTGCGCGGGTCCGCGGACAGCCGGCCGGCTAGGACGCAGCCCGCCGAGCCCGCGCCCACAATGATGAAATCATAGGTGTCGGCCATGTTCTCTCCCCACGGCGCCCGGTGGCGCGGTCTATGCTATTGGCAAGCTGTTGGCATGTCAGCACCCGGTCAGTCGCCGGGATATCTCCATGACGCGAAGAATATCATGGAGGCCGGCCGGGATATCATATAAACATTGCCCGTGATATTGATGATTTGCGTAGCATACATCATCAAACCGAATGAACAACACGATCACGACAGGGGTAGGGAATGGCAGGGGCAGACCTTTGGGATCACGAGGTCGACGTGCTTGTGGTGGGCTCCGGCGCTGGCGGCCTGACCGCCGCCATCAACGCCGCCGACGCGCACGGCAAGGTGCTGGTGATCGAAAAGGCGGCGGAATTCGGCGGCACCTCGGCCACGTCCGGCGGCGGCATCTGGATTCCGTGCAGTGATGAGGCGCGTGCGGCCGGCCTGGAGGATAGCGCCGAGGACGCCTTCACTTATGTCCGCCCACAAAGCGCGCCCAATGTGCCGGACGGGGTGATCCGCGCCTTCATCCGCCACGCCCCGGAAATGCTGCGCTGGCTGCAGGTCAATACACCCGTGCGGTATGACAGCGTGCCCTATCCCGATTACCATGTCGAGTATCCGGGCGGGAAACATGGGTTCCGCACCCATCTGCCGCGCACCTTCGACGGTCGCCAATTGGGTGACGATATCCTGAAGCTGCGCGGCCCCTCGCCCGCCGCCAGCCTGGGTGGCGTCATCAACTGGAGTTTCGCCGACACCCACTATCTGCTGTTCCGCAACAAGGGATGGCAGAAGGTGCTGGCCAGGATGCTGTGGGACTATGTCAGCGACCTTCCCCACCGTTTCCGGTCACGCAAGGATCGGCGCCTGACTCTGGGCAACGCCCTGGTCGGCGGGCTGTGGATGGCCATCAAGCAACGCGGCATCCCCGTCTGGCTGGAAACGCCGCTGCTGGATCTGGTAGTCCAGGACGGGCGCGTGACCGGTGCCGTCGTCATGCAGGACGGCAAGAAGGTACGAGTCGGGACAAGTCGCGGGGTGATCCTGGCGGCCGGCGGGTTTGAGCGCAATCGCGAGATGCGGGCCAAATATCTACCGGGTTCCGATGATCCGGAGATCAGCGGCTCGCAGGTCAACAATACCGGCGACAGCATCCTGGCGGCCGACCGGATTGGCGCCGGCATGCGCAATCTACAATCCACATGGTCGGCCCCGGTCTTCCGCGTTCCGGGTGAGGATCGGGCCCGCCTCTCCTCCATCGAACGCGCCCTGCCCGGCTGCATCATGGTCAACCGGCAGGGCAAGCGGTATCTGAATGAGGCCGCGTCCTATCATGTGGTGGGCAAGCAGATGATCGCGATGGAGCGGGAGGGTGGCCAGACCAACCCCTCCTGGTTCGTGTTCGACGCCACCTACCGCCACAAATACCCGGCCGGCGCGCTGCTGCCGCTGATCCCCGACGCCCTGCACCCGGCGGGGGTGCGCCAGGTGCTGAAGAAGGCCCCGACGGTGGAGAAGCTGGCCGAAGCCATCGGCGTGCCGCCGGCCACCCTCAAGGCCACGCTGGAACGGTTCAACGCCGATGCGCGCAAAGGGGTGGACAGTGAATTCGACCGGGGTGGCCCCGCTTATGACCGGATGTATGGTGACCAGCGGGTGAAGCCAAACCCCACGCTGGCCCCCATCGAGAAGGGGCCCTTCTATGCGCTTCCTATCCATGGCGGCGATATCGGCACCAATGGCGGCATCGTCACCGACGAACATGCCCGCGTCCTGGACCGCGACGATCAGGTGATTGCCGGCCTCTATGCCGTGGGGAACAACGCCGCCTCTGTGATGGGCGAAAGTTATCCCGGTGCCGGTGTCACCCTGGGGCCGGCCATGACCTTCGGCTATATCGCGGGCCGGCATGCGATGGGTGCCAACCAGCCCTGACCGATAGGTCAGGGCCCTGGATCCCGCGCCGTCTCATCGCGGCGGCGCGGGCGGGACTTCAATGTCGGAGCGGGCGGCGACCAGCACCTGCTCGGCGCCCTTCTCGTCCACCTGCTTGACCAGCATGGACATGCGGCGGCTGACCGACCGGGTGATCCGCCACTGATCCCCGACACGGACGAATTCATCCTCGTAATTGACGGCCAACTGGGTGTGCCGTCTGGTGTCGGTGTCGATCTGAAAGAAGTGCAGATCGAACCATCCGGTGGCCTTGTCCGGGCCGGTCAGTTCGACGATGGCATTGCTGAGATGATGCATGTCCACGATGTTGGGCCGGCAGCCCCATTGCTGAAAGATCGCGGCGAAGGCGTCCGGGTCGGTGAACAGCGGAAAACCTTCGAAATCGATGACTGCATCGGCAGTGAAACAGTTCCTGACGATCTCCGGTTGCTTGCGGTCGCAGGCGCGGACATAGCGCGCCTTCAATGCCTGGATCGCCTGGATATCCTCCAGCCGCGCAATCCGGGCCTCCAGATCAGGGCTCATAACGCCTCTCCACTCAATGTTCTGCGTATATTTTTTAACAGATTTATACGCATTCGTCGAATGAAATTGAAGATTTGTTCGTATTGACGCACAATATGCCCAACAGCAGACAGTATCATTCATAGACTCCGGGAGAGAGCGCACCATGGCCGATCAACAGGCAATGCCGGCCCATTTTGACCGTGACGCCCTGTTGCGGGCAGCATCCGACCGCGCGGGTCTGGACGATTTCGGCGACACCTGGTTCCTGGAGCCGATGGACCGTTACATCGCCGCCGCCAATCAGGAAGGCCGCCTGACGGCACAGGGCCTTGCCATGCAGACAGAGGTGATTATCAAGGGGCTGACCAGCCGGCTGCGCATGGTGGACGACATCAAACGCCACCCCGACATTCTTGACGAGCGGGTGGAGGTCGCCGGCATCATCCTGGGACTTCCGCGTACCGGCAGCACGATTTTCCACCGCCTGCTGGCCCAGGCACCCGGCATGACGGCCATCCGCTGGTTCGAGGCGCAGAATTTCGCGCCATTCCCGAACGAAAAGCCCGGCGACCCGGTCGAACGCCGCGCCTATGCCCAGGCGATGATCGACGGCTGGCTGAACGCGGCCCCGGAACTGGCCTCCATCCACCCGCTCGACCCGGAGGCGCCGGACGAGGAAATCCTGATCCTGGGCCAGATGTTTGTCAGCACCATGGTGGAGGGCATGACCTTCGTGCCCAGTTTCGCCCGCTGGCTGAACGCCTATGACCAGTCCCGTGGGCATGAGGACCTGAAGACCATTCTGAAATACCTGCAATGGCAGGAGCCGTCGCGTCGCGGCAAACGCTGGATCCTGAAAAGCCCGTCGAACCTGCCCTATGCCGAATTGGCGGCCAAGGCGTTCCCCGACGCGCTGCTGATCATGACCCACCGCGACCCGCTGCAGACCGTGCCCTCCTATGTCAGCATGCAGGCCACCCTCTACAAGCTCGGCGCCCGGATATCGGACGCGGAGGTTGGTGCATTCTGGCTGGCCCGCCTGATCGAGTGGATGCAACGGTTCGAGACGGCGCGCGTGCGCATTGGCGAGGAACGGTTCATCGACATCGATTACCGTGCGGTGGCCCGGACGCCACTGCAGGAGGCCAGGCGCGTACTGGACCGAATGGGCATCCCGACCGGTCCCGACACCGATGCCGCCCTGACCGAATTCATGGAAGGTAATCAGCGGGAACAACGACCCGCGCATGACTATTCGCTGGAACGTTTCGGCTTGGACGAGGCGGCGATCAAGCAGGCCTTCGCGGATTACCGCGCCCGCTATATCCGATGATCCGGACGACATCACATGACCATGACGCTGGAAGCCCGGATCGACCGGCTGGAATCGCTGGACGCCATCCGTCAACTGCCCGCGAAATACGCGCTGGCGCTGGACATGCGCGATTCAGACGCCTGGGTGGGGTTGTTCCCCGAGGATGTGAAGGTCGGCGGCGGCAAGACCGGTCGCAAGGCGCTGCGCGACTGGTTCGACGAGACGCATTCGATACAGTTCGACGGCACCTCCCACCATATCGGCGGCCATATCATCGATTTCGATGATGCCGACCATGCCCAGGGCGTCGTCTATTCCAAGAACGAGCATGAAAGCGGACCGGAATGGGTCATCATGCAGATGATGTATTTCGACAAGTATGAGCGGATCGACGGGCGCTGGTATTTCCGCCGCCGCCTGCCGCTCTACTGGTACGCCAGCGACCTCAACAAGCCGCCCATCGGCCAGCGCAAGATGCGCTGGCCCGGCGTGCCGCCCTACGAAGGCAGCTTCCACGACCTGTTCCCCTCCTGGAAGGACTATTGGGCGCGCGACGGCAAGCCCCATGATGGCCCCGTCGCCCCACCCGCCCCCCTGGACCGCTTCATCGAGACCATGCGCCGGGACGCCCCCCTGCCCCGCCCGCGCGTGCGGAGTTAGGGCCTACCCTTGATCAGATGGCTGAAAGCGACCGGGAAAGTTTCCTCGCAAGGAAACTTTCCCGGTCGCACGCCATGTTCCCTTCGACCCGGCCCCTACCAGACCAGCTTCAGCGATTCAAAGCCCATAACGGCGCCGCCGAAGGCGGAAAAGGCTTCCTGATCCTCGGCCAACTGGAAGTCGGGGATCTGCTTCAGCCATTCCTGAAGCGAGATCATGATTTCCCGCTTGGCCAGATGCGATCCCATGCAGCGATGAGGTCCGACACCAAAGGTCACATGGTTGTTGACCTTGCGGTCGAGGTCGATGGTCTGCGGGTTCTCGAAAACCGCCGGATCGCGGTTGGCCACCGTATTGGGCAGCACTACGCGGTCGTTGCGCTTCAACTGGATGCCCCGGAATTCGCAATCATGCGTGACCCGGCGATAGAGGTTCGAGACGGCGTTGATGCGCATCAACTCCTCAATGGCCAGCAGGAAGGCTGCCGGATCATCCAGCTTGTCGCGGAAATGCGCGCGGGCGGCCGGGGTGGTCGCCAGATAACGCCAGACATAGGCCATGGTGTTGGTCACAGTGTCCAGCCCGGCCACGAACAGCAGGAAGCCGCAATTCAGGATATCGTGCCAGGCATGCTGCTTGCCCTCTGGCGTGCGGGCATTGACGATGGTCGAGGCGATGTCATTGCCTGGATTGCGTTCCTTCTCCCGGAACAGTTCCTCCAGCACACCATAGATCTCCGTCACGTTCGCGGCGCGGATGGCCGGGTCGGTGCTGCGGAAGAAGGTATTGGCGATGCGCAGGAATTCTGGCAGCCGTTCTTCGGGCAGGCCGAACAGATCCAGGAAGGTACCGGTGGGGAACTTCGACGCATAATCGGCGATGAAGTCGCAACCACTGCGACCGGCAAAACCGGAGATCAGCCCCTCTGCCCGGTGCTGAAGCCCCTCCGTCATCCGGCGCACGGCCAGCGGCGTGAACATCGGGGCCAGAAGCTGGCGGAAGATATTGTGATCGGGCGGATCGACACCCTGCGGCTGCATGGTGGGAAACGGCTCGATCGGTGGGATCGGCGTCTGATGGGTGGAAAACACCGTATGGTCGCGATAGGCTTCGACGATATCGGCGTAATTCAGGAACACCCAGTGGCCGCCATTATGCGGCGTATAGAAGATGGACGGCACTTTCCGGCGGACCAGCCCGTGCCAGATCTCCGCCGGGTCGTTCAGTCCTTCGGGGATATGGAAGAAATCGAAATCGACGATCAGGTCGACGGGCACATGATCGGGCGGGGACGGTTGCCACAGCAGGCTCATGACGCGGCTCCCTTCACGATGCGCAAGGCGCCTTCCGGGCAATTGCGGATGGCCAGCCGCACCTTGGCCTCAAGCTCGGACGGAAATTCCGGCTCGTTGATGACGCATTTGCCCAGGACCGCGTCGGTGGAGAACACCTCCGGACACAAATCCTCGCAGCGGGCATGTCCCTGGCAGACCGCCAGGTTGACGACCACTTTCATTGATCATTCCTCCCTAAAATCGTTGCCCGGATTTTAGCAGCGGCCCACTCCACCTCCCATTCGAGGGCTGGAACAGAAAGGGACATTCGGCGCTAATCGTGCTAATGGCTTTTTCCCCTGCTCCGGACTGCCACCATGGATTTCACACCTGCGACCCTTCACCAGATCGCGCTTGCCGATGGGCGGCTGGAACTGGTCGAATGGCACTTCCCTGACATGATCGATTTCCGGCGCACGGAAACCGATCTGATGCTGGAAATGTCGTTGCCGCCGCATTCAGCGGACGCATCGGCAGAGTTCCCCGACATCGCGCCGGGCCAGCACTGCTTCATGGGGACCTTGTTCGTCCGTTACCCGGATGTGGCCCTGCATGGCCGGGGCGAAGGCGGCCATATCCGCGTCATGCGCGCTGTCTTCGCCCCCACCGTTGCAGTTTCAATCCTGGGGGGTGACCGCCCTCCGCCCCTGCGGTTCCTGCAATCACTGTTGGATATACGCAGCGACGGCCTGCGCGCGCTTATGCGGCTGGCCTATCGCGAACTCACCAATGAGGTGGATCGGTCGGTCGATGCGCTGGATGCCCTTTTCAGTCTGCTGGTGATCGAGATGCGCCGCCTGTTCGAGCGGCAACCCCATACTCCGGCCAGCGGTCGGATGGCCGCCTGGCAATATCGACGGATACGCGAACGGGTCGCCGAAGGGGGAGAACCGCCATCGGCCGCTGACCTCGCCGCCTTGTGCGGCGTCAGCCCTCGCCACCTGCATCGGCAGTTCCAGGCCCTGACCGGCACCACCATCGCCAAATATGTGGAGAATTCACGGATCGAACGCGCCAAGGATTTACTGGTCAGCACCGATTGGCCGGTGAAGAATATCGCCTTTGCGTGCGGGTTTCCGCATCCCAACAGCTTCGCGCGTGTCTTCCGGCGGGTGACCGGCCTGCCGCCACACATTTTCCGGCAACGCGCGACGGGCGCCGGCGTTTGAGGAAAACGCAAGGTTAGCAGGGCGTTTCCGGTCACCGGAAATACGCTCTAAGCGACCCCGAACGATGGCGCTTTACGGGCAGAGCGGCCCATTGCCCGCGCCACCAGCAGGAACAGTGCCGCCACCGCCCCGCATGCGCCGATGACGATGATCGTCACCAGACCATAATCCCCCGTGATGTCGCGCACCCAGCCCGCTGCCGGCGGCAGGCAGAAGGTCAGCGGCAGGGTGAACAGGCCGAAAAAGCCAATCGCACGTGGCAGGGCGGCGATGCCGAAGGCCTGGGCTGCCATGATATTGACCGGCGGATAGATTGCCGGACCGCAGATACCCAGGACGAACACCGCCGGGATCATGGCCGGCAACCAGCTTGACGTGCCGATGACCAGCCAGCTTGCGGCAAAGCCGCTGCCCACCAGCGCAAGGGTCCGCGCCGCGCCGATCCGGTCGGCCAGAAAGCCCGACAGCATGGACCCCAGGATAGCCGCCGCCCCCATTACCGAAACAAGCAAGGCCGCCAGATCGACCTGCACACCCTTTTCCACCGCGAGCGCGACCATGTGGGAAATGCCGGTGATCCCCGCCGCGTTCAAGGTTCCGCCGCCCAGCACCATCACCCAGAATAATGGGCGGGAAAGAACGGCGCGCGCGTCGGCAGGCGCGGTCGTGGCATGGTCGCCTTTCTTCCCGTCAACGGTTGAACGGGGAACCGACGGTGGGTCGGCAATACCTAGAAGGAAAGGCAGCAGCAGCAGATGCAGCGCTGCCAGCGCCAGGAAAAATGACGGCAGGCCGAAACGCTGGATGATGCCCAGGCCCAGCAATGGAATGAGCGCGATCAACAGCGGGACATTGGCAAGACCCACGGCCCGGCCACGCCGCTGCGGATACCATCCACCCGCCAGCAGGCTGGTCGGAACGGACCCGCACAGCGCCAGACCTGGGCCGATCAGCAGGCCATACGCGGCAAGCACCACCGTCATATTCGGTGCAGCCGCAAGCAGTACGTAGCCGCTTCCCGATAACAGCAACCCCAGCAGCATGGTCGTCCGCAACCCGTTACGGATGATCAGACGCGCCGACACCGGACCCAGAAGCCCCATGGCAAGGACGGTGAGGGCTAGACCCATGGCGGCTAACCCGCGCGTTGCCTCAAACCGCTCCTGGATGGCCAGTACGCTGACACTGAAGCCCCCGAATGCACATCCGATCACGACGTTCTGTGCCAGGAAGGCGCGCAGCAGCATCCAGCGCGCCTGTCCAGCCAGGGGAGTGGTGGCGACATCCCGCAATGATCCAGACATTCTATCGCTCCGCGCTGATTCGCCGATTTCGTTGATGACTGACCATAGCCTCATCCATATGCGTCGTGATATACTAGATCTAATACGCATTGTGAAAGAATTTGAGAGACCATGGTGGATATCTTCTCACCCGTGCGGCTGGGCGCGATCAACCTGTCCAACCGCATCGTCATGGCGCCAATGACCCGCGACCGGGCGGGGTCGGGCGATGTACCCACGGCCCTGATGGTGGAATATTACCGGCAGCGGGCCAGCGCCGGCCTGATCATCACCGAAGGGGTGCAGCCCAGCCCTGCCGGCAAGGGCTACTGGCGGACGCCGGGCATCCACAGCACGGCGCAAATCGCCGGCTGGCGCGAGGTGGCGGGCGCAGTGCAAGGTGCTGGCGGAGGCATGGTGATGCAGATCATGCATGTGGGTCGCGTCTCTGTCCGCGCCAACAAGGATGCCGATGCTGACACGGTGGCACCATCCGCCATCGCGTCGCGCGATCCGGTTCCTGGTCCCGATGGCGTACCCGTGCCACCGGAAATGCCCCGCGCCCTGGAAACCGCCGAAATCCCGGCCGTGATCGCGGAGTTTGTCCAGGCTGCGCGCAACGCCCGCGCCGCCGGAATGGAGGGGGTGGAATTGCACTGCACCAGTGGTTATCTGCCCATGCAGTTCCTGTCGACCGGCAGCAACCAACGCACCGACAGATATGGCGGCGGCGCTACCAACCGCATCCGCTTCGTGGTGGAGGTGCTGGAGGGCATGGCCGGAGCCATCGGCGCCGACCGGGTGGGTTTCCGCATATTCCCCAACAACCCCTACAATGACATGCACGATGACGACCCCACCACAACCTATGGCGCGCTGCTGCGGGCGGCCGGTCCACTGGGGTTGGCCTATTTGCATGTCATCCACGCCCCGACGCCGGAACTGGACGCGCTGGCCCTGGTCAGGTCGCACTGGACCGGCCCCGTGATCGCCAACAACAATCTGAAGCGCGACACGGCCCAGGCCCTGCTGGATGGGGGGGGCGTTGACGCGGTGTCCTTCGGTCGGCCCTACATCAGCAACCCTGATCTGGTCGAACGTTTCTACCGCAATGCCCCGCTTTCCCGTCCGGATCGGGATACGATTTATAGTGGGCATGGTGATGACGCACGGGGATATACGGACTATCCGCCCCTATAGGTCGGGATCGGCTCACCCGGCGCTTTCAAGCCCCGGTACCGGCGCCATTGCGGGCGCATTGTGAATATAGCTCATCTCTTCACGCCGCTCGGTTATCCGCCAACCATCCGGCGTACGTACCAGCGTGTCCTTGTACCACAGCCCGATGAAGAACACCTGATCGGCCCCGTCAGCTCCCCGATGGACCATGGGGTTGAACAGAATGCTGCGGCAAGCGGCATGGTCGCCATTCAATGTCAGCTTGGAGGTGGCGACCATGTGCTGGAATGATGGAAAGCGCTCCAGCGCCATGGGCAGCCATCGTTTTATCTCGGGGTAATCGCCTTTTATGCCTCCGGCCTCACTATAGTCGATCCGGGCATCGGGCGTGAACACATGGTCCAGCCCGTCCCAATCCCGTTCATCAATCGCGTGGGCGTACCGGGCCAGAAGATCCTGAATCTCAAGCCGGTCGGAGATTTCCTGTAACGACAACATGCGTCACTCGCTATATGCGTTTTATGAACATATAGACATTACGCATATTCACAGCACATGGCCATGATTGTTTGCCTGTACCCAGTTCGAAACCCTTGTCACGCCAAAGCCAAAACGCTGGCCAAGATGAAGCGGATCAGGTCGGACTGGCCGCGGGCGCCCATCTTGGCATAGATCGTCTTGGAATAGCTGCGCGCCGTCTGCTCCGACAGGCCCAGATGGGCGGCTGCTTCCACAATCGTCATGCCACGGCTGAGCGCATAGGCCAGCCGCGCCTCGCTGGGCAGCAAGCCGAACAGTTCGGCGATCTGCTCGTGCCGGTCGGCAACCGACTCGCTGTCGCCATGCAGATAGGCAATGGCCACCGGGGCCGGGCCGGTGGGAGCCAGTTCCCGCTGGGCCGGCACGACCAGCATATCCACCCACGGGTCGCGGCTCACCGGCAGGGCGCGGGGACGGGCCTGGACATTATCCGCGCATTCCCGGATCACAACGTCCAGTTCCTTGCCCAGCGCCACCCGCCTGCCCGTCAGCCGCCCCTGCCGATCCCGGCACAATTCCGGACAATGGCGTAGCAGATGCTCAGCATGCGCGCTCGCCTCCACGATGCGCCCCTGCCGGTCCAGGCTGATCCATCCGAAATTCAGGCGCTGCACCGCCTGCGTCGCCACGCTGGCCCGGAACCGTTCCTTTTCGATCGCAACATAGGTGCGTAAAGCACCTCGTATATGGGGGACCAGCGCGCTCAACAAGGCGCTGTTGGCGGCGGTGAATTCCGGTTCGTCGCGCGCCGCGCACAGCCAGGCACTGACGCCCTGCGGCTCGGTGACCCTGACGATCCGGCCCCGGCGCATGCCGCTTGGCACCAGCAAATCCTGAAAAAACGTGCAATGCCGCGGGTCCTGCATGTCCAGCAGTTCCGACAGCGCATAGACGCGCCCCTCTCGCAGCCGGAAATACGGCAAGGGATCGCTGTAAATCTGTTGCTGGTAAAGCTGGCGCAATGCCGGGGGCGAACGGCTGCCGGCAAACAGTTCCACCGGATCGCCAGCATTCCGGTCCGGCGGACGGAAGATCAGGCTGACATAATTTGCCTGCAACTGTGCCCGCAAGCGCTCCAGAAAGCTCGACCAGAGCGGCTGTTCAAACGGCCCCTCATGGATCGCGGTCAGAAGATCGTCGCCCGTTGGCAGATTCATCGCGATCACCCCCCAGATGGGGGCTTTATACCGGTCGGGAACATGGCATGTCGAGGGACGACAAACAGCGTCTTCTGACGAACAAGAACAGGTTGAGGACATGACCATCCCAGAGCTCACCCACCTCCAGCGCCTTGAATCCGAGGCTATCCACATCATGCGTGAAGTGGTGTCTGAGGCAGGAAAACCCGTCATGCTCTATTCGGTGGGCAAGGACAGCGCCGTGATGCTGCATCTGGCGAAGAAGGCCTTCTATCCGTCCCCGCCGCCCTTTCCGTTATTGCATGTCGATACGACGTGGAAATTCCGCGACATGTACGCCCTGCGCGACCAGGCGGCAGCGGATGCGGGCATGGAACTGCTGGTCTACCAGAACCCGGAGGCGGTGGAGCGGGGCATCAATCCCTTCGATCACGGCGCCCTGCATACCGACATGTGGAAGACGGAGGGGCTGAAGCAGGCGCTGACCCTGCACGGTTTCGATGCGGCCTTTGGCGGCGCGCGACGGGACGAGGAGAAGAGCCGGGCCAAGGAACGCATCTTCTCCTTCCGCACCGCCTCGCACCGCTGGGACCCGAAGGCGCAGCGGCCCGAACTCTGGCGGCTTTACAATGCGCGCAAGGCCAAGGGTGAATCGATCCGCGTCTTCCCGATCAGCAACTGGACCGAACTGGACATCTGGCAATATATCCATCTGGAAGGCATCGACATCGTCCCCCTCTATTTCGCGGCCCCGCGCCCCACGGTGGAGCGCGATGGATTGCTGCTGATGGTGGATGACGACCGGTTCCGTCTGAATGAAGGCGAAGTGCCGGTGCAACGGTCCATCCGGTTCCGCACGCTGGGTTGTTACCCCCTGACGGGGGCGGTCGAAAGCCAGGCGAGGACCCTGCCTGAGATCATCCAGGAAATGCTGCTGACCACGACCAGCGAACGGCAAGGCCGCGCCATCGACAAGGATGCCGGCGACGCCAGCATGGAGAAGAAGAAGCAGGAAGGCTATTTCTGACGCTGCGCGTCGCCTTCCCTTTCAGATCAATGCAATGCCGGCCAAGCCCCGGCATGACGAGGTAGCGACATGACCGCTTTCCGACCCCTGACGGCCGATCCCGTCTACAGGACCGATGCCCTGATCGCGCAGGATATAGACACCTACCTTGAAACGCACCGTCACAAGACGATGCTGCGCTTCATCACCTGCGGATCGGTCGATGACGGCAAATCGACGCTGATCGGTCGCTTGCTCTATGACAGCAAGATGATCTTCGAGGATCAGTTGGCCGCCCTGGAGGCGGACAGCCGGCGTGTCGGCACCCAGGGGCAGGAGATCGACTTCGCGCTGCTGGTCGACGGCCTGGCGGCGGAGCGCGAGCAGGGCATCACCATCGACGTCGCCTATCGTTTCTTCGCGACCGAAAAGCGCAAATTCATCGTGGCCGACACGCCGGGGCACGAACAATATACGCGCAACATGGTGACCGGCGCGTCCACGGCCGATCTTGCCATCATCCTGATCGATGCGCGCAAGGGCGTGCTGACGCAGACCCGCCGTCACTCCTATCTGGCGCATCTGATCGGCATCAAGAACATCGTGCTGGCCGTGAACAAGATGGATCTGGTCGGGTACAGTCAGCCGGTATTCGATGCCATCGTGAAGGATTACGCTGCCTTCGCGCACACGATCGGCATCCATGACTTCTTGGCCCTGCCGATTTCCGGCTTCAAGGGCGACAATATCACCACACCCAGCGCGAACACGCCCTGGTATCAAGGTCCCTCCCTGATGCAGCATCTGGAAGCGGTGGAGATCGACGCGACCGCCGACGCGCGCAAGCCGTTCCGCATGGCCGTTCAATGGGTCAACCGCCCCAACCTGGATTTCCGTGGCTTCTCCGGCCTGATCGGTACCGGGTCGGTCCGGCCCGGCGACGCCATCCGCATCCTGCCGTCGGGCAAGACATCGACGGTCCGGCGCATCGTCACGCTGGACGGCGATCTCGATCAGGCCGTGGCCGGGCAGTCTGTCACCCTGACATTGGCCGACGAGGTCGATTGTTCGCGCGGCGACGTCATCGCTGCCGCCGACAGCCCGCCCCAGGTTGCTGACCAGTTCGAGGTGAGGATCGTCTGGATGGACGAGGCGGAGATGCTGCCCGGCCGTCCCTACTGGCTGAAGATTGGTACCCAGACAGTCACCGCGACGATCCAGCATCCCAAATATCAGGTCAATGTTAACACGATGGAACACCTGGCGGCGAAAACGCTGGATCTCAACGCCATCGGCGTCGCCAATCTATCGACCGACCGGCCGATCCCGTTCGATGCCTATGCCGACAGCCGCGACCTGGGCGGCCTCATCCTGATCGACAAGATGACCAACGCCACGGTGGCGGCGGGCATGCTGCATTTCGCGCTGCGCCGGGCCGACAATGTACATTGGCAGGCCCTGGACGTGACGCGCGAGCATCATGCCGCCATCAAGAACCAGAAGCCCGCCGTGCTGTGGCTCACCGGCCTGTCGGGGGCCGGGAAATCGACCATCGCCAATCTGGTGGAACGGAAGCTGGCGCGGATGAACCGCCACACCTTCCTGCTGGATGGCGACAATGTGCGCCATGGGCTGAACCGCGACCTGGGCTTCACCAATGCCGACCGGGTGGAGAATATCCGCCGCGTGGGCGAGGTGGCGAAGCTGATGACCGATGCCGGCCTAATCGTCATCACCGCCTTCATCTCGCCGTTCCGGTCCGAACGCGACATGGTTCGCCAGATGATGCAGCCCGGTGAATTCATCGAGGTTCATATCGACACAGCCCTGGCGGACGCCGAAGCGCGTGACGTCAAGGGCCTTTACGCCAAGGCGCGCGCCGGCAAGCTGAAGAACTTCACCGGCATCGACAGCCCCTATGAACCACCGGTCGACCCCGAAGTGCGCATCGACACCAGTGTGATGACCGCCGAGCAGGCCGCCGACGCCATCATTGCCCGCCTGATCCCGTGAGCACAGACCCCATGACCAACGCAAATACCATGACCGACGCCGAACTCGCAGCACATCTGGCCGAAACGGCCGGGCGCATCCTGCTGGAGGTCCGCGCATCAGGGCTGTTCGATCCAAAGGCGCTGGGCAAGGCTGGCGACCAGACGGCCAACCAGTTCCTGGTCCATGCCATCCGGGCGGCCCGCCCCGATGACGGCCTACTGTCGGAGGAGGAGAAGGACAATCCCGAACGGCTGCACAAATCCCGCGTCTGGATCATCGATCCCGTCGATGGTACCCGCGAATATGGGGAGGTGCGGCCCGACTGGGCGGTGCATGTCGCCCTGGCCATCGACGGCGCACCCTTGATCGGCGCCGTTGCCCTGCCCGGCCTTGACGGTGGCATGGTCCTGCGCTCCGACCGCACCGTCAGTGTCCCAACAGCGCCGGAAAGGCTGCGGATGGTCGTCTCCCGCACCCGGCCGGCGAAGGAAGCCGTAGCGGTGGCGGAAATGCTGGGGGCAGAACTGGTGCCGATGGGCTCGGCCGGCGCAAAAGCCATGGCGGTGATCCTCGGCCAGGCCGACATCTACCTGCATTCCGGCGGCCAGTATGAGTGGGACAGTTGTGCCCCCGCCGCCGTGGCGCGCGCCCACGGACTGCATATCTCACGCATTGACGGGTCGCCGCTGGTCTATAACCAGCGCGACACCTATATGCCCGACCTGCTGATCTGCCGGCCCTGTCACGCGCCATCCGTGCGCGCAGCCCTGGATGCGGTCAACTCCGGGGCCTGAACCGTGTGGAGTGCTGCCATACCCCCGGATGGGAGTGTGGCAGCACCCCGATGACCTTACAGCTTCACCACGCGGCAGGTCGGCACGGGATGGGCCTCCGCCTCGATCCAACGCCAGAGCGCGGTGCCGCTGCGATGACCGGCCAGGTCAATCCAGTTGCCGAAGCCCGGATCGACATCGGCGCAGACCAGAACGACGCGGCCATCCGCCTCGTACCGCGCCTTCGATCCGTTGATCCAGATCCTCTGGTTCACATGGTCGAGCGATTCCATCCACCAATTATCAAGCTGGAAATTCCAGAACCGGCATTTCGGCGGTGTGGCCTCCAGAACCAGCGCCTCGCCGGGCTGGAGGTCATAATAAAGGTGCCCGTACCAGATCTTCGGGTCGCCACCGGCCCGCCAGAAAATTGACTGGTCGGCCTCATAGAAACGGTTGGGCGTGGCCTTGAACCATTCCGACCAGTTGGCGAAGGTGTTGGCGGTACCGCGCACCCAGGCCGCTACCCCGCTTAACTGCGCCTCGATCTTTTCCGGGGTCAGCAGGGCCGGCACCTTAGGCTCCCCCACCCGCTCAATCCGGATATCGGCCGGCACCTGCGTGGCCTTGTCGTCAAAGGTCTGACGGATGATCAGCAGCGTCGTATCGTCCGCCATGGGCAGCCAATTGCCGGGCTTGGGCTCCCGGCTGACCAGGATCTCGAACCCGCCATCGGCGTCGAATACCATGTCAGAAAACTCGATCTCCCCGGTTGAGGCCATGGTGCCGTCGATGGCGTAACGGTTGGCCTTGCTGCCGATGCTGAGATAGGGAACGGTGCCGCGCGTGCCCCGGATACGATAATCCCGGTCGCCCCTGACCACGACCTGTTGATACAGATTGTCCGGATTGTCGGCCCCGATCTTGATCGTGTCGTCGGTCAGCAGGAAGATGCGGGGGAAATCAGGGTCGGATGAATCCACCAGCATGTTCAGTGCCGTGCGAGTCAGACGGCTGAGATAACGCACGCCTTCCGCCTGATCCAGCGGGTTGGTCGGCGCCTGCTCGCGCAGAAGCACCTCCCCCGCCTCTGCCAGACGCTCGCAGAAACTGCGCCATGTCTGGGCCAGACGCACGTCGCCGGCATTACCGGCGGACATATCCTCGCTCACGTCCCGCTCCCCCCGCCTTTTATGCCTCCCCGGATCACGGGGCCATCCATTCCCCGCCATTCACATCCAGCACCGCACCCGTCACCATCTTCGTGTAATCCGATACGAACATCAGGACAGTGCGGCCACACTCCTCCTCTGGCGGGATCACGCGCAGGGGAATGTTCTGCGCGACACCGGCGGCAATGGCCTCCACCGTTGTTCCGGCGTGTTGCGCCATCTCCTTCAGGGCGTTGCGCACCGGCGCTCCCCACAACCACCCCATCCGCGTGGCATTGACCCGGATATTGTAGGGGCCGAGTTCAGCCGCCAGTTGGCGCGAAGCCGTCACCAGCGCGCCCTTCGACACCGCATAGGAGAGCGAGCCACCGGGCAGATGCTTCTGCGCCTGCATCGTGGCGATATTCACAATCGCCCCGCCACCCTGCGCCTTCATCTGCGGTGCCACCGCCTGTGCCATCCGTACGGCGCCCAGGCAGGTGACGTCGATGACCTGGGCCCATTTCTCCACATCCGTGGTTTCCAGCGACCCCATCTCCCCGCCGGCATAGGCGCTGTTGACCAGACCATCGATCCGACCGAACGCATCAATGGTCGCCGCTACCAGCCGCGTGCAGTGACCGGCATCGCTGACATCGGTCTGCACGGCGATGGCCTGCCCGCCCGACGCCGTGATGTCCGACACCACCGCGTCAAGGAAGTCCTTGTTGCGCGCTGCCAGCGCCACCTTGGCGCCCTCCGCCGAAGCGATCCTGGCCATGGCCTGTCCCATGCCCGGCCCGACGCCGGTGATGACGACGACCTTATCCTTGAGCAGCATTGTTTCCTCCGTGAGAACCCGCCGCCGGCCCGAAATGGCGCGTCAGGCCACCTGCAACTGGGCGATTTCCTCGGCGCTGAGCTTGACGCCGATGGCCTTGACACTTTCAGTCAGTTGCTCCGGCCGGCTGGCCCCGATGATGGGGATGGTCTGCAATGGCTGGTCGATCAGATAGGCCAAGACAATCTCGTTGATGCTGACGCCATGCTTGACCGCCAGGGCCTGTGCCACGGCCAGCCGTGCCCGGTTTGTGTCATTGACGTAGAATGCCTTGAGATGATCGGGCAACGCCTCTTCCCCGTCGGCATCGACCTTGGTGAAGAAGCCCCGGCTCTGACCGCAATAGGGGATCATGGTCAGCCCGGCCTGGTGGGCGGCGGCCATGCCATCCTCGTAATACAGCACATAGCCCTGAGCGGCGGCAGCTTCGGCGTTGGGCTTGCCCAGGCCCCAGAAGGGCTGTACTGCCGCGAACCCAGGGTGCCCGACCGACTTCGCATAGGCCTGGGCTTCCAACACCCGGTCCGCCGACCAGTTCGACGCACCGAAATAGCGGATGCGGCCGGCCCTCTGATGTGCAATCAGGCTGTCGATCAACTCACCCACCGGGACGGCCGGATTGTCAGCATGCAGCCAGTAGAGATCGATCTGGTCCACGCCCAGATGATCCAGGCTCTCATTCAGATCCTTGGTCACGTCAGCGGGATTGGCCCGGTTGCGCCAATCACCGGCGCGGTAATCCATCTGCCCGCCCTTGGTAGCGATGACAATCTTGCTGCGGTCCTGGGTCTTCAGCCAGGCGCCAATGGCCCGCTCGCTGGCACCGGCGGGGGCGTCCGGTATCCAATCACCATAGGAGCGGGCGGTATCAAAGAAATTGCCGCCCAGCGCCACGAACCGGTCGAGCAGGGCGGAAGATCGCGCCTGATCCAGGGCCGTGCCCATCATGTTGGTGCCATAGCAGAGCGGGCTGACCTGCAGCGTGGTATTGTTGAGAACGATCTTCTCAAGCATGGATCTGTCCTTCCTGATGCGCGGACGGCGTTATGGGCCGACGCGGTTCATTGCGCCGACGCGGCGATGATATCCTTGATGGGCGTGGCGGCATCCCGCAGCCGCTGTGGGTCGATCGACATCCCGTCAGCCACCAGCTTCTTGCCCTGTACGTAATCCTTCATGCAGTTGACGCAATCGATGGCGATCACCCTGCCCTGTTTCAGATAGATCATGGAGAAGCTGCGTGTCGCCGGATCGCCACGCAGGATGCATTCGTCATGGCCGACCGACAGGCCGACGGTCTGCAGATGCAGGTCATATTGATGGGACCAGAACCAGGGCACGGACCGGTATTCGATATCGCCGCCCATGATGTCCTTGGCCGCGACAATCGCCTGATCGGTGGCATTCTGGACGGATTCCAGTCTGATCCAGGCACCGTCCGCAAAGGCGTTCCGGTGCGATGCGCAATCCCCGATGGCATGAATGTCGGGCAGGCTCGTCCGGCATCGCGCATCCACTGCAACACCGTTCCCGCCCTCCGCCCCCGCCGTCAGCAAGGGTTCAACAGCGGGGATGATCCCGATCCCGACAATCACCATGTCGGCTTGCATCACCTCGCCATTGGCAAGACGGATGCCCACAACATGGCCGTCCTTGCCCTCAATGCCGGTCACCTGGACATTATGACGGATCTCGACGCCCTGGGCCCGGTGCTCAGTCTCATAGAAGCGGGACAAGGGCTCACCGGCGACACGCGCCAGAACCCGGTCCAGGGCTTCCAGCACGGTGACCTTCTTGCCCAACTTGCGGAGCACGGCGGCCGCCTCCAGCCCGATATAGCCGCCCCCCACGATGGCCACACGCTCCGTCGCCGCCAGCGCCGACATGATGTGGTCGACATCCGCGCGGGTCCGCACGGTATGTACGCCGCTCAGGTCATGGCCGTCGCAAGTCAGGTGGCGCGGCGCACCCCCCGTGGCCCAGATCAGCCGGCCATACTCAAGCACCGAACCGTCACTAAACGTCACGGCATGTGCCGTGGCATCCACTGCCACAACCCTGCGTCCCAATCGCAGCTCGACCCCTCGCTCCTGCCAGAAATGCCGAGGCCTGATCAGCAGCCTGTCAAAGCCCTTATCCCCCGACAGATATTCCTTCGACAAGGGCGGACGTTCATAGGGGGGCTCCAGCTCATCGCCGATGATGGTGATGCGCCCCTGGAACTGCGCCTGCCGCAAGGAAATCGCCGCTTGCGCGCCGGCATGGCCGCCGCCCACGATCACCACATCCATCTGGTCGACCCCGTCCTCATCCATCCCCCAAACCGGCACAGCACCCGATGCATGGCGACGGATCAATCCTCGGGCGCCAGGGTGACACGCAGGCCTTCAACCTTGTCGGTGATGCTGATCTGGCACGACAGCCGCGACTGCGCCGTCTTGTGGGCGGAGCCTTCTAGCAGGTCACTCTCCGATTCCGTCACCGGCGTCACCGTCGCGGCAAAGGCGTCATCCACATAGACATGACAAGTGGAACAGGAACAGCAGCCGCCGCACAGCGCCAGCATCTCGTCGACGCCCGCGTCCCGGATCGCTTCCATGACCGTTGTGCCGACCTGCCCCTCGATCTTGATCTCATCCCCGGCACGGGTCACCACCGACATCGTTACCACAGCTTCCATCCCTTGATTTTCCTCCCCGGCGCCGTGTATCAGCCCAGGTTATTGCCGCCGGGTGCATGTGCCCCTTTTCGCGCAGGGTACCTACCGCCCAATCCACATGCAATACGATATTCGAATGATATGGACGTAAAGTTCTTCAATATGCGTAGATACGCCGACATTATTCAACGCTTCATGCCATAATCCGCCTTTCTGGCATGCCCTGCCCGCAGCCAGCACAACCACAACCTCCGGCGAGGCGGTCCGCGCGCAACATCGGCAGGCGCGCATAGCAGGGGTCGTCCGGGCCGGCTGCCCCCCTTCCCACGCCCGTCGTCCCGAAATCGTCGCCCGGCGCCACGACGCGATCTTCCGACCAGTCCAGGATGAAGGAACGATGTGTGAAGCGCCAAACGCCAGCCCGCCGCGCGTACCGGTCGATATAACGGCCATGGGCGGTGAACTCGCGGGGTGCCGTCCTGGGTCAGATGCCATGCCCTGGCGCCGATCTCACCCTCCGCCAGCTCGCCGTCGATGAGATGCAGCATGTTACCGACTGAATGCGCGGTTGCCCGCCAAGTCGCCATCATCGACGGCAGCCAGGCGACATAGCCATCCGCCAATCCGTGATAGAACGGGCTGTGATCATCGATCGTATCGTCGTGATAGAGGCTGCGCATCAAAGCATAGTCGCGACTGTCGATGCCTGCTATGTCGCCGATCTGGTCCGGCTGAGCCCGGCGGGACGCATGCGCGTCCTGGCGCAGTACGAGGCGCTGCGGGAGGATATCCACCTGATCGCCGAACAGGATCGCGCCGCCCGGCACGACCATTACGACTGGAGCGCCATTTTCATGCTGGTCCGCCCGCTGGACATGGAGGATGTGACCCGCGACCTGGGATAGGGGCCAGCCGCCTTGCCCGGCCTCAAAACGCTGCTTCCACGCCAGCATTCTGCTGCTGAAAGCTGACAACAGCCCGCAGCGCCTCGCCGGATTTCATCAGCGCGAAGCCCTTGTTCACATCGGCCATGGGCAGGCGGTGGGTCACCAGATCATCCAGATTGAGCCGCCCCTCGACATATAGGTCGAGCCATTGGGGAAGCTGGCTGCGCGGCTTCACATTGCCCATGAAGGAGCCCTTGATCATGCGGCCGAGTTGCAGGTTGAACGGCAGGATGCGCATCTCCTCACCTTCCGGCGGCACACCCAGCACTGTGCAGCAGCCCCAGCCGACATGGGTGCAATCCATCGCCTGACGCATCACGCCGGCATGCCCGACGCATTCGAAGCTGTGGTCGACACCGCCATTGGTCAGGGTACGGATGCGCGCGACCGCATCCTCCTCATTCGGATTGACGAAGTCGGTCAGACCGAAACGGCGCCCCTGCGCGTCACGGTCGGGGTTCAGGTCCACGCCAATGATGCGCGAAGCACCTGCCAGACGCGCCCCCTGCACGACATTCAGGCCGATCCCGCCCAGCCCGAATACGGCGACCGCGTCCCCCTTCCCGACATGGGCGGTGTGGATCGCCGCCCCGACGCCCGTCGCCACCGCACAGCCCAGCGTGCAGGCAAGGTGAAAGGGCACGTCCTTGCGGATGGCCACGACATTGCTCTGCTTCATCACCACGAAACGGGCCAGCGTGCCCACCCCGGCATAGGATGACACCGGCTGGCCGTTCAGGGAGAAGCGGGAGGCTGGCCGGCCCAGTTCCGCCAGGAAGGTCTCGCACAAATTGGTCCGCCCCGACCGGCAATGGCCGCAGGTGCCGCATTCACCGATGGCCAGCGGGATCACATGATCGCCGATACCGACATTGGTGACATGCTTGCCGCATTCCCGGACGATCCCCGCCCCCTCGTGCCCCGCCACGATGGGAAAGGGGAAATGGGCCGTCTGGCCTTCAAGCTGGCTGAGGTCGGTGTGGCACAGCCCGCTGGCCATGATCTCCACCAGCACCTCGTCATCGGCCGGTGGCCGGAGGTCGAGCATCTCCAGCCGCAACGGTTCACCCGGCGCGTGACAGACCATAGCCTCGACCTTCAGCATCCTCCGCCCTCCTTCATCGCGGTGCCGGGATGCACGCACCCGTGCCCCCGCCCGCCTGTCATTCCCAATAGGTGATCGAGCCGGCATGGGCACGGGTGGCAAAGGGCCGGGGATCGCGCCCGCGCCATTGCGCGTTCAGCACTTCCACGCTGACCATGCCGTCATATCCTCTGGCCCGGAACAGGCTGGCAAAACGGGCGACGTCGAGCACCCCGTCACCGGGAAAGGTGCGGCGGGACATCATTTCCATATGAAGATCCCCCGTCACCGCCGGCAGCGCGTCGCAGAATTCAAGATAGGCGATGGCGTCCAGCGGTACCGTCTCCAGCGCCTGCCAATCATCCGGTCCATGCGCGTGGTGCCAGATATCGATCATGGCACCAGCCTGCGCCACCCCGACATGGCGCACCATCTCCAGCGTCTCCGCCAGGGACGACAGCGGCAGGGTGGGCAGATACTCGATGGCGATACGGATACCGGTCCCACGCGTGGCGGCACAGGCCGTCTCGATGGCCGCCAGACGTGCCGATCCCCGCGGGGCCGCGACATTCACCTGGATGAAAGGTGCGCCCAGGGTTTGCGCCGCCCGCACGGCCTGCGCCAAATCGGGGCCGGGGTCACCCTCGGCGTCCAGAAGGGCGGCAGCGGCGATGAAGCCGCACCCGACCCCCGCATCGCGCATGCGCCGCGCCAGATCATTCAGACTGTTGCCGCCGGCCTCCCAGGCTTCAAGCGAAAACCGATCCGGCGCAAACAGGGTGAAACCCGCCGCCGCCGACGCGTCGATCCAGGCCGGCAGATCGGCCCTACCCCCGAACCAGGGGGAGCCGTTGAAACCGTTGAGACAAAGAGAAACCATCGGCATGCCGTCCCGCGTCACGCACCGATCTCCTCGATATCGTCGGGACCGAAATAGGCCCGCAGGCTGGTGATCAGGCCCCCATCGTCGAAGGTGCAGACGTCCAGGGACCGAATACGGGTCCGCTTACCGCCTGGCGGGGTGAACTCGACCTCGAACACCACAGCCGCCTCCGCCGCATAGGAGCCCCGGATGGGCGCCACGGGGGTGATGCGCGCGCCATAGGCCACACCATTTGTAAACAGCGCTTCCATCTCCGCCCTGTTCTTGACGGGCGTGCCAATCGGGTCCTCCATCCACGCATCCGGGGCGAACAAGGCCATCAGCCCATCGACATCGTCGGCATTGGTCCGGTCGATATAGGCCTGCAGCGCCGCCTTCATCACGGATTGGTCGGGCATCATCGGGTTCTCCCTAACGCAAAACAGGCATGGAGCGGTGAACGATGCTGCAACCAATGCGCCGACCCGACCTCGGCGAGCAAGGTCAGATTTTCGCAAAATGCGTAATATATTCTGGATAATGCAGCGATTATCTAAATTGATACACCACAGAATCTCCACTTATGAGGAAAACTGGGATCGCATCCGGCGTCCGCCGCACCGCGCCGGCTGTTGCGATGGACGTCATGGCAATCCGCATATAATTTTGCAATATGCGACGAACAACGCTTTTCATAAAGCGCATTCATTGGTATCATGCGTAATTATCATAGCGTTTATCATTGCAAATGGAGATTCCAGTGGGCGAGTCCAGTTTTGATCCGTTCGCCGTTTATGATCGGGAGATCCTGGTCGCGTCGGACCCGGTCGACATCGGCGCGCCCGCGTCTGTGGTCTGGAATATCCTGACCGACATGCCGCGCTATGGTGAATGGAACCCGTTCTGTGTCAACGCCGTATCGACGCTGGAAATGGGCGCGCCGGTCCGAATGACGTTGGTCGATTATGTCAATCCGGGCCAGTTGCTGACCATTACCGAATATATCTGCGCTTTCGAGCCGGAACGGCTGCTGTCCTGGGAACAGCTCTATGATCCTGCCTGGCCCTATACCGCGCGTCGCGATCAGGTGATTACCCCACTTGGGCCTGACAGATGCCGTTACCTGTCCACCGATGCCTTCACCGGGGAGAATGGCATCCATGTCATGCGCTTTGCCGGCCCATGGGTCCGCCGCGCTTTCAACGACACCGCCCGCGCGCTGAAGACACGGGCGGAGACAATGTACAGGGCTCGCGCCGCATGATCCCAGGTTGACACCACCGGCGGGATCAACGCTCCAGGCTCTGCATCATCTCAATCGAAACCGACATAAAAACATTGGGAGGACAAGATGATCATGCAGATGACAAAATCACCGGCGAAGTTTGGTCCACTGGCCGCGCTTCTCGTCTTGGCGGCTTCGTTGGCCACCCTGTCTGTCAGCCAGGCATCCTGGCAGCAGAAGATGGACAATCTCCTCCAGCCGCCCGCAACCCAAAATCGGGGCGATAGCATGCCGGCCTTCGGAATGAAGCCTGTTCCCCAACTGTTCGATGAGTTGTCGCGACGCCGCTGACCCCGGACCTCCCTCAAAAGCATGATGGTGATCACCCCGTCATGGCTAACGCCATGACGGGGTGATGAAGCTTTCCTTATCCGCTGAACAGTTCCGATAGCGGCGGCGACGTATTGGGGTCCCAGGCATGCCGGGGACCGATGCTGAGACCGCCATCCACCACCAGATGTGTGCCGGTGACGAACCCCGCTTCGGGCGCCGCCAGATAGAGGGCAGCCTGCGCGATGTCATCGGGCATGCCGGCCCGCTGGATGGGCTGGACGGTCGCGCTCGCATCAGCCACGCGCGCGGCCATCTGATCGGCCACGTTTCGTTCAAGGCCGATCGACGCCCCAAAGATTGATGTCGCGATCATGCCAGGGCAGATGGCGTTGACCCGGATACCTTTGCCGGCCAGTTGCACTGCCGCCGCCCGGCTGAGTTGCAAAAGCCCCGCCTTGGCCGTGGTATAAGTAACGGGACCCCATCCCGGTTGCAGCGCCGCCACGGAGGCGATGTTGATGATCGAACCGCCGCCACCGGCTGCCATCACCGGTTCGGCATGCTTGATGCCCAGCATGGGCCCACGCAGCAGCACCGCGAAGTTCCAGTCCCAGCGGTCGGCATCGATATCCGCGAAGGTCACCATCATGTCGCAGATGCCGGCGTTGTTGACCAGCACGTCCAGCCGGCCGAATGCCGAAACGGCCTTCTGAACCGCCGCCGCGATCTCCGTCTCCTTTGTGACGTCGCAGTGAGCATAGGTGAGGCGTCCGGGAAAACGCGCCTCCAGTCGCGCGCCCTTCTCATCCTGGATGTCGGTGGCGACAACACGGGCGCCCTGATCCAGGAACAGTTCCGTGATGGCCAGCCCAATGCCCGACGCGGCGCCGGTGACCAGGGCGACCTTGCCCTCCAAACGACCAGTCATCTTGTTCATCCCCATGATTTGAATTCAGAAGGCATCCGGGCGCATCAGCGCGTCGGTACCACCATCGTTGAAGATCACCTGCCCCAGCAGGTAGTGCCCTTCCAGGTCCAGCAGGAAGGTGATCAGCTCCGCGATCTCCTCCGGCTTGGCATAGCCACTGACGGCCATCGGGTTCGCCATGGCGATCAGCTTCACCATCTCCGGGTCGACCAGCAGCGGCGCCGTCATCGGTGTCTCCACCACGCCCGGAGCAACACCGTTCAGCAGGATGCCCGACCCTGCCCATTCCGGGCGCACGGCGGCACGGCGCAGCCACAACGACAACGCGCGCTTGGATGTGGAATAGGACAGTTCCGGCCGCGCCGTGATCTCTGCCAGGGCCGTCGCCTCGTCCTGGGCAAGGCAGGCGTCCACCGTAGCGGCATCGAACGGCAGCAGGGCAGCGGTGGAACAGATGGCAACGGCACGTGGCCGGCGGCCCCGCGCCAACAGAGGCCGCAAGCCGTCCAGTGTGCCCACCGCCCCGAAATAATTGAGCGCCAGCGTGTCGGCCGGCCGGTCGGGACGGGATATCCCCGCCCCCGCCACCACACCGTCCAGACCAGCGGGCGCCATCTCACCGGCAAGCGCCACCATTCTGGCGCGGCCCTCGACCGTGGACAGGTCGACCTGGATCTCCGCGTCGCGCAGATCGACACCGATCACACGGTGACCCGCCATTTCCAGCCGCTGCCTGGTGGCGAGGCCGATTCCCGATGCCGATCCCGTGACGAGAATGTTGCGGACCATACCTTGCTCCTTCCCTGTTCCATTGTCGATCAGGGCAGAGCCAGAGTCTGAAGCCTCCCACTGCCATGAATCGTTCGCATGTGACGATTTTTATGATGACGATATGTCGATATGCGTTGTTGAAGAATGTTATCATAACGCATGTTGACTTTGTGAGTGAATACTTACAAAATCGGCCGGTCGACATTGCCGGAGAGCGAGCGACGCATGGGAGGTCAAGGCCATGAGACGGCGCGCATCCGCACTGGATCGCCTCCGTAACTCATTGCCGAAGCCGCCGCTTCACACCCCGTGTGGGGCGGTTTGGGCGCCATATTAGCGATGCCCGGCCCGTGCACGAACATCTCCGGCCTGTCAAACATCAAGGCAACGTGGGGTCAAGCCCGCGAACGAAGTGCCGAAAAGGGGGGAAACAATGGTGAAGCGTGATCGTCGGGTCCTGGCGTTACTGATGTCCAGCGCGGCTTCTCTGATGCCCGGCGCCGTCCTGGCCCAGGCCGCGCAATCAAGTGCCGATATGCTGGTGCTGGAAGAAATCGTGGTGACGGCCAACCGCCGCGCCGAGAATATCCAAGCCGTGCCGACGGCCATCACGGCGATCGGCGGTGCCGCACTGCGCGAACAGAATATCGCCTCCCCGCAGGACCTGCTGGGCAAGGTGCCGGCTGTGATGATTACAGCCAACGGCACGACGCGCAACGCCGAAACCATCATCATCCGCGGCCAGGGGCAGACCTATCTGGCCCCCGTCGGCGTGGTGACCTATTTCGCCGAAGTGCCGCTGATCCAGGGTTCAGTCATCTCCAACCAGGGCGGCCCCGGCACCTTCTTCGACCTGCAATCACTGGAAGTGCTGCGCGGGCCGCAGGGCACGCTGTTCGGCAAGAACACCACGGGTGGTGCCGTCCTGCTGGGTCCGGCCAAGCCCAAGGACAAGTTCGAAGGCCATGTCCAGGCGCAATTTGGCAATTACAACGACCGGGAATTCGACGGCGTGCTCAACGTGCCGTTCGATGAAACGCTGGCCGTGCGCCTGGCGTTCAAGACGGTGGACCGCGACGGCTTCACCAAGGATGTGGGCCCCGGTCCGTTCGGGTATGTGCTGACCGACAAGGGACCCTCCGCCGGATTTGCCGGCGAGGAGTATGACGACAAGCATTATGACACGGCGCGGATCGGTATCCTGTGGAAGCCGACCGACAATTTCGAGAATTATCTGGTCGGCTATTATTCCAAGAGCCATGACAATGGCAGCGGCCTCACCTTCACCAGCATGCGTAACGGCACCAACCTGACGACGCTGGCCGGCAATCTGTTCTATCGCCAGCAGACCGATCCGCTGTACGGTTCCTTCGATCCGACCATCGCCCAGTCGATCCTTGCCTGGCAGAAGACGCTGGGACCGCGTGAAACCGCACTCAATACCGACCTCTTCTCCAAGCTGGAAGTCTACAGCGTCACCAACACGCTCAGCGTCGATCTGACCGATCAACTGACCTTCCGGGGCATCGTCGGCTATCAGCGGATGAAGCATCGCTATGCCTGGGACCTGGACGGCTCCATCCTGGCGCTCAGTTCGCAAATCCCGGCCACCGTCCCCGCCGGCTCGCCCGGCCTGTACGGCATGGCCGGCGACGCCACTTCTTTCACCGACCTCAGCCAGATCAGCGTCGAACCGCAGATCCAGGGCAACTTCCTGGATGGCAAGCTGATCGGCGTCGTCGGAGCCTTCTATTCCAATGTGCAGCCGGAAGGTCCGCAGGCTCAGGGCAGCTTCAATTTCGGCACCCCCGGTGTCGTGCTGTTCGATGTGGAAACCAGAAGCAAGGCGCTATACGGCCAGACCGACCTGGACCTGGGCGCCGTCTCGCCCGGCCTGGACGGGCTGAAGCTGACGACCGGCCTGCGCCGGACCTGGGACGAATATGACGCCAACCGCTACGGCCCGACCTATTTCAACATCCCCACGGCGAGCGCGTCCGACAAGAACAGTGCCACCACCTGGAATGTCGGCCTGAATTACCCGGTCACCGATGGCAGCCTGGTGTTCGGCAAGATCTCGCGCGGATACAAGGCCGGCGGTTTCAATCCGGTTGGCGTGCGCCAGGAAGGCCTGACCTATGGCCCGGAACGCGTCACCAACTATGAAATCGGCTCCAAGAACGATTTCAACATCGGCGACGCGGCCGCCCGCCTCAACATCGCAGCCTATCACCTGAATTATGACGGCATCCAGCGGGCCGGCGCCGACAACGCCTTCAATAATTTCCAGAACCCGGCGGGCCTGGACCAGGGCGCCCGCACGTTCAATGCCGGTACGGCGCGCATCCGGGGCATCGAAGTGGAAGCATCCATCGTCCCGGTTGACGGCCTTGAACTGTCGGGCAGCTACGCGCTGGCCGATGGCAAGTACAAGACCTTCCTGATCGATGTACCACCCGATCCGCTGGTGACGACGAAGGATACCTGCACCGGGATCAAGCCCATCCCGTCGCCCTATATTCCCGGCGCGCAGGCCATCAAGGCCGATCTGTCCTGCATCCCCTTCCCGTTCCTGCCGAAGAACCAGTTCAGCCTGAACGCGCGCTATGAGCATCCGCTGCCGGGCAATGCCGGATCGCTGGTGGGCGTGGCCGGCTATTCCTGGGTCGACCGGCAGTACTCGACCTCGGTTTCCACGGAAGTGGGCGAACCCGACGCCTGGCTGGACAGCTATGGTGTGCTGAACCTCTCGGTCGAATGGCAGGATTTCATGGGCTACCCGATCGATCTGCGGGCCTTCGCCACCAACCTGACCGACAAGACCTACCGCATCAGCAATTCCAACCTGACCGATACGTCCTTCGGGTCGTCCTCCAGCACCTATGGCGAGCCGCGCATGTACGGCCTGTCGGTCCGCTACCGCTTCGGCGACTAACCGTTACCGGGGGCGCCCCGGCGATGGCGGCGCCCCCCCTTACAGGATTTGACCCATGTCCAAGGAAGAAGAACTGTTCGGCGGCGGCGTCGCCGTCATCACGGGCGCCGGGGCCGGCATCGGGTCCGGCATCGCCCGGCGCGTCGGTGCGCTGGGCATGCATGTGGTGGTCACCGATGTGTCGGGCGACCGGGCCGAGGCCACGGCATCGTCCATCCGTGCCGCCGGCGGCACGGCAGAGGCGCTGGTGCTGGACGTATCGAAGCCGGCCGAACTGGACGGCGTCGCCACCGATATCTTCGCCCGGCATGGGGCCGTGCGCCTGCTGGTCAACAATGCCGGCATCGAAACCATCGGATATGTCTGGGAAATCCCGGCGGACCGCTGGGAAGCCACGCTGAACATCAATATCCATGGCGTCGTCCATGGTGTGCGGGCTTTCGTGCCGCATATGCTGAAGGCCGGACAGCAGGCCTATATCGCCAATCTGGCCTCGGTCGGGTCCTTCGGCATCATGCCAACCCAGACCGCCTACATCATGAGCAAACACGCCATCCAGTCGTTCAGCGAGTGTCTGTATCTGGAAATGCAGTTGGCCAAGGCCCCCATCCAGGTCAGTTCCGTCCTTCCCGGCATGCTGAAGACCAGCATTTTCGACGTCGAGGCCGGCAAGGGCGAACCCGCTGCCGCCGCCCGTCACCGCGCCGTGATGCGCGAGATGATGGCAACCTATGGCATGGATCTGGACGAGGGTTGCCGCCGCATCGTCGAACAAATCGCGCAAGGGCGCTTCTGGGTCTCCACCCACCCCGACATGACCGCCGACATGATCGCCGGCCGCGTCGATTTCCTGAGCCGTCAGGCCGACCCGGCGCTCAACGAACAGACAAGACAGCTTCTGGACGCCTGACCGCATCAACCGTGTCGGGCCGCAGGGAAACAGGGGCCGGCACGGACCGGCCAGGAGAGGATGAATGGCAACCCAGGTGACCAACGCTCCGACGACGGACCGCACCCTGCCCATAAATGACCATGCTGGACTGCGTCAGGCGCTGGAACAGGCGAACCTGCCCACACTCTTGATGGTCTATGTCCAGTATACGCATGATGCGGCCATGTTGGACCGGTTCCAGCCCTTCATCCAGTCACCCTATACGCCCGAGCCCGTGGCCCCGCCGCCGGAACTGGCGGCGGAACTGCGGGAAAAGCTGTTTGACCTGCTGACACAGGTGCCGGCCCCGGTCGAACGTCCCCTGCCCCGCGACCTGATGCGCCGCATGATGAGCGTCAATGTCGCCGAGCCGGTGGACGAGGAATTCGTGCCCATGCTGCTCGACCAGATGGGGTTCGACATCCCGGCCCCGCGCCTGGACCAGCCCGGCCGCAAGCGTCCCGCCGGCTTCAAGGTGCTGGTCATCGGTGCCGGCATGACCGGCATCCTGGCCGGGATCAAGCTGGCCGAGGCCGGTTACGACCATGTCATCATCGAAAAGAACCCCGATGTCGGCGGCACCTGGTACGAGAATCTCTATCCCGGCGTGGGCGTCGACACGCCCAGCCATTTCTATTCCTTCTCGTTCGAACTGAACCCAGAATGGAACCATTACCACCCCAAGGGTCACGACATGCAGGCCTACCTGCTGCGCGTGGCCGACAAATATGGCATCCGCGATCGCACAATCTTCAACACCAGGGTCGTGTCCTGCCATTATGACGAGCAGGCCGGTCTCTGGCGCGTCACCACCCGTCACCAGGACGGGACGGAGACCGTGATCGACGCCAATGCCGTGATCAATGCGCACGGGCCGCTAAACCGCTGGCAGATGCCGAACATTCCGGGCCTGGACAGTTTCGCCGGTCCCGCCATGCACACGGCCGCCTGGGACAATGGCGTCGATCTGACAGGCAAGAAGGTGGTGATGATCGGCACCGGTGCCAGCGGGCACCAGTTGGCCCCCGCCATCGCCCCCATCGTGGATCACCTGACCATCTTCCAGCGTTCCCGCCACTGGGTGATCCGCAACCCGGAAATCGGCAGGGCGGTGGACGAGGGCATGAAATTCGCCCTGCGCCACATCCCGCATTTCGGGGAATGGTTCCGCTTCCGCGTCTTCTGGTTCGCGGGCGACGGCCTGTTCATCAATGTGCTGAAGGACCCGACCTGGCAAGACGACATGTCGGTGTCGGCCCATAACCAGACCATGCGCCAGTTCGCGCAGTACCAGCTTCAGACAGCACTCGCCAACCGGCCGGACCTTTATGAAAAGCTGCTGCCCGACCATCCCATCTTCTCCAAGCGCATCCTGCTGGACGATGGCTGGCTGGACGCCATTCAGCGCGACAATGTGACGGTGGAGACCCGTCATATCGACCATGTGGAGCCCGACGGTGTCGTGCTGACCGACGGCACGCGGGTGCCGGCCGATGTGCTGGCGCTGGCCACCGGCTTCAACGTATCGAAGATGCTGGGAACCCTGTCGGTCGTCGGCCGTGACGGGGCGGACCTGGGCGCTATCTGGGGGGAGGAGGACCCGCGCTCCTACCTGGGCGTGACGGTGCCGGGCTTCCCCAACTTTTTCTATACGGTCGGCCCCAACAGCGCGCCCAACCACGCCGCAGGCCAGAACCTGATCTCCGAAACCCAGATCCATTACATCATCGAATGCCTGGACGCGGTGGTCGCCGCCGGTGCCAAGGCCATTGAGCCGACGGTGGAGGCGTTCGAGGAATTCAACACCCGCATCGACAAGCGCATGCAGGAGATGATCTGGACCCATCCCAAGGCCAACAGCTACTACAACAATTCCAAGGGCCGCATCTTCCTGTCCTGGCCCTACCGGCTGGTCGATTACTGGGCGGTCACAAGACAACCCGACCTGACGCATTTCAACCTGCTTCGGTGAGAGCCTCCCCTCGCCGGTCTGGGCGGGCCGGTGGTGACATCGGCATCGCCGGCCCGCCCTTCTTTATAACAGCCGCCTCCCAGCCGTGAGAGTTTCCACATTGTCCATTCCCTCCTCCCCCACCGCCCTGTCCGGTATCCGTGTCCTGGACCTCAGCCGCGTGCTGGCCGGTCCCTGGTCGTCGCAGATCCTGGGCGACCTGGGGGCCGAGGTGATCAAGGTTGAACAGCCCGGAAAGGGTGACGACACCCGCTCCTGGGGTCCGCCCTATCTGGATACCGGGTCGGGCGATCCCGATCCGTTCAGCGCCTATTATCTGGCCTGCAACCGCAACAAGCGTTCGGTCGCCATCGATATCGCCAACCCGGAAGGAGCGGCCCTGATCCGGCAATTGGCACGGCATTGCGACGTGGTGCTGGAGAATTTCAAGGTCGGCGGGCTGGCCCGCTATGGGTTGGATTACGAAAGCCTGCGGGCGGAAAATCCGCGTCTTGTCTATTGCTCCATCACCGGCTTCGGTCAGACGGGTCCTTATGCCCCGCGGGGCGGCTATGATTTCCTGATCCAGGGGATGAGCGGGCTGATGAGCGTGACGGGACAGCCCGACGGCACCCCCGGCGCCGAACCGCTGAAGGTGGGCGTGCCCGTGTCGGACCTGTTCACCGGGCTTTATGCCACCATCTCCATCCTGGCAGCCCTGCGCCACCGTGACCAGACCGGCCAGGGGCAGCATATCGACCTTGCCCTGCTGGACACGCAGGTATCGCTGCTGGCCAATCAGGCGATGAACTGGCTGGTCGGCGGGCAGGTGCCACGGCGCCTTGGCAATGGCCATCCCAATGTCGTGCCCTATCGCTGTTTTGCGGCGGCGGACGGCCATATCATCGTCGCGGTTGGCAATGACGGGCAGTTCCGCAATCTCTGCCGCCTGCTGGGCCGGCAGGATCTGCTGGACGATCCACGCTTCGCCACCAATGCCGGTCGCCAGACCAACCGCAGGGAACTGGAGGCCACGCTGGCCGACAGCATCAAGGTCTGGCCATCGGCGGACCTGATCGACAGGCTGGCCGAGGCCGGCGTGCCCGGCGGCCCCATCAACCGCGTCAATCAGGTCTTTGGCGACCCCCAGATCGAAGCGCGCGGGTTGGTGCGCCGCATCGATCTGGATGATGGCACCAGCGTTCCGATGGTGGGCTTTCCCGCGAAGCTTTCCGAAACCCCCGCCAGCTATCGCCACCCCCCGCCCCGGCTGGGCGGACAGACCGGGTCGGTGCTGCACGACATCCTGGGGATGGATACCGGGACGGTCGATGATTTGACCCGACGCGGGATCATACAGACACACGGCGCGTGAGAGGGAGATACCGCATGGAAAAGGGCAACTGGATTGCCGGCAACCAGGTGGGAAGTGCCACCGTCCGCCGCAATGAGAACCCGGCCCGCCCGGACCTGGATGTCGGCCATTTCGCCTGGGCCACATCCGAACAGGCGGCGGATGCGCTGGCAGCGGCGCGGGCGGCTCTGCCCGGCTGGGCCGCCTTCAACCCGCAGGCCCGGTCCGACATCCTGCGCCGCGTGGGCGACGAGTTGCTGGCCCGCGCCGACGAACTGGGCGCCATCCTGACACGGGAGGAAGGCAAGACGCTGAAGGAAGGGATCGGGGAGGTGAAGCGCGCCGCCCAAATCTTCCATTACGCCGCCGGCGAGCCACTGCGCAGCCCCGGCGAATGCTTGCCCGGCCTGCGCGACGGCATGACGGCCCTGGTGACGCGGGAACCGGTGGGGGTGGTGGCGCTGATCACACCCTGGAACTTCCCCATCGCCCTGCCGGCCTGGAAAACGGCCTATGCGTTGGCCTTTGGCAATACGGTTGTGTTGAAGCCGTCGGAGGTGACGCCGGCCAGCGCCTGGGAACTGGCCAACATCCTGCACCGCGCCGGTCTGCCACCAGGCGTGTTCAATCTGGTAGTGGGTGACGGCGCCGTGCTGGGTCCCGTGCTGGTCGATGGCGCCGACGCCGTCAGCTTCACGGGATCGCCCGGCGTGGGCCGGTCCATCCTGGCCCGGTCATTGCCGCGCATGATCCGGGTGCAGTTGGAACTGGGCGGCAAGAACCCTTTGGTGGTGGCTGACGATGCCGACCTGGATCTGGCCGCCGATATTGCCCTGCAGGGTGCCTTCCATTCCACGGGGCAACGCTGCACGGCGACCAGCCGCATCATCGTGGATACCAGGGTGCATGACGCGTTCACCGAGCGGCTGCTGACCCGGCTGCGCGCCCTGAAGGTCGGCGACCCGATGGATGCCACGACCGACATGGGGCCGGCCGTCACCCAGGCGCAGTTGGAAAAGAACCTGCGCTATGTCGATGTCGCCAGGGCCGAGGGCGCGGAGCTGGCTTTTGGCGGCAACCGTCTGGACGGGCTCGGCTGGTTCATGCAACCGACCCTGTTCACCGGCACGCACAACGCCATGCGCATCAACCGGGAGGAGGTGTTCGGCCCCGTCGCCTGCATCATCAGGGCCGACGGGCTGGATCAGGCGCTGGCCATCGCCAATGATGCCGACCACGCTCTGTCCAGCGCCATCGCCACCCGCAGCCTGAAGACTGCCGAGACGTTCCGACGCCGCTCGCGCGCCGGCCTGGTCATGGTGAACGCGGCCACGGCCGGCATTGATTACCACGTCCCCTTCGGCGGACGCGGCCCCTCCGGTTACGGCCCGCGCGAGCAGGGCAGTGCGGCGGCCGAGTTCTTCACCGAGGGCAAGACCGCCTACATCAACCATGGCGTGACCGGCTGAGCCGTCGCCGCCCGCAAGGATGCCTGAGATGCAGGAAAAGATCGCTTTCATCGGCCTGGGCGCCATGGGACTGCCCATGGCCTCCAATCTGGTCCGCAAGGGCTTCGCCGTCACCGGCTTCGACCTGGACCGGGACAAGCTGGACCGGCTGGTGGCCCTGGGTGCCAGACCGGCGGCCAGCGTTGCCGAAGCGGTGGCCAGGGCCACCATCGCCGTCACCATGCTGCCGGCCCCGCCGCATGTGCGCGCCGTGATCCTGGGGGCCGATGGCGTCCTGTCTACCCTGGCGCCCGGTAGCCTGCTGATCGACATGAGCACCATTGATCCGCAGACCACCGACGATGTCGCCAAGGCCGCCGCCGCAAGGGGCGTGGCCTTCATCGACACGCCTGTCGGGCGGCTGGTCAGCCACGCTGAACGCGGTGAAAGCCTGTTCATGATCGGTGGGGCGGATGCCGATTATGAACGGGCCCTGCCGCTGCTGCAGGCGATGGGCACCACTTTCCTGCGCTGCGGCCCGGTCGGGTCCGGCACGCGGACAAAGATTGTCAATAATTACCTGGCCGTGATCGGCGCGCAGTTGACGGCGGAGGCCTTGCTGCTGGGCACCAAGCTGGGACTGCCAGTTGAGGTGATGAAGGCCGTCGCGGGCGGCACCACCGCCACCAACGGCCAGTTGATGATCAATTTTCCCAGCAAGGTGCTGGTGGGCGACACGACCCCCGGCTTCACCATCGACCTGGCCTACAAGGATCTGCAATTGGCCCTGTCGGCGGCCGCGCAGCAGCGCCTGGGCCTGCCCGTGGGTCAGGCCGCCGCCAGTGCCCTGGGTGCTGCGCGCGGTGGCGACTATGCCGGCCGCGATTTCACAGCCCTGCTGGATTATGCGTGCGAGATCGCCGGTGTCACCCCGCCGCGCCTGAAGGCCTGATATCATGAGCGAGACCAGCGAGATCATCGAAGGCATGGCCGGTCGCCTGTTTGCCGACCTGTCCAGCCCGGAACGGCTGCGCGCCGCAGAGACCGGCGCATGGGACGTCGCTGCATGGGATCAGCTTGCGGAACTGGGCCTGCCGCTGGCCCTGGTGCCGGCGGAGGCTGACGGCGTTGGCCTGTCCTGGCCGGAGGTCGCCGGGCTGGTGCAATTGGCCGGTGCCGCTGCCTTGCCCCTGCCCCTGGTGGAGACAATGTTGGCCAACCGGCTGCTGGCGGAATCCTGCCTGCCGCTGGCGGAAGGGCCGGCTACCCTGGCGCCCGTGCATCGGGATGACAGCTTCACACTTGACCGTGAGGGCCCGGCCTGGCGCCTGCACGGAACGGCACACCGCGTTCCGTGGGCGGCCCACAGCACGCAGATCGCCGTGCTGGCCGCCTTCGATGGGCGCCCCCATGCCATCCGCCTGGACACCGCCACCACTGAGTTGCGGTCCGGTGCCAATCTTGCCGGCGAGCCGCGAGACGATCTGACCGTCGATGTCATCCTGCCCGATACGGCCGTGGCACCCCTGCCCGCCGGCACCGATGTCGCTCTGATCGAACAATGGGGGGCCACGCTGCGCGCCGCCGCCTTGGCCGGGGCATCGCGCCGGGTGCTGGAAATGACCGTCGCCTATGCCAATGAACGCACGCAATTTGGGCGCACCATCGGCAAGTTCCAGGCCCTTCAGCAATCGCTGGCCGTGATGGCGGGACAGGTCGCGGCGGCGACTGGTGCTGCCGATCTTGCTGCCGACGGGCTGCAAAAGGGCGAGGTTTTGTCGGTCGCGGTCGGCAAGGCCCGGGCGGGAGAAGCGGCGGGTACCATCGCCGCCATCGCCCATCAATCCCATGGCGCCATCGGCTTCACGCATGAACACAGCCTGCATTTCCTGACCAAGCGCCTGTGGTCCTGGCGAGAGGAATTCGGGAACGAAGCCTATTGGCACCGCATGGTCGGGCGTCGGATGGCGGCGGCCAGGGCCGATGGGCTATGGCCCCTGATCGCCTCGCTGTAAGCCCGCGCTGGAGAGACATATGCACGATTTCGCCTTTCCGGCACCGCCCCCGTCCCAGGACACAGACGCCCTGCGCGCAGAGGTGCGGGAATTTCTGGCCAAGGAACTGGCCGACCTGCCGGCCGCGCAACGCATTCGGTCCTGGAGCGGCTTTGACGCTGACTTCAGTCGCAAGCTGGCCCAGCGCGGCTGGGTCGGCATGACGCTACCCACCGAATATGGCGGTCAGGGCCGATCGGCCCTGGAACGATATGTCGTCCTGGAGGAACTGCTGGCCGCCGGCGCGCCTGTCGCCGCCCATTGGATTGCGGATCGCCAGAGCGCACCCTTGCTGCTAAAGGTCGGGACAGAGGAGCAGAAGCGCACGATCCTGCCGCGCATCGCAGCGGGCGAATGCTTCTTCTGCATCGGGATGAGCGAACCCGACAGCGGGTCCGATCTCGCTGCCGTGCGCACCCGTGCCATCCGGACCGAGGAAGGGTGGCGTGTCAATGGCACCAAGCTGTGGACGACCTATGCCCAGCATTCGCATTACATGATCCTGTATTGCCGCACGGGTAACACCGATGACCGCCATGGCGGCACGAGCCAGCTTCTGGTCGATCTCTCGCTGCCCGGCATCACCATCCGCCCCATCGCCGATCTGGCCGGCGATCGGCATTTCAACGAGGTGGTGTTCGAGGACGCGCTGCTGCCGCCCGACAGCCTGATCGGGCCGGAGGGCCATGGCTGGAAGCAGGTGATGAGCGAACTGGCCTATGAACGCAGCGGGCCGGAACGGTTCTTGTCCACCTTTGTGCTGCTGGTCGAACTGGTCCGCGCCCTTGGGCCCGACACCTCCGACCACGCCACCCTGATCCTGGGCCGGCTGGGGGCCCATCTGTCGGTGCTGCGCCGGCTGTCACGGTCCGTTGCCGGCATGCTGGAACGGGGTGAAGACCCGGCGCTGCAGGCATCCCTGGTGAAGGATCTGGGTGCTGTTGTGGAACAGGAAATTCCCGAGATCGCCCGGCAATTAATCAGCAGCGAACCCTCACGCGCTTCGGATGACATGTTCCAGGCCGTGCTGGGCCATGCCATTCTGAACGCACCCTGCTTCTCGCTGCGGGGCGGCACGCGGGAAATCCTGCGTGGCATCATCGCGCGCGGCCTTGGCCTGCGCTAAGCCTTATTCTATCTGTTTGCGGGTGTCCCCATGTCCGACCTTGTACTGTTTGAACAAACCGACGGTATCGCCGTCCTGACCCTGAACCGGCCGGAAACCCGCAACCCGATCTCCGATCCCGACATGATCGAGGCGGTGCTGGACGCGCTGGAACGGATCGATACCGACCTGTCGGTGCGCGTCGCCATCCTGACAGGGACCGGCAGCGCCTTTTCCTCCGGCGGCAACCTGAAAACCATGGGTCAGCGGGGTGGCTTGAACGACCCGCTGCCGGCCAAGACCCGGCGCAACTACAAGCATGGTATCCAGCGCATCCCGCTGGCCTTCGCCAAGCTGGACGTGCCCGTCATCGCCGCCGTCAACGGTCCGGCCATCGGAGCCGGATGCGACCTCGCCTGCATGTGCGACCTTCGCATCGCCGGCGAAAGTGCGCGCTTCGCCGAAAGTTTCGTGAAGGTCGGCATCGTGCCGGGCGATGGCGGGGCCTGGCTGCTGCCACGCGTCGTGGGCTTCTCCAAGGCGGCGGAAATGGCGCTGACGGGCGATGTCATCGACGCGGCCGAGGCGCTGGCCTGTGGCCTGGTGTCCAAGGTCGTGCCGGACACCGAATTGCTCGACACGGCCAAGGCACTGGCCCGCCGCATCGCTGTCAACCCGCCGCATGCCGTGCGCATGACCAAGCGCCTGCTCTGGCAAGGCCGCGACACCAGCCTGGAGGCATTGCTGGAAATCTCCGCCTCCATGCAGGCCCTGGCGCATGCGACGGAGGATCATAAGGAAGCGGTGGCCGCCATGCTGGGCAAGCGCGCACCGCATTTTACTGGTAACTAAGTACATACTTTCATGCACATCCGCCGATTTCGACCTTCCGTATGGTAAAGGCACGGGCTATATCTGTTACATTATGAGAACCCGTCTCAACAGCTCCGACCGCCGCACCTCCATCGTCAATGCCGCCAAATCGGTATTCGCACGCTATGGCTTTGAAGGCGCCAAAACGCAACAGATCGCCGCCGCCGCGGCCGTCTCGGAGGCGTTGCTCTATCGGCACTTTCCGTCCAAGGTGGCCCTGTACCGGGCCGTGCTGCGCGCCACCATTGAGGATCAGGAGCGCAGCATCGCCAGTATCGGCATGCCGTTGCCGGGTGCCCGGGGCCTTGTCGCCATGCTGGTGTCACTGTTCCACAGCAGCGTCCTGGGCGTGGACTCACCCAATGCCGATGGGGTGCGCATGATGTTCGCCAGCCTGGCAGGTGATGGCACCTTCGCCCGGCTGGTCTATCGACGGGCCGTCAGGCGCACCTTGGCGGCGACGGATGCGGCGATCCGCCAGGCAATCAGCGATGGCGATGCGGTGGAAACCGGCATCAGCACGCCCGAGCTGATCGACCTGATCGCCCATGTGGGCCTGATGACCCACGCCATGCGCATGGCCGAAAAGGGGCGGCCAAGCACGCCGGAGACGGACCAGGATTTCATCCGCAAGGCCGTATGGTTCGCCGGCCGTGGCATGGGCCTGACGGACGTGGCCCTGGCCGCCCACTATCCGGTCGTCATGGCGGAACTGGCCGGTGCCACGGCACCGGCCATGCCGGCCAAAACGCCGAAGACGCGCAAGCCCCGGAAGAAGGCTGAAAAGCAAGCAGATTGACCCGGGTGCGCACTGCTGCCTTGACATCGTTCCCACGCTCATTGTCCATCGGTGCATAGGCCCCGCCCATCGGTGGAAGCCGGTTCCCTATCCACCCGTTATGGCGCGCGCAACCCGGCGACCGGAGAAAATGCAATCCGCCGCCGACAGGCCACTGACATAGATATTGGAACAGATGCCGACTGCATTGCGTCCGGCGGCATACAGGCCGGCCACCGCCTTGCCGCCCGCGTCCAACACCGACCCCGTATCCTCATCCACCAGCAGCCCGCCCAGGGTCAGGGTGGGCAGCGGCGACAGCTTGGCGTCGATAGAGACATCAATGGCATAGAAGGGGCCGCTTTCCAGCACCGCCATGTTCTCCTGTCCCTTGCGGAACGGATCGGGAGCCCTGCCCGTGGCAGCGTGGTTGTAGGTATCGACCGACACGGCAAAGGTGCCCGGATCAAATCCGCATTTGGTAGCCAACTCTGTCAGGCTGGCCGCCTTCTTGCGGCCGAACCACATGGCCAGCATGGCTGGATATTTCTGGAAAGGGAGGATCTTCTCTTTGGTGACCTGTCGCCAAGCCTGCTCATACAGCGCCCTGTCCAGGATCAGCCAGCCCTTGCCCCCGTGCTCCTCACACATCTTCAGACCGATGGCAGCGCCATACAGCATCTCGTTGACATAGCGCTCCCCGCGCCCGTCGACGATCATCCCTTTGGCCCAGGCCAACGGCGGGTTGATGAAGCGCCAGGCGGAGACATGGTGCATACGGGCCACCGACCCGCCCGCCGTCTGGCCCAGGCGAATGCCGCTGCCATCATCGCCCATGGACCCTAACGGCATGCCCCGCAGATAGTTGGGGGCGTGGTGGGCTACCATGTCGCGGTTGAAGATGAAGCCGCCGGCCGACAGGCATACGCCGCGTCGGGCCCGTATGAACCGTTCCACCCGGTGCGCCTGCTCCAGCGCCTGTGCCTTGGCCAGCAGCCGGCCTGCGATCAGGTTGGTCAGGCCGGCACCGGGAAAGGCCGGCGGGAACATCAGCAGGAACTTGGTGCCCTTGGCCTCCAGCCGGTCATGCTCGGCAGCTTCCGCCGTGCCAGGCGGTATCTGCAGAAGACGCACACCCAGGACCCGCCCCTGTCGGTCCATGACAAGTTGGCGGCATTCCGCCTTGGTCATCAAGCGCACGCCTAGGCGTTCGGCCGCCTCCTTCAAGGGCTGGAACAAGCCGACGCCATAGCCGATCGCCGTGTTGGCCGCCGGCAGGAAGACACGGTGACCACGCGGCGCGGGCTTGGCCACGGCGGCAAAGGCCGGCGCCTGGCAACTATCAGAATGATAGAGGTAGTAATCGGAATAAGGGTAGGAGGTCTTGCTCATATAGGTGCGGCTGTTGAAGACGACGCCGCGTTGCTTCAGCCATTCCACCATGGCTGGGCTTTGTTCGCAGAAGTGACGGAGGGTGCGGTCGGACACCACGCCCTCCGTCTCCAACCGCAGATAGCGGTACATGTCCTCTACGCTGTCTTCGACCCCCGCCTCCCTCTGGACCGAGGTCCCGCCCCCGGCATAGAGCACGCCGCCATTCATGGCGGTAGCCCCGCCCCCATGGAAGCGGTCAACGGCGATGACGCTGGCCCCGCCTTCCACCGCCTCCAGCGCGGCGGCAACGCCGGCCCCGCCATAGCCGATGACGACAAGGTCGGCCTCGTCATGCCAAGTCATGGCATCCGGTCCATCAACGACAAGTGCCGCCTCGACAGCCGAATGCCAGCCGGGAGAGCCCGGCTTCTCAGAAACGTCGCCCATTGGTCCCCCCCTGCGGATGGCATTGCCAATTCTGACAGTTCCCCGCAAATGGGGGATTCCTGCTGTCAATGCGCAGCGGCTTGGCGTTCCTTCAGGATATCGAGCGCTACGTCGACGATCATGTCCTCCTGCCCGCCAACCATGCGCCGACGCCCCAGTTCCGCCAGGATGACACGGGTGTCAACGCCATAGGTCTTGGACGCGGCTTCGGCATGACGCAGGAAGCTGGAATAGACACCCGCATAGCCGAGACTGAGTGTCTCGCGGTCCACCCGCACGGGCCGGTCCTGCAGCGGCCGCACCAGTTCCTCCGCCGCGTCCATCAGGGCATAGAGGTCGCATCCATGCTGCCAGCCCTTACGCGCGGCGGCGGCGATGAACACTTCCAGCGGCGCATTGCCGGCCCCTGCCCCCATGCCGGCCAGGCTGGCATCGATGCGCACGGCCCCGTTCTGCACCGCCACCAGGGAATTGGCCACGCCCAGCGACAGGTTGTGGTGGGCATGCATGCCGCGCTGGGTTTCCGGTTTCAGCACCCGATCATAGGCCTGAAGGCGCGCGGCCACGCCGTCCATGTCCAGGGCACCGCCACTATCGACTACATAGACACAGTGCGCGCCATAGCCTTCCATCAGCTTGGCCTGTGCGGCCAGCGCATCCGGTTCGATCATATGGCTCATCATCAGGAAGCCGGAGACATCCATGCCCAGGTCACGGGCGGCACCAATATGCTGCTTGGAAACGTCAGCCTCCGTGCAATGCGTGGCCACCCGCACGGACCTCACGCCCAGCGCATAGGCTCGCTGCAACTCCTCCACCGTGCCCACACCGGGCAGCAGCAGAGTGGTCAGCACCGACCGTTCCAGCACCTCGGCCACTGCCTCGATCCACTCCCAGTCGGTATGGGCGCCGAAGCCGTAGTTGAAGCTGGTACCGTTCAGGCCGTCGCCATGCGCCACCTCGATGGCATCAACCCCGGCGCGGTCTAAAGCCTTGGCGATGGCACGCACATGATCCAGTCCGTACATGTGCCGGATGGCATGCATGCCGTCGCGCAGGGTCACGTCCTGGATATAGATCTTTTCGTTCACCGGGTCCTTCATGCGGCCCTCCCCTGGCGCAGGCGCTGCGCGATCAGATTGCCCGTCGCTTCGGCCGCCGCCGTCATGATGTCAAGATTGCCCGCATAGGGCGGCAGGTAGTGGCCAGCACCTTCCACCTCCAGGAAAACGGAGGTCTTCAGGCCCGCGAATTCACCCAGGCCCGGGATCTTCAGACGGTTATTGTCGCCATATCGCTCGAACTGCACTTCCTGCTTCAGGCGATAGCCGGGCACATAGCGCTGAACGGTGGCCACCATCTCCTCTACAGACCGGCGGATGGCATCCTCGTCATGACCAAGGCTCAGTGTATAGATTGTGTCGCGCATGATCATGGGCGGCTCGGCCGGGTTCAGGATGATGATCGCCTTGCCGCGCTGCGCCCCGCCCACCTTCTCGATCGCCCGCGATGTGGTGCGTGTGAACTCATCGATATTCGCCCGCGTGCCCGGCCCCGCCGACCGGCTGGAAACAGACGCGACGATTTCCGCATAAGGGACGGTCGCCACCCGTGACACCGCCGCGACGATGGGGATCGTCGCCTGACCGCCGCAGGTCACCATGTTGACGTTCAGCGCGTCCAGATGTGTGTCCATGTTCACGGCCGGAACCGTAAAGGGTCCCAAGGCCGCCGGCGTCAGATCGACAACCCGCTTGCCATCGGCCTGCAACAGCGCGTCATGCGCCTTGTGGGCATAGGCCGAGGTTGCATCGAACACGATGCCGATTTCGGCATAGTCCGGCAGGGCACGCAGCCCGTCGATGCCAGTGTCAACGGCACGCACCCCCAGGCGCCGCGCCCGTTCCAGCCCTTCCGACGCGGGGTCGATCCCCACCATGGCCGCCAGTTCCATCTCCTTGGAACGGCGGACGATCTTGACCATCAGATCGGTGCCGATATTGCCCGAACCGATGATCGCCACTTTCACCTTGGTCAAAGGCGATCCCTCCTTGTCTGCGTATTCATCTCATTCAAAGGCGATGCTGGCCCCACCGATGCCTTCCAGTTCCATTTCGAACCGGTCACCGGGCCGCGCTGGCTCCAGCGGCACCAGCGAGCCCGACAACACCACCTCCCCCGCCTTCAGCGGCACACCGAAGCTGCCCAGGGTATTGGCCAGCCAGGCCACGGCCGCCTGCGGCGATCCCTGTACTGCCGACCCATAGCCTTGCGACAAGAAGGCGCCGTTCTTGCGCACCACTGCCTTCACAGCAGAAAGATCCAGGTCGCGCGGACCGATGCGGGCATTGCCCAGCACGCACACCCCACATGACGCGTTGTCAGCCACAGTATCGACGATACCGATGCGCCAGTCGCGGATGCGGCTATCCACGATCTCGAAGCAGGGAACCACCGCCTCCGTGGCGTCCAGCACATTCTCGGCCGTGATGCCGGGTCCCCTCAGATCCTGCTTCAGAATGAAGGCCATCTCAGCCTCGGCGCGCGGTTGGATCAGGCCGGATGCCGCGATGTTCACGGTGGTGCCATCGACGATCATCATCCGGTCCGTCATGAAACCGAAATCCGGCTGGAACACGCCCAGCATATCCTGTACGGCCTTGGACGTGACGCCGATCTTCTTGCCGACAACCGTTTCACCATCCGCTTCCCGCCGCCGCAGAGTGGCCAGCGAGATGGCATAGGCATCAGCCACCGTGAGGCCGGGATGACGCGCGATCAATGGTTCGACCACATGCCGCCCCCGCAGGGCCGCATGCAGTTCTGCAGCCAGTATCTCCACCAGGGCAACCTGCTCAGCGACTGAGAAATCCGATGCCATGTCGATTGAACTCCCGGAAGCCCTACCATCGCCAACCGATGGCTGGCCCTGTTGATCGAAACGAAGCCTGCATTGACATTGGTGAGGGGGCGCTTCAGGCTCGCCAATCGCCGCAGCAATCGCAATTGCATGATCGATTTTCGTAGAGATTAATAGTTTTTAGTACGTATTATGTCAATTCTCATTTCGATATCCATTGACGGAATTTCATAATATCGCGTAGCTTCACGATCATTAAATTCCGCAAAATTGCGAAATTGCACCTGCCAAAATCACTGGAGGCGTAGCTGTGGAGGAAACGCTGCTTGCGGCCCCGGTGAGCCAAGCAAGACCGTAGGGAGTTCAATCATGTACCCGTCTCGCCCCAGCGCCCAGGCGCTGCTCTGTTCCGTCGCCGCACTGGCGCTGGCGGTTTTTCCCGCCGCCGCCCAGGACATGATGGTGGAGGAGATCGTCGTCACCGCCCAGAAGCGTAGCGAGCGCTTGCAGGAAGTGCCCATCGCCCTGACCGCGATGGATGCCGACATGCTGGAGGCCAAGGGTGTCGCCAACATCTCCGCCCTGGCAGCTCATGTCCCCAATTTGCAGATCCGCGAAAGTCCGGGCACGACGACCGGCGCGCAGATCAGCATCCGGGGCGGCGTCACCATCAACCCGTCGCTGAACTGGGAATCGACCGTCGGCATCTATGTCGATGGTGTCTATATCGGCAAGACCCAGGGGGCCATCTTCGACATGGTGGACCTGGAGCGGGTGGAAGTGCTGCGCGGACCGCAGGGCACGCTTTATGGCCGCAACACGCTGGCCGGCGCCATCAACATGGTCAGCGCCAAGCCCAAGGGCGACGGATCGGCCACGGCCAGCGCCACCATCGGCAATTACGGCCTGTGGAAGGGCAAGGCCAGCGTCGACCTTCCCTCCTTCGGCCCGCTGCGGGTAAAGCTGTCGGCCCAGCGTGCCAAGCGGGATGGTCTGGTCGATATCGTCGCCAACCCCTACCCCAACGTCCTGGCCGCCGGCAAGCCCTCGACCGGCCATTTGCAGACGCTGGACAGCAGCAGCGTCCGCGCCGCCGTGGCACTGGACCTGTCGGAAAACCTCGTCCTGGATTACAGCTTCGATTACAGCCTGTTCGACCAGACGCCGAAATATTCCCAGGTCACCCGCGTGTCGGCCGGCAGCATCTTCGACCCTGCGTCGCCGGCCTATGCGGGCGGCAAGGTCGGGAACAGCTATTTCGGTTTCCCGCTGGACCTTTATGTGAATGCTGACCGGCAGACCACGGCCAGCATCGACGGCCCCTCCTTCGAGAAGTCGCGTATCCAGGGACACACGCTGACGGCGACGCTGGAGTTGGATGACGTGACCCTGAAATCGATCAGTGCGGCCCGTGACCTGGCGTGGCGCGACGGGCTGGATCTGGACGGCTCCCCCCTGCCCCTGGCCCATACCCAGCGCATCTCCGACTACAGCTCCCGTTCTCAGGAGTTTCAGGCCGTAGGCAGTGGCGGCCGGGTGAACTATGTCGTCGGCCTCTATTATTTCGAGGATGATGGCAAAACCAACAATCCCCAGACCTATTTCGGCGCCACCCATCTGGACAGCCGCATGGCCTTCACCACCAAGGCCTATGCCGCCTACAGCCAGGTTGATTACAAGCCGCCCATCCTTGATGACCGCCTGACCCTGACCGGCGGCCTGCGCTATACGCTGGAGGAAAAGTCCATCGACCGGCTGGTCCAGCAATTGGGCAGCCCCAACATCGTCATCGTGCCGGCGGGCACGACAGCCGACAAGAATTTCGCCGCCTGGACGCCCAGCGTCACGGCCAACTTCGCGGTGGATCGCAACCTGAACCTCTATGCCCGTTATGCCGAAGGCTACAAGAGTGGTGGCTTCAATGCAGAGGCCGGAAACGTGGCGGAGGTGAAGCGCCCCTACAGCGCGGAAAAAGTCGCCTCTTATGAGGCCGGCGCCAAGGCGACATTGTGGGACGGCCGCCTGCTGTTCAACAGCGCCTTGTTCCTGAACCGGCATTCCGACATGCAATTATCGGTCTTCACGGCCACGGGCGCGGCGGAATCGTCTGTCCGTAACGCCGGCAAGGCCGAGATCAGTGGTCTGGAACTGGAAACGACACTACGGGCGACACCCTGGCTGACCTTGCAGGCCGGCTATGGCTATCTGCATGCCAAATACCTGTCCTATATGGATGGCGGCGTCGACGTGGCTGATAACCGCGCTTTCCCCTTCACACCCAAACATTCCGGCAATGCCAGTGTTGATGTGCTGCTGGGTGAACTGGCGGGCGGCACCCTGCGGGCCCTGGTGGATGTCAACGCAGTATCCGGCCATTACACCTTCCCCTATGCCATCACGCCCGATGGTATCGGATCGGGCCAGTTGGCCAAGGATACGGCAGTGGGCGGCTACGCCGTAATGAACGCCAATCTGATCCTGTCGGAACTGGAGATCGGCAGCGCCAGCGGCGAGGTAAACCTGTGGGTCAAGAACCTGCTGGACCGCACCTACGAGGCCAATGGCATCGATTTCGGACCTGGTTTCGGCGGCCTGACCACCAGCTATTACGGTGATCCACGCACCTACGGCGTCACCATGACGCTGCGTTGGTAATCCCTTGGGCCGGCGCCCCGCGCGCCGGCCCGCCACAGTCTGGAATGAAGGCCCGATGAAATACTTCCTTCTGACCCTGTGCCTTCTGGCCGCCTCCCCGGCCCTGGCCAACGCCAATCTTGAGATTGCCGAAGCCATTCCGCTGGAGACCGGAAGCGTGCCGAATGCCAACGGCCCCGAAATCTGGACCGGCAAGGAAGGGGCGCGGACGGTCCGGAATGTCACCGAAGCGACCCTGACCCCGGTCCTGCCGGCACCGGGCCAAGGCAATGGCACCGCTGTCGTCATAGTACCGGGCGGCGGCTTCATGACCCTTGCCATGGATTTGGAAGGCTGGCAGGTGGCTCGTTGGCTGGCCGATCATGGCATTGCCGCCTTCGTGCTGAAGTACAGGATAGACCCAACCCCAACCGCACCAGCGGAATTCGCCAAATTCGCCACACAGCGCATGACAGACTGGGTCGGTAAACCCGGCGAAGGATTGCGGATCGTGACGCCGCCCTATGCGGTAGAGGATGCGCGGGCCGCCCTGAGATTGGTACGCGACCGATCAGTGCACTGGCATGTCGATCCCAACCGGATTGGCCTGATGGGCTTCTCCGCAGGTGCGCGTACAACGCTGGCCGTCGTTACATGGCCATCACAGGAACCGCAGCCGGCGTTCATTGCCCCCCTCTACCCACCCATGGAGGCAAGGGACGTTCCCCCTGACGCCCCACCTATGTTCCTGGCCATGGCAGCCGACGATCCCCTTTCAGGCCGGGCCGGCTTTGGTATCGTGGAAGCCTGGATCAAGGCACGGCGACCATATGAACTCCATGTCTACCAGAAGGGTGGCCATGGCTTCGGCCTGGGCCGGAAGGGGACGACCAGCACGCAGTGGGGCAATGCCTTTCTGGCGTGGTTGGAGGGTATTCGTTGAAAGGAACCTCCAATGCGCCCCAGAAGGCATTAGGTCGTGGTGACAAATTAGGAAATAGGGGATTCCCCTCGTCTATGTGACCTGCTCCCCAAAGTGTATCCGGCTATAAATAGAGTCCTCTGGTTTGGTTTGTGTGTTGATGGACGTTCAGGAGCGGGGGCATGCCCCCGCTCCTGAACGTTGCGAACTGGGCGGGCGACATCCCGCCCAGGGTGGAATGGGGTCGAATATTGTTGTAGTCGCATCGCCAGTCGGCCAGCACCTGCCGGGCGTGCCGCAGCGTGTGGAACAGGGTTTCATTCAGGCATTCATCGCGCAAGCGTCCGTTGAAGCTTTCCACGAACGCGTTCTGCGTGGGCTTGCCCGGCTGGATGTAATGCCATTCAACGCCGGTAGCCTGCGTCCAGGCCAGGATCGCTCTGGAAATGAACTCGCTGCCATTGTCGCTGACGATCATCAGCGGCTTGCCGCGGGCGGCGATGATGGCGTCCAGCTCCCGCGCCACCCGCTTGCCCGACAGCGAGGTGTCCGTGACCAGGGCCAGGCATTCGCGTGAGAAATCATCCACCACCGCCAGGATGCGGAACCGTCTTCCATCGCTGAACGCATCGGACACGAAATCCAGGCTCCAGCGCTGGTTGGGCGCTTGGGGTACGCTCATCGGCGCCCGTGTGCCCAGCGCGCGTTTGCGGCCCCGCCGCCGGCCCACCGCCAGCCCTTCCTCCCGATAAATCCGCAGCAGCTTCTTGTGGTTCACCGCCATCCCCTCCCGGGCCAGCAGACAGCCCAGACGCCGGTAGCCAAACCGCCGCCGCTCCGATGCCAGTTCCCGCAGCCTTTGCCGCAAGGCACCGTCATCCCCCCGACGCGACCGGTAGCGGATCGTCCGGCGATGCACCTTCAGAACAGAGCAGGCCCGCCGCTCGCTGACACCGAACGTCGCCCGCAGATGGGCGACCGTCCGGCGCTGTGCGGCGGGCCTCACCACTTTTTTCCCGCCACCTCGCGCAGCATGGCGTTATCCAGCATCGCCTCGGCCAGAAGCTTCTTCAGACGGCTGTTCTCATCCTCCAAGCCCTTCAGACGCTTGGCCTCAGACACCTCCAACCCGCCGTATTTCGATTTCCAGGCGTAGAATGTCGCCTCCGATATCCCATGGCGGCGGCAGATATCCACCGTCTTATGACCGGCCTCCTGCTCCCGCAGGATCCCGATGATCTGCTCCTCGCTGAAACGGCTCTTCTTCATCTCATAGCCCTCCTCGGTCAGGAGGCCTCTACTTCACATCGGACACTTTTCCAGGGAGCAGGTCAACATCCTTCCACGAGATCGCCACCCTGCGTATCGAGTTGAAGGATAGCGATCCCCTTGGGGATCGGTTGATCACCAGTAGTCGGTCTTTGAGACGGGAGGGAAAGGCCCGGGGAAACGCGGTGGTGGCTTGCCAAGGAAGCGCCTGCAAGGCGCGTGAAGGCATTATGGCGCGTGAGCGCCAGTCCCCCCCGGCGCAAATGGCGCCGGAACAGAGGCGGCCCGGTAGCGCCTCCTGGGCGGGGCGCGCAGCGCCCGGGGTCGAGAGGTGATGGGAGGGGGATTTGGCGGGCGATTTGGACTTTGGGTCAAACAATGGTCCGCCCGGAATGACTGAAGCAGCGACTTCCTCATTCTCGCTGCTGCCAAATTATGGTTGCCCACCTTTGTCAACAGACCCTAAGCTGAACAGAAGGCAGTGCCAATTATTTCTCATGTAGCCTTCGCCCAACCTGCGAGGCTTTCCCTAATTTGGATCAGGTCTTCCATTGAACTCCCTTTGACGGACTTCATCGTAAAGAGGCGTTCAAGAGAGGATTCCAACAATATTTGCAAGGATCCGGATTCGTCCGATTCCCTTAAGATAGAGAAGACTTCCCGGCTCTCTGATTTCCTCAATCTCCTTCTGATCCACGAATTTTTATAATTCAAAATTTCGTTCATACCCCATTCCATATCTTCATTTGGAAAAATTCGGATAAAGGCAAAAGTCATTGGAATTAACCAATCCTTTTTGCTGGCCCTAAAAAAACTATTTACAAAATCTACTGTCATAGAATTGTCATCATCAATAGTTTCGTGTATAATTTTAAATACAATGTATATATGATCTAGAATTACTTCATCATCATACTTGTTGTTCTCATGTGTATCAGATGATGAAGAATATTTGATCAATGATTCATACGCCATGTCGAATTCGCTGTGCCTAAAATAGTCAGATGTCGTTCTGATGTGCCGGATCATGGATTTTATTTGATCAACAGATACGGCTTTAAGTCGCATCTTCCCTGTCCTCGATGCGAGCCAGTTCTCCAATGCCGGGCGCAGGCATTTGCGCCCGAAAGCCAGGGCCATGGTTACGCCGGATAATCCACCGAACCCGCGCGAGGAGGAGCGGTGGAGCGATGCCGCCAGCATTGCATCGATCTTGTCGAACAAGTATGTTCCACATCGCCAGTACATTGGCAGGGCATGCGCCATGGCTTTCTCCCGTTCGACCGTGCGATCCCGGTTGTATCGGGCGAACCAGTCCATCAATTCCTCCAGATATCCTCCAGATACCCGTCCTATAGCGTCGTGATCCCGGGCGAGAAAATAGACCTGGGCTGCCACGTCATTGGGATGGGACAGCTCATGGAGGGGAACAGGGTCGAAACCCTTCCACTGTCCGGTCTTGATCAACAGCGTGTCGCGAATGCCGCGCTCATCGGCGGACAGGCTGGACGAGTGGTAGGTGCACAAGGCTGGAGCAATATGCAGAAGGCGTTTGTCCGCATGTTCATCCCCCAAGCCAGTGAGGGGGCGCCCCTTTGCGACAATATGCTCGCAGGCCAACGACAGAGGCAGTTCGCGGATCTCCGCGTTGGACAGCAGTTTCTGTGCCGTCCAGACGGCAAGATAGCGCTGCGTCCTGCTGCCAGGTTCGAAATCATCGGCCGCATCGGCCATATAAGGCGCGTATTCCGGCTTCCATTGGTGGGCAAGATCATCGACCTCCCCGCCCATGAGGAGGCGCAGATAGAATATCTCCGCCTCGTCGGAGACGTGATCAACCAGACCGCTATTTTCCAAAAATTTGATGGCGGCCGTTCCCACAGCGTGGAACAGCCGGTGGTCATGGCAGCGCATGAGCGACAGCGTGCGCGCCCGCAGCTCTGGATTGTGCCGTATGATGTCGGAACTGTGCCCTGTTGCGTCCCCATGCGGCGATACGATCCACACCTGCTGGCTGAGGGAGTCAAAGGCATGATCGATCCGCTTCGGGTCGATGCCGCAAAGTGGGGCCAGAACCACCCGGGCCATTTGTCGGCTCATCATTCGCACGACGAGGCCGGGCCAGGCCAGCTTCTGCGCATCCGGGTCGCTGATATGCGACAGGACACGCTGCTGGTACAGCCACCCTACGAACTGGGGATCAGCCCTCTCCCCCTCCTTCTCGATCTTCTCGACAAGCTCCGGCCGCTTTTCCGCTGGCGCGCCGCGAAGCAGTTCGACGCTGAGGCGGAGAGCGAGCGGCTCACGGCGGCTGTCGGACATGGAGGCGGCGCCGGCGATCCGTCCGGCCCATGCTTCATTCCAGTCGCTTCCCAACAGACGCTGCCCCAGGAGATTGACCATTTTCACCGCATCCGGATGCGGCAGAGGCTGCAATTCGAGATTGGTGGCGACCCAATCCTGGAACCTGCCTTTTCTCAGTTCAGACACGGCCGTGCGACCTGCGACGACAATCCGCATCCATGCGAAGTTCCGCCCCAAATCATGCAGGAAGGCCAGGACATTCTGTTTGGCAACCGGATTGGCCTGGACGATTTCCATCGTATCCAGGACGAGAAGGAAGGTACGGCCGGTGCTGCTCCTGTCGAGGATAGAACTGATGAAGCTTTTCAACTCAAGATACTGTTCAGGCTCCGTATTCGGGACGGTAGCCATGGCTTTTTCTGGAAACTGCAAGGCCACCTGCCGGCGCACCTCGGCCAAAAGCTGCATTGGATTGGCGCGCGCCAGCGAGGCGCGGTCGAAGTCCAGATAGGCGAATGGGAATTTCGCGGTTTGCGTCAGCGCATGATTCAGCATGAATTTCGCGACCAGCGCCGACTTGCCAAGACCGCCGCGCCCATGAAGCATCACCATTTGCGCGGGCTGCCTGCCGCTACTGAAATAGTTGCTCGCGGTCTTGACGAACCGCGTGACCGTTTCAAGGTTACTTTCAGACCTCAATTCATTCACGAAGATACGCAATGTCCTTAGTTCCTCGTCACGGCCGACGAACCTGTCCCCCGGCGCATCGGCGCCATAGCCCGTCGCGCCGATCACGACGCGCAGCGGGTTCAGCAGTTCGGCCAGGCCGGCACTGCGCTCCAGTTCGGCAAGGGACGGCAGCTCGATGAAATCGACCATCGACAACGCCTCCCGCGCCTTCGCCGCCGCCCGCAGATGGCCGGCCGGCGCGTCGGCGATAGTGGGCCTGCCCTCGCGCAGCATCTGGCGAAGATAGGCGGACGCCAGTTCCTCCTGATTTTCGCCGACTCCGGCGATCACGCGCAGATCCGCGTCCCGCGACGATGCCAGTTGTTCCGACAAGGCGGCAGGCGTGGCGGTGCGCAGGACATGGGCCCGGGCCTCGTCGGACAGCCGCAGGCGCCTGTCCCGTCCGACCTGGATGGCTGCGGCGTGGGACAGCAGGATGGTGTTGTCCGCCTCCGCGGATGCTGGTGCGAGGTCGGACAGTATGAAGCAATAGGCCAGGGCCGCCTGCAGGTTCGCCGGCGTGGATGCCGGCCATGCCGGCGGCCGGGGCGGTGGGGGTAGGGGGATGGCGGCGATGCCGGCAAGCAGGCCCTCTCCGCCGATCTTGAGAAGTAGCTCACTCATCTCGGGTGTCAAAGTGATTGATGACGATGTCAAAGATACCAGAGACGATGATTTGCTTTCTGGAATGTCGGATTCAGTATTCATTTTGCGGAACCTTTCAAAATAAGCCAGATACTCTCTTGCGTAGCATGCATCGCTGCTGAGAATGGCTGGTGCAGGTCCTTCATCTTTTTTATCCAGTGGTCTGAAACCGTGGCCATAATTCCGCACAGATCCTCATTAACCTGCTCCCCGCGTGCCCGCCATATGCCGGACAATACGGATTTCATCTGTTTATCATCCAGTTGATAGGGCCGAAGTTTCTCCAGCGTGACCTCGCCGTCCGTGAGAAAGCCGGGTTTGGTGCCCAGGAACATCCATCGCAGCTGCATCAAATTCGGCAATGACATCCCATGCGCGTGTCCCGCATCGATGATGGCTGCCAGCAATTCCTGCACCTCCGTGGGTGCCGTATCGAAGGGGACATCATCCATCGCGATCCAGATCAGCCGCCATCGCTGCATGTCGCGCCATTCGGCATCTGGCGACCGTGCGATCTGGCGGATTTCCGCCGGAACAGGAATGCCCTGCCCATCCAGCTGTTGCATCGTGATCCGCATGGATTCACGAATATCGATCCGCCGCATCCGGTGGGTGGCCAGCATCCTGTCCAGCCATTCTGGCAAGAGCTTCGACAGCCAGCGTTCGATCTTGTCCCCGTCACCGACACCGTTGGACAATTGCGGGGACGGGCGGGGCGGCATCTGGTCGATCTCGTCGGCGGGTATGCCCAGTGTCTGCAGAAGGGCGCGCAGGAACGCTTCGACCGAACCTGGAAGTCGATTGTTCCTGGCGTCGAACACGATCATGACATCCTGGGAATGCATGTGAGCCTGGGCGATGCTGATGGAGAAAGTCTTGCCCGCTCCCGGCTCCGGACAGGGCGCGCAATAGACGCGCTCGCGCAGGTCGATCATCCCCTCCGTCCTCTCTCGGGCTGCGTTCATCGACCATTCCAGCAGTACGGTGCGGCCGATGATGATGACCTCCTTGCCCTGGACATCCAGCTTCCATTTCAGCACCGGTTCTGTGGGGCCGGTGGTTTCCCGGAGCGGATCGGGCTTCAATGTATCTTCGATCAGGGGCCTAATCTTGTTCAGCATGACCGCCTGGTTGCTTTGCTGGACGCCACCCGGCATGTAGGCGGCGTTGTGCAGCCCGACCAGTTCCAGATCACGGTCGAAGCAGGGCGCGCCGGATGATCCCTTCGCCGCTTCGGTATCATACCGAAAACGGGTGTCGGAAAAGCAGAACTCCTTGAAGCGGCCGGCATCGAACCTGCGCGGATTCCCCCCGGGATGCTGGGAAATGATGATCCGCGCATCCACGCCCAGAAGCGGTTTCTGGAGGGGCAGTTTCACCCAGTTCCGCGGCACCCCGCCCGAGGCCTCGACCGGCAGATCGCCGACGCGGACGGCCAAGCGTACCAAGGCGAAATCCAGGTTGTCCGACAATTGCGCGCGCCGGGCCGCATCGGTGCTGGCGTTCAGCCCGTCATCAGCCAGATAGGCGCTGGATTTGACCAGCCAGTCGGATGCCAGGTTGACGCTGTATGTTCCGGGGTTTCGCTGGCCGGGTTTGCTGATATCGGGCCCGCGCACATGGTCGAAGACGACCTCGAACCGCTGCGGCACGGTCGAAAGTTCGTTGTCGTGCCTGAACAGGTGCATGGTGGTGAGAACGAGATCGGGACCGACAAGGAACCCCGTGCCGCAGACTATCTCGTCGCCGCCATCCTTCTGGCAGGACCCGACGATGAGGCACACCTGATGTTCGATCTCGTTGAAATAGCGGCGCAGATCGGCGCTCTTGAAGAAGCTGTCGCGCCGCGCGTGCATGGCCTGGAGGGCGGAGGCCTGTTCCGGATGCAACACTCCCAGCAGATGGTCCCGCAGATCCGGGGCGAAATCCTTGACCTGTTCGTAGACCGTGCTCAGGAACCGGGTCCGGGCCGCCCCTTCGACCTGTGCCAGTACCGCCGCCGCGATGTGCCGAAGGCGGTCCTCCCTGCCGATGCAGCCCTTGGCGATGGCGTCGAACCCTTCGGCGCCCAGGGCGTTCCTGGCGGCATGGCTCAGCATGCTTTCGGACATGTGCTTGTCAATCAGATCGACAAGCGGATCGATATCGATGGAGAGCGGCATGGCGGTCATTTCAGGAAGCGGTCGAGCGACGGATGGCCGAGCAGGGCACTGGCCTTGATGGCGCGGTTGAAGCCGGTGGTGCTGCCGAAATAATGCAGCCCCTCCACGGCCTGGTCGAGGAAGCCGAACAGGCCGCCGCCGGAGTACCCGCCGATGGTCGACGCATCGTGGGGGATGTCGATGGCGGGGGCGGACGGCACCTCCACCACTTCCCCGAAACTGACGCGCTTGCGTTCGTCGGGATCACCGAAGACGGCCATGACATCGTCGGGAACCTCCGGCATCCGCCCCGGATGGCCGATGACATAGATGCGGCCCAGGTCGCCTTCATCCTGCCGGGACAGCCGCAGGGGTGCGACGGGAGGGCCGCCGACCAGTTCGACCCGCAGGATGGCGACGTCGATGGGATCGGTATCCGCCGCCACGAAGGGAATGTCGGCCACCTTGTACAGGCTGTCTCTCACCGGTCCATTGTCATGGGCGAAATTCAGCATCACCCCATAGTCGCGGCGCGTGCGGGCGGTGCTGGTGCCGGCAACCCGCCTGGCGATGGCCGTGCCGTTCAGCGGCGGGAAAAGCACATGCCTGTTGGTGATCGCCAGGTCATGGGACACCATCCAGGCCGTGCCCTGTATCCAGGGACTGGCCCGCTTGGAGAATATCTGGTCGAAGACCTGGACCGCCGCCACCGACTGGCAGATGGTGAGCAGCGTGCGGCGATGCTCGTCGGCGATGATGCGCCACATGTCGGTATCCGGGATGCCGAGCCCGTCCTCCAGGACCCGCAGGGCGGGGCGCCCGCGCACATGGATGACGGCCTCCAGGGCGCAGACATCGTCTCTGCCGATGGAACCGTTAGAGGAACCGGTCTCCAGCGCCCGCATCGCCCTCTGGGCGCGGGTCACCAGGCGCCGCGCGATGCCCGTGGCCGTCGTCCTGTCCAGGGAGCCGCCGGCTTCCGCCTTCACCTTCACCAGCCGGTCGGCGATCTGCCTGATATCCCTTTCGTCGGGCGGGCCAAGCCGCATGGCCCCGCCGGCTGCTTCCACCGCCTCCTGTGCCCCGCCGCCCGCGAAGGGGACCGGCCGCGTGCCCAGGATGTGGCGGGCCCGGGACGGCGCGGTGGGCAGTCCCGGCAGGTTCCCAAGATCGTCATTCGCCATCGCCCACCGCCCTTCTCATCAATGCGACGCCTTCGGAGCCGAGGCTGTCCCGCAGCCCGGCGGAGACCGCCACCGGCGGCAACGCCTCCACCGCCGCGCGCACCGTGCGCCGGGCACGCAGCCGGTCCAGCACCACGGCCGCCAGTTCCATCGCCTGCATCGGGTTCGTCAGGGCCGGCCCCACCGCTTCCAGTCCCGTGTCGCCGACCAGGCCGCTCAGGAGTTCCCCCACCTGGCGGATTGTGTTCGTGGGCGAGGGGGACAAGACGGCCAGAATGCCCAGCACGCTCTTCGGATCGGCCGCCAGCAGGGCGTCCGCATCGACGATGCCCACGCCGAGTTCGCTGGTGTCGAAGCCTTCCGGGACCCGGGCGGTCTTGCGCAGCAATGCCCGGAACACATGCTGGAGGCGCACGCCCTCCGGCAGGATGGCCAGCAGCTTGTCGCGCCCGTGATGGGCCAGCCAGAGGGCCGCCAGCCCGGCAAGGTTGGCGGTGGCGAAGGAGGTTCCCTGTCCGCCGGACACCGTGCCAAGGCGGGCGTCGGCCCGCAGGACGAATTCCGCCGGGCCCGCGATGTCCACGGCCCCGCCCTTGCTGGACCCCCGCCAGGGCTGGTCCAGGCTGTTGACGCCACCGACCGCGATGACCTCCTCGTAGCGGGCCGGCCAGACCACCTCGCCCACGCAATTGCCCGCCGCCGCGACCACGATGATATCGGCATCGACGGCCTTGCGAACGGCATCGTGCAAGGCGGAACTGAACACGCCGCCCAGGCTCATGGTGATGACATGGGCACCGTTGCGGCGCGCATGGTCGATCGCCTGGGCGACACGGCTCTGGTCGAACACCGCTACGGAGCGGATGCAGCGGATCGGCACCAGCGTGCAGTCCGGCGCGACCCCCTGCATATCTGCTCCATCCGGACTGGCGACGACGCTGCCGGTGCCGGTGCCATGGCCCAGATTGCCGCTGCCTGTCATGGGGTCGATGGGCCCGATACCGCCTTCGACCAAGTTGGCGGCGGCCGGGTGCAAGTGCGCGTTGGGTGGCAGGGCCGGATGGGCGATCACGCCCGTGTCCGGCTGGAAGACCAGGATGCCCTTGCCCCGGGCCGGCCGGCCCATCTGCACCGACCTGGCCCAGGCCTCCCGAACCTTGGTCTTGGCCAGCGCCCAGTCGCGGTCCGCGGGCTTGTCCTCGTCCCCGGCCCAGCACCAGAACGCCCAGTCGGCACTTTCCGGCGATCCGTCGCCGGGTACCGTGCCGTCGGCCTGGAACAGGTCGGACCCGAGATCGGGCTCGACAGTCTCCGCTTCCGACGGCGCCAGGATGAAGCGGGCAAGATCGAACAGGTCCGCCCGGTCGGGCGGCGTTACACCGGGAATGGTCAGCAGCAGATGGCGATCCAGTTCCGCGTCGGCGGCAAACAGCGGCGCCACCTCCACCCGCAGCCCCAGCCGCTCCGCCAGGGCCTCCGCCACGATGTCGGCTAGTCCGCTGGCCCTTACGCAGACGGGATAGCGCAGGGCGAAGCGGATACCCTCGCCATTGCCGCCGGCATCCTGCTCGCGGCGGTAATCGGACAGGGGAAGGTCGGTCAGGACCAGGTCGAACGGCTCGGGCTGCGACGGCGCCTCCCGGACTGTGCCGGCCATGCCATGACGCAACGCCCGCCCGGCCAGACGGGGCGCCTGGTCGGCCTTCCTCATCTCCGGCGTGAAGACGATGCCGGCCATGGCCTCTATATCGGCCAGCGGCACCAGCCGCGGGCCCCAAGCCGGCGAGGCCACGAATTCGAAGGCCACATCGTCCAGGTCCTGTTCCAGGACGAACCCGAAGCAGTGCAGCCGGTCCTCGACCCTGGCCGCCACCACCTTCCAATAGCGCTGCGGGATCTTCACCCGAACCTGTTCCTCGTCGTTGACCCCGATGAAGACGGGGTCATCGGCCGCCAGCACCGGCCCGGAGAAGACGGTCAGGCGCTGGGTCCGGGCCTGTGCCAGGACTAGGTTCTCCAGGTCGCCCCAATTGTCATCGGCCTTGGAGGCGGTGGAGCGATTGAAGCCCGCCACCTGCGGGGAACAGTTGGTGATGTGGTAGGTATCGCCGTTTGCTGCCCGCATCCCCGCATAGGTCCGGCCCCAGGCCACATCCTCGCGGCGGACGAGATGGCCCTTGTCGAAGGCCTTGCGGTCCTTGTTGAAGAACTTGTCGGACAGCTGGTACGCCGCATCCAGGCGCAGGTCGGGAAACCATTTCTCCTGGTCGTTGGGGCCCAGGCCGGACAGGCCCTTGCGGCTGTACATCTCCGGCGGAAGGTCTCCCGGGCGCTTGGCCGCCGGCCGGGCATCCAGGTTGGACGCGGTCACCAGGGCCAGCCGCCGGGCGCGATGCATGGTGATGGAGAAATTGTGATAGGCCAGGACATGGCCGCCGTCCTTCGTCGGGGCCAGCACCGAGGGATCGGCGGGCGCCGGCATCGGCAGATGGAAGCCCAGGAAGTCGGCATCATAGCCCTGGCGGTTGCCATAGTCGGTTTCCCGGTACGGCTCCTGCATCCTCTCCGCCGCGGCATCGGCAAGCAGGGCCCTGTCCGCCGTACCGGGCAGGCCCGCGCCATCGGGCAGCCGCGCCCGCACATCGATCGAGATTTCCAGCGGAACCGTGAAGGTCAGGGGGGCGGCGGCCACGGGAAGGACCAGGTTGAGCGGGGAAGGGGAAGAGGGCGGCGGCGCCTCTCCGCCCTGCGCGTCCACGGCCCGCCAGACATTGTCCCACGGGGTGGGCTGGCGGACCGGAACGCCGACAAAGCGCAAGCCGGCATCGATGACGCGCCCGTCCCGGGCCAGCTCGGCAGCCGGCACCGCGAAATTCGCATCCAGGTACCGGCCGGCGAAATGCAGGCCCACGGCATGCCCGGTCGCGATGTCGATGACGATGGAACCGGAAGCGCCACCCAGGGTGGAGCCGTTATGCGTCAGCGCCGGCACCTCGTGATTGTAGCTCAATATCCGTCGCGGGCGCATAAGCGTGCCTGGCATCAACCGCTTGACGCCGTAGATCCCGTCGAACACCCGATGCTGCACATCGGCCGGGCTGCGGCTGTCGAACGCCGGGTATCCGATGAGCGCCACTTCCCGGCCCTCATTCTCTCCCGCTGCCGTCGCGCTCAATCCGGTCCAGGGCAGCCCCGCCGAGCCGCCCTCCACCTGCAGCAGGGCCATGTCCCAATAGGGATGGATCATCAGGACCTTGGCCACCTTCAGGAAATGCCGTGCCGGGTTCTCGTGTTCGGCAAGGAAATCGACACCGGCCATCTGCCCGGTTATGAAGGTGAGGTCCCGGCTGCCCAGGCCGCGCGTGAAGATTTCAGCCACATGGCGGTTCGTCATCAGCAGATCGGGCCCGACCGCGAAGCCCGTGCCGGCATAGGGAAGCGAGGGGTGGTGGGGAAGTTCCACCCTGCCCACGGACCTGATCGCCGCGGAGAGCCGCTGCTTCACATCCGCTTCGTTCAGATGGGTCCACAGCGAATGGGCGGACAGGTAGTCATTGTTCCTTATGATGATGGCCGGCCGTTTGTCTGGAATGATGATCGCTTCAAGCGAGAACATTTCTTCCGGGGACAGCTCCTTGCCGCCAGCCACCTTCGTCAGCGCTAGGCGGGTTGTCGCCGCCTCACGACCCTGGCCGGCCGTTCCTTCGGCGACGATCTCTTCGAGATTGCCGGAAGGGGCCAAGCCTTTCAGATATGACGCGATCTTCGCTTCATGGGGTAATTGCGGATTCGGGTCGGCTTGCGACATTTTATTTCTCCATTGCCCGTGTCGCGTATCTTGCATTGGTGTGGGAATAAAAACTTATGAGAGAAATTATTCGGCAAATGGTCTTTTATGTATATATTAATTATATTTCTATCAAGTTGCGTTCTGCTAGTCAAGGAAGTTTGTTGTGTTGCACAATAAATGAGTGTGCATTTATTCACGGAACAAAATTTTTAGTGTGTATTGCTATATAAGTATAACTTATAATGGTGTTTTAAGAGTGGTATATTAATGCACATGACCGATGTCGTGTGGGTCTATAATATTTTAGAAATATTATAATATAAATTCAATTACCTGTATTATCATGACAATATAAATCTGAATAATAATTATGTAAAATATAGTTACTTATTAATAATATATTAATCAATAGGTAATTGGATTATTTTATCTATAATAATAGGCTTAAATCTTAGAGTCTACCCGATGTTTATAAAGGCGTCAGATGGAATCTAGAAAAGCCACTTGTCCGCTATCGGCCCCAGAGGAGACTATGCCTTGTCGAAGCATCAGTGAGTCGATATAGAATGTTGTAATTAAATCAACGCAGTAAGCCTGGTATAACGTCGGTCAAATCCTGCCCCCGCATCCACTCATGTTACAAGACCTGCCCAGACAAGTCTGGGCGGGTTGTGGTCAGGATCGCTGCAAGCTTGCTACGAATTTCCCCCGCACACCCTCGCCATGATGGTCGGCGAGGATGTGCGGGAGAAATTCGCCTGTCGGTCCCGCGAGGCGGTAAGCTAGGCACCGGCCCCCTCCCATCCGATCTAAGGTAGCCACTGGTTGATTATGGGTGTATGTGCGGGATGACTGGCCGTTCGGCGGCAGCGAGTCGTCCGCCGCTATGTACCACTATGCCCGCACCCGCGTCGGCGAGCATCTGCAGCGGCACTTGGCCTGCCGCGCCAATCCGGAACGCGCTGAAATGCGGCACGAGAAAAGCCGCCCCCTGATCGACGATCTGGAGCAACGGCTGCGTCACACACGAGCCAGTCTGTCGCCCAAGTCGGATCCTGCCAAGGCCATGGACTACGCCCTGAACCGTTGGTGTGCCATGACCCGGTTCCTGGAGGACGGACGCATATGCCTGTCGAACAACGCCGCCGAACGCGCCCGCGCGGCATCGCCGTCGGGCGCCGGAATTGGACAATCTGTAGCTCCGATGCCGATGGCGTTAGGGCCACCGCCATCTACACCCTCATCGAGACGACAAAGCTGAATGACGTCGATCCTCAAGCCGGGCTCGCCCACGGCCACGACCATCCCGCAAAGGCCATCGCCGACCTCTTGCGATGGAATTGGAAGATTGGGCCTACGCCCGAAGCCTACGTTTTAGGAGCCAGCCGCTAGGCACTTTCAGGTCTGCAAAAAGGCAGCGCAGTTATGCATTCTGTACAAATCCATCAGGGCTGATCACCATGACTGGACCGGAGCATTTGCCCAATTAGGTGGATAAGGTTCCGGGTGCCATGAAATGCTTTATACCCTTGAAGAAGCAGCGTTGATGATTCGCCCTGACGGGCTGGTGTCGGCCAGATCCCTGCGTGCTGAGGTGGCAGCGGGTCGGTTGCGGCCTACCCGCATTGCGGGCAGGATATTCGTCACGCATGACGATCTGACTAATTTCCTGCAAACCGCCCGACAGCCTGACACGCATGCCCGGAAGAATTCCGAGTAGGACAGTCCATCTTACTGTTCATCCGCGACGAAGCTGAGTGCTGTCGCCAATGCGTTGACGAAGCGTAAGGCGCGGTGATTCAAAGATGGCTCACCCGACCAATCACCCGAGCAAAGGCGTGATGGGGCCGCGGCTCGTACCGATATGTACGACCGGGTCGACGGCGCATCGTTGGTACATCCGCTTCCAGGATCCAGTGAAGGGGAAGCGCGATATCTCCACCGGCTGCACGATTGAGGATAAGGCAGGGGCGGAGTTGGCCCTGGCCAAATTCATCCTGCAACGGGCCGCGACCGCGGTGGAGAACGAGATGGCGGCCGTCAGGGCGAAGCGATCAGACGCGGTGACCTGTGGTCAGGTACTGACCATCTACGCAGAGCAACATGCGACAACCACTGCCGACCCGCAGAGGATCGGATGGGCAATCCACGCATTGTCGCCGTTCTGGGCTGATATCCTGGTGTCTGAGGTGCGCGGAGAGACATGTCGCAGATATCTTGAGACCCGTAAGAAATGGGAGCGTATCCCGGAGTCCCATCCTCCTCGCTACCGGTCGGTGGCGGTATCCCCAGCAACGGTCAGGCGCGAATTGTCCACGCTTGCCGCCGCCTTGGCTTACTGCCAGCGGGAGGGCCATCTGCTCGAAGCGCCGACCGTCTGGCGTCCGCCCGCATCTGCCCCGCGGGAGGCCTATCTTTCGCGTCAAGAGGTGGCGCGTCTGATCCGGGCGGCGCGGAAGGATGCGAGGTCGGGCCGGCACCTCGCGCTCTTCATTCTCCTCGCCTACTACACGGGACGCCGGAAAGAGGCGATCCTGACGCTGCAATGGGCACCAAATTCCGATGGCGGACATGTCGATCTCGAAAAAGGCGTGATCGATTTCCGTCCCACGGGTCGGGTAGAAACGGCAAAGCGCCGTGGACGACTGGAGATTCCCGACAGGCTTCTCCGGTTTTTGCGCCATGCTCGTCGGCGGACCCGCACGCATCTGTTCGAGTACGGACCGCATAACCGGCCCATCCGGGACGTTAAGCGGTCGTTCGCCTCAGCAGCAAGGGCGGCCGGCTTGGACCCCGAAATCGTCACCCCCCACATACTCCGGCACACCTGTATCAGTCATCTGGCGCAAGCCGGCGTGCCGCTGTTCGACGCTTGTCAATGGGTCGATGTCACCATGGAGACGGCGGAGAGGGTCTATGCCCATAACGATGGACGGCATGACAGAGTGCGGAACGCGCTGGGACAGGGTGGGCGGATGAGGCTCGCCCATCCATTACCCCCCAGCCTTTAGGGTGAAGATATAAGATTTGCGTAGTTCCGTGGCCAAATGAGGATTGTGCCGTCATGTCATGTGCGCTGCTGCCACTGGCGTGGGTCGCGGCGGTCATGGAAACAGGCGACGATCTCCACCTCGCCCGGGAGGATGCGGAAAACCAGCCCATAGGGGAAGCGGCGAAATCCGACGCGGCGAATGTCCCGCCGTATACAGGGAAACTGATGCGGATTGTCGCGCAGGCGCTCCAGCAGACGTTCGAACTCGTCAAGGAAGCGGGAGGCCAGCTCCTCGCGGATGCCTCCGTACCACGCCAGCGCGTCGCCCAGTTCGGCCTCGGCGGCAGACGTCAGGCGGACGCGCATCACGCGCGGCGACGGCGAAGGTCGGCCAGCGCCTCGAAGGCGTCGCGGCCTTCGCCCGGCTCGGCATCCAACATGGCCAATCGCCGGTCCAACTCAGCGGCCTGGGCGTTGGTGAGCGGCACCGCGTCATGGTCGATGCTGTCGCAGAGGTCCGCAATCAGGTCGAGCCGCTGCTCGGTGGTAAGATGGCTGAAATCCAGTGTCGACATGCTTGGCACTCCAACTCGTCCTACGTTCGTACCGTGGCTCGCCACCGCGGCAGAGATCATAATTTGGGCCCGCGCGGTCCGTTCCGCAATGTCCATGTCAGCCGGCCGGTATCAGGCAGGACGGCGTTTGTCGGTGGGGTGATGTCGTTGCTGGAGGGCGAGAGGTGTGGGACGCGATCCTCGAGGTGGGTCGGTGGGCCCTGCAATGGATGTTTCATCGCTCAATCATCGCTCAAACCCCCGCCAAACGACGCCAAAATCAGTGCAGTTCAGTAAGCTGAAACCCGCAGAAACCTTGATGATTGGGTGCTTTTCCGCCAAAAACCTCGGCGCTCCGAAGGCAGAGGCCGATGGTTCGAATCCATTCGGGTCCGCCACTTCTTTCCTAGAATCCCAGATACCCGTGAAGCATCGACGGGGAAATATCCCAGGTCGATCAGGCGCTTGCGCCGCACCAGATGCCTCACCGGGCAGCGCTAAATACCCCGAAAATTCCGGCCATTCCCCCATCGTCCCAGCCGAGTGTCGCACAGCAGCGTCACACAACGCGGGCCGGTGCGGTGGTGTAAGTAATAGTAATCATTCAGAGAATCGTGTTCGCACCTGTGTCACAACGGTGTCGCACATTCAGCGGAAACGGCGGTTCCCAGGGCTGTGGCGGCGGGGTGCTGTTTATCAGTTTCGAATGCGGGTTCCTGCCGATCTGGTGCCAGTGCTCGGCCGGACCCACATCTCCAGATCACTTGGCATTTCGCGGTATCAGGATGCCTTCCATGCTGCACGCAAGCTCGCTTACGAAATAGAAGTCCAATTCGATGCCATGCGAGGTGCTGGGCCTGAGAGCGGGAGTGACGAAGTTAAATTGCCAGCAGCTTCATCGGAACTGGTCGGCGTTCGACCGGTTTGTGCGCCAAGCGAAACTGTGGACGGTGACGCTGTCACTCTGGCCGGTGCATTTCAGCAGTATCTTGCCGACTCGGCTTCGAAACGTTCCTCGAAGACCCTGCTCGCTTACCGAACAACGTTCAACCTATTGACCGAGATTATAGGCGGCGAAGCCCCGCTGACGAAAATAAGCCGCGACGTCTGCCGCCGGTTCATGAGCACGCTGACCGCGCTGCCGTCCAACGCCCTCAAGAAATTCACCGGGAAGACGCTGATGGAGATCGCTGATCTCAACGTGGATGGAAGCGACCGCATAGGCGCAGCAACGGTCAACGGCTACATGAACAAGCTTTGCGGATTCCTAAATTGGGCGGTTAAAGAAGAGCTGATCGCGAAGAATCCTGCGCAGGGCCTCCGCGTACATGATCCGGTGAGAGGCAGGGACAAGCGGAAGCCTTTTTCAATCGACCAACTCAACAGGATTTTCTCGGCTCCGCTTTACTCGGGGTGCAAAAATGATGGGAGCGGCTACGCCGTCGTCGGTTCGGCAAAACCACGAGGAGCAAGATTCTGGATTCCGTTGATTGCGCTGTTCTCAGGGATGCGCCTCAATGAGGTGTGTCAGCTCGATACGTCGGATGTCCGTGAATTCGACGGTGTCCTTTGCTTTACAATCACGGACAGGGATTTGGATGGCACCAAGCACTCCGACAAGAAGCTGAAAACAAAGTCGAGCGAACGAATAATCCCTGTTCATCCGTCCCTGATCAAAACCGGCTTCAGAAGATACCTGTCAGATCGACGAGTTCATGGGGACAAGAAGCTCTTCCCTGAGGTTGGGCTTGCAAAAACAGGCTATTTTTCTGACACTTTCAGCCCCTGGTTCCGACGCTTCCTTCAGAATGCGGGCGCCGACCGGCCCCAAACATGCTTCCATAGCTTTCGTCACAATTTTCGGGACGGCCTTCGTGAGGCTGGCCTGCACCGAGACCTCGTGCACGCCCTCGGCGGGTGGGAGTCCGCTGGAACAGGTTCGTCGGTGTCGGACTTTTATGGCAGCGGGTTCCGACCTCAGACATTGCTCGATGCGATCAGCAAAATCGATTTCCCAGGCCTCAATCTTGCGCATCTTGATGAACGCTGATCGCCACCGCACCGGCCCGCGTTGTGTGACGCTGCTGTGCGACACTCGGCTGGGACGATGGGGGAATGGCCGGAATTTTCGGGGTATTTAGCGCTGCCCGGTGAGGCATCTGGTGCGGCGCAAGCGCCTGATCGACCTGGGATATTTCCCCGTCGATGCTTCACGGGTATCTGGGATTCTAGGAAAGAAGTGGCGGACCCGAATGGATTCGAACCATCGGCCTCTGCCTTCGGAGGGCAGCGCTCTATCCAGCTGAGCTACGGGTCCATACCGGCACCGGAGAGCATTTCCGGGCGGCGCGGACCATAGCGCATCGGTCCGGCCGGTGCAAATGCTTCGTCGCAGAAAATGCGTTTTGTCGGCAAGCCACGGAAATTACTGGATATTTCAGCCCAACATAGCGCGCAGGGCCTGTCGCGACAGGTCTTTCAGCGCATCGCGCATGCGCTGCAGCTCGTCGGCAGCCGCCTCATAATCCTGGATCAGGCCGCCGACCAGGGTTGCGGGATCGTCGGCCTCGTCCGGGTAGCGGTCGCGGGCCCGGGCCGCGCGACGACGCAGGCGTTCGACGATATCTTCTTCTGACGGCATTGCTCGCCTTCCCTGATTGGGTTCCGACGGCCCTTTAAACATGCCGGGCCGGCGCCGTCACGCCTTTCCTTGGGCCCCATGGCCCACACCCACCCGGAATACCCATCCTGGGTATGACACTTGCTCTACACGCCGGGGGTTGATTTCCGCCTGTTTCCTGCTCTACTCACAGACCGGGGCGGTCATCAATGTGATTGCGAGAGGTCTGCATGTTTTCCGTCATCCGCGGGTCCAGCGCCCTGGCCATGTTTGCCGGGCTGTTGGCCCTTGCCTGCCTGTCATCCGCCGCTCAGGCTGCAACCGACCGGATGGAGGAGGGGTGTACCGTCTCCGCGGCGGGCCGGTGCGACTATACCGCCGGCCGGGAGGGTGTGCACCGCATCCAACTGGCTCTGCCCGCTTCGCGTGCCGACAAGATGCGCGACCTGACGATCGGTGGCCAGCAATGCCCCCTGAGCCGGCAGCCCGCCGATGACGGCACTGTCAATCTGGCCTGCTTTGCCTATCTGTCGGGTGGCGTCACCTATCAGCTGACCGTGCCGGCTGGCACGCCGGTCAGCATCCTGAAGGCTGATCCCGCCAATGGCGAGCCGGTGACCCTGATCCCGTAACCGCCCGGCGCCAGGGCAGCCACACCCAAGGCCGGCGACCGCCGGCCCGCCGCTTGGTAGCGGCGTGAGCCAAGCCCGCGGATGCGGGCGCCCGGCGCCTGAGACAACGACCCTCAGTGCGGCTTCACGCCCGTTGGGTGTTCGATGCTGTTCAGCGCCTCCGCCAACCGGTGCGAGGCGCTGCCCCGCTTGGCTGGCTGCTGCTGCACCGACGCGTCGGGCGACCAGCCGGCCAGAAAGATCACCTCGAACGTCGCCGGCACGGTGCCGTCCGTTTCCCGGAACAGCGCCATATAGCGTTCGGCGGCCCGGATGATCACTTCGCGCCGCGTCGGCCGTTTCAGCCGCGACAGGGCGGCATTGGCCTCCCCCATGCCGCGCAGATCGCGCATCAGGCGGAACGGATCGGGGTAGGAGACGGTGAGCGTATCCATATCGGCCACCGGCAGGGCGAATCCGGCCCGTTGCAGCAGGCCGGCAGCATCGCGCAATCCGGCCATGGGGCTGATCCGGGCCGACACGCCGCCCGTCACTTCCATCTCCGCCTCCATTAGCGACCGGCGCAGCTCGAACAGGCTGTCGCCGCCCAGCATGGCGGCGATGAACAGCCCGTCGGGACGCAGGGCCTGGCGCACCTGGATCAAAGCCCCCGGCAGGTCGTTGACCCAATGCAGCGACAGGTTGGATATCACCATGTCGAAGGAACCGGGTGCGAAGGGCAGCGCCTCCTCATCCGCGGCCAAGGCCGGGCTGCCGGTATTGGCGCCGGCCAGCCGGGCCATGGATGGGGACAGGTCGGCATGGATCATACGGGCGATGCCGTTGCGCCCCTTCAGGACCCCCTCCACCTCGCCGCCATGGCAGCCCAGGTTCAGGACACGGGGGAAGTCGCGCCGGATCATGTCCAGCCGCTCCCCCAGCCGTTCCGCCACCTCGCGCAGCAGGAAGTCATGGGCGCCCATCTCCCCCGCCGCGCGGTCGCGGCGCTGGCGGATCAGGGGGCGGTCGAACAGGAACATGGTGTCGGCGTCGTTCATGCCCTTGCCATACTCCGCCCGGCGGGCGCTGGCAACCGGCCGAACGGCCGGCGCGCCCCGTCCTGGTCATGGCAATGTCATCGAATTATGACAGAGCCCTTCTTGACAGTCGGGGCCGGGATGATTAGGTCTCTGGCACTCACCGGGCATGAGTGCTAACAACAGGCTCACGCCCACCCCCTTTTGCCTTATCAGGGAGAGATCCTATGAAGTTCCGTCCGCTGCACGACCGCGTCGTGGTCAAGCGCGTTGAGTCCGAAAAGAAGACGGCCGGCGGCATCATCATCCCCGACACCGCCTCCGAGAAGCCCCAGGAGGGCGAGGTGGTCGCCGTGGGCCCGGGTGCCCGCGACGAGGCCGGCAAGCTGGTGGCGCTCGACGTCAAGGCCGGCGACCGCGTCCTGTTCGGCAAGTGGTCGGGTACCGAGGTGAAGATCGACGGTGTCGAATTCCTGATCATGAAGGAAAGCGACATCATGGGCGTTCTGAACGCCTGAGTCGGATCACCTGATCTACGCCTGACCCCATAGAATTCAAAGGATTAGAGCAATGGCTGCCAAGGAAGTTAAGTTCGGCTCCGACGCCCGCGCCAAGATGCTGCGCGGCGTGGACATTCTGGCCGACGCCGTGAAGGTCACCCTGGGTCCCAAGGGCCGCAACGTCGTGATCGAGAAGAGCTTCGGCGCTCCCCGCATCACCAAGGACGGTGTCTCGGTCGCCAAGGAAATCGAACTGGCTGACAAGTTCGAGAACATGGGCGCCCAGATGGTCAAGGAAGTGGCGCAGAAGACGGCCGATCTGGCCGGCGACGGCACCACCACCGCCACCGTGCTGGCCCAGGCCATCGTGCGTGAGGGTGCCAAGGCCATCGCCGCCGGCATGAACCCGATGGACGTGAAGCGCGGCGTCGATCTGGCGGTCGCCACCGTCGTGGCTGACATCCAGGCCCGTTCCCGCAAGGTCACGACCAACGACGAGATCGCCCAGGTCGGCACCATCTCCGCCAATGGCGAGGCCTTCATCGGCGCCAAGATCGCCGAGGCCATGGCCCGCGTCGGTAACGAAGGCGTGATCACGGTCGAGGAGTCCAAGAGCCTGGACACCGAGCTGGACGTCGTCGAAGGCATGCAGTTCGACCGCGGCTATCTGTCGCCGTACTTCGTGACCAACGCCGACAAGATGATCGCGGACCTGGAAAGCCCGTACATCCTGCTGTTCGAGAAGAAGCTGTCGGGCCTGCAGGCCATGCTGCCGGTTCTCGAAGCCGTCGTGCAGTCCTCGCGTCCCCTGGTCATCGTCGCCGAAGACGTCGAAGGCGAGGCCCTGGCCACGCTGGTGGTCAACAAGCTGCGTGGCGGCCTGAAGATCGCCGCCGTCAAGGCCCCGGGCTTCGGTGATCGCCGCAAGGCGATGCTGGAAGACATGGCCATCCTGACGGGCGGCCAGGTCATCAGCGAAGATCTGGGCATCAAGCTGGAAAACGTGACGCTGGACATGCTGGGCCGCGCCAAGAAGGTGACGATCAGCAAGGACAACACCACGATCGTCGATGGTGAAGGCTCCAAGGACGACATCCAGGCCCGCATCGCCCAGATCAAGGCCCAGATCGAAGAGACCACCAGCGACTATGACCGTGAGAAGCTGCAGGAACGTCTGGCCAAGCTGGCCGGCGGTGTTGCGGTTCTGCGCGTCGGTGGTGCGACCGAGGTCGAGGTGAAGGAGCGCAAGGATCGCGTTGACGACGCGATGCACGCCACCCGCGCCGCGGTCGAGGAAGGCATCGTCGCCGGCGGCGGCGTGGCCCTGCTGTACGCCACCAAGGCCCTGGAAGCCCTGGCGACGGCCGATGCCGACCAGAAGTTTGGTGTGGACATCGTCCGCAAGGCCCTGCAGGCCCCGGTCCGTCAGATCGCCCAGAATGCCGGCTTCGACGGCTCGGTGATCGTCGGCAAGCTGCTGGAGCAGGCCGACACCAACCACGGCTTCAACGCCCAGACCGGCGAATATGGCGACATGTTCAAGTTCGGCGTCATCGACCCGACCAAGGTCGTGCGCGCCGCCCTGCAGGACGCCGCCTCCATCGCCGGCCTGCTGATCACCACCGAAGCCATGATCGCCGAAAAGCCGGCGGCCAAGTCGGCCCCGGCCGGCGGCGGCGGCATGGGTGGCATGGGCGGCATGGGCGACATGGACTTCTAAGAAGTCTGGCGTCGTTCAGCCGAACCGGCCTGAATGCGAAGACCCCCGGCGGAGCGATCCGCCGGGGGTTTTTGTATGTGGGGACGATCGCCGTAGGTCAGGTCGAGCAAAGCGAGCCCTGACAGGAACGGATCGAAGGCCATATCTGTCAGGGCTCGGGCTTCGCCCTCGACCTGACCTACGGCCCTGGTACCCTCCCCTCCCGCGCCCGCAACCACTCCATCACCGGCTGCTTGCCCCACTGCATGTTCCGCCGCAGCAGGTCGCAGGCACCGGCAAGGTCGCCACGGCCCAGCGCGTCCATGATCCGCTCATGGTCATCACTCGCCGCTTGAACGCGCGGCCGTTCGCGCAGCAGGGCCAGTTCATAGCGCCGGGTCCGCAGAATGACGGTGTCGATCATATCGACCAGGATGCGGTTGGGGCAGTCGGCCAGCAGCAGCAGATGCCATTGATTGTCCAGATCGATGGCCCGCTCGCCATCGCCGGCATTCCGGAATTCCTCATTGATCGCCGCCAGTTCGGCCAGCCGCTCCCTCGACGGCAACGGGCAGGCCGCCAGTGCCGCGGGATCCAGGATCGGCCTGATGTCGTAAAGCTGGTCGAACTCCGCCACGCTCAGCGGCGCCACACTGTGCCCATGGCCGGTCAGGCGCAGCAGCGTCCCTTCCGACGCCAGACGGTTCAGGGCTTCGCGCAGCGGTGTCCGGCTCACGCCCAAGGCCGCCGCCAGCTTCACCTCATTGATGCGCTCCCCATCGGCCAGGCGGCCGTCCAGGATCATGGCGCGGATGGAGGCCGCGACGCTGGCGCTGATGCTGCTGCGCGAAATCGGCTCCACCCCGTACATCACTTGCTCCATTGCCTATATACTGTATACAGAACACAGATATCGGTGGCTTTCCAGTGAAAGCGGCCGGAAAGAACCGCCGACCGGCCCGAATGGAGGAGCATGAAGATGAAAATTGCGGGATGGGCTCTGATCGCCCTGTGCTGCCTCGCCCCCGTGACGGCAGCCGCGCAATCGCCGCCCAAGGATTGGGAAACCGGCGATCCCGCCTCTGCCGGCTTCGACCCGGCCCGCCTGGCGGCGATGACGACGGCGATCGAGCGTGGCGACTTCCAGAAGATCACCAGCGTCACCATCGTCCGCAATGGGCGCCTGGTCTATGAGCATTATTTCGATGAGGGCGGCCGCGAGGCGCCGCGCAACACCCGATCGGCGACGAAGACGGTCACCGGCATGCTGGTCGGTCTGGCCATCGCCGACGGCGCCCTGCTCGGCGTCAAGGCCCCCGTCGTCCCCTTCTTCCCCGAGCTTCAGCCCCTGCAGAACCCCGATCCGCGCAAGGACAGGATCAATGTGGAGGATTTCCTCACCATGAGTTCCCTGCTCGAATGCGATGACAGCAACTCCTTCTCCCGCGGCAACGAGGAGCGGATGTATCTGGTGGAGGATTGGGTGCGGTTCACGCTGGACCTGCCCATCAAGGGCTTTCCGCCCTGGACCACGCCACCCAACCTGTCGCCGCATGGCCGCAGCTGGAGCTATTGCACCGCCGGCACGGTGACCCTGGGCGCCGTCATCCAGCGCGCCACCAAACAGCCGGTCCAGGAATATGCGCAACAGCGCCTGTTCGCGCCCATGGGCTTCGGCCCCGTGGAATGGCAGATGACGCCGGCCGGCAATGCCATGACCGGCGGCGGGCTGGGCCTGCGCAGCCGCGACCTGGCCAAGCTGGGGCAACTTTATCTCGATGGCGGCGTCTGGAATGGCCGGCGCCTGATCCCGGCCGACTGGGTCGCCACCTCCACCAGCCCCCATGCCCAGGTCGATGATCAGACCGACTATGGTTATCTCTGGTGGATCAAGCGCCTGAAGACGGCGCAGGGCGAGGAAACGGCCTGGCTGATGAACGGCATGGGCGGCAACAAGGTCGCTGTGTTCCCCCGGCTGCGAATGGTCGTGACCATCACCACCACCAACTTCCGGGTCCGGGACGCCCACGCCCTGTCCGAACGTATCCTGACCGACCATGTGCTGGCCGCGGTCGGGAAATAGCCGTCTTCGCCAGCGCTTTAGCGGGGACTTGTCAATGGAGGCACCACCCAGGACGCCATGTCCCACCTGCCCATCCGCCTGCATCAGTTGACAGCGCACCCGGCGTCGGGGACAAGCTAACACCCGTTGCCCGCAACCCGAGACGCTGTCGAAGATGCACCCTGCCCGGACCTATCGCCGCCTGCTCCTGTCCACGGCGCTGGCATTGGGCTTGTCCGGCACGGCGCTGGCCCAGGCAGCGCCCGCCCCGGCTGACACATCGGCAAAGGAAACCGGCCAGCCGGTCCTGCTCTCGGCCGAGAGCGTGGATTACGACCAGGACCTGGGCATCGTCACGGCGCGGGGCAAGGTGGAACTGTCGCAGGGCGGGCGCCTGCTGCTGGCCGATACGGTCAGTTTCTCGGAAAAGACCAACGTCGTCACCGCGTCGGGCAATGTCTCCATCCTGGAGCCGACGGGCGAGGTGATGTTCGCCAATTACACCGAACTGACGGACGATCTGCAGCAGGGCTTCGTGGACCAGGTTCGCATCCTGCTGTCCGACAATTCCAAATTCGCGGCCCTGCAGGGGGAGCGGCGCGAGGGCCGCTATACCCGCATGGAGAATGCCGTCTATTCCCCGTGCGAACTGTGCGCCACCGACCCGACGCGCCCGCCCATCTGGCAGATCCGGGCGGCCCGCATCACCCATGACCAGCAGGCCCGCGACGTCAATTACCGCGACGCCACACTGGAGGTGGCGGGCATGCCCGTGATGTGGCTGCCCTTCTTCGGCCATCCCGACCCCACGGTCGAACGGCGCAGCGGCTTCCTGACGCCGGGCGGCGGCATCAGTTCCGACCTGGGCACCTATGCCCGCATCTATTATTTCTACGATATTGACGAGAGCAAGGATTTCACCCTGGAGGTGACGCCCAGCACGGAGGATGGGCTGCTGCTGGGGGGTGAGTATCGCCAGCGTCTGGCCACCGGCTCCATCACCCTGTCCGGCAGTGCGGTCTATGCCGACCGCGCGCGCGAGACCACGGCCGGCGTGGTGGAGAAGAAGGATTTCCGCGGCCATATCTTCGGCACCGGCCGCTTCGATATCGACGAGAACTGGCGCTGGGGTTTCGATGTCAAGCGCGTGACCGATAACACCCACCTGCTGCGCTACGACTACAGCTGGGAGGATATCCTGGCCAGCCGCGCCTTCGCCGAACGGTTCGAGGGGCGCGATTACCTGGCCCTCAATGTCTATGATTTCCAGGATCTGCGCCCCGGCAACCTGGAGGAGGAACCGCTCGTCCTGCCCATGGTCACCTATAGCGCGCTGGGTGAGCCGGGCGGGCTGCTGGGCGGGCGCTGGTCGGCCGATGCCGGCTTCCTGTCGCTGCTGCGCTCCAGCGGCAATGACACGCGCCGCGTCTCCTCGGCCGCGGGCTGGCGGCGCGATGACATCACCGGTTTCGGCCTGGTTTCCGTGCTGAAGGCGGAGGCGCGGGCCGACGGCTATTGGGTGTCCAACCTGCGCCGGGCCGACGGCACGGTGGAACCCGACGACAAGGTGCGCCTGCGCGCCTTCCCGCATGCCGACTGGACCGTCAGCTTCCCCCTGGCCCGCCAGGACGAGACGGTGCAGACCCTGGTGGAACCCATGGTCATGCTGTCGGCCGCCCCCAATTACGACAATAATGCCAACATCCCCAACGAGGACAGCCAGGATATCGAGTTCGATTACACCAACCTGTTCCGGGCCTCACGCTATCCCGGCATCGACCGGCTGGAGGGTGGGCAGCGCCTGACCTATGGCGTCAAGGCCGGCCTGTTCGGGTTCGGCGGCGGCTCCTCCACCCTGTTCTTAGGCCAGAGCCAGCGCCTGCAGGGCGATGGGGATTTCCCCGGCGGGTCGGGCCTGCGCCGGCGCACGTCCGACGTGGTGGGCAAGCTGGAACTGACGCCCAGCCCCTGGATGGACATCTCCTATTCCTTCCGCCTGGACAGCGAGAACCTGGCCCAGCGCCTGCACGACGTCTATGGCGTGTTCGGGCCGCAGCAGTTCCGCGTCTCCGGCTCCTATGTCTATCTGGACAAGCTGACCCAGGATGGCGGGCTGGCCACCCGCAACCGTGAGGAACTGACCCTGGGCATCTCGTCCGCCCTTACCGACCGCTGGTCGGTGGGCGTGAACCATCGGCGCGACCTGGCACCCGGCGGCGGCCCCGTCCTGTCCAGCGCCACCCTGACCTATCAGGAGGATTGCCTGACCTTCCAGCTGGTGGCCGAACGCGACAGCACGCAGCGCACCGGCATTGATCGCGGCGACCGTCTGTTCTTCCGCGTCGCCTTCAAGAATCTGGGCGAGTTCATGAGCCCGTCGCTTTCCGGTTCCGTCTTCGGTCAGCAGGATCAGTGATAGTATCAACATAAATAATTGTGTATTATACCTCACACCACATGCCAGCCGCGTAAATTCGCCGATTGCCCGCCGGCCATCGCCACTTCACTCTTTGCCCTGACAGCAATCCAGGGCAGGATCGGCCAGCGACCGCCCGATGAGTGACATGGACCCGATTGTGACAGGACCGGATGCGCCCGAGGCCGTTATGGTGCGGCTGGCGGGTATCGCCAAGACCTTCCATGGCAAGGATGGCCGCACGGTTGCCGCCCTGGCCGGGGTCGACCTCGACATTCCCAAGGGCGGCATCACCGCCATCGTCGGCCCCAGCGGGGCCGGCAAGAGCAGCCTGCTGCGCGCCGTCAACCTGCTGGAACGGCCCGATGCCGGCACAATCATCGTCGGCGGCCGTGACCTGACGGCCCTGGATGAGGCGGGCCTGCGCGGTGCGCGGCAATCCATCGGCATGATCTTCCAGCATTTCAACCTGCTGGCCAACCGCACCGTGGCCGGCAATGTCGCCCTGTCGCTGGAACTGGCCGGCTGGTCCGCCGACCGCATCGGCCCGCGCGTGGCCGAACTGCTGGATCTTGTCGGCCTGACCGACAAGGCGGGCCAATATCCCGCCGCCCTGTCCGGCGGACAAAAGCAACGCGTCGGCATCGCCCGCGCGCTCGCCCCCAATCCGCAACTGCTGCTGTGTGACGAGGCGACGTCGGCGCTGGATCCGGAAACCACCCGCCAGATCCTGGCCCTGATCCGCCGCATCAACCGTGATCTGGGCCTGACCGTGCTGCTGATCACGCATGAGATGGCGGTGGTGCGCGAGGTGGCGGACCAGGTGGTGGTGCTGGAGGCCGGACGCATCATCGAACAGGGTGCCGTCGCCGACGTGTTCGCGCATCCCGCCCACCCCACCACCCGCCGCTTCCTGCTGGGGGAGACGGGGACGGAGTTGCCGGCCGATCTGGCCGCCCGCCTGTCGCCCATCCCCGTCCCCGGCGGCGCCACCCTGGTCCGTCTGCATGCGGTGGGGGCGATTGCCGCCTCTCCGATCCTGTCCGACCTGGGCGGCCAGGGCATCGCCGCCCGCCTGATCGCCGGCCGGGTACAACCCCTGGGCGACCAGCCGTTTGCCGGCCTGATCGCCGCCCTGTCCGGCGATGATGGGGCCATCGCCACCGCCATCCACCAATTGCGCACCCGTGGCGCGGAGATCGAGGTTCTGGGACATGTCGCCACAGATGCTGTCGCTGCTGGCTGACGCCACGGTCCAGACATTGCTGATGGTCCTGGTGGCGGGCGGGCTGGCCACCTTGGCCGGCGTGCCGCTGGGCCTGTTCCTGGCCTTGTCCGGGACCGGCGACCTGCTGCCCCGCCCGGCTTTGCAGCGCGCCCTGGGCCTGCTGGTCAATGCCACCCGTTCCACCCCCTTCATCATCCTGGTGGTGGCCATCGTGCCGCTGACAAGGCTGCTGACCGGCACCTCCATCGGCACCGCCGCCGCCACGGTGCCGCTGACGCTGGCCGCCATCCCCTTCATCGCGCGGGTGGTGGAAGGGGCCGTGCGCGAGGTCGATCACGGCCTGCTGGACGCCGCCCGCGCCATGGGGGCGACCCCCGGCCAGGTGGTGACCAAGATCCTGCTGCCCGAGGCACGGGCCGGCATCGTCCGCGGCCTGACGCTGGCCGCCGTCAATCTGGTGGGCTATTCCGCCATGGTGGGCGCGGTCGGGGGTGGCGGCCTGGGCGACCTGGGCATCCGCTATGGCTATCAGCGCTTCATGCCGGAAATGATGCTGGCCGTGGTGCTGATCCTGATTATCGTGGTGCAGGCCCTGCAATCGGGCGGCGAGGCCCTGGCCCGCCGCCTGGACAAACGTCACCCCGGAAGCTGAAGGTTCGACCCATGCGCATTCCCACCCTGCTCGCCCTGGCCGCCGCCCTGCTGGCCCCCCTCGCCGCGGATGCGGAAACCATCCGCATCGGCGTCACCCCCGGCCCCCACGCCCAGATCATGGACGTGGTGAAGAAGGAGGCGAAGGCCCAGGGCCTGGACCTCCAGGTCCTGGAATTCAGCGACTATGTCGTGCCCAACACCGCCCTGGCCGATGGCGACCTGGATGCCAATTCCTTCCAGCATCAACCCTATCTGGACAACCAGATCGCCGACCGCGGCTTCAAGCTGGTCAGCGTCGCCCAGACCGTGACCTTCCCCCTGGGCATCTTCGCGTCCAAGGCCAAGTCGCTGGACGCGCTGCCCAAGGGCGCGAAGATCGCCATCCCCAACGATCCCACCAATGGCGGCCGCGCGCTGCTGCTGCTGAACCGCGAGGGGCTGATCGGCGTGGATGGAAAGGCCGGGCTGAAGGCCACGATCCTGGACATCACCCAGAACCCGAAGAATTTCAAGATCGTGGAACTGGACGCGGCCCAGCTGCCGCGCAGCCTGGGCGACGTGGACGCCGCCGCCATCAACGGCAATTACGCGCTGGAGGCCGGATTGGACCCGATCAAGGACGCCATCGCCCGCGAACCCGCCAACGGCCCCTATGCCAACATCATCGCCGTCAAGGTGGGGGACAAGGACAAGCCCTGGGTGAAGAAGCTGGTATCGATCTACCAGTCCGCCCCGGTGAAGGCCTTCATCGAGACGGAGTTCAAGGGGGCGGTGGTCCCGGCCTGGTGAGGGCCGCCCCCGACACAATTGTCACCGCCTCGTAACGCCTTTGTTACAGCCCTGTTCGCCTGAGCCTGGCCCTGTCATCCTCGCGCCCAAAATCCTGTCGGACGGAGGATGTATAAATGCGATTGCGGACCCTGGCCCCTGTGGGCCTGATGCTGACCGGTGCCGCCCTGGCCCTTGCGGGCCCGGCGATGGCGCAAGCCAAGAAAGTGATGAGCGCCACCGACATGTGGGGGATGAAGCGGCTGGCCGCGCCCGCCTTGTCGCCCGACGGCAAGTCGGCGGTGGTTTCCGTCTCCGTCTATGACCTGAAGACGGACAAGCGCGCGGCCGATCTCTGGCTGTTCCCCGTCGATGGCGGCCCGGCGCGCCAGCTGACCACCGACCCGGCGGCAGAGGGCGATGCGGTGTGGAGCCCCGATGGCAAGTACATCGCCTTCACCGCCAAGCGGGATGAGGACAAGGCCCCGCAGATCTATGTCCTGCCCGTCGCGGGTGGGGAGGCCAGGCGGGTGACCAGCGTGCCCACGGGCGCGCGCACGCCGAAATGGCTGCCCGATGGCAAGGGCCTGGTGTTCATGACGCGGGTCTGGGCCGATCTCTCCACCTGGGACGACCAGGGCAAGCGGTTGAAGGACCGCGAGGAGAGCAAGATGTCGGCCCGGGTGTGGGACAAGGCGCCCATCGCCTATTTCGACCATTACCTGGATGACCGCGAGAACCATCTCTACGCCACCGATATCGACGGTGCCGCGCCCCGCGCCATCACGCCGGGCAGCGGCGTGTCGGTGCAGTATAATGAAGGCTCCGCCCCCTTCGACATCTCGCCCGACGGCAAGGAGATCGCCTTCCCGGTAAATATCGACAAGGTGGGCAACCGCCCCAATGTCGACCTGTTCACCATCCCGGTGGCCGGCGGTGCCGCCACCAACATCACGCCGGCCAACGCGACCGGCCCCGACAGCAACCCGCTCTATGCGCCCGACGGCAAGTCTCTGGCCTATAACCAGCGCACCCTCTATGGCTTCTATGGCGAGAATGCCAAGCTGATCGTGCGCGACCGCGCCACGGGTGCGACGCGCGACATCACCAAGGACTTCGACCGCTCAGCCAGCAATTTCGCCTGGACGGGCGACAGCGCGGCACTCTACGGCGCCGTGGATGATGCCTCGGTCCAGCGCGTCTATCGCTATGACGCCAGGGGCAAGGACAAGCCGCAGCGCGTCACCGACGGCACCACTGGCGACGTGACCGATGTGGAGGTGGCGGGCAAGACCCTGGTGGGCCTGCGCCAGTCGATCAGCGCGCCGGGCGAGCTGGTGGCCATCGATGCGAAATCCGGCAAGATCCGCGACATCTCCGCCGCCAATGCCCAGGCCCTGTCGGGCTTCCAGTTGGGCAAGGTGGAAAGTGTGGCCTATAAGGGGGCGAATAACGCCGATATCCAGATGTGGGTGGTCTATCCGCCAAACTTCGACCCGGCGAAGAAATATCCGGCGATGATGCTGGTCCATGGCGGCCCGCACAATGCCATCACCGATGCCTTCAGCTATCGCTGGAACGCCCAGGTCTTCGCCGGCTGGGGCTATGTCGTCACCTGGCATAATTTCCATGGCTCCAGCGGCTTCGGCCAGGCCTTCACCGACAGCATCAATCCCGAATGGGGGGAGGTGCCGTACCAGGACACGATGAAGGCCGCCGACTGGCTGGCATCCAAGCCCTTCATCGACAAGGACCGCATGCTGGCCGCCGGCGCCTCTTACGGCGGCTACCTGACAAGCTTCATCCTGGGCCGCGAACATCCGTTCAAGACCCTGGTGATCCACGCCGCCGTCTATAACCTCTACAGCCAGTATGCCGCCGATTTCAGCGGCAGCCAGGGACGGTTCAAGGAATTCTGGGACGATCAGGACAATATCGCCCGCAATTCCCCGCACATGCAGGCCGGCAATTTCAAGACCCCGACCCTGGTCCTGCATGGTGAGCAGGATCTGCGCGTGCCCATCAACCATGGGATAGAGCTGTTCAACACGCTCCAGCGCCGGGGCGTGGAAAGCCGCCTGGTCTATTTCCCCGATGAAAACCACTGGGTCCTGAAGCCGCAGAACAGCGTCTTCTGGTATGGCGAGGTCGAACGCTGGGTGAAGGCCCACGTCGCCCCCGGCCCCACGGCTCCGGCATCGTGATGTAAAAAGGGCGGGACCGCGCGGTCCCGCCCCATTTTTTAAGCCTGGGCTGTAAGGCCGCCACACAACTCCACCGTCATCCCGGCGTAAGCCGGGATGACGGTTGGAGAGAGGGTAACGAAGCCCACCTCAATCCGCCCCCTCGTCCCCCTTGGTGGCGGCACTTTCGATCAGGGTCATGGCTTCCAGGATCAGGTGACGCATGGCCACGGCCGCACCCTCCGCATCTCCGGCGATGATGGCGTCCGACACTTTCTGATGGTCGGCGACACTGGCCAGCCGCACGCCCTTGCGGCGGTTGGTCAGGCGGATGGAGGTGCGCAGCGCCGCATCGATGACATCGCGCAGCTGGGCATAGAACCGGTTTCCCGTCGCCTCCAGCACCGCGACATGGAAGGCGATGTCCGAGGTCAGCGGGTCATCATCGCCCAGTTCGGCGGCCTGCATGCGGCGCAGCGCCAGCTGGATGGCGCCCTTGGCCTTCTCATCGGCATGGATGGCGGCCAGCGACGCCGCCACCGGCTCGATCGCCAGGCGCACCTGGGTGAATTCCAGCAGCAGGGTGGGCGAGAATTTGCGCTCCAGCAGCCAGCGCAGCACATCGGGGTCCAGCAGGTTCCAGTTGCGCTCCGGCTCGATCCAGGTGCCCTGGCGGGGGCGGGCCTTCAACAGGCCCTTCGCCGTCAGCATCTTCACTGCCTCGCGCAGCACCGACCGGCTGGCACCCAGGCGCTTGCACAGCTCCGCCTCCGTCGGGAACGGGTTGGCGTGACCATAGGTACCGGTAACAATATCGACGCCAAGTTGCTGGAGGATGCCATAGGTGAAGTTCCGACCGGACTCCGCCCGCAATCCCCGCTCATTCCCGCTCATGCGTTCCCGCTCCCGCATCGCCGGCCCCATCCCCGGGGCACGCGGCTGTTTTCTGTCTCCACGATAGCTATCCAGCAGGCGGAGAGGAAAGGCAAGATACCGATATCAGGTAACCCCGTTCCGCCAGGCCGAAATAATCTGCCGTGCGCGCTCACCCACCTCGGCGGCATCCATGCCCGGCTTGAAAACCTCGCCGCCGACGCCGATTCCGGCCACGCCGGCCTCGCGCCAGGGGCCCAGATTGCCGGCCCCGACCCCGCCCACGGCATAAAGGCGCACATCGCGCGGCATCACCGCCGACAGCGCCTTCAGATGGCCATGGCCATAGGTGGAGGCGGGAAACAGCTTCAGGTGCCGGGCACCGGCCTTGATGGCGGCAAAGGCCTCCGTCGCGGTGGCGAATCCGGGCATGGGCAGCAGGCCCAGAAAGACGGCGCGGGCAATCACCGACGGGTCGCTGTTGGGCGTCACGATCAGCTTGCCACCCGCGGCGGCCACCTGATCCACCGCCGCTTCACTCAGCACCGTGCCGGCGCCGACCAGGCAGGTATCGCCGAAATGCGCCGCCAGCCTGGCGATGCTGTCCAGCGGATCGGGGCTGTTCAACGGCACCTCGATGGCGCGGAAGCCGGCATCGAACAGGGCTCGGCCGATGGAAACCACCGCATCCGGCGTGACGCCGCGCAGGATGGCGACCAGGGGCGTGTCGGTCAGGTGGCGTTCCAGGTTGGCAATCATGGTCTCAGGCTTTCACGACAGGGAAGCGGTATGGACGGAAAACAGCCCGGCCAGCGCAAGGTCGGCGCCGTCCAGGCACGCGGCCGCACGCCCCGCGACGCGCAGGGCAGCCGCATAGGCATCGGTCAGGACGGGGCTGGCCACCAGTGTGACGGGGCCGTCCAGGTCGCCCCGCACCCCCGCCAGCCCGCCGGCCACATCGGCCCCGATCACCAGGCCGGACAGGAAGGACAGCGCATCCTGCGCCGACATCCCCTCCAGCAGCTGGCGCGACCGCGCCTCGAACAGCAGATGCGGCAGGGGGGCATTGGTCAAGGCCCGTTCCACGCCGCGGTCAAAGGCGGCGCCCGGCTGCGGCTGCAACCCGTCCGTACCGCGACCCAGCACAGAGTGCTGGCGCAGCAGCGCGAACAGCTCTCCGCTGAACCCGGTCTGGAAATGCCGGACCGTACCATCCTCTAGCAGCACCCATTTGGCATGGGTACCGGGCAGGCACAGCAGGCGGCGGCCCTGGCCCAGCTCCGGCCGTGTGGCCAGCGCCCCCAATATCTGCGTTTCCTCCCCCCGCATCACGTCAGGTGCGCCCTGCGGGTTGATGGTGGACAGGCCGGGGATGATGGCCATCTCGGCACCGGCCGCCGTAAAGCGGGTCAGACCGGAGGCCAGGGAGCGCACATCGGCCGGACAGGGCTGATACACCGCCTCCACCCAGCCGATCGACGACCCGACCATGCCGCAGAACAAAGCCGGCAGAGGACCATGCACCGCGCGCCAGACGGCGGTGGCCGCCAGAAACGCCGCCTCCACCCGGCCCGGCACGGCCGCCACGCCGGGGCCTTCCGCCCGGTCCAGCGCCGCGCCGTCCCGGCACAGCCAGAGCCGCAAATTGCTGGTACCCCAATCGCCGGCGATGAACAGCCCGTCACCCCGCATCGATGATCCCCCCCGATCCGAATGCGGTGGATATATATGACAAATCCGCCACCTGTAAAGTGTAGGGGCTTGACTAACCTGATTTATACGATAAATAGAAGCCAGTGTGGTGTCGATACCGTTCCCTTTGGGGACGGGTCCCTGTTGGCCCACCCTCCCAACAGACTTGATCCTTCAGGGAACCGGCTCCTGCCTCGCAGGGGCCGGTCTTTTTTGTCGAGCCCAGCAGCACTCAATGATATCGCCTCCCCGGCGAAGGCCGGGGCCCAGGGGCCAAACGCCCGACCTTACGGCGGTGTGATCAAGGCTGCTGAACTGTCGGGCTTGTGATCCTGGGTCCCGGCCTTCGCCGGGAAGGCGGAAAAGGGCATCCCCCCTTCCCCTATGGCCGCCCCTCCATCCGCCGCTCCGTCACGTCCAGGCGCGCCTGGAACGGATCGCGGCTGACGATCGGCCCCTGGTTGGTGAAATCCACCAGCCATTCATCGCCCGCCACCATACGCGGCGCCACCACAGGCTTGCCGTGACCGGGCACGCCGGTACGGGCAAAGCTGGTCCAGTAGGTGCGCAGCCGCGCCGCCATGGCCAGGTCCCCTTTCGTCGCCACGCTGCCATAGCGCGCCAGCACCCGGTCGAAGATGAAGGGCAGTTCCTTGGCATGTGGCGTGCCCGCCCAGCGCGCCCGCATATTCTGCGCGACATAGGAGAATCGATACTGGAACACCGGCTGGCCCGTCGCCGCCAGGGCGCGGGCCATGGCGCGCGCCGGCTCGATGAACATGGCGTCGCCATTGACCCGGTGGCCCACGACCGGGCTGGGATCGTTTCCCGTCGGGTCATAGGCGCGGGCGGCGGCATCGCGCAACGGCCCGAAACCGCCCAGAATCTTGTCCTTGTCGCCGCCGCTGTACCAGCCATCGGCACTGGTCGCCCCCACCATCACGGGCACCCTGGCCGCCTTGCCCGCCCGGAACAGGGCCAGCAACTCTCCGCCCAGCAGTTTCCCGTCGATGACCGGCCCGGAGTAATCGTCCGTACCGCCCAGTGTGGCCAGGTTCAGCGCCCCCACCAGCCGGTCGGCCGGCAGGGCGCGCAGCGCTGCCAGCCCGGCGGCACCCCTATCCGTGATCCCCTGGTTGGCGGCAAAGCGGGCGCCCATCCCCTCCCCCTCCGCCAGGGTGGGGGAGGGCAGCAGGCTGGACCGGCCGCCGCCCGACATGGCGATGGCCTTGTGGAACAGGCCGCGCGCCTCGGGCGCCGTCAGCAGCATATTGACCGACAGGCCCCCGGCACTTTCCCCGAACAGGGTGACATTATCCGGATCGCCGCCAAAGGCACGGATATTGGCCGCGACCCAGCGCAGGGCCGCGATCTGGTCCATGAAGCCGTAATTGCCGACCGGCCCGCCCGCCGCCGTCAGGGCCGGATGCGCGAAGAAGCCAAAGCGGCCCAGCCGATGATTGGCCGACGCCACGACCACCCCATCACGCGCCATCGCCGACCCGTCATAGATGGCCGGCGAGGTGCCGCCATTGACGAAGCCGCCGCCATGGATCCACACCATGACCGGCATTCCCTTGGCCCCCTTCGGCCGCCAGACATTCAGATACAGGCAATCCTCCGCCGGCACCGTGGCCAGCGGCGCGTCGTCGCCGATGAACGGCTTCTGTGCGCAATCCGCCCCATAGGTCTGGGCCGCCCGCACGTCCGTCCAGGGCGTGACCGGTGACGGTGGCCGCCAGCGCAGATCCCCCACCGGTGGGGCGGCGAAGGGAATGCCGCGGAAGCTTTCCACCCCATCCGCCGCCAGCCCGCGCACCGGTCCGCTGGCCGTCGCCACAAGCGGCCCGTCGCCGGCCAGCACCGGTCCCGCCACCAGCATGGCAAGGCAGAGGAAAAACGCCCTGGCCTTCATCTGCGACATCTCCTTCGGTTCCAGAACGTGCACCTGCCGCAGGTCGCGGGTGAGCGACAGCAAACCCCGACAACCGACGGTGCCACCCCTCAAATCCCGCCCAGCGCCTTCAATGCTACCGGCCCCATGGCCAGATAGCCGTCGCGGTTGGGATGCACCGCATCCTTTCCCAGGTCCGCCCTCAGCCCCTTGTCGGCATCGGCCAGCACCGGCCAGTAATCGATATAGACATGTCCTTCCCGCCGGCAAAACCCGGCGATCCAGTCATTCAAGGCCAGGATGCGGTCCGTCGGGTCGCCCACCGACCGGCGCCAATAGACATCACGGGCCGGCGGCACGGAGCCTATGAAAACCTTCATCCCCGCAGCATTGGCCAAAGCCGCCATGGCGGCCAGATTGTCCTGGGTCAGCTTGGCCTCATAGGCGCCGGCATTTTCCGCCACGTCATTGGTGCCGGCCAGGATATGGACGGCGCGGGGCCGCAGCGCCAGCACGTCGGGCGTGAAGCGCAGCAGCATCTGCGCAGTGGTCTGCCCGGAAATGCCGCGCCCGATGAAGCCGTTGGCGGGGAAGAACCCGCCATCATATTCATCGCGCGCCCAGTTCTCGGTGATGCTGTCGCCCATGAACACCACCCGCCGCCGGTCGGCCGGCAGCGCCTTGTCGGTGACATTGGCCGACTCATACCGGCTACGCCGGATCCAGTCCGACGCCTGGAACGGCTCCGCCGCCGCGACCGGCACGGAAGCCAGAAGCGTCGCGGCGGGCAGGGCGACAAGCAGGTGACGGCGGGTGGGGTGCATGGGGACTCCGATGTCGTAGTCGTCAGCAGTGGAACTTTTCTCGCCTTCCCGGCGAAGGCCGGGACCCAGGATCACAGGCACCACCCATCAACACAATGTCGCATGACGCTGCGGCAAGGTCGGGCATCTGGCCCCTGGGCCCCGGCCTTCGCCGGGGAGGCGCTAAAGATTTGCCGTGAGGATCACCGCTTCACCACCACCTGCCCCCCGTCATAGACCACCTCGCGCGTGCCCTTGACCCCGAAATCGGCGGCCTTTGCATCCGCCCCGTCGATCCAGCGCACCCGGATGGTGCGCTTAGGCACCATGCCGGGGAATGTCCCCTGCCGCTGCCCGATGGTCAATTCGCCCGTCGCCTGGTTCCAGGTGAATTGGATGCGGGCGAACTCGCCTTTCTCATAGCCATAAGTCGTCCCCTCATCCTCATACAGGTCGAACGCCCCATCCGCCCCGGCATAGATGGTCAGCAGCAGCGATCCGTCCTGGCTGTCGGCGGTGGATTGCAGCTCCGGCCCCGTGGGGATGATGGACCCTTCCCGCACATAGAGCGGGATCCGCGACAGCGGCGCCTCGGCCACCAGTTCCTGCCCGCCCGGCAGTTTGGCGCCCGTATAGAAATCCACCCAGTTCGCCCCGGCCGGCAGATAGACGGTGCGGCTGACAGCACCCTGTTGATAGACCGGCGCCACCAGCAGCGCCGGGCCGAACAGATATTGCGTACCCAGATCCTTCACCTTGGCATCGGCGGGGAAATCCTGGGCCAGCGCCCGCATGATCGTCCCGTCCTTGTGCCAGGTATCGCCGGCCAGCGTGTAGATATAGGGCAGCAGCCGGTAGCGCAGCTTGGTGTACCAGACCATGGATTTGTAGATATCCGACCCTTCCGGCGCGATATTCCAGATCTCGCGCAGCGGGAACTGCCCGTGGCTGCGGAACAGCGGGCTGAACGCCCCGAACTGGAACCAGCGCAGGTTCAGCTCCCGCCATTCCGCCTGATCGGCCGCCGCCATCGGCTGGGCCTCGAACCGCTTTTCCAGGGCGAAGCCGCCAATATCGGTGGTCCAGTTGGGCAGGCCCGACAGGCTGGTATTGATGCCCGCCGCGATCTGATGCTCCAGATCGACGAAGCGCGACACCACGTCGCCGCTCCACACCGCCATGCCATGGCGCTGCTGCCCGGCGAAACCTGAGCGGGTCAGGATGAAGCTGCGCTGCCCGCCATCATCGCGCCGCTCCCCCTCATACACCGCCTTGGTCTGCATCAGGGGGTAGGAATTGAACACCGCCGCCCCCGGCCCCATGGCCGTGGGCCCGATGCGCAGCTTCACCTCCTCGATCGGCAGGTTGGAATGGACATCCGGCTCGGTATTGTCCAACCACCAGGCATCGACCTTCAGCACGTTCAGCTTGTCGCGCATCTGCCGCCAATAGATGTCGCGCGCCTCCTGGCTGTAGGGATCGTAATGGGCGTTCAGATAGCCGTCGCCGATCCAGTCGCGCTCCCCCTTCTCCACATTGCGGCGATAGATATAGCCCTTGGCGTCCAGCTCCTGGTAATGCGCTGTATTGGGATAGAATTTCGGCCAGACGGAGATCATGAAGCGGGCATTCAGCTTGTGGACCTGCTCCACCATGCCGGCCGGATCGGGGAAGCGGGCCTTATCGAAATCGTGCGACCCCCAGGCATCCTCGGGCCAGTAATTCCAGTCCAGCACGATATTATCCAGCGGAATGCCGCGCTTGCGGTATTCCTTGACGGTGTCCACCACCTCGTCCTGGGTCTTGTACCGCTCCCGGCTCTGCCAGAACCCATAGGCCCAGCGCGGCAGCAGCACCGACTTGCCGGTCAGCTGCCGGTATCCGGCGATGACCCCGTCAATATCGTCCCCGGCGATGACATAATAATCCAGCGCATGGGCCACTTCCGACGACAGGGTCAGGGCGTGGCGGTCGGCCGGCGGCAGCGGGTCCTGGTGGGAAATGCCGATATAGCCGCCATCGGGCTGCCATTCGACGCGGATGTCATGCTGTTTGCCGGCTTCCAGCGCCACCTCGAAATTGTGGAACCAGGGGTTCCAGTTCTGGCGCCAGCGATGGATGATCTCCTTGCCATCCACGAACACGGTGGCGTAGCCCGATGAATAAAGCTGGAACTTGTGGGTGCCGGCCTTATCCGTGCTGATCTTGCCTTCCCATGTCACCTTCTGGCCCGGCGTGTCGCGGGTCTTGTCGGGGCGGCGGGTGCCCCCCACCTCCGCCGGCCAATTGGCCAGATCGTCCAGGTCGCGCCAGTCGATCTTCGCCTCCCGCCGCACCAGCTTCGCCTCGCCATCCTTGGTATAGGTGGCGGTCAGCGCCCCTTCCTTGCCCTCCACATCGAACAGCTTCAACGACCCGTCCAGGTCGGCATAATCATGCGGCACGCCGAAACGGGTGATGGAGTTATTGTCCCACAGCACGCCGTAATTGCGGCTGGACACCACGAACGGCACGGCGATGTCCATATTATGCTGCGCCAGACGCAGGTCTTCACCGTTCCAGTCCAGCACCCCGTTCTGATGCTGTCCCAGCCCGTAAAACGCCTCATCCGTGCCGGGGTTGAAGGTCTGGCTGATCGTGTAATAGTCACGGTCCAGAACCTTCACGGGCGCAATCGTGCCCCGGTCCTTCTCGGCCAGCAGTGGGTTGCCCGCCTTGTCCAGGAAACTTACGGTGCCGGTAGCCAGCGTCAGCTCTGCGGTCAGCTCCGGCGTCTTCACCCGCGCCACCTTGCCATCCTGCTCCACGGTGAACCCACCATTCGCCGGCCCGGCCACGGTGATCAGGCTGGCCGGGATATCCAGGCTGTCGGTCGGCACTGCCGTGACGCGGATGGTCCGGTCATTGATCACCTGCAGGCGCAGCTTCTTTGCCGGTCCCGATGACAAGGTGGCGACCAGACCATCCGGGGTCTGCTGTACGGCACCGGGCTGCACCGCCTGCACCATTTTGTCGCCGCCGGAAACGGCCCCGCCATCGCAACCCGCCAGCAGCAGCAGGGGCAGAAAGGCCGCACGGGCCAGCATCATCGATCGGAAAGTCACGTCGTTTTCTCCCTCGCAAACTGCCAAAACTCATCATCCCAACTGCATTTCCCGTCATCCCGGCGAAAGCCGGGATGACGACAGATCGGACATCAAATCAGTCCACTTTCGTCGGATACGTCCCCAGCCGCACCCGCAGCAGCTGCGCGCGGTCGGTCAGGTTCAGGCCGTAATCGGTCTGGTCGCCGTTCCACACCCGGTCCACGACCCAGGCGCCATCGACGAACCGCCCCTCCTCCACCCGGTCAAAGATCCGGCCGCGACCGGGCTGCGTGCTCTGGATATCCACCCGCGCATGCATGCCGGTGATCAGGTAATCATCCTTACCCATCTCGATCACCACGGCCCCGCCCTTGGGCACCGGGTTACCGGGCGGCTTGTCCATGCCGAACTGGCCCAGCCCATAGGACAGTTCCACCTTCCAGGGTGCCGCGCCCAGGGCGATGATTTCGCTATGCACGGCCTCCGGCTCCGCCCCGCCCCAGACCTTACCCTTCAGGCTGCGTTCGGCGATCAGGTCGGCCACCGGCGCTATGGCGCGATAGGCCAGGGCAAACGGCGCCAGCGTCTCCGGCGTCACCTTTTCCGCCCCCAAGGGCGCGTTGGCATAGCCGGTATAGTCCAGCCCGAACGGGCTGAACCCGATCCCCTGCCGGCCCAGCACCGCAAACAGATAACGGGCATAGACCGCCTTGCTGCCCATCTCCGCCACCATCAGGGCGTTGTCGGGGCGGCCATATTGTTCCAGCGTCTTCGTGTAAGGCGCATAGCCATCCATGTAGATGTCGGGCGCCAGAAAATCGATATGCGGGGCGGCCGCCTTCCACACGTCCAGCACATTCCAGGTCGGCCCGCCGGCGGAATAGGTATAGGGGTCCTGGTCCTTGAACGGGTCGCGCAGCGCGGCGTTCACATAGAGGGGCAGGTCGTATTCCTGCCGGCCGGCGGCGGCCACTTCGTCCACGAAGCGGCCGATATGCCAGGCATGGAAGAATTCATCCGCATCCTTGCCGAACACCTGGACCCAACTGCCCGGCTTCTTGCCCATGGCCTTGACGAGGTCGGCCGGCACCGGCCCTTGGAACAGTTTCTCTGCATCCCGGCCATGGTCACGGATGGCGCCATAGGTGCCGACCTCGTTTTCCACCTGCACCATGATCACAGTGCGCTGCGGGTCCACCTTCTTCAGATGGCGCATGAAGGCCACGAAGGCCTTTTTATCCGCCGCGAGCGTTTCCTTGCCATGCGGGGACAGGGAATTGCGGATAATCCCCCCGGATTCCACCACGCGCGGAAACCGGTCATTGTTCAGCTTGACCCAGGACGGGGCATAGTTGGGGCCATTATTCTTCCAGGTCGCGAACCAGAGCGGGATCAGCCGCACCTTGTTGGCGCGGGCCTGTTCCAGCAGATGGTCGACAAAGCTGAAATCAAACTGGCCTTCCTTGGGCTCAATCTGTTCCCAGGCGATGGGCACCTGCACACTATTGGCCCCCACCGCCGCCACCGCCGGCCAGACCAGCGGCAAGGCGACGGGATAATTGCTGGAATTATTGACCTGGGCACCTAAGATCAGGAACGGCTTGCCATCGACCAGCAGGGCATGACGCCCATCCTGCGTCACCATGCGCGGCAACGGGGCATCGGCGGCCACGGCCGGGCCTGTGGCAACACAAAGCGAGAGAAGGCCCACGGCCAGCAGACGGGAAAAGCGGGGAAACGGCATCACGGCTCCAATCGGGGTCGGGCGCGGACAAGGCTCAGGCGGCGGTGGCCGGGGCCTTGCAGTGACGGTCGATGAAATCGCGGTGGGCCGGCAGGGTGGCGACGGCCCGCTGCACGTAGTCACGATGGCGGGAAAGGCGCTGCTGCAATTCCGCTTCCGGCATGATGTCGGCCATCGGGTCATATCCGACCGGGTCCACCCCCTGCCCCAGGAACACGGCAAGCCAGCTGGCCTCCGCGAACAATTGCCCGTCGAAACGGGCCACGCGGCCCCGGGCACGGAACAGGTCGATCTTGTGTCGCAGACTGTCGGGGATCGGCATGGTCCGGCAATAATTCCAGAAGTCGCTGTCGTCGCGTTCCGTGGCGTTGTAATGCAGGATCAGGAAGTCGCGGATCTGCTCATACTCGATCTCGCTCAACCGGTTGAACTCGTCGCGCGTCGCCTGATCGCGGATGTCGGTGGGCAGCAGGGCCAGCAGGCGGAACAGGGCCGTCTGGATCAGATGGATCGAGGTGCTTTCCAAGGGTTCCAGGAACCCGCCAGCCAGCCCGATACCCAGGACATTGCGCACCCAGGCCTTGTCCCGCCGCCCCGCGGTAAAGCGCAACGGGCGGGCATCGGCCAGGGGGCGGCCATCCAGATGGCCCAGCAGCAACCCCTCCGCCTCCTCATCCGCCATGAAGGCCGATGAATAGACATGGCCGTTGCCGATGCGGTGCTGCAACGGGATGCGCCATTGCCAGCCGGCGGTATGGGCGGTGGAGCGGGTATAGGGCGTGATCTCCCGCCCGCCTTCGCACGGGATCGCCAGCGCCCGGTCGCAGGGCAGCCAACGGCTCCAATCCCTGAACCCCACCCCCAGGGTCTGACCCAGCAGCAGGGAGCGGAAACCGGAGCAGTCGATGAACAGGTCACCCCCGACGCTGCCGCCATCGGCCAGGTCGAGATTGGTGATATAGCCATCTTCCGCCCGCTGGCGGATGCCGGTGATCCGGCCCTCGATCCGCGTCACACCCAACTGGGTGGCGAAATCGCGCAGATAGGCGGCGTAGAGGGCGGCATCGAAATGATAGGCGTAGGAGAGAAGCGGCGCCCCCGCCGGCCCCTGGGGAATTTCCGGCGCGAACCGCCCCTGTTGGGCCGCCACGATGGCGGGGCAGTAATCGCCGACATCGGTTCTGTCTCCCAGGGCGCGGGCGCGCAGCCAGTAATGGTGGAAGGACACGGCATCGATATTGGCGCCATAGCTGCCGAACGGGTGGATATAGCTGTGCCCGGTCCGGGTCCAGTTGCGGAATTCGATCCCCAGCTTGAAACTGGCCTGGGTGCGTGCCACGAAGTCACGCTCATCAATGCCCAGCAGCTGGTTGAAGAACTGGATGGGCGGGATGGTGGCCTCACCCACGCCCACGGTGCCGATCTCGGCGGATTCAATCAGGGTGATGCGGCCCAGACGACCCTTTGTCGCCTTGGCCAGAAGGGCGGCCGTCATCCATCCGGCGGTGCCGCCGCCGACGATGGTGATGTCCAGGGGCTTTTTCTGCATCATCCCTCCTCCCCATACCATCTGCGCCTTTGCGGCGTCTGCGGTAACGGTAACACAATCTTTGGCCAGAAGAAAAAGAAGCCCGGACCGGTGTTGCCACCGGTCCGGAAGTGTCCAGCCCTGGGAGGGGCGTGGGGACCGTTGAGATCAATAATTGGCGCGGACCACGAAGGTGAAGCGCCGGTCGGCATCCACCCAATTGTGCATGGTCAGCTTGCCCGGGAACCCGACCAGCACCTTGGTGCGGGAATTGGACAGGTTGGCCGCTTCGATACCGGCCTTGATATGGTCGTTGATGGTGAAGAAGGCGGACGCGTCCAGCTGCCCGTAATCATCCGCCCAGGCCGGGATGTTGATATTGGCGGCCGTGGTGGTCAGCAGGTAACGCTGACGCCAGTTCCAGGCCAGACGCAGCGAGATGGGTCCCTTCTCATACAGGCCCTGGATATTGTAGGACCATTTCGACATGCCCTCCAACGGCAGGTTGGTCGACCCCTGGACATTGGCCTGCTGGTTGGCATCGAACGGGTTGACGGCGGCGTTGCGCGTGCCCTTGGATTCGATATGCGTGACATTGGCCTGCAGACCCAGCCCGCTGAACGGGTCGGGCAGGAAATCATAGAACTGCGAATAGGCCAGTTCGAAGCCCTTGATGCTGCCCTTGCCGGCATTATAGGGCCGGGTGGCGAAGACATCGCGGGTCACGCCATTGTTGGTGAATTTCACCGTCTGCAGCGTGTTGGTGATGAAATCATAGATGTCCTTGTAGAACACCACGCCCGTCAGGCTGCCGGTCGGGGCGAAATACCATTCCAGCGAGGTGTCGAACTGGTTGGAGCGCAGGGGCTTCAGGTCCGGATTACCGGCACTGCCCTTGAACTGATAGACGCAGTCGGTGACGTTGCCGGGGCCGGCCCCGCTTTGGCAGGTATTCCCGACCAGATGGCCGCCATCGGCGGAAATGTTGGCCGTGGCCTGCAGCTGCTGCAGGTCGGGACGGACGATGGAACTGCCGGCCGCGAAGCGCCATTGCAGTTCATCGGTCAGCTTCACCCGCACATTCAGGCTGGGCAGGAAGTAATCATAGCTCCGCCCCCCCTCAATGGGTGACCGCGCACCGTTCAGGAAGCGAAGATCATCGGCCAGCGCACTGTTGGGATTGATATTGATGCCCGTGGCGGGCTGGACCACGGAGAAACCCTGGCCCGTCGTTTCGGTATGGACGTAACGCAGGCCGATATTGCCATCGACATCCTTGTCCTCACCGAACAGCTTCATCTGATTGGCGAAGCGGATCAGACCATAGGCAGCCCAGGTTTCCTCCTGCTGGCGGTTCACGCCGCCACCCCCACCGGTCTGCGCCTCGTAATCACCATTGAACGGACGCCAGCCGGTCGCCCATTCGGGTTCCTTCTGGATGGAGCGCACGGCATTGGCACCCTCGACATAATTCTTGGCCAGCCGCCCGTCCGGCACCAGGAAATTGCCGGGCAGGTCGATGGCGCCGCGCATGAAATCATCGTCACCATAGGAACGGTAGGGCACCTTGGATCCCGCCTGGTCCAGCGTGGCCAGGCCGGCCCCCGTCCAGCTCTGGCTGATCCAGCCCCAGTTATAGTTGCTGTCACGGGTCACCGCCTCGCGCTTGTTATGGCGCACGCCGAACCGGGCCGAGGCCAGCCAGTCATCGTCGAACGTATATTCGGCATCGAACCGTTCCGCCCACTGGTCGGCCTGGTTGCGCTGATGGTTGTCCATCGCGGCACTGTAGAAATAATTGGCCGGGTTGTTGCGATAGGCGTCGGTGATCGACAGCGTCACCTTGGGCAGCCCGCCCGTCAAATCCAAGGTGGAGGCCGGAACCGCCATCCCGCCCGGCATCTGGTTGAAGATGGTGAAGTCGATCGACTTGGTCTTCGACTTCACATATTGCACATCGCCGCTCAGGCTCAAGGCATCGTTGGGATTGAACTTCACCCGCAGCGACGCATCCTCCGTGGTGGAATAGCGGCGGTTCCAGCGGGCGTCCAGCAGGTCGATATCCTGGGTCGTGCCGGTGCCGTCGGCGGCATTGGCGATGGTGCCCTTGATGAAATAGCCCCGGCTGTCATATTCGAAATTGGTGCCGGCGGCGGGACCATTGCTGGACCCGGTATTCAGGCCCACCACATGCTCCAGTGCCGCCTGCTCGGCGGCGGAGCGCAGGAACTGGGCCGTGATGTCCCAGCGGGCATCGGGGCTCCACTGCACCACGCCGGCGATACCGAACCGCTCACGCTCGAAATCCAGGGTGCGATAGCCCCAGCCATCGGGCACATAGACCGTCTTGCCCGGCGCCACCCCGGCGATGTAATTGCCGGGCTTGTTCGTGTCGGTGGCGGCCGCCCCCACACGCTCGCGATAGGCGTTGACGGAGAAGGTGTCGGCCCGCGTGGCCAGTTCCGAATAGGCCAGATCGACCAGCACGCCGAACTGGCCCAGCTTGTTGCTCTCCCACCGGTCGGAATAGAGCACGGAGCCCGACGGTTTGCCCTTCTTGCGCAGGTCCGTATAGGAATAATCGACCGACCCGGCGATGATCCGCCCCTTGGCATCAAACGGCGTGCGGGTGCGCAGATTGACCACGCCACCCAGGCCGCCCTCGATCAGGTCGGCCGAGGGGTTCTTATAGACATCGACGCCGGCCATCAGTTCCGGCGGCACATCCTCAAACCCCAGGGCGCGGCCATTATTGGCGCCGAAACTGTCACGGCCGTTGAATTCACCGCGCACCAGCGACAGGCCACGGACCTGCACGCCGCTGCCTTCGATCGACAGGCGGTCGGCGTCGCGGCCATTGGCCGTGCGGCCGATGGTGATGCCAGGGATGCGCTGCAGCACTTCCGTCACGCTGCGGTCGGGCAGGGCGCCGATATCGACGGCGGTCACACTGTCCACCAGCTGTTCGGCATTCTGCTTGATGGCCTGGGCCGACTGCACCTGTGCGCGGATGCCGGTGACGATGATCTCTTCCAGCTGGCCCTCGCCGGCCGTCTGAGCCAGTGCATGGCCCGGAAACAGCGCTGTCAGCGCCAGCAGCGAAATGCCGCCCCGGCCCAGCCCCTTACGGCACACCTTGCATCCACTCATCTCGTTCCCCCCATTTTGGCTATTCTTGCTGTGGTTGAACCGCCCTATCGGGCGGCGTTTGGAATGGCGGCGGGACAGATCGCGTCGGAAACGTCCGACACGATCCTGACCGTCGCCAGCGACAGGCCGGCGGGCGCGCCCGTGGCCAGGGTGAAGGGTGTTTGCGTCCGGGCCAGATCGGCCCCGGCCTGTTTGAAGCAGGACAGCCGGATCTTCACCGACCGCCACTGCCCCACGGCCGATGCGGCCAGAACGGGCGTCAGGTCCAGTTCGCCCCCGGCGCCGACCCCGACCCGCACGACACCTTGCGGCACTTGGTCGACGCGGTAGTCCAGCAGCAGGGCATTGCCCAGCGACAGGCGCGCCAGATCCAGCACCGGGCCGCCGGTGACCGTCAGGCCGGCATCGCCCTTGCCGGTCCAGACCAGCGCCCGGCCGGCGCCCTGCAGCCCGCCGGCATCGATCGCCCGCACCGACAGCGCCTCGCCCACCGTGACCGTACTGCCATCATTGCCGACGGGCACCAGGGTCGCGCCCTGGCGCAGGCTGAACCGCCAAGGGGCCGGCGTGCGGCCGCGCACGAAATAGGTGTCGGTGTTGGCCGCCGCCGGTGACACGCCCGACTGTTCGGATAAGGGGCTGGACAGCGCTGTCACGGCAGGCGCCAGCCCCGCATAATCAAGGCCATAGCCCAGCCTGAACAAGGGTGCCGCGCCATGGGCGGCGCTGTCGGGCCAGGCGAAGGACAGGCGCCCCTGGAAATCCCGGCGCGGCTTGCCGTCCCTGTCCCCGATCAGCACATCGGCCACCGCCCCGCCCTCACTGCCCGGCAGCCAGGCGGCGACGAAGGCATCGGACGCGTTGATCTCCGGATTGACCCAGAGCGGCCGGCCCGACAGGAACACCGACACGACCGGAATGCCGCGTGCCTTCAGACGCTTCAGAAGGGCCAGATCCGCCTTGTCGCCCGGCTGATATTCAAGGGTGGGGATGTCGCCCTGCCCCTCGGCATAGGGGGCCTCCCCGAACACGACGACGGCCACGTCCACCTTGTCGCGGGCATTGCCATCCACCGACAGGATGGCCTGCCCGCCCTGGGCCGCCAGCGCCTGTTGCAGCCCGGCATAGATCGACTGCGCATTGGGAAAGTCGCTGTTGCGGTTGCCGGTGCCCTGCCAGGACAGCGACCAGCCGCCCGATTGCCGGCCAATATCATCGGCCCCGCTACCGGCCACCAGCACCCGCGCCCCGCCCTTCAGCGGCAGGACCTTGCCCTGGTTCTTCAAAAGCACCAGCGACTTCGCCGCCGCCTCGCGCGCCAGGGCCCGGTGTTCGGCATGGCCCAGCAGGTCGCCCCTGCCCTCCATCGGCCGCCCCGCCTCGAACAGGCCCAGGCAGAACTTCACGCGCAGGATGCGGCGCACCGCATCGTCCAGACGGGCCATGGGGATGGTCCCGTCCCCGACCTGCGCCACCATATTCTTGAACAGCTTCTTCCAATCGTACGGCGCCATCAGCATGTCGATGCCGGCCAGCACCGATGCCGGGCAATCATCATCCTTGCAGCCCGGCACCTGCCCATGGCCGTTCCAGTCGCTGACCACGAACCCGTCGAAACCCCAGCGATCCTTCAGCACGCCTTGCAGCAGCGTGCCATTGCCATGCATCTTCACCCCCTGCCAGGAGGAGAAGCTGACCATCACCGTCATCGCCCCGGCCTCGATGGCCGGCGGATAGCCGGCCGCATGCACGCGGATCAGCTCATCCTCGCTGACCGCCGCATCGCCCTGGTCGATGCCGCCCGTCGTGGCACCATCGCCCAGGAAATGCTTGGCCGATGCCGCCACCCGGCCTTGCTGGACAGCGCTGTCATCACCCGCCTGGGAAAAAGCACCCTGCAGCCCCTCGACCATGGCGCCGGCATAGCGGCGCACGAGGTCCGGATTTTCGGAATAGCCTTCATAGGTCCGGCCCCAGCGTGGGTCGCGCGGCACGGCCAGGGTGGGGGCAAAAGCCCAGTCGATGCCGGCCGCCACCGTCTCCATCGCCGTGGCCGCGCCGATGCGGCGGATCAGGTCCGGATCGTTGGCCGCACCCAGACCGATATTGTGGGGAAACAGCGTGGCACCCACGACATTGCTGTTCCCATGCACGGCATCGATGCCAAAGATCAGAGGGATGGGCTCATGCCCCGGCCTTTGTTCCAGCGCCACGGCGCGCAAGGCCCGCGCGGTTTCCACCCAGGCGCCAATCCCCGCCCGGTCGGGCGCATTGAACGGCGCGCTGTCCCCACCCGCCAGGACGGAACCCAGCGGATAGGTGCGCAGGTCGGCGGGCGTGATCGAGGGCAGGTCGGCCTGGATCATCTGGCCCACCTTCTCCGCAACACTCATCCGCGCCAGCATGGTGCTGATCTTTGCCTCGGTCGCCGCGTCGCCCAGTTTGGGCGCCTTGACCAAAGGCCAGCGGGCTGGATCGGCGATGCCGGCCTTGCCGTCGGAACCCGGCGGAACCAAGGACGCAATGATACCGGTGGCAACAACCATGTTTGCCGCCAAGCCGCCGGCGATGCCGGCCACAAGGATGGTGCGAAGCTTCATTGGACGCCTTCCCAGCAGGCGTCGGCGCGGCCTTATCAATTGCCGCCTTCCCCGCCTGATTTCCCCCGCTACAACACCCGTCTTGAATTAGGATGTTTATTTTATTAATTCGATGATAGCGCTATCAGGAAGGGCGCGCAAGGGTGTATAAATGATTTATCCTATCAATATGTCCGAATGCGTCGACAGGCGCAGAATCAAGAAAAACGGTGGGGAAGCGACAGGGTGCAGATCACAAGACGCCAAATTCTGGGGGCGGTGCCGGCGGCTGGCCTGACGTCCCTGCCCGCCTTGGCCAATGGGCCTGCACCGTTCCAGCCCCATTGGGACAGTCTGGCCGCCGGCTATCGCACACCCGACTGGTTCCGCGATGCCAAGCTGGGTCTGTGGGCGCATTGGGGGCCGCAATGCGTGCCCGAAGCCGGGGATTGGTATGGCCGCTTCATGTATATGCAGGGCCACCGCATGTACGACCATCACCTGAAAACCTATGGACACCCGGCCGATACGGGCTTCATGGAGATCATCGGGCGATGGAAGGCGCAGAGATGGGACCCGCGCGACCTGATAGTCCGGTACCAGAAGGCCGGTGCCCGCTATGTCGTAGCCATGGCCCAGCATCATGACAATTTCGACTGTTTCGACAGCCGCTATCATGGCTGGAATTCCACCCGCGTCGGCCCGAAGCGCGACATTGTCGGCACCTGGGCGAAACTGGCACGCGAAGCGGGCCTGCGCTTCGGCATCTCCAACCACGGCGCCCATGCCTGGCACTGGTTCCAGACCGCCTATGGCTATGATCCGCAGGGGACCAGGGCCGGCATCCGCTATGACGCCCATCGCCTGACCCGGGCCGATGGCAAGGGCACCTGGTGGGACGGGCTGGACCCGCAGGATCTCTATGGCGGCCCCATGCAGGTACCGCCCGACGGCATCACCTCCCCCAAGGCCATGGATGACTGGCACGACGTCCATACCGGCCAATGGCTGGAAACCCCGCCGCCCGGCAATCCCGCTTTCGTGCGCTCCTGGTATCTGCGGGCATTGGACGCAATCGAGAAATACCGGCCCGACCTGGTCTATTTCGACAATTACGGCCTGCCCTTCGGCCAGGTCGGGCTGGACGTCACCGCCCGCTATTACAACCTGTCGCGCCAATGGCATGGCGGCAGGCTGGAAGCCGTGGTCAATGGCAAGCGCCTGGGGGAGGATCGCCAGCGCCGGGCCATCGTGGAGGATCACGAACGCAGCTTCGTCGATGCCATCCGCCCCGATCCCTGGCAGACCTGCACCTGCATCGGCCAGTGGCACTACGACCGCGCGCTGTATGAACGCGGCGGCTATAAATCCGTGACCCAGGTGGTGCAGAGCCTGTCCGACATCGTGTCGAAGAATGGCAACCTGCTGCTCTCCATTCCCCTGCGCGGTGACGGCAGCCTGGACGCGCTGGAAAGCCGCTTCCTGGACGGTCTGGCCGCCTGGACCGCCACCAACGGGGAGGCGATTTTCGCCACAAGGCCCTGGCGCCGCTATGGCGAGGGCCCCACCACCATCGCCAAGGACGAGGCCAAACAGGCCCCCTTCACGTCGGCCGATCTGCGCTTCACCACCAAGGGCGGAAACCTCTACGCCCTGGCCATGGCATGGCCCGCCGACGGCAAGCTGCGGATCACCAGCCTGGCCGGCGCCGCCGTGGATCGCGCCGACCTGCTGGGCCGCGACGGCACACCCCTGCCCCTGCGCCAGACCGATACCGGCCTGGAAATCACCCTCCCGGACCAACCCAACACCACCCCGATGCTGGCGGTACGGTTGAGGGGGCGGGGGTTGGTGTAGCGCCGACAGATAGTTTTTTCTCGCCTCCCCGGCGAAGGCCGGGGCCCAGGGGCCACAAGGAATACCTCTCCACCGCGTCGATCAACGCGGCTGAAAGGTCGGGCCTCTGACCCTGGGCCCCGGCCTTCGCCGGGGAGGCGAAAGAATCACGCTCCCCATATCCCCCGGAGGAACCCATGCCCGCCCGCCACCTCCCCGCCCTCGCCCTCCTCCTGGCGCTCGCCCTTCCGGCCGCGGCCGCCCCCATCGACCTCGCCTCCCCCGACGGCAAGGTCACCATCCGCCTGGATCAGGACGCGGCCGCCCGGCTGACCTATGCCGTCACCTATGCCGGCACCCCCATCCTCAGCCCCTCCATCCTGGGCCTGGACCTGGAGGGTGAGCGCAAGCCGCTGGTCGGCGGCATGGCGATCACCGGCACCGTTACCCGCGCGAACGACAGTACCTACCGCCTGACCGCCGGCAAGGTCGCCACCGCCCGCGACCGGTACAATGAAATCACCTTGAACCTGACGGAGCAGACCGGCCCCGGCCGCCGGCTGGACGTGATCATCCGTGCCTATGATGATGGCGTGGCCCTGCGCTATCGCCTGCCTTCCCAGCCGGGCCTGACCGAACTGGCGCTGCGCCAGGAACGCACCCGCTTCAGCTTTGCCGGCGATTTTTCCTGCTGGGGCCTGAACCTGGGCCATTTCAAGACCGCGCATGAAGGCGAATTCGACCCCGTCCCCGCCAGCCGCATCCGCCCCACCCATCTCTATGACGTGCCCTTGGTCTGCCAGACCGCCCAAGGCGGCCCGGCCTTCGCCATCGCGGAAGCGGACCTGCGTGATTATGCCGGCCTCTACCTGACCCGGCCCGGCGATGGCGGGCTGGGGGTGGAAAGCGTGCTGTCGCCCCATCCCGATCATCCGGGGCTGGCCGTGCGCCGGCCCCTGCCCGCCGACGGCGCCCTTACCCCCTGGCGCGTCATCCTGCTGGCCCGCCATCCAGGTGCATTGAACGAATCCACCCTGATCACCGCGCTGAACCCCGATCCCGCCTTCGATGCCGGTTGGGTGAAGCCCGGCAAGGCCGCCTGGGACTGGTGGAACGGCTGGCGCGCGCCCGATGCCCAGAATGCGGTGCAGGCCAACGACGCCACCGTCACCGCCTTCATCGACCAGGCCGCCAATCTCGGCCTGGATTACATGCTGATCGATGATGGCTGGTACCTGAATTCCGGCGGGGAGGGCAGCGTGAAACCCGGTGCCGACCTGATGCAGGTCACGCCGGGCCTGGACCTGCCCGCCATGATCGATTATGGGCGCAAGAAGGGTATCGGCCTGTGGCTGTGGATGCACTGGCAGGTGCTGGAACCCAGGCTGGAGGCGGTGCTGGCCCATTACGCCCGCCTGGGGATCAAGGGTATCAAGGTCGATTTCATGGACCGCGACGACCAGAAGATGGTGGAATTCTACCACCGCGTGCTGGGCGTGGCGGCCAAGAACCGGCTGCTGGTCAATCTGCACGGCGCCTACCATCCCACCGGCCTGATCCGCACCTATCCCAACTATCTGACGCAGGAAGGGGTGCTGGGCGCTGAATATAACAAATGGTCCACCCGCATCACCGCCGGCCACAATGTCATGCTGGCCTATACCCGCCTGCTGCTGGGCCCCATGGATTACACGCCCGGTGGCTTCCGCCACGCCGCCCCTGGCACCTTCCAGCACCGTTTCACACTGCCCCTCGTCCAGACCACCCGCGCCCATGGTCTGGCGCTCTATGTCGTCTATGACAGCCCGTTTGCCTGCGTCTCCGACAGCCCCGACGCCTATGCAGGCCAGGATGGCCTGGATTTCATCCGCGCCGTGCCCACAACCTGGGACGAGGTGCGGTTCGTGGCAGGCGAAGTCGGCGACCATATCGCCTTGGCCCGCCGCAAAGGCGATGTCTGGTACCTGGGCGCGCTCACCAACGAACAGGCCCGCCGGGTGGACTTGGCCCTCTCCTTCCTGGGCCCGGGCCGCTTCAAGGTGGAAATCCTGGCCGACGGTCCCGGCCCCGCCGACCTGGCCCGCAGCAACAAGGCATTGACGGCGGCGGACAGCCTGTCCCTGTCGCTGGCGGGTTCCGGCGGGGCGGTCGTCGTGCTGCGGCCGGGGAAGTAAGTCTCCACCAAGTTAAGAAGGGTCACCACATTATCCGCCTTATATCGCCTTCCCGGCGAAGGCCGGGACCCAGGGGCCACAGGATCAAACCGTCAGGCGGCGTTGATCAAAGCCACCGAGAGGTCGGGCGCTTGGCCCCTGGGTCCCGGCCTTCGCCGGGAAGGCGATAAAGGAACGGGCCCGAATTTCCTCCATACCCCCAGACGCCCTACAGCGGTGGGCAGCGCTTCTCCCTCCACCCACCACAGCCCAGCCCTGCAGGAACCGCCCTTAACGGTTTACCATCACCCGCGCATAGTTCGCGCCATCGTCCGTCACCTGCCCCGGTCCCATGTCCGCAGTCCCCCCGGTCGATCAGCCGACCAGCCCCTTCGCCTATGTCCCCTATCGGCTCTACTGGTTCGCCCGCATCTTCGCGATCCTGGCCTTGCAGATGCAGATCGTGGCCACCGGCTGGCGCGTCTATGACGTGTCGGGCAGCGCCATGGCCCTGGGCTTCATCGGGCTGGCGGAATTCCTGCCCTCGATCCTGCTTGTATTGGTGACCGGTCACGTCGCCGACCGGTTCGACCGGCGCCGCGTGATCAATTTCTGCCAGGGGCTGGAAATTATCGCCATGCTGGTCCTGTGGATCGCGCTGTGGGACGACAATACCAAGGCCTTGTGGCCGGCCTTCCTGGCCGTCACCATCCTGGGCACGGCGCGGGCGTTCGAGATGCCGGCGGCCTCATCCCTGGTGCCCAACCTGGTGCCACCTTCCCTGTTCCCCCGCGCCGTGGCGCTGAATTCCTCGGCCTGGCAGGCCGCTTCCATCGTGGGGCCGGCGCTGGGCGGGGTGGGCTATGGCCTGCTCGGGCACTGGATCTTCGCCGTCTGTGCCCTGTTCTTCGTCATCGCCTTCATCCTGGTCCGCTTCATCCGCCTGCCTCCGCGCGTCCAGCCGGCGGCCGCCAAGCAGATCAGCCTGGAAACCCTGTTCGCCGGCTTCCGCTTCATCTGGGGCAAGCCCATCGTGCTGGGCGCCATTTCGCTGGACCTGTTCGCCGTGCTGCTGGGCGGGGCCACCGCCCTGCTGCCCGTGCTGGCCAAGGACCAGTTCGATGCCGGCCCGATGATGGCCGGCCTGCTGCGTGCCGCGCCGTCGGTGGGGGCGCTGGTCACCGGCCTGGCCCTGGCGCTATGGCCGGTGCGGCGGCGCATCGGGCATGTGCTGTTCCTCTGCGTGGCCGCCTTTGGTGTGGGCACCATCATTTTCGGCCTGACCAGTTCCGCCCTGATCGCCGGCGTCGCACTGGTGGTGATGGGGGCGGTGGACATGGTGTCGGTGTTCATCCGCCAGTCGCTGGTGCAGCTGGAAACGCCCGACGACATGCGCGGCCGCGTCAGCGCCGTCAGCAGCCTGTTCATCGGCGCCTCCAACCAGCTGGGCGAGTTCGAATCCGGCGTCACCGCCGCCTGGTGGGGGGCCAGCACCGCCGTCGTGGTCGGCGGCGTCGGCACCCTGGTCATCGTCGCCCTGTGGTGCGCCCTGTTCCCGGCCCTGCGCAAGGTGGACCGGTTCCCCGGTGCACCGCCGGCATAGCGCGCCGCGCCTTGCCGCGACCCACCCTATCACATTGGCCCCACGCCCCGCACGCACCCCACCTGCGCGCCCACCGCAAGGGCCGATTTGTGAATTTTCGAGGGGTGTAGCCTTTCGGACACATTTTTCACTTTTCAAAGCCCGTAGGTTTGGGCTATAAGAAAGTGACTTGACCGTTGCATAAGGGCAACGGTCAGGGACTTTACCTCCTTATGAGGCTCCCTTCATCTCTAGGCCGGCTGCTACAAGCAGCCGGCTTTTTTTTGGCTGAGGGGAAAAGATGCACCCAGATCGGCCAGCCCGCAACTGGTTTCACGCGAAACGGATGAACCTTGTGCGTGGAAACAGGTTGAACGCCATGATGGTGGCGGCCACGAAGCCCATCACGCCGAGATTAAGCGGGAACTGGAAGAAGTTCAGGTAACCCGGCGCCAGCATCATCATGGTCAGGAAGATATAGAAATGGTGGGTGCGCACGAATTGCGGCCCGCGGTCGCGCAGCCGGGTCAGCAGCATGAAGGCCATCAGCACCGCCCCCAGATAGGACCAGTCGGTCAGGCCATGCAGCACCACCCCCGGCACCCCGAAATCGGCATAGGCCAGGATGGGCCCGCCGAAGGCCGGGGTATGGCCCGCCTCCGCCATGCCGGGATAGAACATCTCGTTCAGCAGCGTGGCGCCATAGACGAAGGGCTTACCGGGCCACAGCGCGCGCGGTACCACCCCGATGATCTCCGTCGATGAAATCTCGCCATAGAACAGGTCGGTCAGCCCGTTCTGATAGGCCCGCACGAAATAGGCGCTGTTGGAGTAATAATCGAAATAGAGGAAGATATCGACGAGGTCGGCCGACCCGAAATTCAACAGCACCGCGGCCGACATCACCAGCCCCACCGCCGCGACGGTGGAGACGCGGATCTTGAACCCATAGATCAACATGAAGGCGAAGGCCGTGACCGTATAGACCACCAGATAGCCCTTCGACCCCAGCAGGAACACAAACGGCAGATAGACCAGCCAGGTGGCGATGATCCGCCGCTGGCTGCTGGCCGCCAGCATGGCCAGGATATAGGACACGGCGATCATCGAGACCGCCATCGCATAGAACGGCCCCGCCCCCGCCCGGTGCAGTTGATAGCCGGTGCGCGGGCTCATCAGCCAGTTCAGCAGACCGAAGCTCCAGCTGGCCGTGATCACGAAGGACAGCAGGAACACGCCGAAGAAAATCAGCGCGCATAGGCGCAGCCGCTGCGCCGACATCGGCTGGAAATGGAACCGGTCGATGAAGCGCCCCGCCACATCGTCACGCGACAGATAGAAGATCAGCAGCCCCGCCACGCCGGTGCGCAGGGTGAAATGCAGATTCTCCAGCAGGATCAGGTACTGATAGGTCTGGTCGAACACCCCGTCGGTGAAATGCACCGACGGCCCGGCCAGCAGCCACAGCAGCCGCACCGGCAGCAGCGCGAACACCGTGATGGAATAGGGGTTCAGATACGCGATGCCCAGCAAGCGCGCGAAGAACAGCAGGAACAGCGGTTCCAGCGCGAAATTATAGACGAGGTTCAGCGCGAACAGCGCGTCGTAGAAGGCGTCGATCATGCTCACGGCCGGCCCCTGAATCTGGATGCGACGTTAGAGAAGCGGGACGGGGACGGGAAGTCTTCTTTTCGCATCCACCCATCTTGACGAGGCTGAAACCCTGGCAACTCGGCTGCACCGAAGGTCACAGCCGGCGAGATGGACGCCCCCGGAGTCGCACCGGATTCGGCATTCCCATTCCCCGGCCTAGCCGTTTGCGCCTACCGCTTTCGCCCTAAATAAGCCTATTTCCCAGCATTTGCTTGTATGCGGCCCTGTGAGGAGCGCCCTGCCCGGACCTGTACGAGAGAAAAGTGGTAATCTGTTATAAAGTCGCTTATGTTCGGGACAGACAGAGTTTATGGGGTGACGGATGTACTCACATCCTCAACATGGTGGCGGGGAAGAGGTCAAGGAGCTGCGCCGGCAGGCGGGTGCTTGGCTGAAGAACCGCCGTACCGAGGTCGGATTGACCCAGCGTGCGCTGGCGGAATCCGTGGGCCTTGAATATTACACGATGGTCTCGATGATCGAGGCGGGGCGCGGTCGCATCCCGCCGGACAGCTATTTGGCCTGGGCAGCCGCGCTGCAGATGCAGCCTGCGGAGTTCGTCCGGACCTTGATGCAGTTCTACGATCCCATTACCCATTCCATCCTGTTTGGCGATGCCGGCAGCGCGTCCCCCGATGGCGGGGAAGAGCGGGCGGCGCCCAAATTCCGCGTGATCTGATAATCGCAGCCTGGGCCGAAGAGAGCAGAGCCGTCAGCATGGGTGAGATCGTCTCCATCCAAACCGCACCGTCCAAGGCCGCCCGCCCCGAAGCGGCGGAGCAGGCGGCGCGTGAACGGATGTCGGCCCTGCGGGAACGCCGGGCCGCCTGGGGACGTTGTATCCGTGAGCGGCGGTTGGACAAGGGCTTCACCACCCGGACGCTGGCCGATGTGGTCGGCCTGCCCAGTCCGACGCTGGTCAGTGCCATCGAAAGCGGGCGGGGCCGCCTGCCCGACGGCGTGTTGGCCGGTTGGGCCCGCGCGCTGGCGATGGAGCCGTCCGAATTCGCGGCCGGCTATCTATCCGCCTTCGAACCCGATGCCTTCGCCGCTTTGCGGCAGAACCAAGAAGAAGGGAGGCCGGCATGAGCGCGTCGGCCGAAATATTCCGTTTTCCGGGCCGGGCCTCGACCGGCGGCAATAGCGGCGCCTGGACCAACCAGGACATCGCCGATGTCTATCGCTGCCTGGACCTGTTCGCCCGCCACGGCCTGACGGTGGAGGCCTCTTCCGGCATGTCGGATGAGGGCGATCCCTGGTTCGCGGTCGAGGATGTGTCGACCGGTGACGCGCTGATCCATATTGCGCGCATCGACGGCTTCTTCGTCGTGCATGTGCTGGATGGGGAGACCTGGTCCGGCCAGACGCTGCGCACCGCCCTGTCCCAGATCGACATCTCCGCCCTGTCCGGGCTGGACGCGTTCGGCGATCATGACCTGTCGGGCGCTGGCGCCGATGGCGACGATGACCGCGACGGCACCCATGCCTTCCTGCGCATCGTCAGCGCGGTGGTGGCGGTGCTGACGGCGGACGTGATCGCCAACGCCGTCACGCACGAAGCGGTGGCATCGCCCCTGCCCCCGTCCGGCGCGCCAGACGCTGGCGACCACTATGGCGATGGTATCAAGGCGGCGCTGGATTTGCCAGCGGTGGGCGCCGTGCTGCCGGCCACGCACAAGGATATATCGGCCCTTGCCGCCGCCACCGATCTGCCCGACGTCCAGGCCGTGCCCGCGGTGAAGCTGGACAGGCCCGCCGACCATGAGGTCGCGGCACCCCCGGCAGCACCGACCGCCCATGGTACCGACAGCACCATCCAGGTGGTGACCCATGTGCAGGCGGACGACATTATCGATACGTCCAAGGCCAAGGCCATCGTGGCCGTGGCCGATCATGACACGGGCATCGCCATGGCCTTCACCGCGGTGGGCGGCGACCATGTGCAGGTATCCTTCAACGACAATGCCTATTTCTCCGGGACGGAGAAGAAGGCGGACACATTCTTGGTCATCCTGGGCAAGGACGAGCACGAACTGACGACGAAGCTGGGGAACTTCGAACAGGGGCAGGACAGTCTGGTGATCGAAAAATCCGGTGATACGGGCACGAGCAGCGCCATCATCACGGATTTGGGGGCTTTGGTTGCCAATGGCGAAGCACAGTTGACAGTGGTCGGTCAGGCGACGGTGGAAATCCACCTGTCGGCCCAGGCCTACCCGCTGGCCAACGGAGGTTGAGATCATGAGTTTGGCCGCCGAGACCACCATGTTTGCCGGCAGCGACAGCCTGTCGGTCACCGAACTGGCGCTTTATCACGCCATCAATGATCTGCGTGTTGCCAATGGGCTGGCGCCGCTGAAGCCATCGCTGGACCTGTCGGTCCTGGCCGGGCAGCATGCCGTCGATTTCGACGTCAATGTCGGCTATGCGGCTTGGTCGCAGGTGGGGATCGCCGCCCGCCCTGTCCCCTCGCTGCATCACTGGAGCGATGGCCAGGGCTTCGTGGCCGGCGTTCTGGCGCTGGCATCGGGCCTGAAGCTGACCCTGCCGCAGACCATCGCGGAAAATGCCGAAGGGCTGCTGGCCGGCCATGCGGATACCGACGTGCTGGCCGGCTGGCTGGCCAATCCCGGCACCGCCGGCAACATCCTGTCCACCAGCTGGGACGCCATCGGCGTCGGCATGTCGGGCAGCATGGTCTATGTCTCCTTCGGCAACTATACCGATGGCGCCGTTAAGACCGCCGTGGTCCCGATCCTGGGCACGACCGGCGGCGACAGCATCCGCACCACCGCCTGGGCCGACAATATCCAGGCCGATGGCGGCAATGACGTGATCTATGGCCTGACCAATGGCGACCATGTCGATGGCGGTTCGGGTCTGGACCGCATCACCCTGTCGGGCGCTGCATCCAGCTATACCATCGCTCCCGTCACGGCGGAGAATGGCACCACCTGGGCCGTCATCACCGGGGCGGAGGGTGAGGTCAGCATCCACAATGTCGAATATGTGCAGTTCGCCGACCGGATCATCGACAGCAGCAATTGGGGCGAAAACCTCACCCAGGTGCGCTTCGATGATGGTTTCTATGGTTTGCGCAATGTCGATGTAGCCGCGGCCGTGACCGGTGGCGCCATTTCCTCGCTGGAGGATCATTTCTGGTCGTTCGGCGCGCAGGAGGACCGCGACCCCGCCGCCTTCTTCGACACCGATTTTTATCTGGCGCACAATCCCGACATTGCCGCCGCCATCGCCGCCGGCACGGTGCGCAGCGCGTTCGAACATTATCTGCTGTTCGGGCAGTTCGAAGGGCGTGATCCCAACGCCTATTTCAACACTGCCGATTATCTGGCGCTCAATCCCGACGTGGACGCCGCCATCGCCGCCGGTGCCGTGGGCTCGGCCATCGATCATTACCTGACCTTCGGCCGGTACGAAGGCCGTCTGGCGACGGACCAGTTCAGCGAAAGCTTCTATCTGGCGCGCAATCCCGATGTGGCCGCCGCCGTGGCCGTGGGCCTGTTCGACAGCGGCCTCAGCCATTATCGCCTGATCGGCCAGAATGAAGGCCGCCTGCCCTTCGACGCCGATATCGGCGTCGGCTGATCGGGGGGAACCCGGCCCTTTCGCCTCTCCGGTGACAGGGATCTGGTGCGGCCCCTACCCCGCCGCCTGCGCCACCGCCCGCACACGGAACATGGCGCGTTCGGCCACTTCCAGCAGCGCGGTCACGCTGCTCCCATCCTCCGGCGCCAAGGCTGTGCCCAGGCTGAACTCGACCGGCTGCACCCGGTCCCCCATGTCCAGCGGCACTGACAATGCCGCGCGCAGCCGTGTTGCCGCCGCACCCAGGTCGGCGCGATCCGTCATGCCGGGCAGCAGCAGGGCGAACTGCGCGCCGGTCAGCCGCCCGACCAGCATATCCGGCCCCACCACCTCCCGCAGCCGCGCCGCGAAGGCCGTCAGCAGCCGGTCGCCCGCCGCGTGCCCCAGGCTGCCATTCAGCGCCCGCACCCCCTCCAGCCCCAGCAGCAGCAACCCTTCCTGGCGTCCCGGCACCAGCGCGGCCTGACGCAGGAAGGCGCTGCGGCTGGCCAGCCCGGTCAGCGCGTCGCGATCGGCCAGGTCGCGCCACCATTGCCGATCGCGCGCCATGGCCAGCACCGGGAACAGGCCGGTCCAGCCCAGGCCCCACGCCAGCACCGCCGCCAGCAGCCAGGCTGGCATCCGCGTCTCGCCCTCCATCCCGGCCAGCAACAACCCGCTCCCCCGCCACAAATAGAGCAGGCCCAACCCCACAAACAGCAGCCCCATGCCGCCCGCTGCCGCCCAGGACCAGCGCGGCGCCCGCCAGACCAGCGCCCATCCCGTGCCAATCAGCAGCAGGCTGGCCAGCCCGTCATGGATCACGACATGCAGCCAGGGTCGCCCTGCCGTCACCAGCATCAGGGCCAGGATGCCCAGGCAGCCCATAACCACCGGCCCGCGCCGCCGCCCGGCATCGCCGAACCCACGCAGGGCCAGGGCGCCATCCAACATCAGCAGCATCGATGACAGGGTCAGGCCGCTATTGATGGCGATGCACAGGTCGGGCCGGCTCCAGCGCACGGCCGGCGGCAGCAGATAGGCGGTGACCGACAGCGCCGACGCCGCCAGCCACTGCCCGATCCCCTCACCCCGCCCGCCGGCATGGCGCAACGCCGCCATCACCGCCAGCGACAGGATGCCCGTAAAGCCCAACACCAGCCGCAAGGTCGCGACGTCCGGCTGCCCCATTCCACGCCCCCGTGTCCCTCACGTCAGACACACTGTTTCAAAGGCTTGGTCAAGCTGCTACAGGCTGATCCCGTCCAAGCCGCCGGAAGCCGCCATGAAGCCCGTCCTGTTCCGTCTGCTCGCCCTGATGCTGCTGCTGGCCCCGGCCGCCCACGCGCATGAGATCGGGGACAGCCAGATTTTGCTGGAACCGGGCGACGGCATCTGGACCGCCCGTATCGTGACGGCACCCACGCCGCTGATCAACCGGCTGGAAGGGCTGGCGGGCCAGCCGCCTTCGCACGACCTGACCCAGGAGCAGGCGGCGGCACGCCTGTCCGCGCTCGCCGCCGCCCTGCCCGCCCATCTGCGCGTCACCATCGACGGGGTGCAGATGCCGGCCACCATGGCGGTGGAACAGGTGCAGATGCCGGCTGACCCGTCGCAGCCCGCCTTCCTGGTGCTGCGCGCCGAAGGCCCGCTGCCGGCCGGCGCCACCTCGCTGACCTGGCGCTTCGACCTGTTGTCCGGCCAGCACGCACTGCTGCTGGCCGGGCGCAGCCATTGGGTGGAAGGCGGCGATGAGACCGCGCCCCTGCCCCTGCGCCCCGGCCCGCCGCCCACCCTGGCACAGGTGGTCGGGCAGTATGTGCATCTGGGCTTCATCCATATCGTGCCCGACGGGCCCGACCATGTGCTGTTCGTGCTGGGCCTGCTGCTGCTGACCACAAGGGCGCGCCCGCTGCTGGTGCAGGTGACGGCCTTCACGCTGGCCCATTGCCTGACCCTGTTCCTGGCGCTCTATGGCGTGGTGGAACTGCCGGCCCGCATCGTGGAACCGCTGATCGCGCTGTCCATCGCCTATGTGGCCGTGGAAAACATCGTCGCCCGCCGCCTCACCCCCTGGCGCCCCGCCCTGGTCTTCGCCTTCGGCCTGCTGCATGGTCTGGGCTTCGCGGGCGTCCTGACCGACCTGGGCCTGCCTGATCAGGACCGCGTCGCCGCCCTGATCGCCTTCAATATCGGGATCGAGTTGGGCCAGTTGGCGGTGATCGCGCTGGCCTATGGCCTGATCCTGCACTGGGTCAAGCACCGCCCCTGGTTCCACGCCCGCCTCATCACCCCGGCATCCGCCGCCATCGCCCTGGTCGGGCTGTACTGGACGGTGGAGCGTGTGGTGGGTTAGGCAGCGCCTATGATCGCAGCGCGTACAGCGCCACAAAGGCGGCGGGAGAGAGCACCTCTATTTCTTCGAACGGGTTCAAAACCAGCAGATCATCGTCACCGGTCACGATCACATGGGCATTCCCCGCAACCGCCGCCTCCAGGATATGATTATCCTTGGGATCACGGCACGCCCGGATGGTCCGTGTCGGCACCACCCGCAGCCCCGCTTCCAGATAAGCAGCCAGGAACTTCTGGCGGGTGACCCGGGACGCGTACCTGTCAAATTTCTCCCGCATCAGGACGTCGGCCAGTTCACGTGCCATAGCGTCCGAATAGAGCATGAGGACACCCGACCGCCCGGCAATGTCGAAGCAATCCCGGATAGGACCCGGGCGCGGCCAGAGCACATGGCTGAGCATGATATTGGTATCGAACAGGACAAAGAGGGGATCGGCAGCCATGCGCTTGGTAGATCAGGGCCGCTTGCGCGCCCGCCCGAATATCCGCGCGAACTCCCCATCCTTCATCCCGGTGATCTCGGCGATATCCTCAGGCTCCAACCCGGCCTGGGCTGCCTCCGCACCAAGCTGTTTGGCGGCCTCATTGAACGCGCTGGAACGGCGCTGCACGATCACCGTGACGCGCTCACCCGGCTTCACGCCGGCACCGATCATCTGCATTCCGACATTTTCCGGGGTCACGTCGATCAATAGCGCGTCCGCCATGCTGTCGCCCTCCGTGTGGCTCTCCCCACTATAGGTCAAAAACCGCCCAGGAAAAGGGGCCCGAAGCGCCCCACACCTCACTTCCCGTACCGCGCCACCACCGGTGAATACAGGTCCCAGACCTGGCGGTCGCGCACCGACCGCAGCAGCTTCACATATTCGGCGTGGCTCCAGGCCAGCGGCGTGGCGCTGTTGGTGCCCTCACCGGCCGTATAGCCCTTGGGCGCCACCCCCACCCCGTCCCAGACCTGCTCGGGGATCATCAACCCGTCATTGGCAAATTTCTCCATGCCCCGCACATAGGTCATGCGGATGGCATCCAGGTCAGCGGCACTGGCCCCACCCGGCTTGGCATTGGCCCGCGCCAGCGCGTAATGGCCACGCTCACCGGTGAAGATCGGCCAGACCCGGCCGCGCTGACCCGTGGCCATGCCACCTTGCAGCGGCCCGATGCCGTAATTGGCGCCGTTGGACGCATCCTCGCCATAGCCGTCATTGCCATAGCGGCGCCAGCCCGGATATTCGCGCGGATCGCCTTCGAACCTGAACAGATACTTCACCCGCCAATGGTCGTTGATGCTGGTATCGTCCAGCTCCGCCAGGCTCTCCACGATGCTGGGCGCGTCCGCACGGCGCACGCCATAGCGCACCAGTTCCAGGAAGCCCGCATCCAGATAGGCATCCTCCTGGCCCGCCTCCTGCCCGTTGCGGATCAGCAGCGGGCTCTTGTCGTTGGGATTGTCGTTCTGGGTGATGCGCAGGAAATAGCGCCCGTCGCCATGCCGGCCGCTGGTGGTGAACATCAGCGCCTCGATGCGGGCGTTCACCGCGTCGGCGGCGGCGCGATAGGCCTTGGCATCATCCCCCTGCCCGACCTTTTCGGCGATTTCACCGGCCGCCACCAGGCCGGCCACCAGCGCCGCGGTGGTGGAGGGGGAATAGCCTTCCTGCTCCTCCCAGCGTTCCTGCTGGGTGCGCGGCGGGGTCACGGTTTGCTTGTTCCAATCGACGCCGACCGTGCCGCCCTTGACCAGGAAATCCGCCGCGGGCTTCAGCAGGCTGGCATACATGGCCTTCAGCGCCGCATCGTCCAGCACGCCGGCCTGCCACAGCTTGTAACCCAGCATGATCGGCATGGCCGTCTGGTCCAGCTGCACCGCCACCCATTCGCGCGTGCCGTCGACATGGGTCTTCTGCAGGAACCAGCCCTTGGCCCCCGTCGCCCCCTTGGTGGCATCCGATACCTGGATGGTCTTCAGATAGTTGAAGGCCGCCAGCGGCGTGGCGCTGTCGCCCAATGCCAGCAGCGCCATGGCGCATTGATAGAAATCGCGCGGCCACACCGCCTTGTACCCGGTGGCCAGCTTGGACGCATCCACACTGTCGCCCCAGGGGGCCGACAAGGATGCGATCAGGGCGCCGGCATAGGTCTTGTCCTCCTGCGCCTTCAGCACCAGGGCGGACACGAACGCCAGGCTGCCGCCATCCGTGGCCATGGCCGCCAGATCCTTCAGCGGCGCCAGACCGTTGATATAATCCTCCCAGCCCACGGCCGCGCCCTCGCCATTGTAGCGGGCCAGCGTCGCCGCATAGCCCGCCTTCAACGTGGCATCGGCCGCCGCATTGGCCGCCGCACGGTCGGCCCCGAACGCCACGACGATGTCATAGGTCGCCGTCTGCCCCTCCGCCACCGCCGGCAGCTCGCCCGCCAGCGCCACATTGCCGGCCCTGGACCCGGTCGTATCATATTCGGTCAGCACGCCCCCGGCGCGCAGCCGGGTCAGCCCGTCGGATGTGCCGACAAACCCGACGCTGGCTTTGGCGAAGGGCTGATCGGCCTTGATCACCAGATTGTGCGCGCCCTCCACGGCGTTCAGCGACCCGCCCTTGGTGTCGGCCTTGTCACCGATGCCGGTGCCCGCCATCTGCGGATCGGCTAGCAGCACCGGGGTGATGGTGCCCTTCAGCGCCCGGAAGATCGAACGGACCACCAGCACGTCACGGTCGGGATCGGTGAAGATATGCTTCTCGATCTCGTACCGCCCAGCCTTGTCGCGGTTCACCACCCGATAGGCCAGCGACAGCGGCCGCCCGGCCGCATCCTTGTGCAGGTAATCGACCGCCGTATCCATGTCGTCATATTCGGTATGGACGAAGCCCTCGCCCGTCACCGCGAACTGCAATTCCCGCAGCTGCGCCTCATGGATCAGGCCCTGCATGGTCTCCGTCACCACGCCATGCGCCAGGGAGAACCACACCTTCGAAACGTCACCAGTCACGCCGCCATCGGCATAGCGCCCCTGGACATAGGCCTCAAACGAGGTGCCGATGCCCTGCTTGCCGGAATAGGACAGGGTGGGCACGGCCCCCGGCGCGCCCGGTGCCGTGGCACCCAGCGCCGTTCCGGTCAGCAGCATAGCGCCCAGCGTGGCACCAAGGGTACGTGTGGCGTTCCGCAAGGTCCTGTTCATGTCTCTCCCCAACGTCCGGATATTCGGCCCCGGCTGGTCATCGCCGGGCGTTGGAAAGATTAGTCAGGCATCGGGGCCGGCTTTGTCGGCTGAATACGTATGTTGTGCGGCGCGAAGAAATACGTATGCACCGCCCCTCCCACCGGGAAGGGCGGATTTTCCAGTCCCCTACCTGCTCATATCCAGCACGAAGATCTGCCCGATCTCCAGCACCTGTTTGGCCGCCGCCAGTTGCAGCCCCAGCACGGCCTTGCCCGGTTCCACCGACAGGTTGGACACGCCCGTGGCCTCATACATCTTCCATTCAGGCCCGATGGCCAGCATCCTGTCGCCGAATCCGCTATAGGGTGCCTCCCCCAGTTGCAGGCGCAGGCCCAGTTTGCCCTGCTTGTCGGGCGTGTCGGCCGATACCGTGCGCGCCCAGAAGGCCACCGTGACGGCCTGACCCGGTGTGAAGCCCGCCGTCAGGGGCACATTGACCCCGATACTGTGCGCGGCATCCGATGCGGCCGGCGATGTCACCTGCAACGCCACGCCGCCGCCGACGCCCGGTGTCTTCACCCGCTTGTTCTTCTGGCCCTGGCCATAGACGGTCCAGTCCAGGCGCGTGGGATCATTCATCAGCTTGCCCGGCAATTGCGCCTGCAACGCCGCCAAGGCAGCCTCATCCGCGCGCACCGGCACCGCAATGATACCGCCCGCCAGCAGGGCAACCGCCACCGCCGGCAGGACCCAACCCTTCCTGCTCATTCTTCCTCCCTTTCCCGGTATTGGCACCGGGTTCTTTGGTGGCAACAGTAAAGCGCCGGCGGTGATGGTGATCAATGGGAAATGTGAGCGCTATCATCTGTTGTCGCCATGACTTTGTTTACAGGTTTTTCGCCTCCCCGGCGCAAGCCGGGGCCCAGGGGCCACAAGATCAAACCTCAAAGCTGCCCCGACCAACGCTGCCGACAGATCGGGCGCTTGGCCCCTGGGCCCCGGCTTGCGCTGGGGAGGCGAATACTATGGTTTTTAACTAATAAGTGATTTATGAAGAGAACGACAATCTTAACTTGTTCACAGCTCGCAGGCCTGACACACTCAATGTCGTCCATGTCCACCCCGTGACCGCTAACATTGACAGCGCTAACAACCCTCACCGCCGCCCCAGCCTCTCCACGATCCGCGCATGGCGTCGGAAATCCAGGCGGTAGTCGCGCATGATGATCATCGCCGCCAGGATGCCCAGCAGCGGGATCACCCCCATGACCACGCGCAGCCCCATCTCCGATCCCCCGCCCCCGGCCTTGGTCACCTCGAACCCGTGGAACACCGCCGCCATCAGCAGGCCGGACACGCCCAGCGCGGCCTTTTGCAGGAACGCCGCCAGGCCGAAAATCTTGCCCTCGTCACGGCGGCGGAACCGCCATTCGCTCCAATCCACGGTGTCGGGCAGCATGGCCCAGATGCAGACGGCATAGGCGGTGTGCCCGGCGCAGGCCAGGGCCAGGGGCAGCAACGCGCTCCAATAGCTCCAATGCGGCATCACCGCGAATCCAAGGCTGCCGAGGGCGAACAGGGTGCCGCCGACCATGAAGCCCGTGCGCTTCTCCGTGCGGCGGATCAGCCAGACCCACAGCGGCACACAGGCCACGTTGATGATGCCGAACAGCGCCATGGCCTGGTCGGCCCGCCCCATATCCCCAATGCCATACTTGAAGAAATACAGATAGTTGCGGGCCTGCAGCGGCACCATGGCCTGGGAGATCAGGAGGCACAGATAGAGCTGCACCGTCGGCCCGCCGCGCCGCACCAGCGCCAGGAACCCTTTCAGATCGTCCCACACCCGCACATCCCGCTCCAGCCGTGCCGCCGCCACCGGCTGTTCCCGCACCATCAGGAAACAGGCCACGAAGGCCAGGGCCGACAAGGCCCCGATGATCGACGCGGCGATGGCATAGCCCCGCGCCGCATCCCCGTCGGCGAAATTCTTGGCCAGCCAGGGCATCATCCAGGACACCGCCGCCCCGCCGCCAAAGGCGAACAGCATGCGCCAGCCGGTCAGCGACGTGCGCTCGTCCGCATCACTGGTCATGCGCGCCGACAGCGATGAATAGGGGATGGCCACCACCGTATAGGCCGTGCGCAGCAGCATATGCGTGCCCAGCGCATAGGAAACCGCCGCCGGCCCCACCAGACCGGGCGCGGTGAAGGCCAGGGCCGAACTGGCGGCCAGCGGCAGGGCACCGAACAACAGATAGGGCCGGAAACTGCCCCAGCGCCCGCGCGTGCGGTCGGCGATCAGCCCCATGACCGGGTCGGCGATCCCGTCCCACAGCACGGCCACGAAGAAGGAGATGCCGGCCCAGACCGGCGACAGCCCCATGACTTCCGTCTGGAAAAAAGTCAGGAACAGGGCCATCCCCTGCCAATGCAGGTTCAGCCCGAAATCCCCCAGCCCATAGCCGAACTTCCGGCCCAGGCCCAAAGCGCCCGCCTTACGCTCCACGTCCTTGTCCTCCCAGGGACATGCCGGTAGCGGTGGTTTCCACCTGTCTCCGGCACTTGTTCTTGGAACCCACCTGAACATACGGGCGGCGTTCCTGCCAAGGGCGTTTACGAAATTACCCGAACCACCCCCTTTTCCTGTTGCATCGTTACGGTTTTCGGCGGAAAAAAGGGCCGTTAACGCAAATCAATGTCGACAGCGTTGTCAATTTCTGCGACATGTCGGACAAAAGTAAATCCATGGGAGGTCGCCTTGGCGCAGTCCGGTCCTATTGCCGCATCCGGGGGGGACGGTACGTTCCCGGTCGCCCGTTCGATGCTGCCTTTTACCTTCATGCTGTTCTTCGTCGTGGGGTTCGTGACCGTGCTGGTCGACCCGCTGGTGGCGAAGTTCAAGGCGGCCTTCAGCCTGGGCTATGCCGAGGCGATGCTGACCCAGTTCTGCTATTTCCTGGCCTATTTCCTGATCTCCCTGCCGGCCAGCCGGGTGCTTGACCGCCTAGGTTACCTGCGTGGCGCCATTGTCGGCTTCGTCACCGTCGGCCTGGGCATCCTGCTGTTCGTCCCGGCCATCGAGATCGGGCAGTACTGGGTGTTCCTGGCCGCCCTGTTCATCATCGCCAGCGGCGTGACCATGATCCAGGTGGTGATGAACCCGCTGACCTCGGGCCTGGGACGGCCGGAGACGGCGCCGCAGCGCCTGACCCTGGCCCAGGCCTTCAACTCGGTCGCCACCTTCATCGGGCCGCTGCTGGCCGGTGTCATCATCTTCGACGCGGTGACGGAAGTGGTCCCGGCCGGCGAAGGCTCCGCCACCACCATGCTGCGCGTGCTGGAGACCCCGTGCATCGTGCTGGCCGGCATGATGTTCGCGGTGGCGGCCTTGTTCTGGGCGCTGCGCGGCAAGGAAAAGGTGGTGCGGCGGGAAACCACGCACTGGCACATGCCGTCGCTCACGGAAAATCCCCGCCTGGCCCTGGGCGCGCTGTGCATCTTCGTCTATGTCGGGGCGGAGGTGGCCATCGGTTCGCTGATGATCAATTATCTGGGCCTGGAAAGCACCCTGGGCCTGACTGAAGAGCAGGCGACCAAGTATCTGGCCTTCTATTGGGGCGGGGCCATGGTCGGCCGTTTCGTCGGCTCGGCCGCCATGCTGAAGATCGCGCCGTCGCGCGTGCTGGCCTTCTGCGCCATCATGACCACATTGCTGGCCGCCGTGTCGGGCTTCACCACCGGCCCCTTGTCGGCCTATGCGGCCATCGCCATCGGTCTGTTCAACTCCATCATGTTCCCCACCATCTTCTCGCTGTCGGTGAAGGACATGGATGACCAGACGCCGGCCGCCTCGGGCCTGCTCTGCCTGTCCATCGTGGGCGGGGCCATCGTGCCGGTGCTGACGGGCTTCCTGGCGGACGCCACCAACCTGCATCTCTCGATGATCGTGCCGGTCGTCTGCTACCTGGTCATCGTCGCCTTCGGCCTGATGTGTGCCAAGGGCACGCTGGAAAACGGCTACGGCCGCATCCGGTAACTGTTAGCGATACCCGGGTCCATCAAAACCCTTGCGGCTTTTGATGGACCCGGAGCGCGTTTATGCCGACAATTGCGCCGGTCCAACCGGGAGTTCTTCTGAAATGGCGCAGCCGCATCGCAAGCCGACGATCAACGACGTCGCGGCCCTGGCCGAGGTGTCGATCAAGACCGTCAGCCGCGTCATGAACAAGGAACCCAACGTCCGCGACGTGGTGCGCGAGCGCGTGCAGAAGGCCATCGCCCAGCTGGGCTACCAACCTTCCTTGTCGGCCCGATCACTGGCGGGCGAACGCTCCTTCCTGATCGGCCATTTCTATGGCGATACCGGCGGCCAATATACCCACGATATCCAGCTGGGCATGCTGAACCGCTGCCGCGCGGCGGGATACCATCTGCTGATCGAGGAAATCGCCTATAACGCCCCGGATGTGGAAGAGCGGGCGGCGGCCCTGGTCAATCAGGTGCGCATGGCCGGCGTGGTGCTGACCCCGCCGGTGACCGACAATCCCATCGTGCTGAACGTGCTGCAACGGGCCGGTGTGCCCTATGTGCGCATCGCGCCCGACCGCGACATCGACACCTCGCCCATCGTCCGCATCGATGAATGGAAGGCGACGCGCGACCTGACCGAGCATCTGATCGGCCATGGCCATACCCGCATCGGCTTCATCAAGGGCAAGGCCCAGCACGCCGCCACCCGCCTGCGCTATGCCGGCTTCTGCGAGGCGCTGGCCGATCATGGCCTGGCCCCCATGCCCGACCTCATCGAGGTGGGGGAGTTCAACTATGTCTCCGCCATTCCCGCCGCCAAACGCCTGCTGGAACGGGCCGACCGGCCCACCGCTATCCTGGCATCGAATGACGAGATGGCGGCCGCCACCCTGGCCGTGGCCCATGGCATGGGCCTGTCGGTGCCGGCCGATCTGTCCGTGGTCGGGTTCGATGACATGCCCATCGCCAGCATGGTCTGGCCGCAGCTGGTGACCATCCGCCAGCCGGTGATCCAGATGGCCGAAGCCGCCGCCGATATCCTGCTGGAACTGATCAAGCGCAAGGATGCCGGCGTGTGGGAAAACCCGATGCCCCATCGCCAGCTCGACCATTCGCTGATCATCCGCGGCTCCACCGGACCCGCCCCCGGACAGCCGGGGGCGGCCCTGCGACCCGTACGCAGCGCCTGACTGACCCTCTCTACCCTTTCACCCCTCCGCCTGCCTGGAACGACCATGACCGACGGTACCGCCCCCTTCCTGATCGCCGATATCGGCGGCACCAATGCCCGCTTCGCCCTGGTGGGCCCCATCGGCGCGCCCTATGCCGAACAGGTGCTGCGCTGCGCGGATTATCCCACGCTGCAGGATGCAGCGCTCACCTATCTGAAGATCCAGGATCTGGTGGGCAAGGTGCAGGCCGCCACCTTCGCCGTCGCCTCCCCCGTCACCGGCGATCTGATCCGCATGACCAACCTGGCCTGGGAATTCTCCATCAAGGCCGTTGCCCATGACCTGGGTCTGGCCCGGCTGGACCTGATCAATGACTTCACCGCCGTGGCGCTCGGCATCCCCGAACTGACGCCCGATGATTACACCCAGGTGGGAGAGGGCGAACCGGTGGCAGGTTCCCCCATCGGCGTGCTGGGCCCCGGCAGCGGGTTGGGCGTCTCGGCCCTGGTGCCCGACAGCGCCGGCCATTTCACGGCCCTGGCGACGGAGGGCGGCCATGTCACCATGGCCCCCATCACCGACCGCGAAAGTGCGGTCCTGGGCCAGTTGCGCAAACAGTTCGAACATGTCTCGGCCGAACGCCTGGTCTGCGGCCCCGGCCTGGTGAACCTGTACGAGACGCTGTGCTTCCTGGACGGTGTGGAACCGGAAAAGCTGACGGCCGCCGAAATCTCCGACCGCGCGGTGGGCAAGCGCGACGCGGTGTGTGTGGAGGCGCTGGACATGTTCTGCGCCATGCTGGGTTCTGTGGCCGGCAACCTGGCCCTGTCGCTGGGCTCAAGAGGCGGCATCTTCATCGCCGGCGGCATCATCCCGCGCTTCATGGCCTGGTTCCAGCACAGCCGCTTCCGCAAGCGCTTCGTGGAAAAGGGCCGCATGCGCGCCTTCCTGGGCCCCATCCCCACCTATGTCGTCACCCACCCCTACCCGGCCTTCTTGGGCCTGGCGGCGCATGTGCGGCGGGGGAAGTGAACGGATCAGAGGCGACAAGGCCGTAATCCTTTCTACGCAGAACGCATCACCTCGATTGTGTGACAAGGGTGTGTGACATCACACGGTGCCAAAGGGTGAATTCCACCCTAGCAATCGGCCTGATCCTGGGGGCAATAGCGCTCGCATTCAGATAGAGTCTTCCATGACTTTACAGGCACGGAAACTTGTCATATTACTAAAAACTCTTTGAAGCGCTCTGGTGAGGGCATGTCGATGCAATGGGCGATCAGTCTAGCGCAAAAATTTGGAAAATATATATACAGTGAAATGATTGCACCGATGATATTTTTCAGCATCCTGGTAATTATCATTTTTTCATTTATTGGCATATGCAGAGCAGCCGGCGCCATAGGCTGGTATTTTACAGGAATATCTATTCTTATAGGCCTAAATTATTATTTTTCCTCATCAGTAATTGGAAAAATAAACAGCGGACGCATAACCAAGCGTTTGATATTGTCTTCTGTTCTCTTAATCTCATTACGGCGAACAAAATTCATCCTCGCTCTCTCCACCCTCCCCATCATTATTCCATTATGTCTTTTCAATATCTCTGAGTTCCCTGAAAATTACCTTGAATATTTCTCCATTTTATCATCTGCAGTAATAAATATTTCTGGCTTTACTGAGTCGCTATCATTTGGAGCGGGTTGGGTTTTCCTCACCGCGGGTGGCCTCATCATTCTGATGCCGACTTTCATTCAATGGCTTCGCGTGGAGCGCAGTGCCCTCATCAAAATGGGCAGAAACACAGTCATAGCCTTGAATGCAGCCTCCTTCATCTCCGGTTTCACATTCTTTTCCCATGCAACCATTCCAACCATACGCTCCAAATGGGAGTATTTCACCAGCCTCAAAATCGAGACATCCGTCAACCAATCCATTCGCCATGAAGTCGCGACTGCACTCATGGATCAAATATACAAAAACCAGGAGAATTTCCAAAAATTCATTGCATCAGCGATCCTTGCTTCGGCCGCAGCTAACTTGGCAACTGACAAGATCAAGTATGTCATCCTTGACAGTCTGCGACAAAACCAACCAACAATCGGTCACTATGTCTTCGACAATTCCAGCACCATTATCGAGATTCCGGCACACCAGATCAGTGAATCGATTACCCCACCCCAAACAGTTCGGGAGCTGGAGGAAATTGTCGAAAAATATCAGGCACAAAATGTAAACATCATTGAAAAATACAGAAACGCCCGTGAACTACTTGGCTCTGCGATTTCAACGGGAATAAATACCACGCTTGGACCGATAAATTACAATCTAGACATGATCCTCGACGATTTCGTGGACACCCTCACGGATTCCACCTTGAGGACGATGACACCAGGGGATCGGGCATCGATTGTCGCGTCGGTCTTGAAAATGGATGCGGAATTCAGCGATCTTGCCACTGAGCGGATCACCACACGATATCCGGATAGCTTCTTCGAGCAGCATCTCTCCCCTATTCGGCAGGTGGATGTGGAAGGCTTGAAAACGGTCGAAGCCGCCATGATCCACCCCTTGCCGGCAGGGCGGCCAACAAAGCTCCCCACCCATGTCGATGATGTGCCCGGTAAGGTACCGAAACTGAAGGTCAAGTGGCCGCTCTGAACAGGCCTCCCTACCCCGCCACCCCCATCGACACGATGAAGATCACGAACGTGATGCTGGTCATCAGCGTGATGAACAGCAGCGCCACCGTCCGCCACAGCGCCCCGAAATTGGACAGGCGATAGGTGCCGCGCAGTTGGAAGAACATGTGCACAGGCGGGGCGAACACGATCAGCGACCCGATCAACCCCTCCCATCCCGGTGCGAACTTGATCAGCACGGAGATGAAGATGAATAACAGCGACATGAAGGACAGGGAATAGAGCGAGAAGATGGCATGGTCATACATGGCCACGCCGCGCTTCCAGAAGAACAGCAGCCACAGGAACGGCAGGGAGATGGGGATCAGTAGCCAGGAAAATTTATAGGCCGTGTTCTGCATCTTATAGAGCAGCAGTTCCGGGTTCTTCAGCTTCTTCTTGATCTTCTCTTCCAGCTCCGGATTGCCGATATTGATGTTCAGATCATCCCCGAAATTACGGGTCAGGACCTCCGACAGGTTCTCCGTGACGACCGGGCCGCCCGTGACGATCGTCGGCATATCCGGGACCGCCGCCTTCTCCCCCTCCTTGGGCGGGACGGGCGGGATCAGGGCGACGCCGGCGGCTTCCAGCGCCGCATCCATGGCCTCCACCGATTTCTGCGCGGTCTGCAGGCGGCGCTGCGCCCGGTCACGCCGGCGTTCCTCGCTCTGCGTGTCCTCCCCGGCCTCGCGCGCCTGGGTCAGTTCCGTGATCGCCTCGTCCAGATCGGCCTGCGCTTCGGCCAGCCCGTCGCGCGCCTCTTTCACCGCTTCCTTCTGCTGCTCGATGGGCAGGGCCACCGGCACGTTGGTGCTGACCCCCAGCAGGGAGAAGGACATGAACATCACGAAGACCGTGAACAGGAACATGGCCATGGGCGTGACATAGCGCGCCCGGTGGCCATGGATGTAATCATAGGTCAGCTTGCCCGGCCGGAAGACCAGCATGGGCAGGGTGCGCCAGGCCTTGCTGTCGAAATGCAGGATGCCGTGGAAGAATTCCTCCACGATATGCAGCATGGAGCGATGCAGATGCCCCGCCTGCCCGCAGGCATGACAGAAATCGCCCTTCAGCAGGGTGCCGCAATTGGCGCAAGTCCCGTGCGCACCATGCCCATGCCGCCCACTTTCGCCCTCGATGGCCGCCGCCGCCAGCCCGGCCGTCGTCATCGCGCCGACCGCCTCGATCCCGTCCGTCATGCATAAGCCCCCCGACCCCGGCCTCCCCGGCCCTTGGGTGGCAGCCTGCCAGCGTTGCGGGTGCGAGATCAAGCGATCACGTACTGATTTCGCCGTACGCCTCTATCCTCGTCATCCCGGCGAAAGCCGGGACCCAGGGGCCGCAGGAATAAACGTCTCGGCGGTATCGATCAAAATGGGTTGAAATGTCGGGCACGCTGCCCTGGGTCCCGGCTTTCGCCGGGATGACGAAAATTTGGAGCGTGCTGCAAGCGGTCACATAATTCTTCAGCTCACCTTAGGGTCCAGTTCGACATCCTGTCCCTCGCGCAGCCGTTCGGCCCCGCGCGTCACGGTGCGGTCGCCGTCGCGCACATCGCCCGTCACCTGCACCCAGTCGCCGATGCTGGTGCCGGTCTTCACGGTCACGCGCTCCGCCTTGTTCTGCCCATTGACCTTGAACAGATAGGTGCCGTCGCCGCGCAGCACCAGCGCGTCGCGATGCACCGCCACCACCTGTTCCGCCGTGGCCGAGGGCAGGCCGACCCGCACGGCCGACCCGACGATCCAGTTCTGCTCCCCCCTGGGCAGGGCCACCCGCACCTCGAAGGTGCGGGACTGCGCCTCGCCGATGGCGATGATGCGGGTCACCTTGCCACGCGTGGCCAGCCCCTCGACCTCCAGCGACACCTCGCTGCCCTCGGCGATGTGGCGGGCGATGGAGACGGGGGCCTGGGCCCGCACCTCCACCTGGTCCACGGCCACCAGACGGGCCACCTTGACGCCGGGTGCGGAATATTCACCCAGTTCCAGCATGCGCTCGGCCACCTGGCCCGCAAACGGCGCCTTGACCACGGTGCGCTCGATCTCCAGCGCCGTGCGGTCGCGGCTGGCCTGGGCGCGGACAAGATCCTGGGCCAGCACGTCGCGCTTGCTGTTGGCCTCCTCCAGCTTGGTGATGGTGGCCGTGCCGCGCTCGGCCAGCTGGCGCTGGCGGTCCAACTCACGCTCCTGGAAAATCAACTGGCTTTGCAGGCTCTTGATCTGCGCCTCATACTGGCGCAGTTCCAGGCGCAGCAGCCGGTCATCGACCCGCGCCAGCGCCTCGCCCGCCGCCACCTTGGTCCCGGCTTCGGCCACCCAGGTGACGCGGCCCGACACTTCCGCCGCCACGTCCGCATCCTGGCGCGACATCACGCTGCCCGGCACCTGCAGCACCGGCGCCATCTGGCGCAGGCTGGCGGCCTCCACCTTGACCTTTGCCGCCGGCGGCGGCGCCTGCTGGGCCGAAGCCGGCAGCACGAGGGCACCCAGCAGCAGGGCGGCGGCGATCTTGTGCGGGATGCGGTTCATGGCGACCTTCCGTCTCGGGCGGGCGGGGATATTGCACCCTTGTAATCAAAACGCGGTTAACTGCGGGTTTCGATATGTAACGGGTGTGTAAAGGCGGAAAATAGGCAGGGATGATGATTTCCTCGGCCCCCGCACAAACAAATAATCGCCTCCCCGGCGCAGGCCGGGGCCCAGGGGCCACAAGCCCTACCTCTCAACAGCGTCCAGCGAGGCTGCGTAAAGGTTGGACCCTTGGCCCCTGGGCCCCGGCTTGTCACCGGGGAGGCGTTAAAGGACTGGAAGATCGGCGTCGATTATTCCGCCGCCAGCCGCGTCACCTTCGCCCCATAATCGGGCGCCGGCTCTGCCTGCGCCTTATCCTTCTCGCCCAGCCGCAGCAGGGCCGGCAGCAGCAGCAGGGTGAAGACCGTCGACACGGCCAGCCCGCCCGTCAGCACCGCGGCAATGCCGCGATAGATGACGCTGCCCTCGCCCGGCACCATGATCATCGGCGCCATGCCGGCCACGGTGGTCAGGGTGCCCATGAAGATCGGCTGGATGCGGGCGCGCAGGGCCATATGCACGGCTTCGGCCCTACCCTTGCCCTCCGCCTCGCACATCCGGGTCTCATCGACCAGCAGGATGGCATTATTGACCACGATGCCCAGCAGGATGATGAAGCCGATCATGGTCAGCAGGTCCAGCGGCTGGAACGTGAACAGGTTGGTGAAATCCAGCAGCGCCAGACCGCCAACGGTCGCCAGCGGGATGGAGATCATCACCATCGCACTGTCCTTGGCCGACTTGAACAACAGCGCCATCAGCAGGAACAAAAGGCCGAGCGCGATGATGAAATTCTTGCCCATCGCCGCCACCGTGGCGTCCAGCCGGTCCGCCGACCCGCCATAGCGCAAGGTACCATCCGCCGGCAGGAAGGCCCGCAATTGCGGCTCGATATCCCGCTTCAGCATCACCATGACATCTTCGAGCGCGATATTCTCGCCCGGCTGAAGGTTCAGGGTGATGGTACGGCGGCCATCGACGCGGGTGATGCCGGACGGCCCCACCTCGCGCGACACGGCGACCAGCTGCCCCAGCGGCACCACCGCACCCGACGGTGTCGCCACCGGCACCTGCTCCAGCTCCTCCGGCCCCGTCCATTCGGGCGAGCGCAGGATGATGTCCAGCCGGTTCTGCCCGTCGAAATGCTCGCCCAGCCACAGACCATCGCCCAGCGCGCGCACCACCTGGCCCACCTGCACGCGGGTCCAGCCCACTTCGGAGATGCGGCGGTCATTGGGCATGACGGTCAGCTGCGGCTGCGCCATTTCCGGATTGGGGTTGGACCAGGATTGCACATCGGGCAGCTTCTCGCGCAGCAGGGCCAAGCCCTTGGTCGCCGCCTCCGACAGGGCGGCCGGATCGGACGATTGCAACAGGATGGAGACATTGCCCTCCGCCCCCAGCCCGCCGAACAGATTGCCGCGGTTGGGGAAGCCCTGGACGTCGGGGAACCCGGCCAGGATCTCGTTCTTGACGATGCCCATCATCTCGTCCAGCCGCTCCGGGTCCTCCAGCCGCACGGCGATGGACCCGCCGCCCGGCCAGCCGATGAAGTAGAAATTCTTGGCCTTGGGCTGCTTCTCACCGGTATAATAGGGCATGAACCGGTCGACCACGACCTTGGCCACCTCCTCCTTCGCCAGATCGACGGAGGTGCCGACGGGGAAGTTCAGGAAGGCATCCACACTGTCGCGCTTCACGGGCGGCAGGTACGACATGGACGGGAACAGCAGGTACGACCCGCCCAGCGACAGGGTGACCAGACCGGCGATCACCGCCGCGCGTTTCCGGTTGTTGCTGGTCAAATCCATGATGCGCAGCGACAGCCATTCCACCCACTTCGCTTCGCCGCCCATGCGCGGTGTCACCTTCATCAGCTTGGCCGTGGCCACCGGCAGGACGGTGGCGCAGACGATCAGGCTGATGGTGACCCCCACGGCGATGGTCAGCGCCAGATCGGCGAAGATCTGGCCCTCGACCTCGCGCATGAACACGATGGGCACGAAGGTGATGACCGTGGTGGCGGCCGACGCGAACAGGGCGGAGATCACGCGCCGCGTGCCCTCGTGGCTGGCCTCGTCATTGCCCATGCCGCGGTCGCGCATGCGCACGATGTTCTCCAGCACCACGATGGCACTGTCGATCACCATGCCGACCGCAAAGGCCAACCCGGCCAGCGAAATGACATTGATCGACCGCCCCGTGATGGCCAGCACGGCGAACAGCGACAGCAGCGAGATGGGAATGGTCATGGCGACCAGCAAGGTCAATTGCGTGCGCCGCAGGAACAGCCACAGCACGGCCACGGCCAGCACGATGCCCGACACCAGATTGCCGGTCAGCAGGCCGATGGCGCTCTCGATATAGACCGACGGATCGAAGCTCTGATTGTTGGTCAGGCCCTTGCCCGCCATCTCGCCATCGCGCAAGCTCGCCATCAGCGCCTTGACCTCGGTCAGGGTGGCCAGGACATTCGCCCCCTCCCGGCGGATGACGCGCAGGCCGATGGCCTCATTGCCATTCTGATAGCTGTACTGCCATTGCCGGCCCAGCTGCACCTTGACCTCGGCCACGTCGCCCAGCTTCACCGGCCGCCCGTCACGCCATTCCAGCACCAGATCGCTGAACTGTTCCGGCTTGAACCGGCCCTTGTAGCGGACGGTATAGATGCGCCGCCCATCATCGACGAAGCCACCCGTCACATCCTGCGCCCGGCCGACCAGGCCCGACACGGTGGGGATGGTGATGCCGTATTGGGCCATCTTGAACGGGTCGAAGATGATCTGCACTTCCTGCTGCGGCGCCTCGGCCTGCCCGCCGAAATCCACCCGCGCCACGCCCTGGATCGCCTCGATCCGGGGGATCACATCCTCGATGATGTAATGATACTGGTCGGTCAGGATGCCCGGCGTCCCCGGCAGCTTCTGCACGAAATAATAGATCAGGGTCTCATTGGCATTGTCGCCCCCACCCATGATCAGGCGCGGCGGGTCCGCATCGGCGGGGCGGGACGGGATGCGGTTCAACCGGCTGATGACATCCAGCATGGTCTGCTGCATGTCGGTGCTGGCATCGAACTCCAGGCTGACGAACGCGCCGCCGGGATTGGCGAAGCCCTGCATCTCGGTGACGCCGGGCAGGCCCTTCATCACATCCTCGATGGGCTCCAGGATCTCGCTCTCGATCTCCTGCGGCGACGCCGCGCGCCACGACGCCTCGATGCCCAGCGTCGGCTGCTTGACCTCCGGGAACAGCTGCACCGGCAAGGTCAGGATCGACCAGACCCCCAGCCCCAGCACCAACAGCACGGCAACGGCCAGCGCCGCCGGATTGCGCAGACCCAGTTTGATGATATCCATGGCCGACCCCTACCCGCGGGAATTTTGGAATTCTGGCACGGGCGGTTACGGCCGTCCGAAGACCGACCCGCCCATGGGACCACCATAGGCGGGGGCTTGTAACGTGTCTGTGGGGCTTGGTTAATGGAATGTGGAGATTTGTAACGGGGCGTTACATTGGGGACATCCGGGCGACAATGCCTGTGCGCCCGGGTGCGGGAGAGGGGGACCAAGGCCGGGCCGTGAGTGGATGGGTGGGCTCTCGGTCAGGTCGCACAGAAGGCATGAACATTCAACTTGTCCACCAACCCTTGGTTTGACGGACAAGCGATGGCAGAGGGGGATTCCGCGAGGCGATACAGTGCCTGCAGTGACGATACCGTCGCCGAAAACACTGGCCCAGAGGCGAAATCGCTATGGATAAATGGAAAATAAACCCGATACCTTGGAACGGCTGCATCCATGCCGACGTCCAGCACCGAGGGGTTGACCGCCATCATTGATAAAATCTTCAATGACAGGGTCCGGTCGTACGAACACCGTCAGTCTATGGGCGACGGATGTGGAAACTGTCGCCCATAGACTGGATCGCGCGGTCAACGCATGGAATAGAAGGCGTAGGTGTGACCACCTTTTTGTGAATTCAAGTGCGCAGTGAAGGTGCGGGTGACGCCACCGTCCGAGGTGGTGCTGGTGGAGTCCTGCACTCCCTGATGTTGAGTGCGGTTTGAAAAATCATCGAGCTTTGTCTTGGCATTAAGATCAACGAGCACTTTGTTATCATGCTTTAGCGGCACCTCCCAGCCCAGCATGGGCTTGACGGCGCCGCCGGGTATAGGCGCCATGCGCATGGCCCCGCGTGTACCGATCAAGGCAGCGGAACGCTTGCTGACACATAGAAAGCCGGCAAAGACGATTTCCTCCTGCCCTTCCTCGATATGAAAGACGGCCTTCGCGGGAATCGTGGGCACCACCTTCGCCAGGTCGTTGGTGCTGGTGAATCCGGCCCTGCATTTGCCGTGAGAGAACACGATCTCGGCCATGGTCAGAGGAGCGTCGGTGTCATTGATGATGATGTAGGTACCGATAGCACTCATACAACAGAAAATCAGGATCGGGATCATCATGAGCATGATGACGGTAAAGAACGCCGCGCCCGGGGCGAAGCGGCACATCAAGGCTGCCTTGGTGGCCGCCACGACCAGCAGCCGGCGGTTCGCCCAGACGCGATTCCGGTTCTTCTCGATATAGCTGATGGCGGCATCGACCCCTTCCTTGCTGAAGGCAAGGATGCCCATGTCGTAAAGGATGTTGGCGATCTCTTCATCGGACTTTTTCTCCATCGACTGGAAGCCCGCCATGATCGCGCAGATATCGGTCTTCACCCTACTGCCCTTGGCGCTCATATACTTTTCCGCCCGCGACTTCTGCCAACCCCAGACGGGGATGATCGAGGGGTCGTCGGGAAACGTCTTGGAACTGCTGGCACCGACAAGTCCGTGCATCCCGAACAGACCCAGCGGATTGGCGGTCTCGTCCGTTGAGGTAAACAACCGTGCTAGTTCCGGCTCCGTCTCGGCCAGGGCCTGAATCTGCCCTTCGAAATGGCGCCGGTATTTCTCGAATGCCTCCTCCAAGGCCGCGTCGCCGCCCTTCCAGACCTCGCGCCAATCGACGCCACGGTGCTGGAACTCGTGAGCGATGATCTCCTCCAGGATGGGGGTCATCTCGATCTGGTCATTATCCTCGGGAATATCCTGCGTATCCATCTTCGGTTCCTTTTCAGTTTTCACTCGGCGGCACGGCACTTACATCATGAGGATGTGACTTATCACCCCAGCGCTGACCCCTGCTGACGTTGCAGCGACTGGCCCCGTCCGCCAAACCGAGGTCTGGTGGACAGATGGAACGTTTCTGCTTTTTCTGCTTGGCGGGGCTTTTCCCCTTCATGTCGTCCCCTTGACGCGGACCGAAGCCATGACGCTCGTGCCGGTCGTCGGAACGCTGTCAGGTACGGCGTTCCGGTGATGCGGGGCATCACGGGCGGACGTTGCCAATCTTGGGCCAGGCCTCAAGCCGGCAGCAGCTCGAGCGCGGTGGGGGCCGTCGGGATCGGCAGCTGCTTGTGGTTGAGGCGCTCGAAATTCAGCCCCGGCAGGGAAATGCGATAGACCAGCGGGCTTTCATAGGTGCGGAACCGCAGTTCGCGGTTGGTCAGGTCCTTCACCACGATCCATTGGGTGTAGTCCTGCTCCTCCTCGCCCTTGTGGTTGAGTGATCGCACCGTGCCCTTGGCGATGTCGACATTGTTCAGCAGGTGAAAGGCCAGTTGCACAGCCTCCTCGGCCGATGTGGGGGGCTCGGCCCATTGGCGCAGATAGGCCGTGCGCACGAAGCGCGAGGGCGGGGTATAGTCGCCGGGAATGCCGCGCAGGCCGCTGCCATGGCCGTTCATGACCGGGGCGTAGCCGTTAATTTCCGGCATTTTCGGATCCCAGGCCGTCAGGCCGGCATAGTTGGCCAGATTGTCGTAGTGCCACGGCAGGAAGGGCCGGTTGGTGCAGATGCCCACAGGATTGTCGCGGACGATCGCCTGGCCATCTTCGAATTCGACCACGATGCTGGCACCCGTGGCATCGACGATGGGGAAATGCTGCGGCAGCTGGTCGGCCAGCAGCTTGCTGGCCACGACGCGCAGCTTGTCGCCGGCAAAGGCCTCGCGCACCTCATCGACCGTGGCGAAATGCGCCAGCACGTAATCGACGAAGGCATAGGGCTGCACATTGACGGCGCCCGGCAAGGACTGCTGATAGACCGTGCCCGGCATCCACAGCATGCCGGCCGACAGGCCGGCGGTGTTCAGCCCGTCGCTGACCAGCGGCAACCCGAAACTGCTGGCCCCGACATAACCGTAACGGGGGGTGACGGTCTGCGCATCCTCATGCCCCACGCCCAGCGCGAAGCTGTGCCCGGGGGCGCGGATCAGCACCTTGGAATGCAACGGGTCGCCGAACTCCTGGCTGCGTCCGACCACCCGGATCTTGTTGTCGGCCGTCGTCAGCAGGAAATGTGTGCACATGGCTATTCCCTCCTCTGGATCGTTTGTGGCGCCATCCTTCACGCTAAGGCTGTATTTTATAGCCAGATGCAAAATGATTTACAATCAAAACTATAAAACAGGATAGCCAGAAAATTTCTGATCGGTTGTGTTTTTGGCCATTTCGACTCCGACGGACTACCACGGCGCCGGGCGGGCGGAGATGGCCTTGACCATGCAGTTGCGATCCAGGCACCGCCACTGGCGCATTCCGCATGCAGGTTTGGCAGCATGGCGAGAATGGCGCGCAGTTGACGGCAAGGCCGATACCAGGGCAAACCCGCCGCCCCGGGGCACCTTGTCCCTGTAACCTTCCCCCTCCGCCATGCGAATATCCCTGGGTCATTCCCCCCAAGGACCACCCCCTTGCGCCTCCCCCTCGCCCTCCTCACCACCCTGGCCGTCACCCTCCCCGCCGCCGCGCAGACCACAGACCTGCGCTGCGGCCCTGATCTTTATCGCCCCGGCATCATCCTCACCGCGTCGCCCGTCTGCGGCAGCGTCTACAGCGAACACATCCCCGATCTCGGCCGCCTGCATCTGGGCATCTTCCATTCGCTCGACCGGTCCAAACCCGACGAGGCCGCCGGCCGGGTCATCAACCTCACCGCCGGCACCTTCTACCGCCTCACCGATGAACTGGCCGGCTTCACCGATTACGGCATGCGGATCGAGGATGGGCATCCGGCCTTGGCGCTTTACCAGGACATCATCCATTACGCGTCCGACGACCTGCGCTTCTTCGCGGGCTATGAGGGGGTGCGGTTCATCAACCGCTTCAACCGCGCCTATGACAGTTTCCACATTGCGGCGGAGCGGAATATCCGTCTGGACCAGGGCAGGCTGGTCATCGACCTTGTCGCCATGGCCTATTGGACACGGAAAGGCGATGGTGCCGCCGCCGACAGTTTCTCCGGCCTGAACCCCTGGGTGGAGGTGACGTACCAGCCCTGGGCCACCACCGGCCCGCGCTGGCGCCGTGTGCTGCGCTTCTATACCCAGGTTGCGGGCTTCACGGGCCAACCGGGGCGGCCCGGCCTGTACCTGACGGGTTTCGCCGGCCTGCGCACCAGCTTCTGACCCCCTCGACGCCGCACCGAACCGAAATGATTGCCACCCGCCCCCTGCCCGTTGCATGGTCCCGCCGCAATGAAACGCGCCCGGCTGGGAAAGGATCATCGGATGCTGGACAATCTGTTGCGCGGCGTGACGCTGGCCGACCTGGAGGCCGCGATGGCGCGGCTGGGCCTGCCGGCCGAACCGGATCTGACACAATCGGGATCGCCCGTGCTGCGGTCGGCCATCGGCGGCCTGACCTTCAATGTCCGCCCCGGCGCCCTGATCGACCCGGCGGCCGGGCGCTATGGCGACTTTAATTTCAACCTGATGTTCCAGGTGCAGGAGAAGTTCGATGCCAGCCTGCTGAACCAGTGGAACCGACACAAGCGCTTCGCCCGCCTGTCCTTGCGCGATGATTTCCTGGTGCTGGACATGGATTGCCTGTCCGTGGGGATATCCGGCGACCAGATCCTGGCCAGTCTCGAACTCTGGGGCCGGCTGGTGGTGGAGGCGCTGAACTTCCTGCGCACCGCCCATGGCGGGGTCGCCGGCAACAGCTGACAATGAAAAGGGGCCCGGCACCACCGCCGGACCCCGTCTCGCTCAACAGGCCACGCTCACCCGCCCGGACGCAGATTGCGGGCGGAGACCCAGCCGGTCTGGCCGGCACCATTGGTCACCTTCCACCAGCCGGCATTCTGCTCACCCACGGCGGTGACGCTCTCGCCCGCGGTCAGCTTGCCGATCACCGGATCATTGGTGGACGGCCCGCCGCGCAGGTTCAGGTTGGTCACCACCTTATAGGCATTGCCCGCCACCAGGGCCGGGATCACGGCAACGGCGGTGCTGGCCGGGGCCGGCGGCGGGGCGGCCTGGGTGGCGGCCGGGGCCGCCAGCTTGGCCTGGATGGCCGGCATGGCGCGCACCTGCTCCACCAGCTTGTTATGCGCATCCAGGAAGGCGGCGGCCACCACCTTGCCGATATCGGTGGAGGCATAGGACCCGCCCAGCCCGCCGATGGGCAAGGCGCCCAGCCCGCCGGCGCCAAAGGCGAAGCCGACATCCTTGTGCTGGGCGGAGCCTTCCGCCACCGCTTCCTGCACGCCGGTGCGGACATCGGTCAGGGTCAGCATGGTCTGGGCCTGCAGGTTCGTGGTCTTGATGGCACCCGCAACCACACCCGCGATGCCGGGCAGGAAGGCACCCAGCCCGGCGCCGCTGCCGCCGGCATTGCTGTCCTGGAAAATGACGTTGGGGGTGATCAGGAAATCGGCCGCCACCATCTGGCCGCCACCGACATTCGATCCGCCCTGCAGGGTGCCACCGGCGGCCAGCGCCCGCTCCTGCTGCATGCGCTGCAGGGCCTGGCCGCGATCGACGACGCGGAAACAGCCCGACTGCGTCATCATCAGGCGCAGCAGCGGCACGGGAGAGGTCAGGCCGGCCTGCGCCAGGCCGGGAATATCCTCTTCCACCAGGGCGGCAGTGCCCAGCGGGCGGTCGCACTTGATCAACTGCGTCGCGGCCTGGGTGCCGGCCGCCCCGCCCGACCCGGACACCATGGACCCGCCGCTGCCCAGCTTCGTGCCCGACGACACGCAACCCGACAGCAGACCGGCCGCCGCCAACAGGGCGCCCAGCCTCGTGACAACATTCTTCCCCATCACCATCCCCTTTGACCAAAAATACAACTGTCATCCGCGTGACAAATGTCACGGATGCTGGAAGCTTTCGTTGAATAGAGTATTCAACCGCATACGTTCTTGATCTGAATAGTGCAGTATTGATTTTATCATTATCAATCCGTAGTTTTACGGATATGACCTTCATCTATCAAGAAATGCTGGTCCGGACAGGAACAGCACCGGGGAACGGGGATATGTTGTCGGCAAAGGAAATCGATTGCCTGCGCTGGGCGGCGCAGGGCAAGACGGCGCATGAGACGGGCGTGATCCTGGGGATCAGCCGGCGCACCGTGGAACAGCATCTGGGGGCCGCGGCCGGCAAGCTGCGGGCCAATAACCGCACCCATGCGGTGGCCCTGGCCATGGCCAGCCACACGATCACCCTGGATATACAGCCATAGGTCGCGGGTGGACGTCAGCGCCCCCCCTCAACTGACGCTGTACGGCACCACACGCCGCTCATGCGCATCCACGCGCAGCGCCTTGCCGATGGGCGGGAAGGCGCGGTGACGGCATTCCAGCCGGTCACAGACCTTGCAGTTGGACCCGATGGGCACGGCCGCATCCACATCGCGCAGATCCAGCCCGGCCGAATAGACCACCTGATCGGCATACGCGATCTCGCAGCCCAGACCAACCGCCGACTCGCGCGGCCGCGACAGATATGAATTGCCCTTGGCCACCACGGTGCGCGCGATGCACAGATATGTGGCGCCATCCGGCATCCGCGCCTGCTGCACCAATATCCGCCCCGGCTGGGCAAAGGCCTGATGCACGTTCCACAGCGGGCAAGCCCCGCCGAACCGCGCGAACTGGAACCGTGTGGCGCTGGACCGTTTGGCGATATTGCCGGCCATGTCCACCTTCACGAAATAGAAGGGCACGCCCGGCATGCCCGGCCGCTGCATGGTGGACAGGCGGTGGCACACCTGCTCGAAACTGACATTGAAATGCGCCGACAGCCGGTCGATATCGTACCGCATGCGCTGCGCCTCGGTCAGGAAGCGCTTGTAGGGCAGGATCAGGGCGCCGGCGAAATAATTCGCCAACCCCACCCGCAGGATCGACCGCGCCTCGATGCTGGACAGCCCGGCCTCGGCCACCAGCCTTTCCAGCTCCACCCCGTAATCCAGCAGCGCGATCTGGTGGGCCGCGAAGAATGTCCGGCTCTCGCGCGGCGTGCCTTCCGATACCAGCAATTCCCGGTCGTCGGGATCATAGCGCCACAGCACGTCATGGCGGGCCAGCAGGGGCGAGACCCGGATGGTCACCCCGTGCCGGTCGGCCAGATGCTGAGCCAGATGTTCCAGCAGCCGGTCCTTGGAGAAATGCCCGCCCTCGAACAGGTCTTCGGCCGCATGGTCCAGCGTGGCGAAATGGTTGCGCTGCTGCTGCACGAAATCGCGCACCTCGTCATAGGGAAAGGCCGCCGGCCCGATGGCCGTCTCGTCCCCGCCCATCTTGTCGACCAGCCCCTTATATTCCTCGTCCAAACCTTGATAGGCGCGATAGAGCTTCAGGAACTGCCCCATGATGCCGGGTGCGGCCCGCACCGCGTCACGGATGCCGGCGAATGTCACCGCCTCATCGGCAAACAGCGGATCGCCCAGCAGCTCGCGCAGCTCCGACGCCAGCCTTGTGTCGCTGTCATCGGCGAAATGGCTGGGCTCCACCGCGAAATAGGTCGACAGCCGGATGACGGCGGCCGCCGACAAGGGCCGCTGGTTATTCTCGATCTGGTTCAGATAGGAGGTGGACAGCCCCACGGCCGCGGCCAGCTGCGCCTGGCTGATGCCGCGCGTCTCGCGCAGGCGGCGGATACGTTCCCCGGCATAGATCTTGGCGGTCATTGCTCAATCCCCCTCCGGGGCCATCACAGGTTCAGATCCAGAACCTGGCGCCCGCCCCGGGCCACCAGCTTCAACGCACGCCGATCAAAGCTGGCGAAGACATCGCCGCCATCGGCAGCACCGCAATGCGCGATGACCCCATCTGCGAAATCACCACCGGCTTCAAGCACGACCAGCCCGGCTTCCACCGCCGGCTTGTCGGTACGAATTTTCGGGACGGCCAGCAAACGGCCGATGGCGGCCGCGATCTCCCGGCTCTCCTTGCGATAGACGGCTTGCAGGACCCATACGAACTCGCACAGCGACAGCAATGTCACCGTGACCGTCGCGCTTTCGGTCAACAGACGCGCCGCCCGGACGGACTGGACCGGGTCATCCATCATCGCCGCCCGGACCAGCACATTGGTGTCCGCCGTGATATTCACCGCTTGCCTGCCCATCCCGCCGCGATGGCCTCGTTCATCTGCTCGACGGAGGGGGCCTCTGGCAGAGGGGATTGCAGGCAGCCGATAAAGCTGTCGATCCCTTGCTTGGGCGCTGCCCGTACTTCGACCCGGCCGGACGGCAGCATCTCCACCTCCAGCTGATCGCCCGGTGCCGCCCCCAAATGCTCCAGCACATCCTTGCGGAAGGTAACCTGGCCTTTGGACGTCACTGTCAGCATCGTGCCCATCATCACCTCCCGATATGATCACGGGGATAGTAAGGCAAAAAATGCCTTACTTCAACGCAGCCATGCCCTGCCGATCTCTTCTATACGCCGATTTGCGAATTTGCAAAATTTGCAATCCACACGGCTCGCCTTCGCATTTATGCACCTATCTACGCCTTCCCCTGATGCAGCATAATTTGCAAACTCCGCCCAACCTACCGACAACCATCGACCGGGGCGGATACAAATGCAGGACGTGCTGTTGAAGCTGGAAGAAATGCGCTCCGGCGCCCGTCAGGGTGGCGGGGAGAAGCGCATCGCCAGCCACCATGCCAAGGGCAAGCTGACAGCGCGGGAGCGCATTGAGATCCTGCTGGATGACGGCTCGTTCGAAGAATGGGACATGTTTGTCGAGCATCGCTGCGCCGATTTCGGCATGGCGGCGCAGAAGGTCCCCGGCGATGGCGTGGTCACCGGCCATGGCACCATCAATGGCCGCCTGGTCTTCGTCTTCTCCCAGGATTTCACGGTCTTCGGCGGCTCCCTGTCGGAGGCGCATGCCGAGAAGATCTGCAAGATCATGGATCAGGCCCTGAAGGTGGGTGCGCCCGTCATCGGCCTGAATGACAGCGGCGGTGCCCGCATTCAGGAAGGGGTGGCCAGCCTCGGCGGCTATGCCGAAGTGTTCCAGCGCAATGTCCTGGCATCCGGCGTCGTGCCGCAGATCAGCCTGATCATGGGCCCGTGTGCCGGTGGTGCCGTGTACAGCCCGGCCATGACCGACTTCATCTTCATGGTGAAGGATAGTTCCTACATGTTCGTCACCGGCCCCGACGTGGTGAAGACGGTGACGCATGAGGTGGTGACGGCCGAAGAACTGGGCGGGGCCATCACCCATTCCTCCAAGTCCGGTGTGGCCGATCTGGCCTTTGAGAATGACGTGCAGGCGCTGCTGGAAACCCGCCGCCTGGTGGATTTCCTGCCGCTGTCGAACCGGGAAAAGCCGCCCTCGCGCCCCACGCCGGACCTTGCCGACCGGCCGGAGATGAGCCTGGATACCCTGATCCCGGCCAATCCCAACAAGCCCTATGATATGAAGGAACTGATCGCCAAGATCGTGGACGAGGGCGATTTCTTCGAGATTCAGCCGGAATATGCCAAGAACATCATCACCGGCTTTGCCCGCATGCAGGGCTCGACCGTCGGTTTCGTGGCCAACCAGCCCATGGTCCTGGCCGGCTGTCTCGACATCGACAGCGCCATCAAGGCCGCCCGCTTTGTCCGCTTTTGTGATGCCTTCAACATCCCCATCGTCACCCTGGTGGATGTCCCCGGCTTCCTGCCCGGCACGAGCCAGGAATATAACGGCATCATCAAGCATGGCGCGAAACTGCTGTTCGCCTATGCGGAGGCGACCGTGCCCAAGGTCACCCTGATCACCCGCAAGGCCTATGGTGGTGCCTATGACGTGATGGCGTCCAAGCATCTGCGCGGCGACGTCAACTATGCCTGGCCGACGGCGGAAATCGCGGTGATGGGGCCGAAAGGGGCGGTGGAGATCATCTTCCGCGCCGATATCGGCGACGCCGCCAAGATCGAGGCACGGACCGAGGAATATCGCCAGAAATTCGCCAATCCCTTCGTGGCGGCAGGCCGTGGCTATATCGACGATGTCATCATGCCCCACAACACCCGCCGCCGCCTGTGCAAGGCCTTGTCGATGCTGAAGAACAAGCAGCTCCAGAACCCCTGGAAAAAGCACGACAATCTGCCGCTTTGACCCGACGCCGCCCTCTTTTCGTCATCCCGGCGCAAGCCGGGACCCAGGGGCCAAGCGCCCGACCTGCCCGCCGCTTCGACCAAACGCAGCGGTGAGGTTTGATCCAGTGGCCCTGGGTCCCGGCTTTCGCCGGGATGACGAGAAAAGAACACAGAACGCACAGCGCCCTGCACGAGGCCCCGCCCATGTTCAAGAAAATCCTCATCGCCAATCGTGGCGAGATCGCCTGCCGCGTCATCAAGACCGCCCGCCGCATGGGCATCAAGACGGTGGCCGTCTATTCCGACGCCGATGCCGGTGCGCTGCATGTGGAGATGGCGGATGAGGCGGTGCATATCGGCCCCGCCCCCTCGGCCCAATCCTACCTGATCGCCGACAAGATCATCGCGGCCTGCAAGCAGACCGGCGCCGAGGCGGTGCATCCCGGCTACGGCTTCCTGTCGGAAAAGGCCCCGTTCTGCGAAGCGCTGAAGCAGAACGGCATCACCTTCATCGGCCCCGATGTCCACGCCATCGGCGCCATGGGCGACAAGATCGAGAGCAAGAAGCTGGCCAAGGCCGCCGGCGTCTCCACCGTTCCCGGTTACCTGGGCGTCATCAAGGATGATGAGGAAGCGATCCGCATCGCGCGTGACATCGGCTTCCCCGTGATGATCAAGGCATCCGCCGGCGGCGGCGGCAAGGGCATGCGCGTGGCCTGGAATGAAGGCGAAGTGGCGGAAGGCTTCCGTTCCGCCACCAATGAGGCACGCAGCTCCTTCGCCGATGACCGCGTGTTCATCGAGAAATACATCACCGAGCCGCGCCATATCGAAATTCAGCTGCTGGCCGACAGCCATGGCAACGCCGTCTATCTGAACGAGCGTGAATGCTCGATCCAGCGCCGCCACCAGAAGGTGATCGAGGAAGCGCCGTCGCCGTTCCTGGATGCGGCCACCCGCAAGGCCATGGGCGAACAGTCGGTGGCGCTGGCCAAGGCGGTGCAGTACCGCTCCGCCGGCACCGTGGAATTCATCGTCGACAAGGACCGCAATTTCTACTTCCTGGAAATGAACACGCGGTTGCAGGTCGAACATCCGGTGACCGAAATGATCACCGGCCTCGACCTCGTCGAACTGATGATCCGCGTGGCCGCTGGCGAACATCTACCCCTCACCCAGGAAGATGTCGGCATCCATGGCTGGTCGCTGGAGGCCCGCGTCTATGCCGAGGAGCCGACCCGTGGCTTCCTGCCCTCCACCGGCCGCGTCACCCGCTACCGCCCGCCGGTGGAGGGTAAGCGCGAGGACGGCGCCATCGTCCGCGTCGATACCGGCGTGTATGAGGGTGGTGAGATCAGCATGTATTACGATCCGATGATCGCCAAGCTGATCACCTGGGCCCCCACGCGTGATCAGGCGACCGACACCATGGCCGATGCGCTGGACGGGTTCCAGATCCGCGGCGTGGGCCACAATATCTCCTTCCTCACCTCCCTGATGCAGAAGCAGCGCTTCCGCGACGGTCGCCTGACCACAAACTTCATCGCGGAGGAATACCCCGACGGCTTCCACGGCCTGACGCCCGACCCCGCCGTGCGCGACCGCCTGCTGGCCCTGGCCACCGTGCTGCACCACCGCCGCGCCAGCCGCGACGCCATGATCTCGGGCCAAGTGGCGGGCCATGCCTTCCACGTGGCCCAGGACTGGGTGGCCCGTGCCGACCGCCAGAACCACAAGGCCCACCTGTCCTTCGCCGGCGGTGCCGCCACCGTCACACTGGACAGCGGCCCGCACACCATCCTGGGCGACTGGGAAATCGGCCAAAGCCTGTGGGAAGGCACCGTCGCCGGCGTCGCCATGACCGTGCAGGTCGATATCAAGGGCACGTCGTGGGTCCTCACCCATGGCGGCTTCGCCTTCGTGGTCGACGTCCTGACCCCGCGCGCCGCCGAACTGGCCGAGCTGATGCCGGTGAAACTGCCCCCCGACATGTCCAAATATCTGCTGTCCCCCATGCCCGGCCTGCTGGTCTCAGTATCGGTCAAGGAAGGCGAGGCCGTGAAGGCCGGTCAGGAACTGGCGGTGGTGGAAGCCATGAAGATGGAAAACATCCTGCGCGCCGAGGCCGACGGCACGGTGAAAAAGGTCCACGCCGCCAAGGGGGCAAGCCTCGCGGTGGATGAGAAGATCATCGAGTTTGAGTGAGCGCCCAGGGTCAGTGTGTAACGTTGACACTGCCTTTTCACAACAGGTAGATTGCCCATCATGAGAAGTGCCGATCTGATCCGGGAAGTGCAGAAGGGAGGCTGGGTGCTGGATCGTGTGCGCGGTTCCCATCACGTCTTCCGGCACCCGGATCGGCCCGGCATCCTGGTCGTGCCGCATCCGAAGAAGGAACTCGGCACAGGCTTGGTTCAGGCAATCCGCAAACAGGCAGGTCTCGTGTGATGCGCTATCCCATCCTCATCGAACCCGGCAGTGACAACAGCGCCTTTGGCGTTGTGGTGCCCGACCTGCCCGGCTGTTTCTCGGCGGGTGACACGCTGGACGAGGCCCTGGACGCCGCCAAGGAGGCGGCCTCGGCCTGGATCGACGCCACGCTGGACGCAGGCGGAACCATTCCCGCCCCGTCCCCGCTCTCGGCGCTGACCGCCTTGCCCGATTATGCGGGCTGGACCGTTGGCATCATCGACCTGGACGATGTCGTAGCCGATGACACGATTGAGCGGGTGAACATCACCCTGCCCCGCCGCGTGCTGCGCCGCCTGGATGATCTGGCCGCCGCCCGGCACAAAAGCCGGGGCGGCCTGATCACCGAACTGACCCTGCATGCCCATGAATTGGGCCTTTCCACCACCCCCTGATACCAATTCCGGCCCAGATGCCGCCTTCCGGAGCCCTCCTATGACCCAGTTCCCCGCCAAGACCCTCGCCGACTGGGAAGCCCTGGCCACGAAGGATGCCGGCAAGGATGCCCAGCTCTCCGACCTGACCCGCACGACGGCGGAAGGGCTGGCGGTCAAGCCGCTCTACACGGCCGAAGACCTGGAAGGCCTGGAGACCACCGGCACCCTGCCCGGCTTCGCGCCCTTCACGCGCGGCCCCCGCGCCACCATGTATGCGGTGAAGCCCTGGACCATCCGCCAGTACGCTGGCTTCTCCACGGCCGAGGCCAGCAACAAATTCTACCGCGCCAATCTGGCCGCAGGGCAGATGGGCCTGTCCGTGGCCTTCGACCTGGCCACCCATCGCGGCTATGACAGCGACCATCCCCGCGTCGTGGGCGATGTCGGCAAGGCCGGCGTGGCGATTGACAGCGTGGAGGACATGAAAATCCTGTTCGACGGCATCCCGCTCGACAAGATGTCCGTCTCCATGACCATGAACGGCGCCGTGCTGCCCATCCTGGCCATGTATATCGTGGCCGGCGAGGAACAGGGTGTGGACACGGCCAAGCTCTCCGGGACCATTCAGAATGACATTCTGAAGGAGTTCATGGTCCGCAACACCTATATCTACCCGCCCGAACCCAGCATGCGGATCATCGCCGATATCATCGAATATACGGCCAACCACATGCCCAAGTTCAACTCCATCTCCATCTCCGGCTATCATATGCAGGAGGCCGGGGCCACGGCGGTGCAGGAACTGGCCTTTACCCTGGCCGACGGCCTGGAATATGTCCGCGCCGCCCTGGCCAAGGGCCTGAACGTGGACAAATTCGCCCCGCGCCTGTCCTTCTTCTTCGCCATCGGCATGGACTTCTTCATGGAGGTGGCGAAGCTGCGCGCCGCCCGCCTGCTCTGGGCCAAGCTGATGGACAAGCATTTCCAGCCCAAGGATGTCCGCTCCCTGGCGCTCCGCACCCATTGCCAGACCTCGGGCGTGTCCTTGACCGAGCAGGACCCCTACAACAACGTCATCCGCACGACGATTGAGGCCATGGCCGCCATCATGGGCGGCACCCAGTCCCTGCACACCAACAGCTTTGACGAGGCCCTGGGCCTGCCCACCCCGTTTTCCGCCCGCATCGCCCGCAACACCCAGTTGATCATCGCCGAGGAAACCCGCATCCCCCACGTCGTCGACCCCCTGGGCGGCAGCTATTATGTCGAACACCTGACCGCATCCCTGGCCGAGGCCGCCGAAAAGCTGATTACCCAAGTCGAGGATATGGGCGGCATGACCAAGGCCGTGGAAAGCGGCCTGCCCAAGCTGATGATCGAGGAAGCCGCCGCACGGCGTCAGGCCCGCATCGACCGGGGCGAGGAAGTCATCGTCGGCGTCAACAAGTACCGTCCCCAAAACCCGGAAAAGGTGGACGTGCTGGACATCGACAATACCGCCGTGCGCGAGGCCCAGGTGGCCCTGCTGCACCGCATCCGCAGCAGCCGCGATGAATCCAAGGTCCGCGACACCCTGGCGGCCTTGACCAAGGCGGCGGCCGAGAAATCCGGCAACCTGCTGGCGCTGGCCGTGGACGCCGCCCGCGCGCGGGCCACTGTGGGGGAGATTTCCGACGCCATGGAAGAGGTGTTCACAAGGCATCGCGCCATCATCCGCTCCGTCTCCGGCGTCTATGGCGCGGCCTATGAGGGCGATGCCGGCTTCGCGCAGATCCAGAAGGACGTGGCCGACTTCGCCGAGACGGAGGGCCGCCGCCCCCGCATGCTGGTGGTGAAGATGGGCCAGGACGGCCATGACCGCGGTGCCAAGGTCATCGCCACCGCCTTCGCCGATATCGGCTTCGACGTCGATGTCGGCGCCCTGTTCCAGACGCCGGAGGAGGCCGCCCGCCAGGCCATCGAAAACGACGTGCATGTCGTCGGCGTCTCCAGCCTCGCCGCCGGCCACAAGACCCTGGTCCCGCAACTGGCCGCCGCCTTGAAGGCACAGGGCGCCGGCGACATCCTCATCGTCTGCGGCGGCGTCATCCCGCCCCAGGATTACGACTTCCTGCTGAACGCCGGCGCATCGGCCATCTACGGCCCCGGCACCAACATCCCCAAGGCGGCGGCGGAGATCATGGCGATGATCCGCGCCAAACGCCCCTGACCCCTCCCCATAATAACCGCCCCTCGCCCACGCAAGTGGGAGAGGGAGGGGCCCGTCGGCCCCCGCCGACGGGAGGGTGAGGGAACGACGCCGCCAGCCCCAGCTTCAGCCCACCCAGTCCCGCCCCAACCAGCCCTCCTGTTCCCGTCATCCCGGCGCCAAGCCGGGACCCAGGGGCCACAGGATCAAACCGATACGCTACGCCAAACGCCCCTGATCCCTCCCCACAATAACCGCCCCTCGCCCACGCAAGTGGGAGAGGGAGGGGCCCGTCGGCCCCCGCCGACGGGAGGGTGAGGGAACCACGCCGCCAGCCCCAGCTTCGGCCCACCCAGTCCCGCCCCAACCAGCCCCCCTTTTCCCGTCATCCCGGCGCCAAGCCGGGACCCAGGGGCCACGCGCCCGACCCATCGCCAGCCACAGGCGCCCGCCCACAGCGCCGCTCACCCCTCCGTCTCCCACCGGCCATTCCCCCAACTCCATGGCCACCACCACAACGCAGCACTGACCCAGCGCCGCCGCACCATGCCCCAGCCCGCCGAGACTGGCTGGCCGCACCGTTCACAGGCGACGTCGCGCACCGACCGCACCGTCCCGTCCAGCGCCGGCACAGACCGGCCGCAGCCGCAACAGACGGCATGCCAGTGCCATTCCCGCACGCTGGCCGGGATGGCGTTCCCCCCCATCCTCAGATCATCTCCTGTCGCCACCGATCCCCGCCCCCGGCCGCGAACAACGCCATGGCCGACAGGTCATCGCAGGCACTGTCCAGCAGTTTCAGGGTCAGCGCGCCAAAGGCCGAACTGCGCGTATGCCCCTCCTGGCGCAGCCGGTCCCCCACCAGGGTGACCTTCCGCCACACATCCTCCAGCCCCAGGGCCGGTGCGCGCACCAGTTCCTCCACCAGTGCCGCCTGCTGCCGGTTGCGCTCCGCCCGCGCCTCGTCTTCCAGCCCGGAGACGGGCAGGCTGAGATCAACCAGCCGCTCATACAGCCGCCGAACCGGCGTATCGCCACCACCCGGCTCCCGCCTCATCCATCCCTCCTTCGCCTGAGCGCGCATCATCGCGTAGGTCAGGTCGAGCCGAAGGCGAGCCCTGACATCTGCCGGCACCGTCGCTTGGTCACGGGTTCGCCTCCGCTCACCCACAACCCACCCACAACCCGTGGCACCTTCGCGTTCATGATGCATACTACGTCAATATCCATAAGTTACGCAATATTCTGCGTTTCTGAGGGTTGGATGCCGTAGTATGATCCGGTATGAGCACTGATATCCGTTTCGGACTCCGACTGAAGCAGCTTCGCAATCAACGCGGCTACAGCCAGGAAAAGCTGGCTGAGATGACCGAGCTGTCTCCCGAAGCCATCTCCAACCTGGAACGCGGCATCAACCTGCCCGGCCTCGACACGATCGACGCCCTGCGCACCGCCCTGGAAGTCCAGGTCTGGGAATTACTGGATTACATGGGCACCGCGCCTGCCCCCGACGCCATCCGCCAACGGCTGGAAAGCCGTCTGCTGACGACGGTGCGGCAACTCGACCGGGATTTGTTGGAAGTGGCGGTGGAGCAGGCGGAGAGTTTGCTGGGATATGTGACGCGCCAGACCTGAGCTTCCCAGCCGCCGCCCCTTTCGTCATCGCGGTGAAAGCGAGCTCCAGGAGCCACATGCCTGACCTGTCGGGCGTCTTGGGGGTTATGAAATCCCCATCTTTGAATCGGCAGCAAGAGAGGATGCCACCTTTCTTACAAGATCGGCAATAAAAGATGTATAATGAACATTCTTTAAATCCATATCCAGAGAAAAACGTATTCTCTCTGGATACGAATTTAACATACTTTTAGATGATATTGTTTTAATTAAGCTGTCTGGGAATTTTAATTTTGCAATAATTTTTGATCTTTGGCTTTCAATTAAAATTCCATGTATAGACTTCGCAGAAATTGCTAATTCAGTCTCAGATTGGCTAGATTTTTTAAAATTTATCAATGACCACTCTTTCATTTCTATTTGAGACAAATTTGGAAAACTTGGGAATGCCTCTAAGAATTCGGACCTTATGGAATCTAAAGAATGATTCATAGAAAGGTAGAAATCCAGAACATGTGGGCCGATGTAGTTTTCGACTCCCCAACCATCCGTGACGTGGAAGAAAAATAATGGATTATTTCCAATATTTACAAAATCTTCGTCTATTACTTTTATACTCATGAGAGCCTTATGAGTAATATCTGCTGTTCCATTTTTCTTCAACGGAGGTGGATTCGAACACATATCTCTATCACATATACATCCACCACGTATGGATTCACCAAATTCATATTCAATAATCGCTCCTAACGGAGTTCCGCCGCCATTATATGCCCGAATCACTACATGGTTTGGATTAAATCCCAAATAAGGAAGCGCTCCATTGATGATATATCGATATACGTTGCCGTCATTTACGGCATTCTCAACAAATAAATGTGGAGGGCACTGGAACCACCAGTCGATATCTTTAGCATGTACATATTTCTTTCCCACTTCATTATCGGGAAGACAGGTATCATTTGGCTGAATAATTATATACTTACCGACCTTTTTTAAAGAGGCCATGTAATCTTGAGAGCGCTTATTTATAACATTAATGGCTCTCTTGGACTGAGGGCCAAGTGTTATCAATTTTCTAATCCTAGATATCAATCTAGGATTTATAGAAAAAAGAATATTTTTACTGAGGTGATGCATTATTAATTTATCAAAAAGCAATTCATACGATTTGAATTCGCTATCCGAAATATTCATAAATAAATTCGATAGTGTGACATACATATTCTATCTCCTTGAAATTAAGAGAAAAACCCGACTGGCCACTCATCAATTACGCCACATTCGTCAAAATTCATTTTTCGAACAAATGAGAAAGAATTACTTGTATCCTTTTCAACAATATATATGCCTATTTCGTCCGCAGAAATGATTCCTTCAGAAATTAAAGTCGCTAGTCGCGAAATAAGATTTTCACTGTGAGTCTCGACAACAATCTTTAAACTACTGAGCTCCGTGTTCATGTCCTTTGCAGCTGAGACAAAAAGATCAGCTAAGTTTGCTTGCAGAGCAGGATGCAAGTGTAATTCTGGCTGCTCAACTGAAAACAATGCATCTATAAATGCATCATCGAGCGGATCTTTACGCTCTCTTACCGCGTGCAGTTGAGCAACTACAGGTATTATTTGCGAAAAACCAAATCCAACGTCTGCGATATTTTCGAATATATCTGACCCCGGCACCCCCACTTTTAAACTTACATGGCCAGGGCCAGACTTTTCAACCATAATATGATGCCCACAAGCATCATACATAAGCTTATTAAAAGAAACCTTCCCATCTTCAGTTAAAGAGTTAATATACATCGCCGTATTACTTCCGTCGTATGATATTTTATTTACAGCCAACTCTTGCAATCTATCGAATCTTTTTCCACTCGCTCGCTGAGGTCCAATATGTGCCGATCTCAAGAAATATTTCTGCAACTTCTGCTGTAAATAACGACTAATTCTTGGAAGATCGTTAATCATAGACGCATCAGACACGTTCTTTGATGTATGACTATTTATCTTACTAGATACAGTGTTCGGGAAATGATTAAGAAAGCCCTGGCAATAGTTTTTATGAACGAAAATAAAATCTCTTGAAAAAAGCGCCCTCTTTTCAGTTGATGTCTTGCCATGCAAAACACCGTCCAAAGCCATATCCATACCCTCGTAGAATGCAGGCAGCCTCGCAGAAAACCGCCGAACCGAAGACTCCTCATAGGACCTGAGTATCTCGGGCACCAAGGTCTTTGCGTCAGCAAAATAGTTTGTTCCATGCGTTGAATATTTTTTACCGTCAATTTGAAATCCATTTATTCTTCCACCCTCCCCTAAGTTGACGGAAAGCTTTTGGTCAGAAATAAAAATATCAAAAGACTTAAAAATAGTCTTATTGTCTTCTGGGTATAAATGTAAGGCATATTCAATAGTCATGTCTTTTTGCATTTTCCGTTCATGATCACGCAATAAGCGATAGTATGGAGACTCAAATTCAAAGAAATCATGCGCCTCAATTTTAAAGCCAATCGTCAACAATCCACCTGACGACTTGTGCGTCATAACATCCGTTATATTCCCCATGTCCACAGATTCAGAGCTCCATAAAATTGGAGAAGAGCTTTGCCTTTCAAGAGATTGCTGTATCAGCGGAAAAAGACGCGTTATGGAGCTTTTTCCAGAGCTGTTCTTTCCTAATAGAATTGTAATTGGCTTAATATCTATATTGGTCTTTCCTTTAAATGCCCTATAGTTTTCCATATATATGGACTTCAACATAATACCTCCACCCCGTTGTCTTCGAGATGATTTTCATCGAAATACGATGAATTTTGCTAATACAATATTAGCAAAATTCATTAAATAGAAAAATTCCCTCACCGTAAACAACAAATTTCGCAATGCCAAGATTGATGGCGAAGACGTTCTTATCGGAATCATATTCGACCGCGCAGACCGGTCCCGGCCACAGAGCCTCCCCCGTCAGGTCGGCGCGGTACGCGTTATAGATCACCCCCTGGTCGTCCCGGTATAGCGGCATTGCTCCCCCTTCCCCATCCGGGGTCAGCATCGCGCATCGATCCGCTGACCACGAACCCCCACCCACTCTTGCCCTTTCGCTTGACTTGATATAGGAATATTATCCAGATCAAATTCCCAAGCCCCGGAGCCCCCCATGCCACAGCCCCGCCTGACCGACCCGCCCGCCACGGACCTTCCCCTGGACCCGGCCTATGACGATCTGACCCCGACCGAGCAGGCGGAATCCTGGTGGCGCGGGTCGGATGATGCGGAGGCGGTGCGGGCCGGTGACGATGTCGAATGGGCCCATGAGGAATATTTTCCCTCCGGCCTGGGCCGCTCGCGCCTGAATGATGAACAATGGGCCCGCGTGGCGCATTTCATCGCGTCCGGCGTTTCGGTGATGGAGGTGGCGAAATATTTCGGGGTTTCCCGCACCACCATCTGGCGCGGGATGCAGCGCTCCGCGGGCCTGCGCTATCGCATTCAGCATGAACGCCAGATGTTCCAGCGGGAAAGCGACAACCGTTTCGTGGCCCTGCGCCATGCCGTGGTGGACGGGTTGCAGCAGGCGATCAGCGCCGGCAATGTCCGCGTCCTGCTGTGGGCGGCGGATCGGCTGGATCTGGGCGGCACCATCCTGCCGGAGTCTGAACGGCTGCCCATCCGCCGCCCCATCCCGCGCGCGGCCCGCGCCCCGGCCGCCGTGCGGGACATCCTGGCGACGGCCCGCGATCAGGTTGCCCCCCTGCCGCCCGACCCGCCGCCACCGCCGGCCCCGGCCCCGATCCCAGACCCGGCCCCGGCCGATGCACCGGCCAGCCCCCCGGCCGACACCGACGCGATCCTGGCCGCCCCCGACGCGATGGCGGTCCCCCCGCCCGACGCCCCGGCCCCGCTGCTTGCCGGCGGTGACCGCACCGGCACCACCGACCCTGGTGCGGCGCCGCCCGTTTGCGTCACTCTGGCCCCGCGCCGGGCGCGCGAACGGGTGCGGGCGCTGCTCGCCAAACGCAAGAAACAGCGGCCGCCGATCCCGCAACTGGCAGAGGATGTGGATTTCCGGGACACCGAAGCGATGTTGATCAAATCACAACATAGCCACCGCCTGCCGCGCCTGGTCTGCGACGCGGCCGAACCGCTGAACCCCTATCGCCCCTTGCGCCATTACCGCTGGCCATGACCAGCCATATGCAACACACACCCACGATGTGTTGCACTTGGTTGCACGCCACCGTCAGGAGACCCGATCAGGCAATCCCGAACCAGTCCGCATCCACCGGTGCCGCCCGTCCCTCGCCATAGCCGAACACCAGGAAATGCTCCAACCCTGACGACTGGATGTTGGCCAGGTCGGGATTGGCGGCGATATAGGCGGCGACGTTGAAATAGGGGCTGGCGCTGCGGCCCTCATGGATGCCGAAATTCAGCCAGTGCGACAGGGCCGCCTTGGCATCCGTGCCGAACGCCGCGCCCAGATCCTGGTATTTGGACAGATAGTAATTGGCGTCGAAGAAAATGTCGGGCGCGCGGCCCTCGCCCCGGCCATACATCTCCCAATGCTGGCGCCCGCTGCTGAAGCCCCCGGCCTGCACGGCGGCGGCCACGTCGGGATTCTGGCGCAGATAGAAGGCCTCATCCACCAGATTGATCTCCAGCCGCCCCTTCTCGCCATAGCCGAACTTGACCCAATGATCATGGCCTGACGCATAGGTGCCGGCCGTCACCGCCGCCGCGACATCCGGGTTGAACAGCAGATAGGCCTGCTCGTCAAAGGCGCTGGTGGTGGGCAGGGTCTGCAGGAAATGCGCCGACTTGTTGAAGACCAGCACCTCGATATTGCTGAGGATGTCGGTGCCGTCGGGCGCATTGGCGCGGTTGTCCCGCACCTCCAGCGTGCCGTCGGCCAGGGTCGTCATTGTGTAATCGCTCTTGTTCCCGGTATAGAGCGCCGTATCCACGCCGGCCCCGCCATCCAGCCGGTCATTGCCCGCCCCGCCCGACAGGATATCGGCCCCGCCACCGGCATTGACCGTGTCATTGCCCGTCAGGCCCAGCAGCCGTTCCGGCAGGGCCGTGCCGGTCAGCGTATCGGCCAGCCCGGTACCGACGAGGCGCCGGGCGATATCATCGTCGGTGATGGTGACATCGATGCGCGTGCTCAACCCGCCATTGACGATGGCATTGACGGCCGACGACAGCTGCACATAGAAGTTTTCCGGCCCTTCCGGGATAGCGTCGGGATAGATCGGCACCTGGATGACCAGCTGCGTCTGCCCGGCCGGGATGGTTCCCGCCCCGCCCAGGGGCAGGTAATCCACCCGGTCGGTCGCCGTGGTGCCGGCCATATGATAGGTGAAGCTGACATCGACCGTCTGGGCGGCCGACAGGGTGACGGTGATCGGCACATAGGTGGTGCCCGTCCCCTCCGCCGCCGCCCCGGCGCTCACGCTGAGGGTCGGCGGGGTATAGGCGGGGGCCGTCGTGCTGGGCGATGTCAGGTAGCCGGAAATGTCAGGCACGGAAAAGCGCGGCTCGGTCCAGCTCGTATCGATCATGGCCCGGATGGCGGCCTCGTCGGTCGTGCCGTAATAATTGCCGCTCAGATGCGTCTGGCTGACATCGCCGTAAATGGTGAACAGCCGCTGACCGTTGGAGAAGAAATTATTGCCGATCACCGTGAAGGCGCTGCCCTGGATAGGGCCCAACGGATCGCTGTAATCGAAATAGCTGTTATTCTTGAAGGTGGCGCCACCCAGGCTGTAGATCGCACCGGACGCGATGAACACATTGTTCTCGATGACCGCGCCCCCGCCCGCCCGCAGATAAGGCCAAGTATAGCTGGCAAAGCTGGTGCTGTTGAAGGTGGAATTGGTGAGGGAGAAGACGGACCCGACATCCTCCGCCACCATATTGATGCTGCCGCCGGTGAAGATGGTGTTATCGATCTGGAGCGACCCGCTGAAATAGGAATAGCCCGAAATGGAGCTATTGTTGAAGCGCACGGGATTGCCCGCATCACCATCAAGCACAAGGTTGAAGGCGGTGGTGAAATGCGAATCCTGTATGACCGCGCCACCCCGGACGGTCACGGCGCCACCGGTGAAGGTGGAATTGCCGACGGTGACACCGCCTTCGATGGTCAGTTTCGCATTGTTGGTAAAACTTACCTGCGCGTCGTTGATCACCGTGCCAGCGCGCCAGACGGTGTCTTCGCTGATGATAATGGCTGCCATCTTTTCCTCGTCAGGAAACCGGCGCCCGCGCGGATCGGGGAACCCCATCCCCTTGCGCGCGATATCGCCGGCGTTTCCGCCCCCGGAACCCGAACCCTACCATTCCGCATCAAGGCGGCAATAGACAGACAGAAGGGATAGGATGCGAAGTCACACCCCCCTCACCCGACCCGGCGCAGCCCCGGTGCCGCCCCCTGTCGTACCCGGCGCCCGTAATGCAGGTTCCAGGCCCCCACGCCCGCCGCCGCCAGACCCCAGCCCAGCCACAGCCAGCCCTCAATATCCGCCAGTATCCGCGTCTCATGCAGGATCAGCAGGGATGCCGCCAGCATGGCCACCGCGCCCCAGGGCCGCAGCAGTTCCAGCAGCATCAGCCCGCGCGGCTGCGGCACCACCAGGCGCAGGGGCCGGTCCATCGCCACCTGCCGGCAGCCCAGCAGCATGACGCCGACGGACCCCAGGATCAGCACCATGAACATGCCCCACAGCGCCATCATCCCCGCCCAGCGCCCCCAGAGCAGCAGCAGCGGCCCCGCCGCCAGCACCAGCAGCAGCGACAATGCCGACAGGACCAGCCCCGCTTTGGCCATCCACCCTGACCATCCCGGCTTCACCTGTGCCACGCGCAGCCAGGCGCCCTCCGGCATGGCAATAGGTTGGGGCCGCACCCGCTCCCCCGTCAGGTCCAGCCGGGGGGAAAGATAGAGCCCGCCCTGGTCATCGCGATAAAGCGGCATAGGTCCCCCTCATCTCTGGAGCCTCCACCATGGCGTCGCGCCCGCAGCGGCACAGCCAAACTCTTGCCTTTTCCGTCAAACCGGGATATAGGAATATAATCAGATGCGCCTTCTGCGGCCGCAGCAGGCATAGCCCATGCACACACCAAAACGCGCATTGCCGCGTGACTTGTTCGCCGATAGCGCCTATGTTTCACCGCTTTTACGGATCGTGAGGAGATGGAAATGCGCGTGACGCGACGTGATCTGCTGGCGGGTTCGGCGGCCCTGGCCGGCCTGGGCACGATGCCGGCAACCGGATTGGCGGCGACGACCCGCCTGCCCCGCTATGTCCGCCACGACGTGTCCACCCCCGAGGGCCAGCGGATGCTGAAGGGCTATGCCCGGGCCGTTGCCACCATGCTGGAGAAGCCGGCGACCGATCCGCACAACTGGTTCCGCAACGCTTTCGTCCATTACATGGACTGCCCGCATGGCAATTGGTGGTTCTATGTCTGGCACCGGGGCTATGTCGGCTATGTCGAACAGACCATCCGCAAATATAGCGGCATGGATGATTTCGCCTTTCCCTATTGGGACTGGAGCCACCTGCCCCGCCTGCCGGCCGGCATGTTCGAGGGCCCTTTGACGCCCGTGGCCGATGCCTTCGCGAAATACGCCAAGGATCTGCCCACCTTTACCGCCTTCATCCAGCCGACGCTGCAGGCCTATTTCAACAGCCTGAACCCGTCGCAGAAGGTGCAGCAGAACCTGCGCGGCAACACCGATTTCGGCAAGCTGTGGGACGGCGTGGCCGGCACCAACGGCGTCGATATCGGCGACCGTGCCTATGCCCAGACGGACAGGGCCCGATACCCCACGGCCACCAACCCCGACCTGGCCCCCAAGATCGCCGGCTATTGCAGCCCGCCGGAGGTGGCCAAGGGGCTGGCCCCGCGGCTGTTCAATGCCGGGGATGACCAGACCAGCTTCACCAGTTCCAAGACCGCCTCCCACAATGCCATGCCGCAGAGCGGGGTGACCTTCTTCTCCCTGCTGGAGAACAATCCACACAACAAGACGCATAATTTCATTGGTGGCGCCTTCGATGGTCCCGGCAACTGGGGCAATGGTCCGTTCGGCAACATGACCAACAACCTGTCGCCGGTGGACCCGATCTTCTTCCTGCATCATGCCAACATGGACCGGCTCTGGTGGATGTGGGAGGACAAGCAACGGGCGCTGGGCCTGCCCACCTTGCCGACCGATCGCCAGACGCTGGCGGAATTCAAGAGCGACCAGTTCCTGTTCTTCTGGACGGCCGAGGGCAAGCCCGTGCTGAATGGCCGGGCCGGCGACTATATCGACCCCGCCCGCTTCGATTATCGCTATGGCCCACCCGTGGGCAGCGAACTGACCGATCAGGTGGCCACCCTGTCGCAGGAGAAGGTGGCCCCCAAACGGCGCCTGCTGGCCTCGGCGCCCAACGCCCCGGCGGTGGAGGCCCTGTCCGACTGGTCCATCGGTACGTCGTCTGGTGTGCTTCAGGCGGCGATCACCTTTACCCGGCCCAACAGCCCCGGCACGCCCCGGCGCTACAGCGTGCTGCTGAACGCGCCCGACGATGTGAAGACCGCCGGGCCCGACAGCCCCTATTATACCGGCTCCATCGATTTCTTCGGCGGCCCGATGCCGGGGATGGCGCATCGCTACCGGTTCAGCGTGACACTCAATCCGGAACTGGTGGCAAAGGCCGGCGGGCACCTGGATCTGCGTCTGGTACCCGCCCCGGCCTGGCCCGACGCCCCGGCCCCGGCCATCGAGGAACTGGAGATCCGCGGTACCTGACATGAAGCACCGATCCCGGCGGCAGAAGGTTTGCCCCTGCCGCCGGGATCGGCCTCCTCAGTCGGCGACCTCCTCATATTGCCGCAGCAGCCGGCGCAACCGCTGCCCCTCCGGCTTCAGCCGCCGGTGATAGCGCCAGGCATGGATGCAGGTGGCCAGGGTGAAGCCCATGCCGGCCAGCAGGGTGAAATCGCGGATATTGCGCGCACTCATCTTGCCGACATCGCCCAGTTGCATCACCGCCAGCGCCAGGGCGGCCAGGAACAGCGGCACCGCCACCGCCAGAATCCGCACCCGGCGCATCGCCGCCTCGTTCTGGGCCAGCAGGGCGCGCAGATTGCCGGGCAGCGACGGGCCGGGTGCCGCCGCCCCCGTCCCTTCCCAGCCCCGGCGCACCACCAGCCCATAGACACCCCAGGATATCGCCAGCATCAGCAGTGCCCCCCATTCCCGCGCCGGGTCGACGACACCGCGCCAGACGATGGCATAGAGCGCCACCAAGCTCCATCCGCCCAGCGCCACCCCCACCAGCCCCATGCGCAGCCAGAAATCCCGCCGCCGGCGCGATACTTCGCCCATCAGGCTGTCAATCAGATACAGGCCCGCTGCCTGTTCCGGCCGGTTGGCCGCCCCGGTCCAGGCGCGCTCCAGCATGTCCATATCCATGCTCATTTCTCTTCCTCCTGCGCTTGTGTTTGGGATATAATTCCTGTCAACCGGGCCCTGGCGCGCGTCAGCCGGACGCCGACGGCGCTTTCGCCCATCTCATGCATCTGCGCGATGTCGCGGTACGCCACCCCGTCCAACGCCAGCAGCAGGATCGACCGGTCCAGGGCCGGCAATTGCCGGATGGCGGCATAGAGCCGTTCCAGCATCCGCACCTCGGCGGGGTCGGCGGCCAGTTCCGTGCGCCGCATGGCCTCTGCGGCGGCGGCGGCATCCCGCCGCGTGCGCCCATTCTCGCTGCCCTGCCAGGTGAGCGCACGATTATGGGCGACACGGTAGATAAAGGTGATGGGCTGGCAATCGCCGCGAAAGGCTGGCATGGAACGCCACACGGCCAGCATCAGTTCCTGCAGAAGGTCCGGCTGGTCGGCGGGCGGGGCAAAGCCCCGCGCGACCCGGTGCAGCAGGTCCAGATGCATCCGCATCCATTCCCGGAACATCGCCTCGCGTCCACCATCCATCATCCGCTCCCGTTCGATCCGATGGATTAGACAGGTGTCGGCCCCGGTTCCTTACAAGGAAATGGAAAATTCTTTGCGAGCATTCACGCAAAGGTACCCCAGGCCGGCGACCGCCGGCCCGCCGCACGTGCGGCGTAAGCCAAGCCGCCGGATGGCGGCGCCCGGCGCTTGAGGGCACGGCGTTACGCCGCCGGCTTGGTTTCCTGCGGCAGAACAGCGGAAAGGGTACCGATCAGATGTTCAAGCTTGATGGGTTTGGCCAGGAAGGCCTGCATGCCGGCATCGCGGCATTGCTGACGGATCTCCGCCGACAGGTTGGCGGTCAGCGCCACGATCGGCACCCGTGCGCCCTGGCCGCCCATGGCGCGCAGCCGGCGGGCGGCCTCCAGCCCGTCCATGTCGGGCATGGACAGGTCCATGATGATGGCATCCACGGGCCGCTCGCGCACAATGGCCAGGGCGTCGGCGCCGTTACCGGCCTGCAGCACCTCAGCACCCCGCTGGACCAGCAGTTCGGTGGCGACGAAGCGGTTCACCTCATCATCCTCCACCAGCAGGATGACGGGGGGGCCGCCGGCACCTGTCGGCAATGCTGCCTGGATCGGCGCATCCTGGCGGGGCCGGTCCACGGGCAACGGCACCAGCGGCAGGCACAAGGTGAACTGGCTGCCCTGGTCGGGATCGCTTTCCACCATCAGGCTGCCGCCCAGCATGTCGGTCAGCGACCGGGCGATGGACAGGCCCAGGCCGGCCCCCCCAAAGCGGCGGGTGATGGAATTGTCGGCCTGGCTGAACATCTCGAAAATCTGGTCCAGCTTTTCAGGCGGGATGCCGATGCCGGTATCCACCACCTGGAACCGCACCCAATGCATGGGCGACGGGGCAGTCAGGCCGGGCACCGATCCCGGCGCCTCCACCCGGTCCACCGACAGGGTGACGCGCCCGTGCTCGGTGAACTTCACGGCATTGTCCAGCAGGCACAGCAGGATCTGGCGCAGGCGCTTGGCATCGGTGACCACGCCCGACGGCACCCCGTCACCCGTGCGCAGGCTCAGGGACAGGCTCTTGCGCTCCGCCCGGGGGCCGACGGTGGACATCAGGTCGCCCAGCAGCAGGCCCAGATCGACGGGACCCGGCTCCATCTCCAACCGCCCGGCCTCCAGCCGCGCCATGTCCAGCACATCGTCGATCAGGGTCAGAAGCGCGGCGCTGGAACTGCCCATCACCTCCAGCAGCCGGATCTGCGCGGCGTTCAGATTATGGGTCTCCAGGATCTGGAGGCAGCCCTGGATGGCGTTGATGGGGGTGCGGATCTCATGGCTGATGGTGGCCAGGAATTCCGACTTGGCACGGTCGGCGGCACGCGCCTGTTCGGCCGCCACCTCCGCCGCCGCCCGCTCCGCCGCCATCCGGTCCATCATGCGCAGCAAGGCCGCCGCCGCCGTCCCCATGGCCACAGCCACCACGACGATGGGCAACGCGTAATAGAAGATCTGATTGCCCAGCGTGGACGGGTCCAACACATCGCCGGGTCGGTTCAGCAACAGGTCGGCGGCATAGGCGGTGTTGACCAGCACCATGATGGTCATCGCTGCCAGCAGCACCCATTCCGGCAGGCGCCGGGGCTGCACACTCCCCAGACAGACCAGGGCAACGGCCAGCGCCACCTCGATGAAACCGCAATTCAACAGTTCGCGCAGCACCCCGTCATTGCGGGCCAGGGCCACGGCCACCAGCACCGACACCAGCAACCCGCCCGCCAGCCAGCGGCGCCAGCGCAGGCGGCGGCCGGCATAGATGGCCGCACCTTGCGTGAAGAGAAAGAAGACCAGGTTGTAAAGCGTGTCGCCCAACAGCGCGATGGCACCGGTGGCCGGCGTGAAGGGCCCCGTCACCAGGCTGATCACCGGGAGGGCCAGTAACGCTGTGCCGAAGGCCAGCGCCCACCAGAGCGCATAGGTTTCCCGCCGCCCATGCGCCCAGATGACAGCCAACAGCCCACCCGCCCCCAGAAGGGGGGCGACGTTGACCAACAGCAGGGCATGTTCCAGGTTCATGTTCGTCAAATTGACAGCGGCATCGATAAACAGAAGATTGCGTAGAAGGTCCATCTTGCAACAACGCCGCACAATACGCAATCTCCAGCGCAGGAATTGGGCGGCGAACAGCATCTATAGTCGCATACGCTTAATATACCCGACTCATTCATGAACACATTAACATGGATTTGCCTGGATTTTTTCGCGTTAACTTGTCACAAGGCTCACCAGCTCCACCTGCCGGCATCAGGCCGGCCTGCGCATCGGGTTATCTTGTCCTGCGCTTCGTTATAGCAAATGATTGGTCGATATGATTCAAAGGTCTGTCCGATGTGAATAAGCCGTCGGGCCAGGGGGGCCGTCCCAGGCGACGGCAAGGGAACGCCAATCCGGGACGCATGGTCATGAACAATCTCATCCGCGGGCTGCTGCTGACGATGGGGGTGCTGCTGCTGGGCAGCGCGCCCGCCGCCGCCTTCCGCCTGATCCCCATCGAAATGGAATTCGAACCGTCGGGCCGTGGCGCCACGCAGATCTTCCGCGTGGAGAATGACACGCAGCTGCCCATCGCCATCGAGGTGCATATCACCGGCCGCAAGATGGGACCCGATGGAGAGGATCTGCCGGCGGAACGGTCCGACGACTGGATCATCTTTCCCGAGCAGATCGTGCTGGAACCCAACCAGAGCCAGTCGGTGCGCGTGCAATGGACCGGCAGCGCCACGCCCGACCGGGAACTGGCCTTCCGGCTGATCGCCGAACAGCTGGATGTCGATATCGGCCAGGCCCCGACGGAAGGCGGCAAGGTCAAGCTGCTGGTGCAGTACAAGGCCTCCCTTTATGTCACCCCGCCCGGCGTGAAGCCGCAGATCAATGTGCTGAGCGCCGGCCCGCGCCAGCTGGTCGACGGGGTGGTGATGGAGATGCAGGTGCGCAATGACGGCACCGCCCACAAGATCCTGAAGGACCCGACCCTGACCCTGTCGGCGGGCGGAAAATCCGTAACTGTCCAGGCCGACCGGCTGGGCGGCCTGGCGGGGGAGAATGTGTTGCCCGGCGTGACGCGCCACTTCCTGCTGCCCTGGCCGGGCGACCTGCCCAAGGGTCCTTTGCAGGCCAAGTTGAACCTGCCCTGATCTGACACAGCCCCCCGCCTCTGATCATGCGCCCCCCCCTTCCCCTCTCTCTCCGGCAGTACCGGCTGCTGGCCATCGCCGGCCCGTCGGCGCTGGCACTGGCGCTGACGCCGGTGCGGCTGGCGCTGGGTGCGGGGTCGGAGGTGGTGCCCGCCGCCACGCCCAATCCGCCACCGGCAGCACCCAAGATCACGGCGGATGAGCTGTTCAAGAAGGCCTTCGGGCAGAAGAAGCAGGCCGCCACCAGCCAGAAGGCCGACATCCCCGTCTATTTCGACGGATATGAGATCGGGCAGGTGCCGGCCGTGGTGTCGCTGAACGCCGATGACACTAAGGTCGACCTGCGCAAGCTGGCCGAGCTGCTGCGCCCCATCGCCCAGGAAGAGCCGCTGAAGGCGCTGCTGGCCCAGGCCGGCCCCGATGGGCATGCCGCCCCCGCCCGCATGGCGCGGGCCGGCATCCAGCTCGCCTATGATGGTGGCGACCAGCTAGTCAAGGTCACGGTGCCGGCGGCGGCGCGCAAGCCGCGCGACCTGTCGGTGCTGGAACGCGGTGCCGCCGCCCGCGCCTATACGATCGTGCCCCAGGCGGACCTGTCGGCCCAGATGAACATGCGGGCGGCGGTGGAATATCTGTCGGTGCCGACAGGCCTGGGCGATGATGGTCTGGGCCCGCTTTCCGTTTCTTTCGAGCCCGCCATCAACTGGAAGGGCTGGGTGGTGGAAGGAGAGATCAATTACCGGGAGGATGCCACCCGCACCCTGTCGCGGGGCCCGGTGCGCATGATCCATGACTTTGTCGACTTGGGCATCCGGTCCCAGTTGGGCGACCTGTCGGTGCCGGTGACAGGCGCGCAGGTGGGGCGCGCCATGGCCGGCATCTCGGTGGCCAAGAACTTCTCCATCCGTCCCTACGACCTGGTACAGCCCGGCGGCAACCGCGAATTCATTCTGGACAACCCGTCGGTCGTGGAGGTCATCGTCAATGGCCGGCCTACCCGCACCTTCCGCCTGGAGCCCGGCCCCTACAACCTCAACAATTTTCCCGGCGCATCCGGCACCAATGACGTGCAGATCCGCATCACCGACGCCTTCGGACGCGAACAGACCATCGACTTCCCGTTCTTCTTCGACAGCCAGCTGCTGGCCGCCGGGGTGCAGGAATATGGCTACAGCCTGGGCGTGCCCTCGCAGGTGGTCGATGACAAATATACCTATGACGAGAAGGACCCGATCCTGTCGGCCTATCACCGGGTCGGCGTCACCGACAATTTCACCCTGACGCTGGGCACCCAGATCGACAAGACCGAAACCAGCGTCACGGCGGAGGCTCTGGTGGCCACATCTCTGGGCACGTTCGGCATTGAACCCGCCGCCTATCTGCGGCGCACGGATTGGGGCCCCGACGAAACTCCAGCCGACAGGAAGCACGGGTTTGGCGGCACGCTGCGTTATCGTTCCTATACCAACGGCGCCTCGGTACTGGACAGCCAGGCCATCACCGCCCAGGTCAGTTACTACGACCCGAACTACCGCTCCTTCGGCTCCACCTTCGTGTCCAACACCAAGCTGGATGCCGCCGCCCGTATCAGCCACCCGCTGTTCGCCGACATCACCGCCTCGCTGGGCGGGCGCTACCGCCTGACACGGGGGACCAATGAGGGTGACAGCTACAGCGCCGACCTGGCGCTGCGCCGCCGTCTGTTCGAAACCGGCAATATCGACCTGACATTCAGCCATGGCCGCGACGGGTTCGGGGTCAAGGAGACGGGCGTCTATCTCACCACCCGCTTCATCTTCGATGGCGGGCGGCAGAGCGCAGGCGCCAGCATCGACACGATCTCCCGGCAGCAGCGCCTGGACTGGCGCTTCCAGTCACTCTACAGCGTCAACGCCTTTTCCGGCGGGCTGGAATTGCTGAACGAGAAGGGGACAGCCGGCGACCGGGTGCAGGGCAACCTGAACTACACGCACCAGCGCTTCGACGCGCAGTTGCGGCAGGACACGGTGCGGCGCAGCCTGAACGATGCCAAGGGCATCGAAAGCCGCACGCAGTTGACGGCGGCCACCGCGCTGGCCTTCGCCGACGGGCATGTCGGCGTCACGCGGCCCATCAGCAACAGCTTCGCCATCATCGTCCCCCATCCGCGTCTGGCCGGAAAGGATGTCGGCGTCGATCCGGTGGATGACCGTTATGTCGCGGAGACGGACTGGCTGGGCGTGCCTGTGGTGCCCAACATTTCCGCCTATCTGGTGCGGCCCATCCTGCTGGACGTGCCCGACGCGCCGGCCAATTACGATCTGGGGGAAGATCGGCCGGCGGTGCAGCCCGGTTACAAGTCGGGCACCATCATCACCATCGGCACCGATGCCATCGCCTCGCTGGTCGGCACGCTGGTGGCGGCCGATGGCAAGCCGGCCTCACTGCTGTCGGGTGTGCTGCGGCCGGTGGGTATCAAGGATGCCAAGGATCTGGCCTTCTTCACCAACCGCGCCGGCCTGTTCCGCATCGACAGCGTGCGCCCCGGCGACTGGCAGCTGATCATCGCGGGCATGGAGAAGAAACCCTTCCCCATCACAGTGCCGAAGGAGGCGGAAGGCATCGTCAAGCTGGACCCGATCCAGCTGCCAGGCGGTTGAGGTCGGGCCGCCGGTCGGCCCAGTCGGTGTCGCACTGATAGGCATGGCCCAGCGTCACCAGCACCCCCTCCCGCCAGGGGGTGGACAGCAACTGGAGGGAGATGGGCATCCCGCTCGCATCCGCCCCGCAGGGCACGGCCAGCCCCGGCAGGTCCAGCCAGTTGGCGATGCGCACATAGCGGCTGAAGGGCAACCGCCCCTCATCCGCGTCGGCCAAGGCCGGTGCCGTCAGGGGAACGGTGGGGGTCAGCAGGACGTCGTAATCCTGCGCCCAGGCATGAAACCGCGCCTGCTCCTGCCCCTGCACCCTGATCAGCCTGGATAATTCCGTATCCGTAATGTCCTGGCCGCTGCGCAGCCGCCCCCGCACGCTGCTATCCATTTCGGAACCGTAATGTTCAATCCGTTCCCGCCATAGCCGCCAGGCCCGCCCCGCCATCAGCAGGCCCGACGGCTCCACGCAGGCCACCGGATCGATGGCCGGCGCCACCTCCACCAGCCTGGCGCCCAGCGCTTCCAGCCTGGCCAGCGCCGTCAGATAGGCGGCCCCCACCGCCGTCTCCACCCCGTCCAGCAACCGGTCGGGCAGCACCGCCAGCACCAGCCCGCGCGGGCTGGCCGCCAACACCTCGCCGGCATCGAACCGTGCTTGCCGCGCCAGCTTGGACCCGGGCGCCACCGGCCCCGCCGCCGGGTCCAGCATCACGGCCAGCAGGTGGGCCACCTCCTCCACGGTCCGCGCCATGGGGCCGATCGTGTCCAGCTCCGGGCACAGCGGCAGGCAGCCCGCCATGGGCACCCGTGCCTGCGTCGGCTTCAGCCCGACGATATTATTCAGCGCCGACGGGATGCGGATCGACCCGCCCGTGTCGGTTCCCAACGCGGCATCAGCCAGACCGGCGGCCACGGCCACCGCCGACCCGCTGGACGATCCGCCCGGCACCCGCACCGTGGCAGGATCCCAAGGGTTGCGCGGCGTGGCGGTGGCGCGGTTGATGCCCCAGGTACCGAACGCCAGCTCTACTGTGTTGGCCTTGCCCAGCGCCAGCATGCCGGCACCCATCAGCGATGAGACCGCCGCCGCATGGGCCGGCGCTTCCCCCACCACGGCCGTGCGGCACCCCCCGCCGGTGGGCAGGCCGCGCAGGTCCAGCAGATCCTTCACCGCCAGGGTGCGGCCAGCCAGCGGCCCCTTGAGTCCCGCCTTGTCCTGCCGCCATGCCTCCTCCCGCACCCATTCCGGCTCCACCAGGGCGAAGGCGCGCAGATGCGGGTCGAGCCGGGCGATGCGGTCCAGGGCGGATTCGGCGACGCGGGCGAAATCGGTCATGGCGGATGGGCTGCCTTCACAAGGGATGCGCCATCATAGCGGCTGCGCCGGCCCGATCTATGCTTTTGGTTCCCACCGAACCGCTTGGATTGCCGGCCCCGGAACTGGCATTGTCATTGCATCCACCTGTGGTGGTGCCGATGATGTGGAATGAAGATGCCGACCGCCCCCCGCCTGCCCCGTTCCGTTCTCGCCCTGGCCGCGTGCCTGCTGCTGGCCGCACCGGCCCCGGCAAAGGATAGCGATCGCTGCGAAATCGACATCAACAGCATCGACCGGATCGAACCGACGGCCGAATACGATCCCTATGGCGGCAACGCCACCGGCTATCACGCGGTGGAACTGGAGCATGATGACGGCCCAGCCTGCGCCCTGCTGGTCGGCATCGACGATGGCGGCAATGGCAGCCGCGTGCTGGAAAGCTCCAAGGACCGGCTGGTCTATGACCTGTACAAGGACAGCCGGCTCAGCCAGCGGGTGGGCGACATTCGGGGCAATGAAAGCAACATGTTTGCCCTGCAGATGGACAAGAAGAACGACGAGGCGTCGATCCAGATCTTCTCCAACATCCCCGGCGGGCAGCTGGTGCCGAAGGGCACCTATTCCGATCGCGTGACGGTCAATGTCTATCAGCTGGTCGACGGGATTCCCGTCGGCCCCATCGCCTCGCGCACGGCCCAGGTCCGCACCAAGGTGCGGACGGTGGTCACCGCCAGCGTCATCGTCAATGGTGTCGCCCGGCCCCTGAACGGATCGGTGGGCACGCTGGATCTGGGTGACCTGACGCGCGGCAGCAATGGCCGCTTCGACCTGGATATCAGCGGCAATGGCGATTACGCGCTGTCGCTGTCATCGGAAAATGGCGGAAGGCTGGTCACGTCCGGCGGCGGCGGCATCGATTACCAGCTTTATGTTTCCGGCCGCGCCGTATCGCTGAGCCGGGGTGCCAATGTCGATCTGGGCAGTGCCGGGCGCTATGAGATGCGGGTGGAAACGGGAACGCCGGGCCAGGTCCTGGCCGGCACCTACCAGGACAACTTGATCTTGACCATCACCGCCAACTAAGATGATGGCGTGAATGACCGTCACGGCGCGGGATAAACCGCCGTGGTTGCCCAGAATGGGTGGAAAGGATCTGCCATGGTGCGGATGGGAAGTTTCATCAAGGGCGGAACCGTCACGGTCTGCCTGCTGCTGGCGGCACCGGCCGCCTGGGCGCAATCTGCCCAAGGCACCATCACCTTGCGCGCCACCGTCGCCGCCACCTGCGCCATCAGCCTGTCTACCGGCAACGCCACCCTGGACCTCAGCGGCGGTGGTGCCAATATCCCCGTGGCGACGGTCGATGAACGCTGCAACGCCGCCAACGGCTATACGGTCAGCCTGTCGTCCAAGAATGGCGGCAGCCTGTCGTCGGGCAGTGCCACCATCGCCTATACGCTGCATTATGGCGACAGCAACAGTGCTGCCGACGGGTCGCTGGCCGCCAGCCGGGCGGTCACCGGCACAGGGCGCCAGACGGTTTTGTCCGTCTCCGTCCCCGACGGCACCCAGCGCCAGGCCGGCCAGTACGAGGATACGGTGACCATCGCCATCGCCGCCAAGTGATGCCAGTATCATGCAGGCTGCCGACCGGCGGCCCGGCGATTGAGGGAACGCAAATATGACCATCCGCCCGCGCTTCCACCTGGCCTTTCCCGTCCATGACCTGGCCGCCGCCCGCGCCTTCTATGGCGGGTTGCTGGGCTGTGCGGAGGGGCGGAGCAGCCCGGAATGGGTGGATTTCGACCTTTACGGCCATCAGATCGTGGCGCATCTGGCGCCGGGCGAATGCGGGGATGCCGACACCAACCCGGTGGACGGGCACGACGTGCCCGTGCGCCATTTCGGCCTGATCCTGGATTGGGACGATTGGCACGCCCTGGCCGACCGGTTCACCGCCGCCGGCCAGCGCTTCATCATCGAACCCGGCGTCCGCTTCAAGGGCCAGGTGGGCGAACAGGCCACCATGTTCCTGCTCGACCCGTCCGGCAATGCGCTGGAGTTCAAATCCTTCCGCGACGAAAGCATGATCTTCGCGCGCTAAAACCAACACATTCCCCAAATGACCTATGTCACAGGGGCGTGCTAAAATACATCCTATGCTCTTGGCGTTGGTTGTCGCACACGTTAATCTGTGCGATAGGCGGGACGGTTACTTGTTGGCCCGGCGAGCCAAAAGGCGGTCATGATGGGTGACGAGGGGCGGGGCTTTGGAACAATGATCAGACTGACCCGCATGGGTGATGCACCCATTGAACATCTCACGCCCGACCGCGGCGAAGCCCCGGTCAGCGAAGTCTCGCTTTATGCAGATATCGCCCGGGTTATCGACCATATGCAACGCCGTTTGCATGACGTGGTGCGGGTGGAGCTGGGACGTATCGGCGTCGATGACATCAGCCCCATGCAGGTGCTGATGCTGCTGAATATCGGCCATGACGAACTGACCGTCCGCGACCTGATGGAGCGTGGCTATTATCTGGGCTCCAATGCCAGCTACAATCTGAAGCATCTGGTCGAACAGGGCTATGTCGATCGTGGCGCGTCAGCCCGCGACCGCCGTGCCGCCCGTTTGCGCTTGTCGGAAAGGGGCGAATGGTTGTGCACGGAGATCGGCAAGCTTGAAAGCCGGCAGGCCAGCCAGCTGCTGCGCACGCCGTCCGATGCCCATGACCTGGACACGACCTACCGCATGCTGCGCCGGCTGGAGCGGCTGTGGGGCGATGTCGTGCGCTATGACAGCCGCGGCCAGGACTGATCGATGATGATGCCCCCGAACACCGGGGACCCAGAGGGCCCCCTGCGCCCCATCCTGCGCTCCCGGCTGAACAGCAGCGACGTCGATCGCCTGCTGCACCAGCCCGGCGCGGGCCCCCGCATCGACACCGTGACCAAGCTGGTCATGGAGATGGAGGAAGGGGACCTCACCGACGCGGAGAAGCGGCTGGCGGTGGACATTCTGCGCGCCTTTGCCGCCGACGCGGAGGCGGAGGTGCGGGCCGCCGTCGCCTGGCAGATCCATAACAGCCCCATCCTGACCGGCGACATGGCGGAAAAGCTGGCCCGCGACGTGGCCCAGGTGGCCGTACCCATCCTGAAATATGTGGATGGCCTGCCGGAGAAGCTGCTGCTGGAGATCGTGGCCGAACGCGACCCGCAAAAGCAGCTGGCCATCGCCGGCCGCCGCACCGTGTCGGCCGCCGTATCCGCCGCCCTGGTGGAAACCGGCAATGTCGTCACCGTCGTGCATCTGCTGCGCAACAAGGGGGCGGCGGTGCGGGTGGCCACCCTGAACCGCGCAGCCGAGCGCTTCGGGCAGTTCCGCATCGTCGCCGACAGCATCGCCGCCCGGCCGGAGGTGACCATGGCGGTGGTGGAACGCATGATCGCCCTGGTGTCGGAGGATGTGCGCCAGCAGTTGATCCGCGACCATAATATCGAACCGGCGCTGGCCAAGCGCCTGGCGCAGGGCGGGCGGGAGGCGGCGACGCTGCGTATCCTGCAACCGCTGCTGCTGTCGCGCGACGATGCCGAGATGGTGGCCAAGCATCTCTATCGCCAGGGCCGGCTGACGCCACAGGTGCTGTTCCGGGCCCTGTGCGCCGGCGATCTGGAATTGTTCGTGGCCGGCATGGCGGCGCGGGCCAATATCACGCCGCAGGCCGCCGGCATTCTGGCCTGGGATGATGGCATCCTGGGCCTGCATTGCCTGATGGAGGCGGCGAACATTCCCGGTGCCCTGACCGCGCCGTTCCGCACGGCGCAGCAGGTGGCGCTGGAGACCGACTATGCCAGCGGCGAATGCACGCGTGAGCGGTTCCAGCAGGCGGTGCTGGAGGTGTTGTTCGACAAGTTCGCCGACACGGCGGAACGGGAGATCGATGAACTGCTGATGCAGATCTCCGACCAGCCCGGCATCGATATCGGCGCGGCGCTGAACCCCATGCGGGCGTGAGATGAAGCTCACCTGCTTTGCCATGCATGACGAACCGCCGCTGCTGCGCGCCGCACCGGCCACGCGGGACTGGATGGACGTCACGCCGCACGCCTATGCCTATCGCTGCCTGCCACTGAACATCGCCAATGCCCATGGCTGGGAAATCCTCTGCCGCACCGGCTTCACCGCCCATTGGGATGGGGGTGTGGGCAAGGATGCCATCGCCATCACGCCAGACCCCGGCACCGTGGCTCCGGCGATCAGCCATTTCGGCTCCGGCGTGCTGACCTTCCATATCGAGGCGGTGTTCCGCACCGAACCGGGCTGGAGCCTCTATGCCCAAGGCCCGGTGAACGCGCCCAAGGACGGCATCGCCCCCCTGACCGGCATCATCGAGACGGACTGGGCGCCCTACAGCTTCACCATGAACTGGAAATTCACCGCGCCCGGCCGCGTGGCCCGGTTCGTGGCGGGGGAGCCGTTCTGCGCCCTCTTCCCCGTGCGCCGTCGGCAGCTGGAGGATGTGCAGCCGGAAATCCGCTCCATCAAGGACGACCCGGACCTGGAGCGGCAATTCCAGGAATGGTCGTCCGGCCGCATGCGCTTCAACGCTGAACTGGCCCAGCCCGGATCACCCGCCCAGGCGGAGAAATGGCAGAAAAGCTATTATCTGGGCCTGCTGCCCAACGGCAGCCCGGCCGACCCCGATCACCTGATCAAGCTGCGCCCGCCGGGGTTCGTGGACAAGCGCTGATCATCACACCATGTGCCAGGCCATGCGGCCCACCAGCACGGCATTGACCAGCATCAGCACCGGTGTCAGCCTGGCCGCCACCCCACGCCAGCGGTTGGCCGCCGCCCCGCCCAGCAGGCCGATGGCCAGCAGGGCCGGCACCGTCCCCGCCCCGAAGGCCGCCATCATCAATATGCCCGATGCTGCATCGCCGGTCCCCATGGCCGATGCCAGCCCCGCATAGACCAGCCCGCAGGGCAGCAGACCCAGCGCCAGCCCCAGCAGATAGCCGTTGATCCCGCCAGGATTGGCGAACAGCGGACGCAGCGGCTTGGTCAGCGCACGGCCCACCCTTTCCGCCCAGCCGCCACCCGTGCCGCCGGCCAGCCGCGGAAACAGGCCCACCAGCCCCTGGCGCAGGAACAGCAGGGCCGCCAGCGCCAGGATGGCCGCCAGCAGCCAGGCCAGGCCTGTCGCCCTGGTCACAACGCCGCCGCCGGCCGCGACCAGCCCGCCCAGGGCCGCATAGGTGGTGATCCGACCCAGATGATAGGGCAGCAGCATCGACCCCCGCGCACGGGTCAGCATCGGACCGGGCAGCGCCGACAGGGCCCCGGCCTGGGCCAGCACGAAGGGCCCGCACATGCCCACGCAATGCGACAGGCCGCCCAGCATCCCCGTCGTGAACATCGCCGCCGCCAAAGACCACACCATGTCGTTCATGCAAAATCCCCCTGGACGCCGGCGCCGTTATGGCATGCGGGGAGGCGGCCTGCGTTGATGCGGATCAATCATTCGCCCGGCGAACCAGAAGGTGCCGGGGGCCGACCGCCGCGCCACCAGACCAGGGCGGTAACGGCACCCGTCATACCGCCGGTGAGAACCGGACTCAAATTCCACCACCACACCACTGGACCTGTGGCCAGACCCCACAGCAATCCCAACGCCATTCCCGACAGCCCGCCGGCCAATATATAGGACCATGCGGCCTGCCAGCCCCGGCGCTGCATCAGCCGGTCGACAGGAATGCCGATGGTCACGGCCAGGACCAGCACGACGGGGAAGGCCATGACATAGCCAAGGAACATGGCCTTTGCCAGAAGTGCCGCAGCGTCCGGCCCGAACCTCAGGTCGGAAAAATACGTGCCGACACCGGCAATCAGCGCCGGCTTCACCAGCAGCCACGGCCCGACCAGGGCGCCAACCATGACTGCCTTCAGCAACCGCCATAGCATCGCGCGCTCCGTTCTGGTGGCAAACTCACGGGCCTGATCCTATCAAACCCCGGTGAACAGGCCCGCGATGGTGGTGACGGCGCGTTCGGCCTCGGCCCGGTCGGGCGTCGTGTCCTCAATCCCGAAGCCGTAATATTCATCCGGTCCCGTCACCTGGAACACCCAGCCGTCACGGCGCGGCACAAAGGACACCTGGTTGAAGTACAACCCATGGCGGATGTCCCCATCCGGGATCATGCGGGCCAGCTGCCCGCGCACAGGCACCAGGGACTCATCCCCGAACAGGGCCTTGGCGCCATAGCCGGTGCAATTGACCAGGGTTTTCTGCGGCAATGCCGACAGTTCGGCCGGGCTGTGGAATGCCCGCACCTCGATCCTGCCGCCCAGTTCCAGGAAGCTGGACAGCAGGTAATGGGAATATGAGGCGATGTTGAACATCAGGCCGGACACGGACAGAACCTCGCGGTCACCGAACGGGTGGCTGCCGGGGCCATAGGTCACCCGCGGCGCCCGCAGTTCCGGCGCCATTTCCGATGTCAGGGAATGGGCGAAGGCAGGGCGGTCATCGGCGGCGGGAACCGGGGCCGGCGCCGCAACCTTGCGCGGGGTGCGGACGATATGGGTGTCGATCCATTCGATGGGCGTGCCTTCCAGCCCCAGCAATGTCTGGTACCGGTCAAAGCTGGCCCGCGTCATGGCCGCCCACAGCACCTTGAAATCCGGGGTGGCGTGCGCTTCCAGGCAGATGCGGCTGTCGGGCGACCAGACACCGGTGGCCAGGGACGACCGGGTCTGCGGCGGCAACTCCTTGGCATAGATCGTGACCTTGGCGCCGGCGCGCTGCAATTGCAGGGCCGTGGTCAGGCCGATGGCGCCACAGCCGATGACGGCAATATCCGTTGCCCCGGTGCGCATGGCCAGGTCGGTGGCGATGCTGCCCGATCCCCAGGACAGCGACCATCCCGACCCGCCATGGCCGTAATGATGCACCAGATCCTTGTCGCCCATCTTCACCCGTTCGATCCGGGGCCCTTGCGGCCGGAACGGGCGGGTGCAGACAGTGATCTGGGTGATCCGGTCGCTGCTGGCGCGCAAGGGGGCCAGGGACAGAACGGGACCCTTGGGGGCGGCCACCACAGCGCGATGCCCCACCCCACCCGTGGCGCAGCCGCCCAGCAGGGCCATGGATAGGGCGGCACTTCCGCCGGTCAGCAGGGAACGGCGGGCGAGGATGGGTTGGGTCATTCGGGGCCTTTTCGCTTTCGGCGCATGGTACGGGGCGAAGCGTAAGCTATCAGGTCTCCAATAACAAAGGCCTGGCATTGATACATTCCCACCCGATCCACGATTTTTGCTCGGGCTTGCCCCCAAGTTTTCCTATGGCAGCATGCCGGGATGCCGCATGCTTCCGTCCTGCTCCCCTGGAGGCATTCGATGCCCGCTTTCCGCGTATTGGCTGTCTGGGCCGTACTATTGTGCCTGCCGCTGCTGTCGGCCTGTACCGGCGGGCTGGCGCCATCGGACGCCGCGTTCAGCAAGCGCCAGCTCTGGGACATGCCGGCCGATACCGCCGCCGCGCGGGTGATGGCGCAGATCACCGGCCGGCTGGAACCGCAACCCGCCCACCGGAAAGGCCAGCCGCCGACCCGGATGCTGGGCAGCTGGTTCAGCAGCATGAAGCCCGTCTCCACCGCCTTCGACGGCCTTTGCCGCCGGGACATGCTGCGGGTCGGGTTCGAGGCGGTGGGCCAAGTGATAACGGGGGAGGAGGATGCCGATACGCGGGTCCAGGCCCGGACTCTGGATGTCTCTCACTACTATACCATGCAGGGCACGCCCGATCCCACGGCCTGGCCGGAACCGCGCTACCAGGAACGGCGCACGGACTGTACCGGGATGCCGTCGAGCGAGTTTGACATGTTCGCGGCCGATGATGACGACACCGCCGCCGCCGGCTATTGGCTAACGGCACGGGTGCAAGACGCGCTGGCGGCGGGCCGGCCGCTACCCTTGACTCTTGACTGCAGCCAGCCCGAAGGCTGGACGGGGCCGAGCTGCATGGACGAGATCGTCCGGGACGTCCGCACCGGCCGGCTGCGCGAGGTGGTAGCGCTGGATGTCGTCTCGCGCTGTGCCGATGGCTTGCCGAAGCAGGCCGCCTATCGATGCTACCGGCTGGATTTCACCGATACTGTCCTCATGGCGGTGGCGGATGTCGATCGCGTATCGAAGGAGGGGCCTGGTGGTATCGTCAGTCTGGAGGCCAGCTCACAGATCGTGATGTGGCATGAGCGGGTGGAATAGCCCCGTCTGACTACGTATTCAACCGGGCCGCCCGTTGACCTGTATCCCCACCCCCCGCATGGTCGCCGGCAAGAAAACATAAATCTTCAGGGGGGAACGGGACCATGCAGAAGCCCAGGCTGAGCCTGATCCAGATCTGGAACATGTCCATCGGCTTCCTGGGCATCCAGGTGGCCTTCGGCCTGCAGAACGCCAACGCCAGCCGCATCTTCCAGACGCTGGGCGCGGATATCAACGAACTGGCCATCCTCTGGGTCGCGGCCCCGTTGACCGGGTTGCTGGTGCAGCCGATCATTGGGCACCTGTCGGACAAGACCTGGGGGCGGCTGGGTCGCCGCCGGCCCTATTTCCTGCTGGGCGCCATCCTGGTCACGCTGTCGCTGCTGATCATGCCGTCATCGCCGGCCCTGTGGTTCGCGGCATCGATGCTGTGGATCCTGGATGCCAGCATCAACATCACCATGGAGCCGTTCCGTGCCTTCGTGGGTGACCTGCTGCCCGATGAACAGCGGATGAGCGGCTTTGCCGCGCAGAGCTTCTTCATCGGCGTCGGTGCCGTGGGTGCATCGGCCTTGCCCTGGGTGCTGACCCACTGGATCGGCATGGACAATACGGCGGAGCCGGGTGTCGTGCCACTGACGGTGCATGTCGCCTTCTATGTCGGGGCCGCCGCCATCCTGGTTGCGGTGCTGTGGACCGTGCTGACCACCAGGGAATATTCACCCGAAGAGATGGCGGCATTCGAGGTGGCACGACTGGCCCAGCGCGGGGTCGATACGGTCGCCCGTGCCGCAAGGCCGGCCAGCACCTTCCGCCGCTGGGGCCTGCTCTCCGCGATCATCGGCGTCGCCATCACCCTGGCGGTGGGAGCCGCCGGGCTGGAGAAGGAGGTCTATATCCTGGGTGCGGGGTTGATCGGTTTCGGTGCCGCCCTGCTGGTCCATGCCGGGCTGAAGGCGGGTGGCAAGGGCGATAACGGCTTCAGCGAGGTGATGGAGGATCTGTTCGCCATGCCTTCCGTCATGCGCCGGCTGGCCGTGGTGCAGTTCTTCAGCTGGTTCGCCCTGTTCGCCATGTGGATCTACACCACCTCGGCCGTCACCGGCTTCCATTATGGCACCAGCGATACCGCGTCCCAGGCCTATAATGACGGGGCCGACTGGGTCGGCCTGCTGTTCGCGGTCTATAATGGCGTCGCCGCCGTGGCCGCCTTTCTGCTGCCCGCCATCGCCCGGCTGCTGGGCCGGCGGGGCGCGCATATGGTTTGCTTGGTCCTGGGCGGGGCGGGGCTGATCAGCTTTCCGCTGATCGCCGATCCTTCCCTGTTGTGGCTGCCGATGATCGGGGTGGGCTTTGCCTGGTCATCGATCCTGTCAGCCCCCTATTCCATCCTGTCGGCGGCGGTGCCGGCGGCGAAGATGGGGGTCTATATGGGCATCTTCAACATCTTCATCGTCGTGCCGCAGGTCCTGGCCGCCAGCATCCTGGGCGCGGTGCTGCGCGCCGGCTTCGGCGGGGAGGCGATCTGGGCCCTGGTGCTGGGGGGTGGGTCGATGATCATGGCGGCACTGTCCATGCTGGCCGTCAGGGATGAAAGCTGACGCTTGCCTTCCCTGCCCAACCCGGTCATTCCATCCGTAACGGAAAACAATACCGGGTGAGGCAATCCATGTCGTTTCCTTCCAACTGGACCCGCAAACTGGCCGGGGCCGCCGCCACGGTCGCGCTGCTGACCGGCACTGCCGGGGCTGAGACCGTCCTGATCCAGGCCGGCACGCTACTGTCGGTGCCGGGCAAGGCACCCCTGTCGCAGCAGACCCTGGTCGTCACCGACGGCAAGGTCAGCGCGGTCAAGGCCGGCTATCTGGATGCCGCCGGGGCCGGGGCGCCGGCCGGGTCGCGCGTCATCGACCTGCGCGACAGTTTCGTGCTGCCCGGCCTGATCGACTGCCATGTGCATCTGACCGGTGAGCTGGGCCCCCGCTCGCAGCTGGCCGAGGTGCAGGACGATCCGGAGGAGACGGTGCTGGACGGCGTGGCCTATGCTCACCGCACCCTGATGGCCGGCTTCACCACGGTGCGCGACCTGGGCGCGCCGGCCCGCACCGGCTTTGCCCTGCGGGACGCCATCAACAAGGGGGAGGTGCAGGGCCCCACCATCCTGGCGGCGGGCATGATGATCTCCATCACCGCCGGCCATGGCGACGTCAATGGCTTCAGCGAGGAGGTCACCCACGCGCTGCGACCCGAAAGCATCTGCAACGGCGCCGATGATTGCCGCCGCGCCGTGCGCGAGCAGATCCGCAAGGGGGCCGACGTCATCAAGCTGGCCACCACGGGCGGGGTGCTGTCCAACATCGCCGCCGGCACTGGTCAGCAGATGTTCGATGACGAAGCGAAAGCCATCGTCGACACGGCCCACCTGATGGGCAAGAAGGTGGCCAGCCACGCCCATGCGGCCGGCGGCATCAACCTGGCCCTGCGCAGCGGTGTGGACAGCGTCGAACATGGCTCCTATCTGGATGCGGAAGGCATCAAACTGCTGAAGGAACGGGGGGCCTATCTGGTGCCCACCTTGCTGGCGGGATACACGGTCGTCGGCATGGCCAAGGCCAGCACGACCCTGACCCCGGCCCAGGCGCAGAAGGCGCTGGAGGTGGGTGAGCGCATGAAATCCAGCTTCGGCAATGCCGTGAAGCAGGGTGTGAAGGTCGCCTTCGGCACCGACAGCGGTGTGTCCGCACATGGCACGAATGCTTACGAGTTCACGTTGATGGTGGAGGCCGGGATGCCCGCCTCCGACGCCATCAAATCCGCCACCGTCAACGCCGCCGACCTGCTGGACCGCGGCACCCGCATCGGCACGCTGGAGTCCGGCAAGGATGCCGACATCATCGCCGTGGCCAAAAGCCCGCTGGACGATGTGACGGAACTGTCCCGCGTGCGCTTCGTCATGCGCCAGGGCACGGTACACAAGGAAGCTGGCGCCCCGGTCGCCTTCGTGCCCAAGACCTGAGGTGTGAACGGAAATCCGGAATGGTCATGGCAATCATTCCGGATTTCCGTTTCAAAATCGCCCAAGTGAAACATGATGCAACATAGAACGCGTTGCGGTTTCACCTGCGGATCGGATTTCCGGAATATCCTCAGATAGGATATATTACCTATACCCGATATCGACATGCCGGGCAATAATCCCGGCGGTCACCCTGTTGCCCGCTGGCACGCTCCCGTTTGCCATCCGCCATCGTCAGGTGTTTCTCGCCGCGCCACGCGCTGAACAGGACCCATGCCGCTTTATAAAGACCCTGAAGGCCATCTCTACTGGCGTGATCGCATCGCCGCGACGCTTGCCCCGGTGGCGCCGACCGAACAGCAGGCCGCGCACGGCATCTGGCCCAAGATCGCCCGTATCCGTCCGGATCGCACGGGGTGGCTGCAACAAGGCAGCCTGGGCCTGATCGCGGCTTCACTGGCGCTGGCCGCCCTGTCGATCCCGGTGGCGTCGCATGACTGGCCGCTGTCCCTGGGGCTGGCCGTCCTGGGCTTCCTGGTGGCGGCGTTTGCGAAAATCTTCTTCATCGAGACGCTGTGTTCGCAGCGCGTGCGGTTCGACCGGTCGCTGACCCTGGCACCGGCCCAGCCCTGGGCGTCGGGCTTGCTGAGGCTGGCCCTGGTTCTGTCGCTGGCCGGGCCGGTATATGTGCTGACCTGGGAAAAGGGGCTGGACGGGATGGGCGGCCCATCGGTGCTGTCCGCCCTGGTCTGGGTCTGGCTGGTCTGGCGGCAGGTACGGCGCTGGGGACGGATGCGCAGGGCCGTGGCATCAACCGTAGGTCAGGGCTCGGCTGACGCCTCGACCTGACCGACGGCTTGGCGCAGCCACTCCACCAGCGCCCTGAGCGGCCCCGGCACATGCCGGCGGCTGCTGTAATAAAGGTAAGGTCCGGAGAACCGCAGCGACCAGTCCGGCAGCGCCTCCACCAACTCCCCCGCCGCGATGTGCGGGGCCACCAGTTCCGCGAACGTATAGATCCAGCCCAGCCCGTCCAGCGCGGCACCGGTCAGCACATGGCTGTTGGAGGCGACCAGGGGGCCGGACGGGTTCAGCTTCACGCCCTGCCCGTCGCGCTCGAACTCCCAGGGCAAGAGCGCGCCGCCGGGGAAGGACTGGCGCAGGCAGGGGCGCGACAGCAGGTCGGTGGGATGAAGCGGCAGCCCATGCTGCGCAATATGGGTCGGGGACGCGGCCAGAACATAGCGCTGCACGCGCGGCCCCATCGGCACCGCCACCACATCCTGGGCCAGCGCCTCCTCATACCGCACACCGGCATCGAAGCCGGCGGCGAAGACATCGACGAAGGCGTTCTCCTCCTCCACCTCCACCCGCACGCCGGGATGCGCCGCCATGAACGGGCCGAGAATGCCGGGCAGCACCACCCGCGCCACGATGCCTGGCACGTTCAGGCGCAGGGTGCCGAACGCCGTACCGCGATATTGGTCCAGGCCATCCAGCGCCTGGGTCACCGCCGCCATGGCCGGGGTCAGGCTGTCCACCAGCCGTTGGCCTGCCTCCGTCGGTGTCACACTGCGCGTTGTGCGGTGCAGCAAACGCATGCCGGTGGCTTCTTCCAGATCGCGCACGGCCTGGGACAGGGTGGAGGCGGAAACACCGCGTTCACGCGCCGCGCGGCGGAAGCTGCGGTGCCTTGCCACGCACAGGAAGGCGTCCAGGTCGGCCAGGGAATGTGATTTCATTGTACGGATTTCCGAACAGGTCATTCAGATATGCACGGATTATCGCATAATCCAGGTTCTGGCAGAATGGCGCCATTGCAATCTTCTGCCGGAGCCGCACCATGCTGAACCGCCGCAATCCCTGGGCCCATGGGCCCGCCACCGCCCCGCTGGCCCTTGGCTGCATGGGCATGTCCGACATGTATGGCCCGTCCGACCGGGCCGAGAGCATCGCCACCCTCCATTCAGCATTGGATGCCGGCATCAACCTGCTGGATACAGGCGATTTCTATGGCATGGGCCATAATGAGATGCTGATTGCCGAGGCGTTGAAGGAACGCCGTCGCGAGGATGTGGTGATCTCCGTCAAGTTCGGTGCGCTGCGCGGACCGGATGGCGCCTTCCTGGGCTATGACGCCCGGCCCAAAGCCATCCGCAATTTCGTATCCTACAGCCTGAAGCGGCTGGGCACCGACCATATCGACATCTACCGCCCGTCGCGCCTGGACCCCGACGTGCCGATCGAGGACACGATCGGCGCCATCGCCGATCTGGTGAAGGAAGGCTATGTCCGCCATATCGGCCTGTCGGAAATGGGGGCGGACACCATCCGCCGCGCCGCATCCGTGCATCCGATCAGCGACCTGCAGATCGAATATTCGCTGATCAGCCGGGGCATCGAAGACGCGATCCTGCCCACCTGCCGCGCGTTGGGCATCGGCATCACCGCCTATGGCGTGCTGTCACGCGGCCTGATCAGCGGGCATTGGACCAAGGACCGGAGCAGCGCCGGTTTCCGCGCCATGAGCCCGCGCTTCCAGGGTGACAATCTGGACCACAATCTGGCCCTGGTGGAGACCCTGCGCGGCGTGGCCGACCGGATCGGCGCCAGCGTGGCCCAGGTGGCCATCGCCTGGGTCGCGTCGCGCGGGCCAGACATCGTGCCGCTGATCGGCGCGCGGCGCCGCGACCGGCTTGCCGAAAGCTTAGGCGCGGCGGGTCTGGTGCTGTCGGCGGACGAACTGGCCGCCATCGAGGCCGCGATGCCCGCCGGTGCGGCGGCCGGCGACCGCTATCCGGCGGCGCAGATGCACCATCTGGATAGTGAGCGCTGAGGAAAGTCAGCTTTCCTTCTGATCGCCTTCCCGGCGAAGGCCGGGACCCAGGGGCCGCCGGATCAAGCCTTTACGCAGCGTCGATCAAAGCTGCCGACAGGTCGGGCGCGTGGCCCCTGGGTCCCGGCCTTCGCCGGGAAGGCGGTTAACAGCATCCAAGCCATTATTATGGCTGGGCTTCTTCTTATGGCACCGCCACCATCCGCATGAACATGTCCACCATGGTCCGCACATGCCGCTCCCGCTCCGCCGGGTCCAGCGGGGGGCGCAGGCCGGTGGCGATGCGGAAGAATTGTTCGCCATGCACCATCATGCAGAAGGACTCCGCCCCGGCCATGGCATCGGGGCAATGAACCGCGCCACGTTCATGCAGCCCCGCCAGATAGTTGCGCAAGGCCGCCAGCAGGATGTCCGGGCCGCAGCGGAAATAGATCTCCGCCAGGCCGGGGAACTTCACCCCCTCCCCCATCACCATGCGCCACAGGCCCTGGGCTTCGGGGTCCATCAGCAGGTCCAGCAGGGCACGCGCGATGCGGGTCAGCGTCTCGCGCGGGCATTGCGCCGAGAGATCGGGGGCCGACAAGGGCTCCATGATTTCCCCGCAACGCTGGGTCATCATGGCCTCGAACAACCCCTCCTTGCTGCCGAAAAGTTGGTAAAGTGTGGACAGCGAGCCGCCCGACCGCGCCACGATGGCGGAAAGGCTGGCCCGCTCGAACCCGTGTTCGAAGAAAATGGCGGCGGCGGCATCGATCATGGCCTGGCGCCGGGCAGCCATGCGGGGGGAATGGTCGGCGCTGTCGGCGGCTTGTTCGGTTGTCATGGCACCGATCTTGGCATTTCCGGTTCGCGTCCCGCAACGATCGGGAAAGCGGGCGTGATCACCGTCACTGGCGAAGTGTAATGTAGGTTACATTATCCTACCCATCATCATAGGGTTTTTCGGGGGATCGTGACATGGCGGGGGTTCGGGGCGCCGGCGGCGTGCGGCGGGGGGCGGTTCTGGCCGTGCTTTTGCCATTGGTGCTGGCCGGCTGCGGCGGCAAGGAGGCGGAGACCGCGCAGGTCCGGCCTGTACGCGTGGCGCCGGTCAGCTTCAAGGACAGCCATGCCGACCGCGGCTTCACCGGCACCATCGTGCCCCGGACGGAGGTGCAGGCCGGCTTCCGCGTCGGCGGGCGCATCGCCGCCCGGATGGTGGAGGTGGGCGACCGGGTGAAGCCCGGCCAGGTGCTGGCACGGCTCGACCCGACCGATCTGGCCCTGTCGCTGCAAGCCGCCGAGGCGCGGCTGGCCCAGGCCGAAGCGCAGTATCGCCAGGGGGCCGCCGACCTGAAACGCTATACCCCGCTGCTGGCCAGCGGCACGGTGTCCCAGGCGCAGTATGACCGGGTGCGGGCCACCGCCGATGCCGCGTCCGCCCAGCGGCGAGAGGCGCAGTCCGCGCTGGAGATCGCACGCAACCAGCGCGCCTATGGGTCGCTGACCCTGGACCAGGGTGGGGTCATCACCGCCGTCCTGGCCGATGCCGGGCAGATGGTGGGCGACGGTCAGACCGTGCTGCGCATGGCCACCGACCTGGGCAAGGAGGTGGCCATCGACGTGGCGGAAGCCGACCTGGCCCGCCTGTCGGTGGGCGGCCCGGCCCAGGTCTCGCTGTGGGCCGACCGCGACCTGACGCTTTCCGGCACGATCCGGGAGATCACGCCGGTGGCCGATGCGGCCAGCCGCACCTTCCGCCTGCGCATCTCCCTGCCTGCCGATGCGCCCGACATCGTGCGTCTGGGCATGACGGCCAATGTCCGCTTCCCCGATGCCGGTGCGCCGTCGCTGGCGCTGCTGCCCTCATCGGCGCTGTTCCAGCAGGGCAACAAGCCCGCAGTCTGGGTCCTGGCCCCATCGCGTGACCGGGTGCAGCTTCGCCCGGTGGAGGTCGCCTCCTACCGCCCCGACGGGGTGGCGGTGAAGGCGGGCGTCAAGGAAGGCGAGCTGGTGGTCACCGCCGGCGCCCACCGGCTTGACGCCAACCTGCCCGTGCGCGTCTGGGATGGGGGCCTGCCGTGAGCGGATTGAACCTTTCCGCCTGGGCCATCCGGCATCAGGCGCTTGTGCTGTTCATGATCGTCATGTCGCTGGCCGTGGGCGCCTATGCCTTCGTGACGCTGGGCCGCGCGGAAGACCCGCAATTCGCCATCCGCACCATGGTGGTCACGGCCCAGTGGCCGGGGGCAACCGCGCGCGAGGTGCAGGAACAGGTCACCGACCGGATCGAACAGACCCTGCAGCAGGTGCCGAACTATCACTTCACCCGGTCCTATGCGCGGCCGGGGGAGACGGTGATCTTCATCAACCTGCATGATTATACCCGCTCCGACACCCTGCCCGACATCTGGTATCAGGTGCGCAAGCGGGTGGGCGACATGGCCAACACCCTGCCCGCCGGCGTGATCGGGCCGCAATTCAATGACGAGTTCGGCGACACGTTCGGCATCATTTATGCCTTCACCGGCGACGGGTTCAGCCAGACGGAAATGCGTCAGGTGCTGCTGGCCGCGCGTCAGCGCCTGCTGACGCTGCCGTCCATCGGCAAGGTCGATCTGCTGGGCGTGCAGGAGGAGAAGATCTATGTCGAGTTCGACACCGGTCGCCTCGCCTCCCTGGGCATCACGGTTCAGCAGATCGGCCAGGCGCTGGCCGCGCAGAATGCCGTCAGCCCCACCGGCACCATCGATACCGGCACCGACCGCATCCGCGTGCGGGTGACCGGCGCCTTGAAGACCGAGGATCAGGTCCGCAACGTGCCGATCCAGGCCGGCGGCCGCTTGCTGCGCCTGGGCGACATCGCCACGGTCCAGCGCACCGCACAGGACCCGGCGGAAACGCTGATGCGCCATAATGGCCAGCCGGTCACCGGCTTGGCCATCGCCATGGCCGCCGGCGGCGACATCCTGAAGCTTGGCGACGCCGTGAAGGCGGAGATGGCTTTGGTTCAGGCGGCATTGCCGCAAGGCATCGACATCTCCCTAGTCGCCGACCAGCCCACGGTGGTCCGCGAAAGCATCAATGAATTCGCCTCGGCCCTGGCCGAAGCCCTGGCCATCGTGCTGGTGGTCACCTTCCTGAGCCTGGGCCTGCGCACCGGCATCGTCGTAGCCCTGTCGGTACCGCTGGTGCTGGCCGTCACCTTCGCGGTGATGAAGGCGGCGGGCATTGATCTGCACAAGATCTCCATCGGCGCCCTGATCATCGCCTTGGGCCTGCTGGTGGATGATGCCATCATCGCGGTGGAGATGATGATGGTGAAGCTGGAACAGGGTTGGGACCGGGCCAAGGCCGCGGCCTTTGCCTGGACCTCCACAGCGTTTCCCATGCTGTCAGGCACGCTGGTCACCGCCGCGGGTTTCGTGCCCGTGGGCTTCGCCCATTCGGCGGCGGGCGAATATACCGGTGCCATCTTCTGGGTGGTGGCCACGGCCCTGCTGGTCTCCTGGCTGGTGGCGGTGATCTTCACCCCCTATCTGGGCTTCAAGATGCTGCCGCAGGCCCATGAGCCGGGCCCGGCGGAGGACCACAACGCCGCCTATGACAAGCCGCTTTATCGCCGCCTGCGCGCCAGCCTGGTCTGGACCGTGCGGCACCGCTTCATCGTCATTGCGGCAACGGTGGGGGCCTTCGTCCTGTCCATCGTCGGCTTCGGCTTCGTGCAGCAGCAATTCTTCCCCAATTCCGCGCGCCTGGAGCTGGTGGTGGATCTGGAACTGCCCGAAGGCACTTCCATCAACGTCACCGCCGCCCGCGTGCATGAGCTGGAAGCGGTGTTCGCCAAGGATGCCAGCCTGGAAAGCTACAGCGCCTTCATCGGCAGCGGCGCTCCGCGCTTCTATCTGCCGCTGAACCAGGAGCTGAAGCGGCCCAATTTCGCGCAGTTCATTATCGTCACCAAGTCGCTGGAACGCACCATCGAGCTGGCCAAAAGCCTGCCGGGCGAACTGGAAACCCGCTTCCCCGATGTGCGCACCCGTGTGGCCCGGCTGGAGAATGGCCCGCCCGTGGGCTATCCGGTGCAGTTCCGCATCATGGGCCGCGATCCGGAATTGCTGCGCAGCATTGCCGGTGAACTGCGCGACCTGATGCGCACCAATCCGCATACCACCGACGTCAATCTGGACTGGACGGAGAAGGTCAAATCCGTGCGGCTGGTGGTGGACCAGGACCGCGCCCGCGCCCTGGGCGTCACCAGCCAGGACCTGGCCCAGTCGCTGCAGACGGTGATGACCGGCTATACCGCCACGCAGTACCGCGAGGGGATCGAGCTGATCGACGTCGTCCTGCGGGCCGGACAGGATGAGCGGGTGGCATCCGACCGCCTGGCCGAGCTGCGCCTGCGCGGACCCAACGGCCCGGTGCCGCTGTCGCAGGTGGCGCGGCTGGAATATGGGCTGGAGGATGGCATCCTCTGGACCCGGTCACGCGACCTGACCCTGACCGTGCGCGCCGATCTGAAGGGCAATGTCCAGGCCCCGACGGTGATGGCGGAGATCGAAGGGGTGCTGGGCCCCCTGCGCGCCAAGCTGCCCACCGGATACCGGATCGAGGTGGGCGGGGCCGTGGAGGAAAGTGCCAAGGGTCAGGCATCCATCATGGCGGTGGTGCCGGTGATGATCGTCCTGATGCTGACGGTGCTGATGGTGCAGCTGCAAAGCTTCCAGCGGGTGGTACTGGTGTTCCTGACCGCACCCTTGGGCCTGATCGGGGTGACCATCGCCCTGCTGCTGTTCAACCAGCCCTTCGGCTTCGTGGCGCAGCTGGGCGTCATCGCCCTGGCCGGGATGATCATGCGCAATTCGGTGATCCTGGTCGATCAGATCGAACAGGACATCGCCGCCGGCCATGGCCGTTTCGACGCCGTGGTCGACGCCACGGTCCGCCGCGCCCGGCCCATCGCGCTGACCGCCGCTGCCGCCGTGCTGGCCATGATCCCGCTGTCGCGCAGCAATTTCTGGGGTCCCATGGCCATCGCCATCATGGGCGGCCTGATCGTGGCCACGGCGCTGACCATCTACTCCCTGCCCGCCATGTATGCCGCCTGGTTCCGCGTCAAGGCCGACGAGACCGGCCCGACGGCGCCGGGCGGATGGGGTGCGGCGGAGTAGGCTCCGACCCTGCTTGTTCATCGCCTTCCCGGCGACGGCCGGGAAGGCGATGAATGTCGGGGTGGCGTTCAGCCCCGCTATCTCGTCATAACTCGATATATCTGATATGCATCGAATCCCTATCGACTTTGCCGGTGCTCGCGCTCATATCAGATATATCGAGTTACGATCTGATAGGGAGACACGACATGCGCGGTTTCTTTGGACGCGGTGGCGGGTTCGGCCGGGGCGGGGGCTTCGGCGGCGAGGATGAGGACGATATGCGCGACTTCGGGCGCGGTGGGCATCATGGCGGCGGGCGTGGCCGGCACGGGCGCGGCTTCGGCCATGGCGGGCTGCGGCTGGTGCTGCTGAAACTGATCCAGCACAAGCCCAGCCATGGCTATGAGTTGATCAAGGAGATCGAGGAACGGTCGCAGGGCCGTTACGTCCCCTCCCCCGGCGTGGTCTATCCGGCGCTGAGCTGGCTGGAGGATGGCGGCTTCATCACCATCGAGGCGGGGGAGGATGGCCGCAAGCTGGCCCGCATCACGCCGGCAGGCGGAAAATTCCTGGAGGAACAGGCCGGCGAGGTGGACCGCCTGGCCGCCATGATGCAGGGCGGCGCCGAGGAGGGGCATGGCGGCATCCATGAATATGCCGCCCTGTTCCGCGCCATGCACAATCTGAAGGGGGCCTTGCGCACGCGCGGCCTGCGCCCGCTGTCCAAGCCAGAGGTGGAGACCATCGTCGACTGGATCGACGAACTGGCCCGCAAGATCGAAAGGCAATAAGCATGCCCGATACCATCATTCCGGCCCGCGAGCCGCGCCGCGTCCGCTTCGACGCGCGCCGCCGCGACCTGACCGTCACCGCCACCAGCCTGCTGTCCCCGCATATGAAGCGCATCGCGCTGTCGGGCGATATGGAGGGGTTCCAGTCCCTGGGCTTCGACGATCATCTCAAGCTGTTCTTCCCCGATCCGCAAACCGGCCAGATCGCCTTGCCGGGCGGGGAGGCCAAGCCCATCGGCCGCGACTATACGCCCCGCTTCTTCGACGTGGCGGCCGGTACCCTGGTCCTGGATTTCGCCCTGCACGGGATCGATGAGGGCACTGCCGGCCCCGCCACGCGCTGGGCGCATGACGCCCGGCCGGGCGACCGGCTGGTGCTGGGGGGGCCGCGCGGGTCGGCTGTCTGGCCGATGGATTTCGCCCTGCATCTGCTGATCGGCGACGATACGGCCCTGCCCGCCATCGCCCGCCGGCTGGCGGAACTGCCGGAAGGGGTGCGCGCCATCGTGCTGGCCGCCGTGGACAGTCCCGACGACCGGCTGTCCTTCACCACCAGGGCCGATGCCAGTATCCATTGGGTGTTCCGCGACCCGGCCCATGGCGGGCACGATCTGGCGGCGGCCGTGGCCGGCCTATGCCTGACGGAACGTGACGTCTTCGCCTGGGTGGCCACGGAGGCGGCCCAGGCCCGCCTGATCCGCGAGGACCTGGTGGGGCGCAAGGGGCTGAACCCCAGCCATCTGAAGGCCGCCGGCTATTGGCACAAGGGCGAAGCCGGGGCGCATAGCACGATCGGGTAGACAGGCAACGGCCCGGCGGCCATCAGGACCGCCGGGCCGCCGCCCCTACCGCTTGCGCCGTACCAGTCGCCAGGCCATACGGCCCAGATAGATCGCGATACAGCCATAGACCACGATTTTGGACACCGGATCGACCCAGCTTTCCACCCGGTCGTAATGGTTCTCCAACAGATAGCCCGCCGCCGTCAGAAACCCGGTCCAGACCAGCGATCCGGCGGTGGTCAGCGCCAGGAACAATGGCATCGGCATGCGGGCCATGCCGGCCGGCACGGAGATCAGAGTGCGGATGGCCGGCACGATGCGGCCGATCAGCACGGCCTTGTGCCCATGCTTGCTGAACCAGCCGAAGGCCATCTCCACGTCCGGCGGGTCCATGGTCATGATGAAGCCGAACCGGTCCGACAGGGCGATCAGCCGGTCATGGCCGAAGAAACGGCCAAGATAATACCAGGGCAGCGCCCCCAGCACCGACCCGGCGGTGCCGACCAGCACCACCAGGATTGGGTCCATCTTCCCCTGCGCGGCCAGGAACCCGCCCAGCGGCATGATCAATTCCGACGGGATGGGCGGGAACAGATTTTCAAGGAACATCAGGAACAGCAGGCCCCAATAGCCCATCTGATCCACCAGATTCAAAAGATTGTCGAACATCTGTCTTTCCAGTCGGCGCCCTGCTTCCCGTCCCTGTAGCGCATCGCCGCATCCGCCGCCATGGCAAAGGTGTTTTGGCACCTTCTACCCGTTCGACAGAGCTTCACGCATGAATCACCCCATGACCTAAGCCGGATGGTCTATTCCTTAGGGGCAAATTTCGGCTATCATAAGGGCGTGGGTAAGGTATTCTTGCGTGATCCCCGCTCAATGGCGCCGACCTGATAGGGTCTGGCGGCCAGTTGGCAGCGGTAACCGGTTTCGCCACCGTTCCGGATGGAAACGGCGGCGCGTCGTTCAGGAGAGTGGCTATGGTGTTGTCCAGGCGTGTGGCGGAGCCCCCCAAGGCCGGGGAATGGTTGGAAGAACTGAAGATGCCGCGGCGCCGGTTGCTGGTGCATGCCGTGCATCAGCATACCGCCCGTCCCACGCATGTGGAGTTCCTGGTCGAAGGCCGCAACAGCGACCGGTTGTCGCTGGCGCTGGAAGTGGTGCTGGACGCCACCCGCTTCCGTCGCCTGGGGCCCAGCCAGCACGCCGCCTGACGCCTGTCCCCGGCCATCCCCGGAATGATGGACGCCGCCAGGCCCTCCGGGGCCGGGGCGGCGTTTTGATGATGGGCGGCTCAATTCGGCCGGTTGTGCGCCCGCGTGTCATCCCGCCTGCGTCTGGAACGCCAGCAGCCAGTAGGCGGCACCCCCCGCCGCCATGGCCAGCAGGCTGGGCAGCGCGACAAACAAGCCCAGGCGGCCGCCCCCCACCGATCCGGCCATCACCGTCTTGGACAGGGTATTGACACCCACCGCCAGCAGGATTGCGGCCGTGGGCAGGTGGAAACCCGCACCGGCGACCGGCGCGCCGCCCTGACGGGCCATGGCGATGGTGATGGCATCCACGTCGGCAATGCCCGACACGGCCGCCCCCAGCAGCAGGCCGGCATCACCCACGAACCGGCGCAGCAGCTCCGCCCCGATCAGTACGAAGGCGATGAAGGCCGCCAGCTTCAAGGCCGTGCCCAGTTCCAGCGGGTTGGACAGGGTCAGGCCACCCTGCGTATCATCGGCGCCATCCGCCTCCCCCCCCTTGCCGCCCAGGGGGCCGCCATCCCTGTCGCCCCGCCATACCATCAGGCCGGCGGCGACGCCCAGCACCAGCAGCATGGCGCCCGCCGGCCCGGCCAGGGGCATCAGCAGCGACCGGTTCAGCAGGCTCGCTACCAGCACGACGCGAGCCACCATCACCATGCCGGCGATCAGTACCCCCGCCGCCAGCAGGCCGGTCCCCCCCTCCTGCTGTCTGGCCAGCCGGGACAGCGTCAGGGTGGTGGCCGTGGATGAGGCCAGCCCGCCCGCCGTGGCGGCCACCAGGATGCCGCGCCTTTCCCCGAACAGGCGCACGGCGACATAGCCACCGAAGGAGATGGCGGCGATCAGGATGGCCAGGAACCAGATCTCCGCCGGGTTCAGCACCCCCCACGGGTCCAGCGGCCGGTTGGGCAGGATGGGCAGGGCCAGGAAGCTCATCACCGCCAGGATCAGCACGGCCTGGATCTCCGCCCATTTCAGCTGCTTCAGCCAGCCATGCAGTTGATCGCGCAGCAGCAGCAGCAATGTGGCGGCCACACCGGCGGCCACCGCCACCCGCACCTCCCCCAGCACGGCATAGGCGCCCAGCAGGAAGACCAGCAGGCCGGAAATGACGCCGGTGACGGAATTCTTCCCCTCCTCCCGCGATTCCTTCCAGTGGAAGATCGTGAAGGCGCCGGTGAAACCCAGGAAGGCCATGCCCAGGAAGGGGAGGTTGTCCAGCCCATGGGCCAGCGCGCCAGCCACGCCGCCCAGCAGGCCGGAAATGGCAAAGGTGCGCAGGCCTGCCGCGCGCTGTCCCTCCGCCATCTCACGCTGCTGCCAGCCGCGTTCCAGCCCCACCAGCAAGCCAATGGCCAGGGCCACGCCCAGGCGCATCAAGAGTTCAAGATCGGTCACGTCGCTTCCCCCGCGGAACCGTTGACCGGCCCGCCCAACTGCCATTGAAGCGTATCGGCGTGCATGCCGCCTTGCGCCTTGTCAATTCCCGGTATGCCGGGGTTTCAGGCGAGGGAACGAGGGCAACAGGGTGGTTGTTCCGCCCTTAAGCCCGGGCCAGGGAATGGTTGAACAGTTCCAGCAGCAGCGGGAAGGCCGACAGCCGGTCGACCAGCATCACGCCCAGGGCGCCCCGGTCGTCATGGTCGATATGGCGGATGGTGACGGGCAGCCGGGCCCAGCTGTGCCCGTCGGGGCGCAGCACCGTGACATCCACGCGCTGGCCGATGACGAAACCACCCGCCCCTTCCTCCGTCCGCACGCGCAGGCCCCCGAACGACCAGTCGAGCAGGCGTGCAGGACGGCCAGCCACCATCAAATAGATGGGCTCCGTCGGGTTGCGCGGATGGGTCCGGCGTTCGGCCGGGGTGTCGGACATGGCAATCATGGATACAAATTTATCAAAATGTATCCCAATCCGATACTGCCCGGAGGATATAGAAAGATCATTACCGACCGCGCGCAATGCAAAGCTGCCATTTGCTTTCGCATTCCCTCAAGGACAGAGGGCAGCGGCCGCCACCGTGGCCCTGAAACGAAAAAGGGCAGCCCGCAGGCCGCCCTTTCCCAACACGTTGATCCGGCGTGAAACCAGGATCAGAAGTCGTACTTCACGCCCAGCTGAATCTTCCAGACCGACTCACGGTTTCTGATCGACTCAGTCACGTCGCGGCCGACGGCCGAGAAGACGTACTTGCCGTCGCTCCCGATCGTGGCGGTCGGGCCAGCGATGGACTGAAAGAACGCCACGCTCTGCTGACGACCCCAGTTCTTGTTGAGCAGGTTCGTCAGGTTCAGGATATCCAACGTGACCGTTGCCTTGTGGCCTTCGATCGGCGCCGGGATTTCCTGGGCCAGCTTGGCATCGACCGAATAGGTCCAGGAGCTTTCCAGCGCACCGCGCGGAATGATGCCGCCACGGTACTTGTCCAGGCCGTTGCGGGCGATATAGGCGTCCATCACGTCGGCCTTGACCGTGCTGGCCGTCCAGTTGACCAGCGGGTCGCTGGCACCGTTCGGCACATACATGGCCTGACGCGAACGGTTGCTGCGGCAGGCCGGATCGCCGAACGGATTAGCCGTGGACGAGCAGGTGAAGCTGAACGTATAGGGCTTGCCCGAATTGGCCTGGCCGAACAGGCTGAGCGACGACTTGAACCCGTCGAAATATTCGATGCTGTAGCTGGTGTTCAACGTGACGCGATGCTTCGTCTCGTAAGACGAGGTGCCCAGCAGATCCGTGTTCGGATCGGTGGTCACGAACTGCTCGTAGTTGGAGCTGGCCACCGAGCTGGTGCCCTGGCTGGCATCATCGCTGTCCTGATAGGCATAGCCCGTGCCGAAATCGATATCGCCATACTCGGTCTCCCAATATTTGGAAGCGTACAGCGTCAGGATCAGGCTCTTGCCCTTGTCGGTGTTGGTCAGCAGCAGGTCGGAACCATTGCCGCGCGTATCGCCGGCCTGGATGTTCTGGGTGTAGATCGGGCGGCCATCGGGGGCCGTGCCGGTCTTCACCAGACGCAGGTCGCGATAGAAGTTGGCGTCCTTCACGCGGGTATAGATCGCCTCGCCGGTGAACAGCCAGTTATCGCCCAGGCCCGGAATATCCAGTGTCTGATCGACGGCCAAGCTGAACTTCCAGGAGGACGGCATCTTGTAGTTCGGGTCGAGCGCATTGACGAAGCCCTCGCCGACGGTGGTCAGGCGGGTGGTCGCCGAACTCGGCACCTGACCGGTGACGCCGTTCAGCAGCAGGGCGTTGGCGGCGCTCAAGGTGCCGGAGCGGGAAATATCCAGCGAACGCTGGGTCACACCGTCATTGCTGTAGCCATTGGACAGCCACACGGCCGCACCGACGCCGGAGAACAGGCCGGCACCACCGCGGACAACCGTGCTTTCCGTGGCGTCATAGGTGAAGCCCAGGCGCGGCAGCCACAGGTCGGCACCATCGATCGTCGCGTTGTTGGAGAAGCCGTAGCGCGTGAGGAAGTTGGCGTTGGCCAACGGCTCATCATCGGTCTTGTACAGCTCATAGCGCAGACCGCCCTGGAGCTGGAAGCCCGGGGTGATGTCCCACGTATCCTGCAGGTAGAACGAGTGGACGGTGTAATCCCACTTGGCCGCCGCATCTTCCGGGTTGCCCGAAACGGCGTTGGCGTACCGGAAGCGCTGGGCCTGGCGGTTCTGGAAGGCCTCGATAGAAGCGAACTCCCAGTAGCCCAGGCTGCGCTGCAGGAACAGGTTGTAATAATCGACGTTTTCGTATTCGTAGCCGCCGGTGATCTTGTGATCGCCCAGCAGGTAGGTGCCCTTCAGCTTGGCGCTGTCGGTCTTCGTGCTCAACACATTGCTGTGCGACGAGATGTCGGGACCGATAACGACCTGGCCGAAGCCGTTATTATTGACGGCCAAGCCGGTCGGGTTGGTGCTGATGCGCATCTCGGCAAAGCCGAGGCCGTTCAGCGGCAGGCGCAGGCTGTCCACTTCCTTGCGGGCTACCTTGACCTCGGTGGAGAAGTCCGACGTCCAGTCGGAGAACAGCTGGAACGAGTAGCTGTCCATGATCTGGGTGTAGTCGTAATAGTTCGACAGCAGCGACAGCGAGCGCGGGGTGGCGCTGGTGCTGGACCCGCCGTCACGGATGTTGTTGCCCTCATTGTGCTGATAGGCGAACGAGGCGCGGTGGTCGTCCGTGATGTTCCAGTCCAGCTTGGCGAGGATCTTCTCATCCTCTTCCGGCAGGCTGCCGTCGGGCAGATCCAGCGTGTCGTAGCCATAGACGCTCTGCGCAATCGCGCGGATCTGGGCGACCTGGGCGGAGGAGACACCGGCGACGGCGTTGGCAAGCCCGCTGTCGGACGTGCCGAACACGACCGGCGCCTGGCTCTTGAACTTCTCGTAGCTCGTGTAGAAGAACACCTTGTCTTCGATCAAGGCGCCGCCCAGCGAACCGCCCCAGGTCTTTTCCTTGTACGGGCTGATCAGGTTGGTGCGGCCGCCCGAGCGGTTGCCCGACAGGCTGTCATCGCCATAATAGTAATAGAAGGAGCCGTGCGGATCATTGGTGCCGGACTTGGTGACGATGTTGATCGTGCCACCCTGGAAGCCGGAATATTCGACGTCATACGGAGCGGTCAGCACCGACAGGCCTTCGATGGCGTCGATCGACAGCGGCGAGCGCTGGGTCGGATAGCCACCGGCGTTCAAGCCGAAATCGTCGTTCTGCTTCACGCCATCGATGGTCAGGCTGTTGAAGCGATTGCTGGAACCGGCGATCTGGATCGAGCTGGAATTGGTGATGTCGATGAAGACCTTGGGATCGTTGCGGATGATGTCCTTCAGGTCACGGCTGATGGACGGCGCGTTGGCGATCTGCTCTTCACCGAAATTCGTGCCGATGCCGACGGTCTTCGCAGCGATGCGCTGACCGGAGACCACGATCTCTTCCATCTGGCTGCCCAGCGCCAGATCCAGGGCGAACGGCTCGCCCAGGGAGATGAAGATGCCTTCCAGCACCTGCGGCTCGGTGCCGGAGGCGGTGATGGTGACGGTGTAGGGGCCGCCGACGCGCAGACCGCCGGCCTGGAAGCGGCCACCCTCGTTCACGGTGGTGACGGAGCGCGTGCCCGACGGCGTATGGACGATCGTGACCTCGGCGCCGGCGGCCGGCGCGCCCGAAGCGGTCGTGATCTGACCCGTCATGGACGAGGTCGTCTGCTGCGCGATGGCCGGAATGGCCCAGGAAGACGCCACGGCCAGCGCCAGCGCGCCCGTGCCGATATTCAAAACGGAAAGCTGACGGCGGAGGATGGCCGCCGCCTTGTTATTTTCGATGGTCATACGAAAGCCCCCAATAAGCCGGACCGGATCGGATTGCGCGGACAACACCAGATGCCCATGACGCTTAGGTAACGAATAAATTACAGTTCCATGACAAGCACCTCCCGAGCTATGCCTGCAGGGGCCTGGGCGGCTATATCTCGGGCAGCGTATCATTAGCGCCACAGTTTTGCGGCGCAGCATGCCGGTTCCGGGGGGCTCCACCCGCGTCCCCTGCATTTTTTAACCGCGTTTGCTGCGACGCACCTGCTGCGTGGCGGCAACAGAGCCCGATGGAGCGTGTCCCGTGATTCGTAGCTTGCGCGCAAGCACCCTGATGGCGGGTGCCCTGTTCCTGGCCCTGGCGGGCAATGTTGCCGCCCAGGAGAAGGTCGAACTGCAAGTCCTGTCGACCACCGACTTGCACATGTATTTGGAAGATTATGATTATTATGCGGATCATACGGATGCGGGCGTCGGCCTGGTTCGGGTGGCGCCGCTGATCCGGGCGGCGCGGGCGGCCAATCCCAACACGCTGCTGGTCGATAATGGCGATCTGATCCAGGGCACGCCGATGGGCGACTGGGTGGTGCGCGAGCGCGGCGTGACCAAGGACAAGCCGGCCCACCCCGCCATGGCCGCCATGAACCTGCTGAAATATGACGCGGCCATCCTGGGCAACCACGAATTCAATTTCGGGCTGGAGGTGCTGCAGAATATCTATGCCAGTGCCCAGTTTCCCGTGCTGTCCGGTAATGTCTTCAAGGTCGATGGGGCCAAGAGCGACCAGCTGATGTTCAAGCCCTACGCCATCCTGGACCGCACGGTCACGGACGCCAATGGGGCCAAGCACAAGATCAAGGTCGGCATCCTGGGCCTGCTGCCGCCACAGATCATGATCTGGGACAAGGACAAGCTGGAAGGTCGTGTCACCACCCGCGACATGGTGGACATGGCCAGGATCCATGTGCCGCAGATGAAGAAGGAAGGGGCCGACGTGGTCATCGCCGTCGCCCATACCGGCCTGACCTTCCTGAACCGCGAGGGCGGGGAGGAAAATGCCGCCAACTATCTGGTGGAAATCCCCGGTGTGGACGCCCTGGTCACCGGGCACAGCCACCGTGTCTTTCCGAGCAAGGAGTATGAGGGCCTGCCCAAGTCCGACCTGAAGCAGGGCACGGTCAACGGCAAGCCCGTGGTCATGGCGGGATATTACGGCTCCCACCTGGGCGTCATCACCCTGTCGCTGGAAACCAAGGGCAAGGGCTGGACCATCACCGGCGGCAAGGGTGAGGTGCGGCCCATACAGGAACGCCAGGACGGCCGCACCGTGGCGACCGATCCCGATGCCGAGGTGGCGACCCTGCTGGCGCCCAGTCATGAGGGCACGCTGGCCTATGTCCGCCGCCCGGTGGGCAGGACCACAGGCCGCATCCATTCCTTCTTCAGCTTCCTGGGCGACAGTGCCGGGGTGGAACTGGTGGCCGAGGCCCAGCGCGCCTATGTGGCCAAGGCGCTGGCCGGCACGGCCGACGCCAGCCTGCCCATCCTGTCGGCCGTGGCGCCGTTCAAGTCCGGCGGCCGTCCGGGGCCGAAATTCTATACCGACATCCCGGCCGGCGAGATCGCCATCCGCAATGTCGCCGACCTCTATGTCTATCCCAACCAGATCGCGGCCGTGAAGCTGACGGGTGCGCAGGTCAAGGACTGGCTGGAAATGGCCTCACGGGCTTTGTCGGTGATCGATCCCAAGAGCAATATCCAGCAGCCGCTGGTGAATACCAAGGTGCCGGCCTATGTCTTCGACATCATGGACGGCATCAATTACACGATCGACCTGACCCAGCCGGAACGGTTCGACCGTGACGGCAAGCTGGCCAATGACCAGGCGCATCGCATCAAGGATGTGATGTTCCAGGGCAAGCCGCTGGACGACAAGCAGACCTTCATCGTCGTCACCAACAATTACCGCGCCAATGGCGGCGGCTCCTATCCGGGCCTGGACGGCACCACCGTCATCTATCAGTCGCCGGACACGGTGCAATCGGCGGTCATCGACTATATCCGCGCCAAGGGTGTGATCGATCCGTCCACCGACCACAGCTTCCGCCTGGCGCCGATGCCGGCCAATGTCAATCTGCTCTATGAAAGCGCGCCGCTGGCCCAGGAACTGATCGCCGAACAGCCGGCGCTGACCTATGAGGGACCGGGCGAGAACGGCTTCGCCCGCTTCCGCGTCGATCCTGTGAAGGTGGGGGGCCCCAAGTGACGGCCCGCCCCCGGCTTTATCTGGCCGGCCCTGACGTGTTCCTGCCCGACCCGCTGGCCGCATCCCAGTCGATGAAGGCCATCTGCGAGGAGCTGGGGCTGGAGGGCATGTTCCCCATGGACAATGCCCTGTCCCCGGCCGTGGGCGAGGGCGGGGCGGCGTTTGCCGCCCGCATCCGCCAGGCCAACCTGGACCTGATCCGGGCTGCCGATGGGGTCATCGCCAACTGCATGCCCTTCCGCGGGCCCTCGGTCGATGATGGTACGGCCTATGAAATGGGGTTTGCGGCGGCCCTGAGCAAACCGGTCTTTCCCTGGTCGGGCGATATCCGCCCGCTGCTGCAACGCACGCAGTCGCGCCAGTATCTGGCCCATGATGGCCGCGTCTGGCGCGATGCCGACCAGATGGAGGTGGAGGAGTTCGGGCTGCCCGTAAACCTGATGCTGGTCGACCCGGCCACCGGCCCCGTGCATCCCAGCTTCACCCAGGCCGCCCGCGCGGCGGCGGCATGGTTCAGGGCGGGGTGAGGGGCGCCTCCCTCAGCGCACGCGGCGGAAGCGTTGCAGGTCGGCCAGGGCGAAGATCGACAGGCTGAGCCGGTGGACGGGGTTGCCGTCAACCGCCAGTTCGACATTCGGCGCCGGCGTTCCGGGCTTGGTATGGACGGCCATGATCTGAAACCGCCGCTTCGGCGGCGTCAGTTCCTCCACCCATTCACCCGGTGAAAAATCAATCACTTCCCGCGCCATGATGGCTCCCATTGCACCGTCTGGGGGACATCATACGCGATTTCCCAACCTTTTGGGAAGGGTGCTGGAAGAGAGGGATAGTCCATTCGGAGTAACCCAACCCGACGCCTATGTCAAAACACGCCTGTGATCCGATTTTAACAAGTTAACTTGGCGAATTTTCAGCAATCGTGCGGGCACGGACCATGCCGATGGAAATCGTCGACATGACGACTTCATCCTTGTGGTTCAGTACCTCCGTCGTCTGGTGGATGGTGCCCATGTCGGGGCGCGAGCGCGAGCGCTTCACTTCCTGGATGCACACCCGCACCCGCAGCCGGTCGCCCGGCCGCACCGGCTTCAACCAGCGCAGCTGGTCCAGGCCGGGGGAGCCCAGCGATGTCTGCGGCGACAGCATATTGTCGACCAGCATGCGCATCATGAAGCCTGCCGTCTGCCAGCCGCTGGCCACCAGCCCGCCGAAATGGGTTTGCTTGCCCGCCTCCTCATCCAGGTGGAAGGGCTGCGGATCGTACTGGCGCGCGAACGCCACCACCTCCTCGGCGGTGACCAGGCGGTCGCCGAATTCGAACACCATGCCAGGGGCGAAATCCTCCAGGTAACGGACGGGCGGGCTCATGCTACTCCTTTCGAATTGGGATGCACGCGATTGGTTATCAATCGCTTTTCCCTTCAATTGCAAGACGTTATCAGAAGACAAAGCCGGTCGGGCATGCCAGTATCGGGGTATGGAAACGGGCTGCCGGCCTGATCCGAATCAATTGCAAACCGAACATTGCGAAGGTCCCCATGCAAGGCGACGCCACCGTCATCCGCCATCTCAACACCATCCTGGTCAACGAGTTGACGGCGATCAACCAGTATTTCCTGCACGCCCGCATGCTGAAGAACTGGGGCTTCCTGCGCCTTGGCAAGAAGGTGTACGAGGAAAGCATCGGGGAGATGAAGCATGCCGACCTGCTGATCGAACGGGTGCTGTTCCTGGAAGGGCTGCCGAACCTGCAGGATCTGCACAAGCTGAGGATCGGTGAGGATGTGCCGGAATGTTTTGCGGGCGACCTGTCCATCGAAACCCGCAACCGCACCGAGCTGCTGGAGGCCATGCAATATTGCGAGACGGTGCGCGATTACCAGTCCAAGGAGATTTTCCGCCGCATCCTGGAGGATACGGAGGAGCATATCGACTGGATCGAGACGCAGCAGGCCCTGATCAAGAGCGTCGGTCTGCAGAACTATCTGCAAGAACAGATGGGCCGCGACGACTGATCCCTTATCCAGGCACCCCGGCCCGCGCCCGAATTGGGACCCTCGGGCCGGGTAACTTGCGATAAGCTCCCTCCCCAGATCAAGCGGGGGGAATTGACGATGGCACGACTGGCACCGACGATCACCCTGGCGGGTCTGGCCGGTGCCGCCATCGACGGGGCCTATGCCTCTTCTCTGGGCATCATCCGAGATATCGGCGTGATGCGCGTCTGGCAGGGTGTGGCGGGCGGCTGGATGGGTCCGGCGGCGCGTGAGGGCGGATGGGCCACCGCCCTGCTGGGCGTCGCCACCCATATCGCGATTGCCCAGGTGATGGCGGCACTTTTCGTACTGGCCCTGGCGCGCCTGGAAACGCTGCGCCGCCACCGCTGGGCGGCGGCCACCGCCTATGGGCTGGTTCTCTACGCGGTCATGTATCTGCTGGTCCTGCCGCTGCGCTGGCCGGAAGTGTTCCCCCGCTGGACCGGCCTCTATTCCCTCACCGACATCGCCGCCCATATCGCCGTCGCCATGGCCATCGCCGCCGTGGCGAAATGGCGGGGCGTGTAGGCGTCTTCGTGGCGCGGGTTAGGATTGTCTGGCCCAGATGGAATCTTCTTTCCCGCCTTCCCGGCGAAGGCTGGGACCCAGGGGCCACAGGATCGAACCTCGAAGCTGCCTTGATCAAAGCAGCCGATAGGTTGAGCGTTTGGCCCCTGGGTCCCGGCCTTCGCCGGGAAGGCGGACTACGCTACGCTAATCCGCTCTACGCTGCCCGGCCCCGCCGTTTCTCCGCCAGCATGTGCGACAGCAGGGCCCGCAGGGCCCCCGGCTTCACCGGTTTGTAAAGGATGCGGCAGCCGGCATGGGCGACGCTGTCCTTGACCGCGTCGGTGCGGTCGGCGGTGATCACGGCGGCCGGCAGGTCCGCACCGTGCCGCGCCCGGATCAGGGCCAGAGCCTCCAGCCCGCTCTTGCCATGGTCCAGGTGATAATCGGTCAGCACCACATCGGGCACCTTTGAACCCAGTGCCGCCAGCGCCTCCTCCCCCGTCGGCCCCCAGATCACCTCGCACGACCAGCCCGACAACAGCGCCATGGTGGCCTGGGCAATGGCGGGTTCATTCTCCACGCACAGCACCAAGGTACCCTCCAGACCCGTCACGCTGGGCCCGGCCACCGGCCGTGCCGGGTCGGCGGCACGGGTCGACAGCGGCACCTCCACCGCAAAGCACGACCCCTTGCCCACTTGCGACCGCAAGCTGACGCGGTGGCCCAGGATGGCCGCAAACCGCTCCACGATGGACAGGCCCAGGCCCAGCCCCTTGTCGCGGTCGCCCTGGGCGTTGCCCAGCTGGCGGAATTCCTGGAAAATCTCCAGCCGTTTTTCCTCCGGAATGCCCGGCCCCGTATCCCACACCTCCACCCGTACCGCACCGGACAGCCGGCGGCAGCCCACCAGGATGCGGCCGCGCGGGGTATAGCGCAGGGCATTGGCCAGCAGGTTCTGCACGATGCGGCGCAGCAGCACGGCATCGGTATCCACCGTCACCGTCGACGGCACCCAGTCCAGGCGCAACCCGTGGCGCTGCGCCACCACCGCCAGCTCATCCGTCAAGGGGCGCAGCACATCGTCGATGCACACGGCCGTGCGGTTGGGCTTGACCACGCCCGTATCCAGCTTGGTGATGTCCAGCAGGTCGCCCAGCAGCTGTTCCACCGACCGGAGCGCCGCATCCGCCTGATTGACCAGCGCGTCGGGCCCCCGGTCCAAGGCGGCGGAGATGAACAGGCGGGCGGCGTGCAGCGGCTGCAACAGGTCGTGGCTGACGGCGGCCAGCAGGCGGGTCTTGGACTGGTTGGCGCGGTCGGCATCCGACTTGGCGACGGCCAGATCGATGGTGCGCTCCGCGATGCCACGCTCCAGCCCTTCATTGGCGGCGCGCAGATCCTCGGCCGCGCGGTGGCGTTCGGTGACATCGGTATAGACGGCCACGAACCCCCCGTCGGGCAGGGGGTTGGAGATGATCTCCAGCACCGACCCGTCGGGCCGCACACGGTGGAAACTGTCGGGCTGGTCGCGGCGCCTGGGGTCCAGGCGGCGGGCGAACAGCGTCTCCACCTCACCGCCCTCTCCGAACTCGCCCTGGCCCTGCAGGTAATTGACCAGCTCGCCCATGGGCGTGCCCACCTTGATCAGCCCGTCTGGCACCTCCAGCATCTCCAGGAAGCGGCGGTTCCACAGGCGCAGGCGGAAATCCTTGTCCACGGCGCAGATGCCCTTGCCGACATTTTCCAGGGTGGAGCGCATCAGCACATGGCTGTCCAGGATGGCGCGTGACGCCTCGTCGATGATCGACCGCGCGTCGGACCGCGACAGGCGGCGGTCGGACAGCAGGCTGGCCACCACCACGCGGGCCGACGCCGACCCGATGGCGCCGGCCAGCAGCCATTCGGTGGCGGCCACCGCCTCCTCATCGATGCGCAGTTTCAGCCCTTCCTCGAAATCCTCCTCGCCGGGCGTGCGGGTGGCGGCCAGTTCGCGGAAAACCGGATCGGCGCGGGTCCTGCCGACATAGCGGGCGGCCAGTTCGTACAGGTCGGCCAAGGTGGCACCGCGCGCCGGCCCCACCCCGTCATGCGCATCATGGCGCATGGAAACGAAACGGCGGGCCTGCTGCTTCTCCAGGTCCGACTGACCGGTGATGCCCGATACCAGGGCGATCATGAACAGGTTCAGCGCCAGGCTGGTCAGCGCGCCATGGGCCAGCGTGTCCAGGTCATGGATGCCGCCCAGCCCGGTGGGCGTCAGCCAGTCCAGCCCGAACAGCCCCTGGTCCATCAGATGCGCCGGGATCAGGCCGGCCACCGCGAAGGACGGGATCAGCACCGTATAGACCCAGGCGCCGAAGCCGGTGATCAGGCCGGTGATCGCCCCGGCCTTGGTCACCCGCCGGAAGAACAGACCCATCAGCAGGGCCGGCGCGAACTGCGCCACGCCCGCGAAACTGACGGTGCCGATGGTGGCCAGCGGAAAGGTGGTGCCGATCAGCAGGTAATAGAGATAGGCCATGCCCAGCAGCGCCACCACGGCCAGCCGCCGCACGGTGAGCAGCATCGGTTTGGGATCATCGTGCCAGCGGCGCATGGCCGGCGGATAGGCCATCAGGATCGGCACGATCAGGTCGTTGCAGACCATGGTGGACAGGGCCACGGCGCCGACGATGATCATGCTGGTCGCCGCCGACAGGCCGCCCAGGAAGGCCAGCACCGCCATCCAGTCCATCCCCAGTTCCATCGGCAGGGTGACCAGGAACGTGTCGGCATTGACGCTGCCATCCGGGTACATCAGCAAGCCCGCCAGCGCCACGGGCAGCACGAAGAGGTTGATGGCGACGAGATAAAGCGGGAACAGCCAGCTGGCAGTGCGGATATCGCCGACATGGGTATTCTCCACCACCGTCACATGGAACTGGCGCGGCAGGCACAGGATGGCCAGCGCTGCCAGCAGGGCGATGGCCCACCAGCTGAAACCCAGATGCGGCGTCAGCAGGTGGGCCAGCCGCGGATCGCCGGCCGCGCGTTCGAAAATGCCGGCCGGCCCGCCCGCCACCGCGAAGATGATCCCCGCCCCCACCAGCATGGCGGCGGCCAGCTTCACAAAGCTTTCGGTGGAAATGGCCATCATCAGGCCGCGATGATGCTCGTTCGCATGGATGTTGCGCACCCCGAACAGGATGGCGAACAGGGCCATGGCGCAGGTGATGATGAAGGTGGTCTCGCCCGGTATATCCATCACCCGGTTGGCAAACGGATCGCCGGCCAACGCCTCCAGGCTGATGGTGATGGCCTTCAATTGCAGGGCGAAATAGGGCAGCACCACCGTGACGGCCATGATGGTGATGATGGCGGCCAGTGCCCGGCTCTTGCCATAGCGGGCGGAGATGAAGTCGGAGATGGAGACGGTGTTCTCCGCCTTGGCCACCCGCACCATCTTGGCCAGGATCGGCCAGCCCAGGCCGAACAGCAGGATCGGCCCGACATAGATCGACAGGAAATCCCAGCCGCTGGACGCCGCCCGCCCGATGGCGCCATAGAAGGTCCAGGACGTGCAATAGACGGCCAGCGACATGGCATAAAGCAGGGGGGCACGGCGCTCCTGCACCTGCGGCTGGCGCGCGGCATGGCGGTCGCCCCACCAGGCGATGGCAAACAGGGTGGCAATATAGCCCAGCGCCAACCCCAGTACCGGCCAGTTCGACATGGATGCCCCTTCGCCTGTTTTTAAGGGCAGTCTACGCCGGTTCGGGGGCCGGCGTCAGGGGGGGCGATGGTCGGGGGGCGGGTGACGTTTGGGCTGCCGGGGCCCCACCAATATCCACCGTCACCCCGGCGAAACTCTTGGGCACCGTCGGTGCCACTCTCTCTACCGTCACCCGGGCGGAGGCCGGGGCCCAGATGATAAGCGCTTCGCTCTACGAAATGGGCCCCGGCCTCCGCCGGGGTGACGGTAGATATTGTGGAGCCCTCACAGCGCAGACTTTCGCAGAGGTCTCGCTTTCCCGCGGATGACGGCAGAGAAGGCGCCCCCTCACCGGTCCTTCACATAGGGCCGGCCACTGGCCTTGGGCGGCACGGCCTTGCCGACAAAGCCGGCCAGCAGCAGGACCGTCAGCAGATAGGGCAGCGCCTCGATCAGCTGCACCGGCACCTCGCCGATGCCGGGTAGGGACACGCCCTGCAACCGTGTCTGCAGGGCATCGGCAAAGGCGAAAGCCAGACAGGCGAACAGGGTCGGCACCGGCTTCCACTTGCCCAGGATCAAGGCGGCCAGGGCCAGGAAGCCCTTGCCGGCCGTCATGTTTGTCTGGAACCCCGCACCCTGCGCGGTGGACAGGTAACTGCCGGCGATGCCGCAGAGCACACCCGCGATCAGCACCGCCTGATAGCGCAGGGCCGTGACCGAGATGCCGGCCGTGTCCACGGCCGCCGGATTCTCCCCCACCGCGCGCAGGCGCAGGCCGAAACGGGTGCGATAGGCGATCCACCAGGTCAGCGGCACGATGGAAAGCGCCAGATAGACCAGGATATTATGGCCGCTGATCAGCTCGTAATAGAGCGGGCCGATCACGGGCACGCCGCGCAAAGCTTCCGCCAGCGGCAGCGTGATCTCCCCGAACCTGGCATCGGCCGGCAGGTTGGGCGTGCGGCCCCCCATCTGGAACCAGGCATTGCCCAGCACCGCCGTCAGGCCCAGGGCCACGATGTTCAGCGCCACGCCGGAGACGACCTGATTGCCCTTATGCGTGATGCAGGCGAAACCGTGCAGCAGGGCCAGGGTCAGCGAGGCCAGGATGCCGGCCCCCAGCCCGACCCAGGCGGAACCGTAAATGGCAGCGGCGGCGGCCGACGCGAAGGCCGCCACCAGCATCTTGCCCTCCAGCCCGATATCCACCACACCGGCGCGTTCGGAATAGAAGCCGGCCAATGCTGCCAGCAGCAGCGGCGTGGCCAGGCGGAATGTGCTGTCCAGCAGCGACAGGAGGCCCAGAAGCGTATCCATGGCTCAGGCCCCCGCCGGCTTGGCTGCCGCTGTCGGGCGGCGGGTGAACAGGCGCACCAGCGCCGGGCGGAACATATGTTCCAAGGCACCGGCGAACAGGATCACCACGCCCTGGATCACCACCACCAGCTCCCGGCTGATATTGGGATAATCGAACACCAGCTCGGTGCCGCCCTGATACAGCGCGCCGAACAGGATGGCGGCGGGGATGATGCCGGCCGGATGGTTGCGGCCCATCAGCGCCACGGCGATGCCGGTGAAGCCCAGCCCGGCCGGGAAATTCAACATCAACCGGTGCTGCACCCCGTGCAGCTCGTTCACGCCCAGCAGACCGGCCAAGGCACCCGACAGGGCCATGGTGACGACGATGATCCTCTTCGGGTCGATGCCGGCATAAAGGGCGGCATTCTCGTTCGCCCCCGTGGCACGCAGCGCGAAGCCCCAGCGCGTGTGCCAGATGAAGGCCCAGACGGCCGCACAGGCCAGCAGCGCCAGGAACAGGGAGAAGTTCAAGGGCGAGCTATCCATCTCCACCCCGATGGCGGCCATCATGTCGGCCATCATCGGCAGGAACATCGACGCGCTGAACGCCTCGCTCTCCGGCGACATCTGGCCCGGCTTGATCAGCACATTGACCATCAAATAGACCATCAGCGACGACGCGATGAAATTGAACATGATGGTGGTGATGACGATGTGGCTGCCGCGATAGGCCTGCAGCCAGCCCGGAATCGCCGCCCACAGCGCCCCGAACGCCGCCCCGCCCAGCACCGACAGCGGCAGGGCCGCCCACCAGGGCCAGCCGGGCAGGGCCAGGCAGACCAGCCCAACGCCCAGCCCGCCAATATAGGCCTGGCCCTCGCCGCCGATATTGAACAGCCCGCCATGGAAGGCGATGGCCACGGCCAGGGCCGTGAAGATCAGGCTGGTGGCGTAATAAAGCGTATAGCCGATGCCCTCCCCCGTGCCGACGGCACCGCGCAGCATGGTGCCCAGCGCCCCGACCGGGTCCTCGCCGATGGCCAGGATGACCAGGGCGGAGACCAGCAGCGCCAGGGCGACATTGATCACCGGCAGCAGCAGGCCCGTCACCCACCAGGGAAGATTGTCGGAACCGCCCGCACTCATGCCGACACCCCTTCAGCAACAACTTCCGTGGCGGGTGCGTCCTTGATGCCCGCCATCATCGTGCCGATCCGGCCTTCGGTTGCCTCTTCCGCCGACAGCTCGCCCACGATTTCCCCGTCGCACATCACCAGGATGCGGTCGGACAGGGCCAGGATCTCGTCCAGCTCGGCCGAGACCAGCAGGATGGCCCGGCCCCGGTCGCGCAGGCCAACCAGCTGGCGGTGGATGAAGGCGATGGCGCCGATATCCACGCCGCGAGTCGGCTGGCCCACCAGCAATATATCGGGCTCGCGCTCCATCTCCCGCGCCATCACCAGCTTCTGCTGGTTGCCGCCGGAGAACAGGGAGGTGCGCAGATGCGGGTCGGCCGGGCGCACATCAAACCGTTCCATCAACGAAACGGTCTTGGCAATCGCTCGCTTCCAATCCAGTCGCCAGCCCCTGGACAGCGCCTTGTCCTGGTGATAGCCCAGGATGGCGCTCTCATGCGCCGGGAATTCCTTGATCACGGCCAGCTTCAACCGGTCTTCCGGCACATGCGCCAGACCGCGCCGACGCGCCTCGGCCGCGTCATATTTGGCCGACGGGCCGATCTCCCCGCCCTTCAGCGTGATCATTCCGCTTTCGAAACGGGACATGCCGGACAGCACTTCCAGTAATTCCGACTGGCCGTTGCCGGCCACGCCGGCGATACCCACGATCTCGCCGGCCCGCACGCTCAGGCAGGCATCCTTCAAGGTGGTGACCCCGCGCCCGTCGACCACGTTCACATGCTGCGCCGACAGCAGCACCGCACCCGGACTGGCCGGCGCCTTATCCACTAAAAGCGAGGTCTTGCGGCCCACCATGGCATCGGCCAGGGCCTGACGGTCGGTGTCGGCGGTGACGAATTCCGCCACCACCTGCCCCCGGCGCAGCACCGACACGCGGTCGGTGATGGCCATGATCTCTTTCAGCTTGTGGGTGATCAGCAGGACGGTGCGGCCCTGCTGGCGCAGCCGTTCCAGGATGCGGAACAGCTGCTCCACCTCCGGCGGCGACAGCACGGCCGTCGGCTCGTCCAGAATCAGCACCTCCGCCCCGCGATACAGCGCCTTCAGGATCTCCACCCGCTGCTGCACGCCCACGGGCAGGTCGCAGACCAGGGCGTCCAGCGGCACTTCCAGGCCGAACTGCCGCTCCAGTTCCCGCACTTCTGCCCTGGCCCGCTCCATGGCCGGGCCCAGCACGGGCCCGCCCTCATGACCCAGCAGCAGATTCTCCAGCACCGTGAAGGTCTCCACCAGCATGAAATGCTGGTGGACCATGCCGATGCCCAGCTTGATCGCATCCTGCGGCGTGCGGATGGCGACCTGTTTGCCGCGCACCAGGATGTCGCCCGCATCGGCCTCGTAGAAGCCGTACAGGATGCTCATCAGGGTCGACTTGCCGGCCCCGTTCTCGCCCACCAGCCCATGGATGCTGGCCGGCGCGAAACGCAGCGTCACGTCGCGATTGGCATGGACGGGGCCGAATCGCTTGTCGATGCCGACAAGCTCGACCGCCCAGGCGGGGGAAACAATGTTATGGGCGGCCGACATGGTACCTGCTCAAACGCGGAGATCGGAACAAGGCGATCAGTATTTGCAGCCCTTGGCGTCGTCATAATTGGCGACGACACGGGTGCCGGCCTTGATCTCCGCCGTGGCCTTGTCCACAGCCGCCTGCATGGCGGGCGTGATCAGCGCCTTGTTATTGTCGTCGAAGGCCCAGCCCACGCCGTCCTCCTTCAGGCCCAGGCGGCGATGGCCGGCCTTCCAGGTGCCGTCCTGCGCGGTCTTGAACGCCTCATAGGCGGCGACATCCACGCGCTTGACCATGCTGGTCAGGACCTTGCCGGGGAACAGGTGGTTCTGGTTGCTGTCCACACCGATGGACAGCTTGCCGGCATCCGATGCCGCCTGCAGCACGCCCATGCCGGTCTGGCCGGCGGCGGCGAAGATCACGTCGGCCCCGCGGTCGAACTGGCTCTTGGCCAGCTCGCTGCCCCGGGTGGGGTCGGCCCAGGCGGCAGGCGTGCTGCCGGCCATGTTGGCGACGACATTCGCCTTGGCATTGGTGGCCTTCACGCCCTGCTCATAGCCACAGGCGAAGCGGCGGATCAGCGGGATGTCCATGCCGCCGACAAAGCCGACGGTGCCGGTCTTGCTGGCCAGCGCCGCCAGCACACCGACCAGATAGGAACCCTCATGCTCGGCAAACTCGATCGACTGCACATTGGGCAGGTCGACATTGCCGTCGATCAGGGTGAAACGGACATTCGGGAACTCCTTGGCCACCTTCTCCACCGACGGCGCCATGGAGAAACCGACGGAGACGATGATGTCGGCATTGCGGCTGGCCAGCCGGCGCAGGAACTGCTCGCGCTGCGCCTCGTTCGTCACCTCGAACCAGCGGAAATTGACGCCGGTATCCTTCTTGAACTTCTCCGCCCCGTTATTGGCGCCTTCATTGAAGGACTTGTCGAAGCGGCCCCCCATGTCGAAGACGATGGCGGGTTCGAATCCCAAGGCCGGGGCAAAGGTCGCGGCGGTGGACATGAACAGGGCAAGGGCCGCACAGGCGGCACGACGGGTAAACTTCATCGGCTCCGTTCCGAACAGCGGGCCCGTGGCGGCCCCCCTGCTTCAGGGCACCACCGGGAAAGGGTCCCAGCAATCATACCAGCCTGTGAAGCTAGCCAGTTCGCAGGCGCACGGCAAGGTGACAAAGCCCCCTTCCCTTGCCTGCGATGCGGAATCTGTCGGCTGTGTCACATCGCCGCCGTGCCGGTATGGCTTGCAGCTGTCAAATAACTGTAGCATCCGGAGCGTATGAACCGGACAAGTCCCATCACCATTGCACTGGAGCCCCCGCCCATGGCCGACAATCGATTCCTGACCCAAGAAGAGTTCGAGGCCATCCAGGACACGGGCTCCTCGCCGGAAACCGAGCCGACTTTCGGCGAAGTGGTGCAGCAGCGGCTGGGAAGGCGCGACATCCTGCGCGGCATGCTGGGTACCAGCGCCATCGCCGCCTTCGCCCCCGCCATCCCGGCCCCGTTCCTGACGGGGGAGGCCCACGCCCAGGCCGCCGGCGGCCAGACCGGATTCGGCTTCAAGTTCGAGGAACTGGCCCGGGGCGTCGATGCCAAGCACCATGTGGCGCCCGGCTATGACGCCGACGTGCTGATCCGCTGGGGTGACCCTTTGTTCGCCGACAGCCCGGAATTCGACCCGTTGAAGCAGACGGCCGAGGCCCAGCTGAAGCAGTTCGGCTACAATAACGACTTCACCGCCTTCTACCCGCTGCCCCAGGGATCGAAGAATGCCGACCACGGCCTGCTGTGGGTGAACCATGAATATACGCAAGCCGAGATGATGTTCCCGGGCCTGGTGCCCGAGGGCCAGGACCGGTACCCACCCGAAGCCGTCACCAAGGAGATGGTGGATATCGAGATGGCGGCCCATAGCGGCACCATCGTGGAGGTCAAGCGCGGCGCCAATGGCAAATGGGCCTATGTAAAGGGCGGCAAATTCAACCGTCGCATCAACGCCCTGAACACCAGGATGGCCGTGACCGGTCCCGCCGCCGGTCATGCGCGGATGAAGACCAAGGATGATCCTGAAGGCCGCACAATCATCGGCATGCTGAACAATTGCGCCGGTGGCGTCACCCCCTGGGGCACGGTCCTGTCGGGGGAGGAGAATATCGACGGCTATTTCATGGGCACGATCGACCAGTCCCATCCCGAACAGCGCAATTACGACCGCATGACGGTGCCGTCGCCCTGGTACCAGTGGGGCCGGTTCCATGAAAGGTTCCATATCAACAAGGAGATCTATGCCGCGAATCGCTATGGCTGGATCGTGGAGATCGACCCCTATGACCCGACCAGCACGCCGCGCAAGCTGACGGCGCTGGGCCGGTTCAAGCATGAAGGTGCTGGCGTCACCCTGAACAAGGATGGCCGCGCCGTCGTCTATATGGGCGACGACCAGCGGTTCGAGCATGTGTACCGCTTCATCTCCAAGGGCACGTACAACCCGGCCGACCGCAAGGCCAACATGAAGCTGCTGGACGAGGGTACCTTGTCCGTGGCGCGGTTCGATGCCGATGGCACGGTCAGCTGGCTGCCGCTGGTCCATGGCCAGGGGCCGCTGACGGCGGCCAACGGTTTCAAGGACCAGGGCGACGTCGTCATCTCCGCCCGCATCGCCGCCACCCTGCTGGGAGCGACGCGCATGGACCGGCCGGAGGATATCGAGGTCAATCCCAAGACCGGCCTGGTCTATGTCATGCTGACCAACAATGACGACCGGCTGCCCGACCTGCCCCATCATGCATCCCAGTCCAAGCCAAACGCAGCCAATCCGCGCCCGGCCAACAGTTGGGGCCATATCGTGGAGATGCACCCGCCCGGCGGCGACCATGCTGCACCTAAGTTCAAATGGGAAATCCTGGTCAAGGCCGGCAACCCGGCCGATCCCAAGACCGGCGCCAGCTTCAACAAGGCGACGACGGAGAATGGCTGGTTCTCCTGCCCCGACAATTGCGCCTTCGACAGCACGGGCCGCCTGTGGGTGGGCACCGACCAGGGGGCCAAATGGCAATGGACGTCCGGTTCGTCGGACGGCATCTGGGCGGTAGAGACCGAAGGGCCGATGCGCGGTACCGCACGGCTGTTCTTCCGCGTGCCGGTGGGGGCGGAACTGACCGGCCCCAGCTTCACGCCCGACGACCAGAGCCTGTTCATCTCCGTCCAGCATCCGGGATCGGATGCGGTGGATCAGTTCACCAAGTCCCACAACAAGCAGGGCACCTTCGCCGATCCCGGCACCCGCTGGCCCGACTTCAAGGACAATATGCCGGCCCGCCCGTCGGTGGTGGCCATCACCAAGAAGGGCGGGGGCGTGATCGGGGTGTAAGCGGGCTGGCGGCGGTGGCGGGCGTGCCACCGCCCTGCCCCCCTCCTCGTCATGTTGCAACGCATCGGACACTTGCAAATCCGCCCCGACCTCTGTCACAAGCAGAAGTGACGAAACCGGCCGGCCGGCTCGTCCCCCTTTGCACATGCGCTGTCTGACCGGCCCGCCGTGGCGGCGGCCTGGACGGGGTGTTTTCCATGGGTCGTCCTTGATGAAATCCGTCCTGCCGTCCACGCTTGCCTTGTCCCGCCGCCAATTGCTGCGCGGGGCCGGCGCCCTGGCGGTGACGGCATTGGCGATCCCGGTGGCCCCCCGTTTGGCCTTCGGCGCCGTCAATTTCATCGATTATCCGTTCCAGTTGGGCGTGGCCTCGGGCGAGCCCTGGCCGGATGGTTTCGTGATCTGGACGCGGCTGGCGCCCCGGCCGCTGGACCCCTTCTATGGCATGTCCAGCGACATCATCCCCGTCGATTGGGAAGTGGCGGAGGACCGGCAGTTCCGCAAGGTGGCGGCCAAGGGCACCGCCCTGGCCCACCCCGAACTGGGCCATGCCGTGCATGTGGAGGTGGCGGGGCTGCTGCCGGCCCGGCCCTACTGGTACCGGTTCCGCTGCGGCGACCATCGGTCGTTGCAGGGCCGTGCCGTGACCGCACCCGCCGCCGGTGGGCCCGTGCAGAAGGTGCGCTTTGCCGTCGCCGGCTGCCAGAATTACGACCAGGGGCTGTTCACCGCCTTCGACCATCTGTCGCGGGAGGAGGTGGATTTCGTCTATCATTACGGCGACTACATCTATGAAGGCGTGTCGCGGCCGTTCTTCTTCAGCCGGCATCTGGACGACACCGTGCCCACGCCGCGCCGGGCCGACCTGCCCGACCCCGTGTCGCTGGACGACTATCGCCGTCGCTATGCCAAGTACAAGCTGGATACCGACCTGCAAAAGGCCCATGCGGCCGCCCCCTGGATCGCCGTCTGGGACGATCATGAGATCGTGGATAACTGGGCCAGCGACTTCAACTGGGACGGCACGCCACCGGACATCTTTCGCCTGCGCCGGGCCGCCGCCGCCCAGGCCTATTACGAGCATCTGCCGTTCCGCCGCACCTCCCTGCCCGACGGCGCGCGCATGCAGCTGTACCGGAAATTCGCTTTCGGCGACCTGATCGACATGCATGTGCTGGACACCCGCCAGTATCGCAGCGACCAACCCTGCCGCGACGGCTTCCGCCCCGCCTGCCCCGATATCGACAATCCCGCCCTGACCGTGCTGGGCGAGGCGCAGGAGAAATGGCTGTTCGACGGTCTGGCGGGTGGCAAGGCCCGCTTCAACCTGCTGGCCCAGCAGGTGATGCTGATGCCGTGCGACCGGGAGCCGGGCGAGGCCAATATCCGCAACCTGGATACCTGGGACCCGTACCGCGTGGCGAGGGCCCGCCTGCTGCGCCAGATCGAGGGCAACAATATCCGCAACGCCGTGGTCCTGACCGGCGACGAGCATCAGAACATCATCGGCAACGTCATCTATGACGACAAGGACCCGGCCAGCAAGGTCGTGGCCAGCGAGTTCGTCATCACCTCCATCTCGTCCGGTGGCGATGGCGGGCTGGAACGGCCGGCGGCCAAGGGCATGCTGGCGGAGAACCCGCATATCAAGATGATCAACGACCAGCGTGGTTACGGCCTGTGCGAGGTCACACCTAAGCAGCTGACCATGGACCTGAAAGTGCTGGACCAGGTGACGACGCCCGGCGGCAAACTGTCCTCGCGCGCCAAGTTCGCGGTCGATCCGAACAAGCCGGGGGTGCAGAAGGGGTAGGAGGCGAGGTAGCTCGCAGACCTCTATATTGCCGCCTTCCCGGTGAAGGCCGGGAAGGCGGGAGAGAAGATTCTATCTCAACCCGACACCCTCAGGACGCCTCCGCCTGCGCCTCCACCGGCGACAAGGCCAGTTTGCTGGCCACGATGGCGGCCTGGGTGCGGCTGACCACGCCCAGGCGGCGCAGGATCACCGTGACATGGGCCTTCACCGTGGTTTCCACCACGCCCATCTCATAGGCGATCTGCTTGTTCAGCTTGCCCTCGGCGATGCCGGCCAGCACGCGCAGCTGCTGGGGCGTCAATCCTGCCACGCGGGCCGCCATGTCGGCGTCGGGCGCCGGCGCCGCGCCGGCCCCGGTGCCCGCCCGCGGCAACCAGACAGCCCCGTCCAGCACGGCGCGGATGGCCTCGCCGATATGGGTGATGGGGGCCGATTTCGGCACGAAGCCGGCCGCCCCATATTCCATGGCGCGGTGGATGGTGGCCGCATCCTCCGATGCCGATACCACGATGATGGGAATGGTCGGGTGTTCGTTGCGCAGCAGCGCCAGGCCGATCAGCCCGTTCATCCCCGGCATGTGCAGGTCCAGCAGGATCGCATCGATCCCCGCCTCGCGCTTCAGCGCCGCCTCCACCTCCGAAAAGCAGGAGGCCTCCATCGTGGACAGGTCGGGCACATTGCCCGTCACCGATTGGCACAGGGCAGCCCGCATCAATGGATGATCGTCGGCCACCAGAACCCGGATCGCCATTCCCTTTGCCCCTCCCCAAACCGTTGTCCCCGTGGCTGTGCCGCCACTGTCATTATGAAGGATTGAATGCGCATCCGGACCAAGGACGCAAGCGCGCATTTGCTGAAAAAGAATATGGCGGGTGGTTTTGCACCACCCGCCAAGTTGCTTAGGGGGAAATCGACAGAACCGGATCAGTCGTCGGCGTAGATATCCACGTCCTTGGTTTCCTTCACGAACAGCAGGCCGATGACCAGCGTACCGGCCGCGATGATGATCGGGTACCAGAGACCGGAATAGATGTCGCCGGTGGCCGCCACGATGGCCAGGCTGGTGGTCGGCAGGAACCCGCCGAACCAGCCATTGCCGATATGGTAGGGAAGCGACATCGAGGTGTAGCGGATGCGGGTGGGGAACAATTCCACCAGCATGGCGGCGATGGGGCCGTACACCATGGTCACATAGATGACCAGGATGGTCAGCAGCAGCACGACCATGGGCTTGTTCATCGCCGCATTGTCGGCCTTGGCCGGGAACCCGGCGGCGACCAGCGCGTCGCCCACCGCCTTGGTGAAGGCGGCACCGGCGGCCTTGGTATCAACCGGGGCGGCGGCCGGGCTATGGCCCAGGTTCACCTCGGTCTTGGTGGCCATGCCGCTGCCATCATAGCTGTCGATGACGGTGTCGCCGACCTTGATCTGGGCGATGGTGCCGGCGGGGGCCGCCTCGTTGGTGTAAGGAACGCCCTTGGCCACCAGGGCCGACTTGGCGATGTCGCAGCTCGACGTGAACTTGGCCGTCGCCGTCGGGTTGAACTGGAACGAGCATTCGTTCGGGTCGGCGATCACCACCACCGGGGAGGTGGCGACCGCCGTTTCCAGGGCCGGGTTGGCGAAGTGGGTGATGCCCTTGAACAGCGGGAAATAGGTGACGATGGCCAGCGCCAGGCCCGCCATGATGATCGGCTTGCGGCCGATCTTGTCCGACAGGCTGCCGAAGAAGATGAAGAACGGCGTGCCGATGGCCAGCGCGATGGCGATCAGGATGTTCGCCGTGAAGGCATCGACCTTGAGGATCGAGGTCAGGAAGAACAGGGCGTAGAACTGGCCCGTGTACCAGACCACGGCCTGACCGGCGACCAGGCCCAGCAGCGCCAGGATGACGATCTTCAGGTTCTTCCAGTTGCCGAAGGCTTCGGTCAGTGGCGCCTTGGAATGCTTGCCTTCCGACTTCATCTTCACGAAAGCCGGGCTTTCATTCAGCATCAAGCGGATCCAGACCGAGATGCCCAGCAGCAGGATCGAGATCAGGAACGGAATGCGCCAGCCCCAGCTCTCGAAATCCTCGACCGACATGTTGGAGCGGCAGGCCAGGATGATCAGCAGCGACAGGAACAGGCCCAGCGTCGCCGTGGTCTGGATCCAGGCCGTGTAGTTGCCGCGACGGCCATGGGGCGCGTGCTCGGCCACATAGGTTGCCGCACCGCCATATTCACCGCCCAGCGCCAGGCCCTGCAGCAGGCGCAGGATGATCAGGATGATCGGCGCCGCGATGCCGATGGAGGCATAGTTGGGCAGGATACCGACGATGAAGGTCGATGCGCCCATGATCAGGATGGTCACCAGGAAGGTGTATTTGCGGCCGATCATGTCGCCCAGGCGACCGAACACCAGCGCACCGAACGGACGCACGAAGAAGCCGGCGGCAAAGGCCAGCAGGGCGAAGATCAGACCCGCGGTGGGGTTCACACCGGAGAAGAACTGCTTGGCGATGACGGCCGCGAGCGAGCCGTACAGGTAGAAGTCGTACCATTCGAACACGGTGCCCAGCGAAGAGGCGAAGATCACCTTCTTCTCTTCCTTGGTCATCGGGGCCGGGGTCGCCCCGCCCACTGCCACATTAGCCATGTGCCCTCCCTTTATTCGCACGTCGCGTCAGACGGAACCGGCCCTGGCGTTTGTTATGCGCCGCCACGCCGGGCGGCTTATTGGGCGTCCGGGTCGGTCCTGAGGCTTGCACGATGGGACAGGCGGAAGGTTAACACAGCCCCGACCTTGGTCGCTTCGACCTTGGTCCAGAGACTTGAAACCATTATGTAATTTGTGCGCCGCAACATCGACGCCCGTTAATATTTGTTATCAAACGCGCTTGCGCATCTCGCGGTGCAGGTCAAAGGCCACACCCAGCAGGATGGCCATCTGCTCCAGATAGGCGGCGTCCTCGTCCGACCATCGCCGCAGACGCCCACCCTGTTCACAGCACAGCACGGCCACCGCCCGCCCATCGGTGCTGACCACATGGTCGAGCAGGGAGCGCACGTCGCGGTGGAGCAGATAATTGGCAAGGCAGGCGGTGTCCGGATGGGTGGCCGCCTCATCGGCCATCACCCGGCTGTCGCGGCGCAGCGCCTGGAAATAGGCGGCCGAATCCGCCTCCCGCAGCCGGGAACCGCGCAGCAGGCGGGCATCGCGGGCATCGTACAGTGCTGCGCATTCGATAGCGGACCTGTCATCGTCGAAGAACCAGACGCTGCCGCTGCTGACGCCCAAATCCTCTACGATGTCCCGGCAGGCCGCCTCGAAGACCGGGGGCAGATCGTCTGCCCGTCCGCGAAACACCGCCAGGGCCGCCCGAACATGCCGCATGCACGCCCCCGTCCCGTCGCCCCCGCAGTTCCCCCGCGGCGAAACGATTATTCCCCGGCGCGTCATCGGCCGCAACCTTATATCGCACCGCAATATCAGCCCATCAGGGCACTGATCCGGCGGGACAAAGCCGCCAGATGCGCGCGCTGGCCGTCGGTAAGGCCGGATGGCCCCACCTTCAACTGCTCCAGCGCCGTGACAGTTCGATCGACCTGACGCAGTGCAACGGTCACCTTGTCGTTGGACAGGCCCGCGATAGCCGGATTGGCGGGGGCATCGCCCGCCTTTTCGGCGCGAATCGCGCGCACGGTCAGCGATCCCTGGCAGGCACGCTCCCAAAGCGCCATCTGGCGCTCCGGCTCATCGACGGTGGCCAGTTCCACCAGCATGGACCGCGATACCAGCCGCTCATGCTGCGGAAAGCCCTTCAGGATGTCGGGATGCAGGGTCAGCAGGCGCAAGGTGGAGCTGATCTGGCCCTGGGTGCGGCCGATGGCCCGTCCCAACGCATCCTGGGTATAATGATGCTTGTCCATCAGGCGCTGCAGCGCGGCGGCCTCCTCCAGCGCGTTCAGATCCTGGCGCTGGAGATTCTCGATCAGGGCGATCTCATCCACATCGCCGGTCGTCACCAGGGCCGGCAGCCAGCCCCAGCCCAACCGGCGGGCGGCCCGCCAGCGCCGCTCCCCCGACACGATCTCAAACAATCCGTCGCCATCCCCGGCGGGGCGCACCAGCAGCGGATGCAGCACGCCGACCCGCGCCATGCTGGCCGCCAGCTCGTCCAGCGCATCCAGGTCGAAATGCCGGCGCGGCTGGTCGGGTCGGGGGCGCAGCCGGTCCAGTTCCAGGGCAAGCACCTGGGGCGCCTGGAATTCGGCATCGTCCGGATCGGCGGGAAAGGAAGTAGTCGGCAGCATGGGAGGACCACGGCAGAATCGCAGCAATGGCCTTAAATCAATCATCCGGCCCCGTCAACGCAAGCGGGACAACGCCTCAAGCCACCATGCTGTCGAGCGGCGTGAAAGTGGGCACGGTGGGCAGCGACAGATAAGCCGACGGTGTCACCGTGCGGCGTTCATACAGGCAGACCGGCGTGCCGTCCGGCAGGCGCATCGGCACCCAGCGGGTCAGCGCATGGCGCACCGTCATGCCGCCCTGCACATATTGCAGCCAGATCTGCCGCATGGTGGCCATCACCATCTCGCCACCAAAAAAATCGCCATGGCTGTTCAGCATGGCGTCGGTTTCCGCCGTCAGTTCCACCTGCTGATAGGTGCGCGGCTGGAAAAACACCTCTCGGCCCAGCGGCTGTTCGGCGATCAGCGCACTGCTCAATTCCAGGATGCGGCTGGGCTTGCCCACCTGCGGGGGACGGTCGGCGCGGAAAAGATAGCGCGACGCCTTGCTGTCGCGAACCAGGGCGGCCAGTTCCGCAGCGCCCACCGGCTGTCCCAGCAGGTCACGCACCAGACGCTGGACGGCTGGGTCGGGCAGATCGGCACCATTCTCCCAGCTGCGCAGCGCACTGGGCGAAACCTTCAGCTGGGCCGCCATCTGGGCAAGCGTCCAGAAGCGTGTGCCGCGCGCCATGCGCAGCATATCCGGCCAACAGATCCTATCGCCCCCAACCACCTGCCCGTTCATGCGCCCCAACATGCCGTCGCTGATTGCTTTTGTTTCTTTACACTGATTCCAGACGTGGCATGAAGCGCGAAATGGGTAAGGTAAATAAAAAATAAATATCCAGCTGAATCAATGCGCAGAAAGCCGGGGTGGCGGCAGGCGCCACCCCGGCCCTGGCCTTCAGGTGCCTTTGGAAAGGTGCGGATAATCCTGGGCAATCAACCAGAAATTCAGCGCCACACCGAAAAGACAGAATAGCAGCCCGCCCAGGAACATGCCCGGGTCCTTTGCACCCGCCGCCAGGAACAGGCCCACAAAGCCCAACAGAACGCCCAGCAGGCGCAGAACGACATTATTCACGCTTCATCTCCTTGAGGATTGGATGGTGTCCGGGTTGGCGGCGGCAGGGGCCGCCCGTCATCGAACAGGACGCGGGCACCGGCCCCGTCCAGGTCTTCGAACTGTCCGCTGCGCACGGACCACAGGAAGGCCAGAAGACCCACCAGGCCCATGCCCAGCGCAATGGGGATCAGGAACAGCAGGCTGGTCATCGCACCCCCCCCTTGCCCGCCCGCGACAGGCGCAGCGCATTGCCCAGCACCACCAGGGACGAACTGGACATGGCCAGGGCCGCGATCAGCGGTGTGGCATGGCCCAGCATGGCAATGGGTACGGCGCAAAGATTATAGACGAGCGAAAAGCCCAGATTCTGGAGGACCAGCCGGTCGGCCTTTCGCGAAACCGCCAGCAATTCGGCCAGCGGCGCCAGCCGTTCCCCCTGGAACACGGCATCGGCCGCCGTCTGGGCGACGTCCACGGCGCTGCCGGGTGAGGCGGAAACATCGGCTGCCGACAAGGCGGCGGCATCGTTCAGCCCATCGCCCACCATCAGCACGCAACGCCCCTGTGCCTTCATCTCGGCCAGCGCCGCCGCCTTGCCGGCCGGATCGACACCGGCCCGCCAATCCTGGATGCCCAGCCGGTTGGCCATGGCGGCCACCACCGGTTCCCGGTCGCCGGAGATCAGGGCCAGGCGATAGCCCTTGTCGCGCAGCCCCGCCACCACCTGCGCCGCGTCGGCGCGCGGTGCGTCGGCGAAGGTGAAGCGGCGCGGCTGCCGCCCCGGCCGGGACAGCCACAGTTCCGGCCCCTCGATCAGGCTGCGGGGCAGGCTGACCGGCCCCACGAAGCCGCGCCGTCCCAGGCGCACCGTGCCGTCCGGCCCCTGCCATTCCAGGCCCGCCCCCGGCACCTCTCGCACGCCATCGGCCACGGGCCCCGGCCCGGCGGCCCGGGCGATGGCGCGCGACAAGGGGTGGCGGCTGGACCGGGCCAGCGTCGCGGCCAGTTCCAGGTCGGCCGGATCGCGTTCCGCATCGGGAAGCAGGTCGGGCCGGCCCAGGGTCAGCGTGCCGGTCTTGTCAAACACGATGGTGTCGACCTTGGCCAGCCGTTCCAGTGCGGTGGCCGATTTCAGCAGGATGCCGCCACGCAGCAGCCGGCCCGTGGCCACCACCTGCACCGCCGGTACGGCCAGCGCCAGGGCGCAGGGGCAGGTGATGATCAGCACGGCCACCGCGATGAACAGCGCCTGCTGCCAGGCGATGCCCACCCACAGCACCCAGACCAGGAAGGTGGTCAGGGCGGCCGTATGCACGACGGGGGTATAGGACCGTGCCACCCGGTCGGCCAGCGCCACATAGCGGGCACGCCCCTGTTCGGCCGCCTCCATCAGGCGCACGATCTCCGCCAGCAGCGTGCCCTCGCCCCGCGCCGTCACGGTCAGGCGCAGCGGCGCCGTCAGGTTGACCATGCCGGCGAACAGCCGGTCGCCGGGCCGGGCCGGCTGCGGATGGCTCTCGCCGGTCACCAGGGATGTGTCGATATCCGACACGCCATCGGCCACGGCACCATCGACGCCAATCCGTTCCCCCGCCGCCACCAGCACCATGGCGCCCACCGGCACCTGGGCCGGGGCCATGGGCACGGCCAGCCCGGCCTCGTTCAGCATCATCACCGGTGCCCGACCCAGCGCCAGCAGATGTTCGGCCGCACTGCGCGCCCGACCCCGCGCGCGGGCATCCAGGAACCGCCCGATCAGCAGGAAGAACAGCAGCATGACGGCGCCGTCGAAATAGGCGTGCGGCCCGTGCCGCGCCGTCTCCCACAGGCTGACACTGGTGGCCAGCGTCACACCCAGGGAGATGGGCACATCCATATTGGTGCGCCCCGCCCGCAGCGCCGTCAGCGCGGAGCGGAAGAAGGGACGGGCGCAATAGGCGACGATGGGCACGGCGATCAGGGCCGACAGCCAATGCATCAGGGTGCGCGTCGCCTCCCCCATGCTGCCGGCATGGCCGGACCAGACGGAGACGGACAGCAGCATGATGTTCATCATGCCGAAACCCGCCACGGCCATGGCGCGCACCAGCTCGCGCTCCGACTTTTTCTGCTGATCGTCGGCCTGTTCGGTACCGGCCACGGCGGGGCGATAGCCCAGGCGGCGGACGATGCCGGCCAGCCGTTCGGCCATCCCCGCCTCACCGGTCCAGGACACCGACAGGCGCCGCGTCGTCAGGTTCACCCGCGCCGCAATCACCCCCGCCTCCCGGCGCAGCGCGCTCTCGATCAGCCAGACACAGGCCCCACAGGTCACCCCATCCACCACCAGGCGCAGGCAATGCGCCCCGTCGGCGCCCGTCTCGATGGCCGACGACAGGTCCAGGGCGACGGCATCCTCCCCCGCGGGGGCCGGGGCATTGGCGTCGCGGCGGGCGTAATAGGCATCCAGCCCCAGATCATGGATCAGGGCATAGGCCCCGGCGCAGCCCGTGCAGCAGAAGCGCTCGCCCCCCGCCACGGGCTGGCCGCAATGCACGCAGCCCTCCGCCGGCGCGGGGGTGAACGCGACCATCCGGCTCATTTCGCCACCATGATCCGGTGGACCAGCAGATATTGGTCCTCGCCATGACGCAGGGCCGCCTTCACGTCCCACTGGCCGGGATGGGGGGCATTCAACTGCGCCACATAGCGGCCATCACCCCTATTGGTGAAGGCAAGCGGCAGCGGCGCCTCGTTGCTGACGGGCCGTTCCAGCTTGCCCGTGATGCCGGTGCCGTTCAGCGGCTGCCCGTCGCGGTCCTGCAGGCGCAGCACCAGTTGGCTCCCCTCCACATTGACCGACACGCGCCAGCCCAGCGCGTCCTGCCCCTTCTGGGCGGCCAGCACCTCATTGTAATGCACGCCGCGCTCATAGGGCTTGTCCACCGCCAGGCCGGAGAAGGATGACAGGGCATAGGTCACCATCACGGCATTGACGGCGATGACGAGCAGCATGGCGCCGACGAAGACCCAGGGTATCCAGGCGCTCTTGCGCGGTTGATCGATGGTCATGGCCATGGCTCAATCCCTGTCGTGATGGTGGCGGACATGGGGACCGACGAACACCGCGTCATAGGCGTCGCCCTCCCCGCGCACCGGGTTGGTCAGCACGAACTCGATCTCCACCCGCTCATCGCGCGTTCGATCGGGCGGGGCCGTTACGAACACGCGGAAGGTGGCGACCTTGTCGGGCTTGGCGTGCAGGATAACCGATTGGCCATCCCCCGCCTCCCCCACATCCTGCACCAGAAGCTGGGCATGGGGCAGGCCCTTCAGCGCCAGCAGGAAATCCACATCCTCCCGGCGCTTGTTCAGCACCTTCAACGTATAGCCGTTGCGCACACCGCCATCGGAAAGCGTCACGAACAGGGGTGCCCGGTCACGCTGGACATTCACTTCCACGGTCGTGCGCATCATCAACGCGGCCAGCATCACAGCAGAAACCAGCGCCAGCATCGCTGCATAGATGATGGTGCGCGGCCGCACGATCTTCCATTTGGCGCGGCCCCCCTTGGCGCGCGCCTGCTGCCGCGCCTCGGTGTCGAAAGTGATCAGCTCGCGCGGGCGGCCGACCTTGTCCATGATCTGGTTGCAACTGTCGATGCACAGGCCGCAGCCGATACATTCCAGCTGCAACCCGTCGCGGATATCGATGCCGGTGGGGCAGACGGCCACGCATTGCCCGCAATCAATACAGTCGCCGCGCCCCTCCCAGCTGGTGCCCGCCTTGTGCGGCCCGCGCTTTTCCCCGCGCCAGCCCTCATAGGTCACCACCATCGACTGATCGTCCAGCATGGCGGCCTGGAACCGCGGCCAGGGGCACATATAGGTACAGACCTGTTCGCGCGCCCAGCCGGCCAGGACATAGGTGGTGGTGGTGAACAGACCCACGAAGAAATACTGGACCAGCGTCGCCTGACCGGTGAAGAACTGCACCACGAAGGTCGGCGCGTCGTTGAAATACAGCGCCCAGGCACCGCCGGTCGCCAGCGCGATCAGCAGCCAGGACGCATGTTTGGCCGTGCGCTTCAGCACCTTCTCGGCGCTCAGCGGCGCCTTGTCCAGGCGCATGCGGGCACCGCGATCCCCCTCGATCCAGCGTTCGACCAGCATGAACAGGTCGGTCCAAACCGTCTGCGGACAGGCATAGCCACACCACAGCCGCCCGAACAGGGCCGTGACCAGAAACAGGGCCAAGGCACCCAGCACCAGCAGCCCGGTGATGAAATAGACCTCCTGCGGCCAGATCTCGATCCCGAACAGATAGGCGCGCGGCGCCCCCATATCGATCAGCAAAGCCTGTGACGGTGCATCCGGCCCCCGGTCCCAGCGGACCCAGGGGGCGAGGTAATACAGCGTCAGGCAGAAGATCAGCACCGCCCATTTGATGGTGCGGTACTTGCCCGTCACCGATTTGGGCTGCACCTTGACGCGCGCCGCATAGAGTGAGGGCGCCGGCACATCGGCCGCCTTGGGTGCGGCCGCAGGCTTGCGCCCGCCCTCAAACGCCGCCTGCGCCGCATCGGCCGCAGCCGCCTTCTCCAGCAATGTCTCCGGCCCGGCCATCGGGGCACCCCTTGGAAACGGTCATGAACAGTTCGGTGGCCAACCCACCCTGACCGTACCCTAGGCCTGTGCGCCGCGGCGCGCGTTGCGATAAATCAAATGACGGGGGAATGATTGGGATGGGGATGATTGGTCGCAGGCCCCCTCTACTCCACACGGTCCCCATCCGCCGGCGGCTGACCGCCCTCCCGGCTCATGATCCGGTCGAACGCATCGAAATCCGCGCGCCCACGCCGTTCGGCAAAGAAATCCGCCGTGTTCATAGCGGATAGTTTCTCCGCAGCTGCCGTCGCGATGAATTGATTGATGCTGATACCGTCTTCACGGGCGCGCCTCTCCACCTCTGCCTTGATCGAGGAGGGAAGCCGAAGCGGGAATGTGCTCTGTTTCGTCTTCATTGCCTTATCCTCCTCAAGACCGCCGCCGGCCCCATGATTTCCACACCGAACCGGGCAGGAACGGCGCCGAAATCCCGTTCATTGAAGGTCGATATGATGCTGGCGCGACCATTAACGGCGACCTCAAGCACCATTTCGTCCCCGGGGTCGCGCAACTGTGGCCGCCAGTGGAAATAGGTGCGCACAGGTTCTGCCATCGCCAAGACCGCGTCGACAAAAATCATGGCATCACGGATACCAAGGCCGGCAGCTTCAACATGCATGGGCGCTGTACAGATCGCCTCATACTCCAAGGCCAACGCAACCGAACAAAGCATATGCACCCGTCCCTCGCGGACAGAACGGAGCAGATGCGCCGATGCTCCCGTTGGTGAGCGCATGGCCGCGACCACCACATTGGTATCCAGTACACATCGCATTCCAGACGATAACATCACCTGTGATGTCGCGCACTCCAAAACAAAACACCCCGCCGGTCTCTCTCCGGCGGGGTGCAAGTCAGGTGGGGGCAAAGGGGCTGGGCGGGTTACTGCCCGCCACCAAGGGCGTGAACATACGTGGCCAGCACCTTCACCGTGGCCGGGTCCAGGCGTTCGATCCAGGCCGGCATGTTGCCGCGCCTTGCATAGGTGATGGTCTCGATCACCGTCTTGCGGTCGCCACCATAGAGCCAGATGCCGTCCGACAGGCGGGGGCCGCCCATATCTTGGACACCTTCGCCCTTCTCACCGTGACAGGCCGCACAATTCTCGGCAAAGACCACGGCCCCGCGTTCGACGGCGTCGGCCTTGCCCGCATTGCCCGACAGCGACAGGACATAATCGGCCACGTCACCGATCTGTTCCTTGGTCAGCAACGCGTCGGCACCGAAGCGCGGCATGTCGGAGATGCGGCTGTTCTCGTTATTGTTGCGCACACCATAGGTGATGGTCTGGAGGATCTGGTCCGGCTTGCCGCCCCAGATCCAGTCATCATCGGCCAGCACGGGGAAGCCCACCGCCCCGGCGCCGCCGGCACCGTGACAGCCTGCGCAATTATCGGCGAAGGCCACGCGGCCCGCCGCCTGGACATAGCCCATCAGGGCCGGGTCCTTGCGGATGCTCTCGATATCCAGGGCCACGATCTTTTCACGGATATCGGCCTGGCCCGCCTTCTGCGCCGCCAGCGTCTCCGCCACTTCCGCGCGTTGCGAATAGCCGGCGGTGCCACCGAAATGGCTGGACAGGGTGGGCCAGGACGGGAACATGACCGTATAGATCACGCCCCAGACGATGCAGGCATAGAAGGTGTAGAGCCACCATTTCGGCAGCGGCGTGTTCAGTTCCTTGATGCCGTCCCACTCATGGCCCGTCGTATCCGTGCCCGTGGCGGCGTCCTTTTCGATCTTGGTCGGCATGGGATCACCTGTTGTTGCGGGCGGCCGGCCCGGCATCGTCGTTCAGCGGGATCATGGCATCGGCCTCGAACCGGCGGCGCGCGCCGGGTCGGAAGGCCCAGAACACGATGCCCAGGAACAGCACCAGGAACCAGACCAGCCAGAGCTGCTTCAGCAGGGGGAGGAGTTCATGCATGGTTGTGCCCTCCTCACTGCTTCAGGTCTTCGGGATTGATCTTGGTGAAATCGACCAGCGTGCCCAGCATCTGGAGATAGGCGACCAGCGCGTCCATCTCCGTCACCTGTTCCGGCTTGCCGTCGAAATCGCCCAGATGCGCCTTGGGATAGCGGGCCAGCAGGTCGGCACTGTCCGCGTCCGGCAGGGCACCGGCCTGCAGCTTCAGGTCCTTGCCGGCATTGGCGATGTCATCTTCCGAATAGGGCACACCCACCATGCGCAGCGTCTTCAGATGATCGGCCGCATCATCGAACTTCAGCGGACGGTTCAGGAAGGCATAGGTGGGCATGATCGATTCCGGCACCAGGGCACGCGGATTGTTCAGATGCGCCACATGCCAGTCGTTGGAATATTTGCCACCGACACGGGCCAGGTCGGGACCCGTGCGCTTGGAGCCCCACTGGAACGGGTGGTCGAACATGCTCTCGGCGGCCAGGGAGTAATGGCCGTAACGCTCGACCTCGTCCTTGAAGGTGCGGATCTGCTGGCTGTGGCAGGTGTAGCAGCCTTCGCGGACATAGATGTTGCGGCCGGCCAGTTCCAGCGGGCTGTAGGGACGCATGCCCTCCACCCGCTCGATGGTGGTTTCCACCGTGAACAGCGGCACAATCTGCACCAGACCACCGATAGAGACGGTGATCAGGGTCAGGACGGCCATCAGGATGACGTTCTTTTCGATGATCGCGTGGGAGAACTTCATGGTTCCGTCCCCCTTATTCGGCTGCCACAGCGGCACCCTGCGGCACCGGCTCCAGGGCCGGGCTGCTGGTAACCGTGCGGATCAGGTTGATGACCATCAGGATGGCGCCGGTCAGGAACAACAGACCGCCGATGCCACGAATGACGTAGTAGGGATGCATGGCCTGCACCGTTTCCACGAAGGAATATTGCAGGAACCCGTACTCGTCATAGGCGCGCCACATCAGACCCTGCATAATGCCGCTGACCCACATGGCGGTGATGTAGAAGACGATGCCCAGCGTCGCCGTCCAGAAGTGCCATTCCACCAGCCTGGTCGAATAAAGCCGCTGCTTCTTCCACAGGACCGGCACCAGATAATAGATCATGCCGAAGCAGATGAAGGCGACCCAGCCCAGGGCACCGGAATGCACATGGCCGATGGTCCAGTCGGTATAGTGCGACAGGCCATTGACCGCCTTCACCGACATGACCGGGCCTTCGAACGTGCTCATGCCATAGAAGCCGACGGCGGTGACGGAGAAGCGCAAGGACGGATCGGTGCGCAGCTTGTCCCAGGCGCCCGACAGGGTCATGATCCCGTTGATCATGCCGCCCCAGCTGGGCATCCACAGCACGACCGAGAACACCATGCCCAGCGTCTGCGTCCAGTCGGGCAGTGCGGTATAGTGCAGATGGTGCGGACCGGCCCAGATATAGAGGAAGATCAGCGCCCAGAAATGGATGATCGACAGGCGGTAGCTGTAGATGGGCCGCTGCGCAGCCTTGGGGATGAAGTAATACATCATGCCCAGGAAGCCGGCGGTCAGGAAGAAGCCGACAGCGTTATGCCCGTACCACCACTGGATCATCGCGTCCTGCACGCCGGCCCAGGCCACATAGGACTTGGTGCCTGTCAGGCTGACCGGCAGCGACGCATTATTGACGATATGCAGCATCGCGATGGTGATGATGAAGGCCAGATAGAACCAGTTGGCCACATAGATATGCGGCTCGCGGCGCTTGATGATGGTGCCGACGAACACGACCAGATAGACGACCCAGACCAGGGTCAGCCACAGATCGACATACCATTCCGGCTCGGCATATTCCTTGCCCTGGGTGATGCCCAGCAGATAGCCGGTGGCGGCCATGACAATGAACAGCTGGTATCCGAAGAAAATGAACCAGCCCCATTCGCGCCCGCCGAACAGCGGCGCGCGGCAGGTGCGCTGCACAACATACAGCGACGACCCGATCAGGGCGGAACCACCGAAGGCGAAGATCGCAGCGGAGGTGTGCAGCGGCCGCAGCCGCCCGAAGGTCGTCCATTCCAACCCTAAGTTCAGGTCGGGGAAGGCCAGCTGGAAAGCGATATAGACACCCGCGGCAAATGCCGCGATGCCCCAGAACATGGCGGCCACGACGAAGGCGCGGACAACGTCCTCGTGATACGCCTCGACGGGAGCGGCCTTGGCCACGCCCCCATACGCCCCGTCGGCGATTGCTACACCCATGACAAACCCCCGGTGTCGGCGGAAACTTTGGATAAGGACCGGGCCCATGCCCGATCCCCGACCCTGCCTTCATGGGCCATGCCGGGGGCATGCGCATTGACATGCATCAAGGCGCCGATGGTTCGGGGGGGAAACATCCGGTGGGTGGAAGATCAAGGGGGTGGGGGCGTGCGGTTCTCCCCTCCCACTCCCTTCGTCATCCCGGCGAAAAGCCGGGATGACGAAGAGATTTTCACACCCCAATATTCGCCAAAAGCATAGCCCCCCTTCCCCTGCTCCCGAAACCTGCCATACTCAACAAAAGCCGCGCAAAGCGACATTCGCCAAACTATTGGGGTAGGAAATGACAATCGACCATGAAGATGATGTCGGCCCCGTCCCTGTATTCAGCGGACCGGTCCCCCATATCCGTCACGTTCCCGTGGACCGGCCCTGGCACTGGCTGCAACTGGGCATGGCCGACCTGGGCGCCGCCTGGCGGGTCAGCCTGGCCTATGGCGCGCTGATCGCGGGGTTCAGCCTGGGGCTGGCCCTGCTGGTGGTGGGGTCGGGGCATGTCATGCTGATGCTGCCGCTGACATCGGGCTTCACGCTGGTGGCGCCGCTGATCGCCGTCGGGCTCTATGCCACCAGCCGCGACCTGGGCCAGGGCCGCGTGCCGGACCTGCGTCGGGCGCTGCAGGCCTGGCGGGTCAACCCGTTGCAGGTGGGGTTCCTGGGCGTGCTGCTGCTGCTGCTGCACCTGTTCTGGGTGCGGGTGGCGACCTTGATGTATGCCCTGTTCTTCGCCGACATGGCGCCGACCCTGGACGGGCTGACCGCCACCTTGTTCCAAAGCGGCGCCAGCCTGCCCTTCCTGATCGCCGGCACCTTGATCGGCGCTGGATTCGCGGCCGTGGCCTTTGCCGTCTCCGTCGTGTCCATCCCCATGCTGATGGACCGGCAGACCAATGCCTTCACGGCCATGGCCACCAGCATCATGGCCGTGCGCGTCAACCTGCCGGCCATGGCGCTGTGGGCCTTCATCATCGTCTTCCTGACGGCGATCGGCATCGCCACGATGTTCGTGGGCCTGATCGTCACCCTGCCACTGATCGGCCATGCCAGTTGGCACGCGTATAAGGAGCTGGTGGTGGAGGGATGAGGGGCGAAGGCCCCCTCAATCCGCCCAATGCAGATGCACCAGCCGGTACCCCTTTTCCTTCAGCAGGCGCAGCAGCTTGGGTGCGGCCTCGGCCGTGGGGGCGTTGGCGTCGTGCAGCAGAATGATGCCCCCACCCTTCTCCGCCAGCTTCTTGTCCAGCCGTTCCACCAGCATGTCTGTGGTGTCGGCCGGCTGCCAGTCGGTGATGTCCAGGTCGATGGAGAAGACATCCACCCCCTGCTGCTTCAGGGTGGATAGCAGCGCCGGCGTCTCCTCCAGGAAGGGGAAGCGCCAGGCCGGCGCCGGTCGCCCGAACAGCCTGATATAGGCCGCCTGCGTGCGCGCCAGATCGGCCAGCTGCGCCGCCTCGGTCAGGGTCTGCAGATGCGGGTGGCTATAGCTGTGAATGCCGGCCGAATGGCCCTCGGCCACCGCGCGGCGGGCCAGATCGCCATTCAGGTCCAGGTTGGCGCCGGTCATGAAGAAAGTGGCAGAGGCGCATTCCGCCTTCAGCGCATCCAGCACCCTCTCCGTCAACCCCCGCGCCGGCCCGTCATCGAAGGTCAGCACTACCTCGCCCTTCTCCAGGCCCGGCAGCGGCGCATGCTGCACCGTGCCAAAGGTGCCGCCCGTACCCCGCTTCAGGGTGAGGGTGCGGCTGGTGCCCAAGGCGTCCGGCCCGCAATCGGCGGCCAGAGCGGGGGCGGCAGTCAGGATGGACAGGGATAGAAGGGGGACGAGCAGAGGGCAGCGCTTCACAGGTGATCCTCCCGGTTTGCCACCTTGGGGCGGCTTGTTAGCGCTACCGTATCGCGGATCCTATCCCAGCACCACGTCCTTCTCCCCGTCCCCACCCAGGAAACTGAGGGTGCGAATACGCTCTGGGTCACCGCTCATGTCGAAATTCACCTGATTGATCTGCACGGCGAACAGGTCGCGCAGGATGCCGTTCCGCACGATCAGGCGGGTGGGCGGTGCGGTCAGGGCGACCTCCTGATAGACATGGACAGTATCGCCCTCCTGCTCCGCCCCCAGCAATTTCAGGGGCAGCGGCCCCACCCCCGGCACCGACAGGGCAAACCGCGCCTCCACATACAGCGCCAGCCGCGCCCGATCCTCCAGGCGCGACAGGTCCGGGGCGGTCACATGCGCGACCTGATCCAGGGCCATTTCCGCATCGTGCCCGTGTAGGGAATGGTCGATCTCCAGCAGGCCCGCCGCCTTGTTCCAGGTGACCAGCGTCAGCGCCGACCGGGCCCGGTGGGCAAAGGCGGGGCCGGCCAGCAAACCGGCGCCGGCCAGCACAAGCAACCGGCGCCGGTTCAGCGCCGTCACTTGCTCCCCTCGGCCGGGGTCAGCGGCACATCCTTGCCGCCCTCCTTCTTGCCCTCGCCTTCCTTCTTGGCCTTCAGCTCCACCAGCATGTCGGCCATCAAATCCTGGGTTTCGTCCTTGGCCTTGTACAGTTCCAGGCGCGAGGCCGCGATCTTGCGCGGGAAAGCGTTGTTGGACGGGTTGGCGTCGGCGATTTCCTGACGCGGGTCCAGCTCGATCCCCACCACCTGTTTGGGGCGGATCAGCATCCGGGTCACAGCCTTGGCATTGTAGCGCCAGATCTCCGCCGGGATCATCAGGAACTCCTCCGTCCCGTCGGCGTACTTGATCTGCAGCGGCAGGGGCATGACCAGCCCGCCCTTGTTGGCGAAATCGATGAAATAGACCCAGTCGCCATCCTTCTCCGCCCGCGCCAGCGCATCGCGCTCCCAGGGTTCCAGTCCTTCCAGCAGGTCGGCATACTTGTTGCGGTCCTTGTTGGTGGGGCTGAACTTGTCGTTCTCGTTATAGAAATCCTTCAGGTCCGGTTCCCGCTCCAGCAGGGTCTTCAGCCCTTCCTCGCGGTTATGGATCTGGGCCAGCGGCTCGACATTGTTGCGGCGGTATTCATCGCGCTGGAACGCCTTTTCCACATCGGGATTACCGGTGGAGATGCGGTATTCGCGCACCGACGCCAGATCGATGTCGACATGATCGGTGGTGTAGAACCAGCCGCGCCAGAACCAGTCCAGGTCCACGCCCGACGCATCCTCCATAGTGCGGAAGAAGTCGGACGGGGTCGGGCGTTTGAATTTCCAGCGCTGCGAATATTCGCGGAAGGCATGGTCGAACAGCGCCCGGCCCATCACCGTCTCCCGCAGGATGGTCAGGGCCGTGGCCGGCTTGGTATAGGCGTTGGGCCCGAATTGCAGCACCGAATCCGACTGAGTCATGATCGGCACCTGACCCTGGCTGGTCATGTAGCTGGTGATTTCCGAGGGCAGGTTGACCTTGCGGCGATGCTCCCCGAAATTCTCCTCCCATTCCAGATGCGCCACGTTCTGGACGAAGGTGTTCAGGCCCTCATCCATCCAGCTCCATTGCCGTTCATCGGAATTCACGATCATCGGGTAATAGAAATGCCCGACCTCATGGATGACCACGCCGATCAGGCCATATTTGGCATTGGCGGAATATGTCCTCTTGCCGGTCTTCTTGTCGGTGGTCGGGCGATATCCGTTGAAGGTGATCATCGGATATTCCATGCCGCCACCATCCCAGGTATTGACCGACTGGGCCGTGGGATAGGGGTAGGCGAAGGAATATTTGCTGTAGGTCTTGATGGTGTGCGCCACCGCCCAGGTGGAATATTTCGACCAGAGCGGCTCCGCCTCGTTCGGGTAGAAGGACATGGCCAGCACGGGGTTGCCGGCCGGGTTGTCCTGGCTGACCCCCATCGCGTCCCAGATGAACTTGTTGGAACTGGCAAAGGCGAAGTCGCGGACATTCTTGGCAGCAAAGCGCCAGGTCTTGGTGGCCTTGTCCGTCTCCTTCTCATTCGCCAGGGCTTCTTCCGGCGTGACGATGAACATCGGCTTATCGGCCTTGGCGGCCTTGGCCAGCCGGTCGCGCTGTGCAGATGTCAGCACGTCGCCCGGATTCTGCAATTCGCCAGAGGCACTGACCAGATGGTCGGCGGGCACGGTGATGGCGACATCGTAATCGCCGAATTCCAAGGTGAATTCGCCACGGCCCAGGAAAGCCTTGTGCTGCCAGCCGGCATAGTCGGTATAGGCCGCCATGCGCGGGAACCACTGGGCGATGAAGAACAGGTCGGTATTGTTGTCGCGGAAATGCTCGTAACCCGAACGCCCGCCGACAATATCCTGATTGATGATGTTGTGCGCCCATTCCACCTTGAAGGTGAAGCTGGCATTGGGCGACAGCGGCCGGGGCAGGTCGATGCGCATCATCGTGTCGACCACGGTATAGGACAGCTTGGCCCCCGACCCGTCGGTGACCGACGCGATCTCCATCCCGTAAGCTGTGTCCTTCAGCGCCTGGGCGCGGGCCAGCGCGCCATAGGTGATCTGGTCGCCGCCATCCTTGGCCGGGCTGGCCGTGCGGGTCAGTTCGGCGATGGAGCCGTCCTTATAGATATTCTGATCCAGCTGCAGCCAGAGATAGCGCAGATTGTCGGGGGAGTTGTTCTGGTATCGCACCGTCTGCCGCCCGGTCAGGCGCTTGGCGGCCGCATCCAGCTTGACGTCGATGCTGTAATCGGCGCGCTGCTGCCAGTACTGGTGCCCCGGCGCACCGGATGCCGTGCGGTAGGTATTGGGGGTGGGAAGATCCACGTCCAGCTGGCGGAACTTGTCCTGCCAGTCGCCCTTGGTCTGCACGATGGCATCCGCGGATGCCATATTGGCCGACAACACCAAAGCAGCGGCCGCCATCAGACGCGCCACGCGTCCCTGCCAGTACCCCATCAACAACCCCCGCGTCACGGCCGGGCCCGCGTCCGAACGCACCCGCTGCCGACAAGGTCCTGATCATGCGAGAGCTAATGGCCGGGCTCAAAGCATTATCGGCGTTGAAAACACGGGATTCTTGTAACGGAACAGTAACACCCCGCCCTTCGGGATTCGCGGGGCGGCCTTCACCCTGCGTCGGGGCTTCTTTCCTTACCAAAGGGCTGGCAAACGCCTATCATCCGCGCTTTCTGGAAACGGGGGACATCGGATGCGGGACGGTTTTGCCGTGCGTGGCGACTGGCGACATGACGTGATCGTGGTGACCCTGGCTGTCGATGGGCTGGGAACGCGGGAACTGGCGCCCCTGTCGCACACGCTGGACCCGGCCGAGCGGGAGCGCGCCGCGCGTTTCCAGTTCGATGCCGACCGCAATGCCTATATTGCCGCCCATGGCCTGACGCGCCTGTTCCTGTCGGCCTGGACCGGACGGTCGGCCGGCGGGCTGGCCTTCAATGACGGCCCCTATGGCAAGCCGGTGCTGGTGCGCGGCGGGGCGTCCTTCAACCTCTCCCATTCCCGGTCGATGGTGGCCGTGGCCGTGTCGGCCCAGGGCGAGGTCGGCGTCGATATCGAACCGCTGGTGCCCGCGCGCAATGTCGAACTGGACATCGCCGACCGCTGGTTCTCGCCCGAGGAAGTGGCCCAGGTCGGCGCCGAAGAGGATGACGCGGCCAAGCGCGCCCGCTTCATGCGCATCTGGAACCTGAAGGAAGCGGTGATCAAGGCCACGGGCCGCGGCCTGTCGCAGGAACTGACCGGCTTCACCGTGACCCCGCCCACGGGCGATGCCGGCCCGGTGCTGGCCCTGCATGAGGAATGGCTGCGCGCCGCTGGCGACTGGCGCCTGTCGCAATGGGATGTGGACGGCCATGTCCTGGCTGCCGCCAGCCTGAATGGCCCCCCCGGCACCCTGCGCCACCTGCGCGTCACCGCTGACGGCCTGGCGGCATTGGCTGATGGGGCGCCGATTCTGGTGTGAGGTTGGGGCGAACAGGGTGACAATTGCTTTTCCCGCCTTCCCGGCGAAAGCCGGGACCCAGGGGCCACAAAGGCAACCCTCTACGCAGCGTTGATCGACATTGGATGAAAGGTTGGGCACGTGGCCCTGGGCCCCGGCCTTCGCCGGGGAGGCGATAAATGGGGGGCGATTAAGCCATCACCCTACCGCGCCATCGTCGATCCCCGCACCACCAGCCGCGCCGGAATGATGGTCCGTTCCAGCGGCTGGTCATTCATCAGGCGCAGCAGGTTTTCCACCAGCAGTTCGCCGGCCGCCACCGTATCCTGGCGCACGGTGCTGAGCGGCGGGTTGGTATAGCTGGCGGCCTGGATATCATCGAACCCCACCACCGACACCTTCCCCGGCACCGACACGCCGCGGTCGCGCAGGGCATGCAGGCTGCCGATGGCCACCAGGTCGCAGGCGGCCACGATGGCATCGAACCGCCTTCCACTGTCCAGCAGGCGCAAGGCGGCGGCAAACCCCGCCTCCTCCGACGTCTGGGCATCCAGGCGCAGGGCCGGGTCGGGTGTCAGCCCGGCCGCCCGCAGCGCCTGCACATAGCCCTGGTGCCGGTCGCGATATTCCGGACAATTCTCCGAAATGTCGCCCAGGAAGGCGATGTCGCGATGGCCGGTGGCGATCAGGTGGCAAACGGCCTCGGCCGTGCCCTGCACATTGTCCGACCCGATGAAATGGCCGGGCTGGCCCGGTATCACGGGGCCCCAGGTGATGTACTGGATCCCCGCCTCGTCCAGCGACGATATCTTGTCCAGATAGGCGGTATAGTCGCCATAGCCTAAGAAGATGATGCCGTCGGCGCGCTTGGACGCGGCATAATCGGCGTTCCAGTCGGTGCTGGATTGCTGGAACGAGATCAGCAGATCATAGCCGCGCCGGGCCGATGCCCGCGTCACACTGCCCAGGATGGACAGGAAGAACGGATTGATCAGGCTCTCCGACGTGCCCGGATCCTCATAGAGCAGCAGGGCCAGCGTATTGGTGCGCTGGGAGCGCAGGTTGCGGGCATTGACATCGACCTTGTAGTTCAGCAGGCGCGCCGCCTGCTCCACCTTCAGGCGCGTATCCTCGCTGACCATGCTGTCCCGGCGTAGCGCGCGCGAGACCGTGGATTGCGAAACGCCCGCCATTTCAGCGATATCGAAGGATGTCGGCCTCTTCGCCCGCATCATTGTCCCGGCTTCTGCCCGTTTTCTCCCCAAGCGCCTGAGCATATAGGTCCGGCCGGGGGTCTGGCAATCGGCGCGAAAGGTTGGGGGACCGGGGCGGTTTTATTCCGCATCCGGTACAATATTTAATTGCCTAACCGAAATAATCCCAATCCACGGCGGCCAGCCGCCCTTCGCCATAGCCGAAATCCAGGAAATGCTTCAACCCGTTCAACCCGGCCGCCGCCACATCGGGATTTGCAGCCAGATAGGCGGCGGCATTGAAGAAGGGGGTAGCGGCCCGGCCTTCGGCCATGCCAAAGGACAGGTAATGGTCGATGGCCGTGACCGCCCCGGCCCGCACCGCCACCGCCACGTCCGGGTTCTCCGCCAGGTAATAGCCGGTATCGAAGAACAGGGACGGGTTGCGCCCCTCCGCCCTTCCATTGGACAGCCAGTGCGCCTGACCGCTGCTCAGCGCGCCGCTTTGCACGGCGGCGGCGATGTCGGGATATTGCGCCAGATAAAAATCCTCATCAAACCAGTCCAGGGCGGACCGTCCCTCCGCCCGTCCATAGGCGTCGTAATGCACCCGGCCCGAGGTGAAGGCGCCAGCCTGCACCGCCGCCGCCACGTCGGGATTGTTGGTCAGATACGTCGCCTCATCATAGAAGGACACGCCCGGCCCCGACAGCAACAGGGCGCCGCGGTTGAACATCGCCACTTCCACCTGGCTCAACCGGTCCGTGCCCTCCGGCCCGGTCAGGGTGAACCCGTCACCATCGCGGGTCAGGGTGAAGCTGCCGCGCGGATTGTCATAGAACGCGATATCGATGCCGCCGCCGCCGGTGATGCGGTCATCACCCGCCCCGCCCGTCAGCCGGTCGGCCCCGGCCCCGCCGGTCAGCGTGTCGGCCCCGCGCCCGCCCAACAGCGCGGACCCGGCCGATGCCGCCGTCAGGCTGTCGGCGCCGTCGCCGCCCACCGCCCGTTCGAACACCCCGGCGGTGAAGCTGATCGCCTTGTCGCCGATGGCGCCCGTGCCGGCGGACAGGTTGAAGCTGACAGAAGCCGTCACGGCGGCGGCGTTCAGGCTGTCATAGCCGCCATCGGTGTCGGTGATGGTGGCGCGACCGGCATTGGCCGTCACCAGGGTCGCGAATTCATCGGTGAAGACATGGTTGTCATCGGCACTGCCGGCATTGCCATAGGCGCGCAGGCCCCAGCTTGTCAGGGAACCGGTAATGCCGCCATCGCGGTCGGACAGCGACAGGCGCCATTCGCCCGATGCCTGTTCGCCCAGCAGCCCCGCCACCCCGAAGGTGAAGCCGACATTGTCCTGCGATGATCCCAGGCTGGTCAGCCGCCCCTGGCCCGGCCGATCGACCAGGGCATAGGTCGTGCCCGACGGAGAGGTGAGGGTGACAAGCAGATCGCCGATCCAGCTATGGGCGATGTTGAGGTCCACCTCCACCCGGTCGATGGTCAGGTCCCCGGACAGGCGCAGAATGGTGGACACGCCGGTGGCGTTATCGTCGGGGATCGTCAGCGTCGGGGCCAGGGTGGCGCTGGCCGACAGCACCGCCTCATTGGCGCTGGTCTGCTGCCCGCGCCAGGTCTCCGCCAGGCGCACGGCGGCGCGGGCATCCACCAAGCCGAAGCCGAAACCGTCGCTGTAATGCAGGGCGCCGCCGTTCCAGGTGCGGGCCCCGTTGCTGGACCAGCTGCTGGCCGTGGCGCTGATCTGCCGGGCCGACAGGGCCAGGATCTCCTGCACGTCGCGATAGCCCAGGTCGGGATTGGCCTCAAGCATCAGCGCCACCACGCCCGCCACGGCGGGGGCGGAAAAGCTGGTGCCGTCCAGGGTGGCACTGTCCCCGCCTTCATACCCGGCCGCACCCGGTCGGTCGGCCGTGACGATGTCCACACCGGGGGCGGCCACCAGCACCGAGGCGCCGGGCGTGCTGAAGCTGGCCAGGACGCCATTGCTGTCGGTGGCGGCGACGGTGATGACGAAGCGGCTGTTCTGGAAATTATGCAGGTTGGTATCGTCGCCATATTGGCCGGTATTGCCGGCCGACTGCACCACCACCGTGCCCTTGCCCCCCCGCCCCTCCGCCGCCAGCCGGGCCAGGGCGGCACCGGAGACATTGAACGGATTGCTGTCGAAATCGTCCAGGAAGGCGCGGTTGGGCGTGGATTTGAAGAAATTGCCGAAGCCCCAACTGTTGTTCAGCACATCCACCGCCCCGATGGCGCGCAGGAAGGTGGCCGATGTGGTGGCGGCAAAGACCGTCGTCGAACTGTCCAGCGGATCGTAATAAGCGACGAGATCGGCATTATAGGCCACGCCCACCCCGCCCGACCCGTTGCGTTCGGCGGCGATGACGCCGGACACGGCGGTGCCGTGATTGTCGTCACCGGTCTGCGGCGCGCCGCCCGCCGCCCCGGTGGCGGCCACGCCGGACAGCGCCATCAGCAGATTGTCATCCAGGTCGCGGTGGGTGGGATCGATCCCCTGGTCAAGCACGCCGACACGCACGCCGGCGCCGGTATAATCGGCCCAGACCGGCAGGACATTGATGCCATAGGTGCCGTTCAGGTGCCATTGCTGGGCATAGAGCGGGTCGATGGGCGTACCGCCCAGCGGGCCGGCCGGGTCGGGTGTGGCGGGTTCCTGCACATCGGCCGACAGGCGATAGGTGCCGGTCTCCGTATCCGTCGCCCCTTCCGCCGACAGGTAATAGCGCCCGCTGGTGGTGGCGGTGAAGGTCAGCAGGCTGTCCAGCCCCGTACCGCCATCATCGTCCGACGCCAGCTGCTGTCCCGCCGCGTCCAGCAGGCGCAGCCAGGGATCATCCAGCGAGCCGCCGCCGCCATCCAGGCCCGACAGGGTGAAGCTGTAGGTGCGGCCCGCCACCAGATCGATGGCGAACCAGTCCTGGTCGGCGGCGTTCTCCAGCCGGCCCGTCACCGACCCGCCCACCGCCACCACGCCCTGCGTGGCTGTGGTGCCGGCATAATCGTCGGCCGCCGCCTGGGTCACCGCCACCCGGTAGGTGCCGGTATAGCTGCCATCAAAGCCAGTGGCGGCGATATAGTAGCGCCCGCCGCTGGTGGTGGTGAAGGACAGTTCGCTATCCGTGCCGATGCCGCCATCATCATTGTCGCTCAGCAGCGTGCCGGCGCTGTCGCGCAGTTGCAGCAGCGGGTCGGACAGGGTGCCGCCGCCGCCATCGCGGCCCGACAGGCTGATCACATAGCGGGTGCCGGCCACCAGATCGACGGCGAACCAGTCGCTGTCGCCCAGCACCTCCAGATTGCCGGTGGCGGTGCCACCCACGCTCACGCGCCCCGTGGTGCCGGTACTGCCGGCATAATCGTCCACCACCTCCACCCGGCTGGCCGTCAGGCGATAGCTGCCCGTGGTCGGGGTGACCAGGGTATCGGCATCGACGGCAAGATAGAGCCGGCCCGTGCTGGTCGCCGTATAGGTCAGCAGACTGTCGAAGCCGGTGCCGCCATCATCGTCGAAGGCCAGCAGCGAACCGGTGGCGGAACGCAGTTCCAGCGCGGGATCGGCCACCGTTCCGCCGCCGCCGTCACGGCCCGACAGGCTGAACCGGTACTGGCTGCCCGCCGTCACGTCGATGGCGAACCAGTCCACGTCGCCCGGCACCTCGATCGTGCCGGCGATGGAGCTGCCGATGGCCAGCGTGCCGGCACCCGCACTCGTGGCACCGTAATCGTCGGTCATGGCGGAAAGCTGGTAACGGCCGGTCAGACCAGGGCTGCCGGCCGCCGCCGACAGATAGAGCCGGCCCGTGCTGGTCGCCGTATAGCTGATCAGGCTGTTCAGCCCGGGGCCGCCATCATCATCGATTGACAGAAGCGTGCCGGTGACCGACAGCAATTCCAGCTCCGGGTCCGACAGGGCCGATGTGCTGGCGCTGTTCAGCTGGAAATAATATCGGGTGCCGGCGGTGACATCGATGGCGAACCAATCCTTGTCGCCCGGCGCCTCGATCTGGCCGGTCACGGTGCTGCCGCCGGCCGTCACCAGGCCCGTGGTCGCCGTGCTGGCCGCGTAATCGTCGGCAACCCCCAGGGAAGCGGCCGACAGCCGGTAGGTGCCGGTGGACAGCATGCCGGCGGCCGACAGGTAAAGCCGGCCCGTGCTGGTCGCGGTATAGGTGATCTGGCTGTCCAGGCCCGTGCCGCTGTCATCATCGCCGGCCAGCAGGGTGCCGCCGGCCGACAACAGTTCCAGATAGGGGTCGGACATGGTGCCGCCGGCCCCATCCAGGCCCGACAGGGTGAACCGGTACTGCGTGCCCGCCGTTACATCCACGCCGAACCAGTCCTTGTCGCCGCTTGTCTCGATATTGCCGGTGGTGCCCGTGGCCCCCACCGTCACCCGGCCCGTCGTGGCCGTGCTGGCGGCATAATCGTCGACAATTCCCAGGGAGGTGGCCGACAGCCGGTAGGTGCCGGTATAGCCGCTGAGAAGGCTAGCCGCCGACAGATAGACCCGGCCCGAACTGGTCGCCGTATAGATGATCTGGCTGTCCAGGCCGGTGCCGCTGTCATCGTCGGACGACAGCAGCACGCCGCTGGATGACAGCAGCTGCATGTACGGGTCGGCCAATGTGCCGCTGGCCCCGTCCAGGCCCGACAGGGTGAAGCGATATTGCGTGCCCGCCGTGATATCCACGGCGAACCAGTCCTTGTCGCCCGCCGTCTCGATATTGCCGGCCGTGCCCGTGGCGCCCACCGTCACCCGGCCCGTCGTGGCCGTGCTGGCCGCGTAATCATCCGTCACCGGTGTCGTCAGGGCCACCGCCGAGAGCCGGTAGGTGCCCGTGCCCGTGCCCGAGAACAGGGAAGTCGCCGACGATGTCGCGAGATAAAGCCGGCCGGTGCTGCTGGCCGTATAGGTGATCTGGCTGTCCAGACCCGTGCCGCTGTCATCATCGCTGACCAGCAGGATGCCGCTGGATGACAGCAATTGCAGATAGGGGTCCGACAGGGTACCGCCGAGGGTGTCGAGGCCCGACAGGGTGAAGCGGTATTGGGTGCCGGCCATGACATCCACGGCGAACCAGTCCTTGTCGCCCGCCGTCTCGATGCTGCCGGTGGTGCCCGTGGCCCCCACCGTCACCCGGCCCGTCGTCGCCGTGCTGGCCGCGTAATCATCCGCCACCGGTGTCGTCAGCGCCACGGCCGACAGCCGGTAGGTACCCGTGTCCGCGAACAGGAAATCCGCCGAGGAGGCGGCCAGATAAAGGCGGCCCGTGCTGCTGGCCGTATAGGTGATCTGGCTGTCCAGTCCCGTGCCGCCGTCATCATCGCTGGTCAGCAGCCCCCCGCTTGACGAACGCAATTCCAGATAGGGGTCGGAAAGGGTGCCGCCGGCGCCATCAATTCCCGACAGGGTGAAGCGATACTGCGTGCCGGCCGTGACATCCACGCCGAACCAGTCCGCGTCACCCGTCGTTTCGATGCGGCCAGCGACGCTTGTGCCGCCCACCGTCACCCGACCCGTGGTCGCCGTGCTGGCGGCATAATCATCCGCGTTCACCGAATAGACGCTGGCGCCGTTCACGTCGCGGATACGCGACCATTGCGACTGGCCCACCCCCTGCAAGGTGACGGCGGTCAGACCGAAGATGGACATCACGGTATTGCCCGAGGCATCCAGCCGCAGAGTCACCTGACCCTGCGCCACCCAGGTGCCGGCATTGATACGATCGACCTCCGGATCGAAATCCTGCACCAGATCGTTGCCCGAGGCGCTGTTGAAGGTGAAAATGTCGGCGCCGGTCCCGCCGCGCAACGTGTCATTGCCGTAATCCAGCGCCAGCAGGTCATCGCCGGCCCCGCCATCGACGCTGTCATTGCCGAAACCGCCATCCAGCGTGTCATTGCCGGCCCCGCCGGACAAGGTATCCGCAGTGCTGCTGCCCACCAGTGAATCGTTGCCCGGTGTGCCATTCACTTGCATCGCAGCCTCCGCTGATCCTAAAGGACTACCAAGATAGTGAAATGCAATTATGGCGGCAATGATTACTGCCAGTATCAATCAATTGTCACGTGAGGGGCGGGATTGTGTTTAGCACGATCGTTCGTTATCTTGACCCCTCCTGGGGATAGGACGCCGGCGACCGGCGACATGAAAGGGAACCGCCATGCAAGCGGACAGCGCAAGCATCGAACACCCCGCCAGCATCCGTTGCCCCGACGGGCGCACCCTGGCCGGGCGGCTGTTCCTGCCGGCCGGCAATGTGATGCCGGAACTGGCGCTGGTGCTGCACGGGGCCACCGGCGTGCCGCGCGACTATTACGCCAAGTTCGCCGCCTGGCTGGCCGGATACCGGCGGGCCGCCGTGCTGATCTATGATTACCGCGATTGCGGCCAGTCCGCCCAGGGACCCGTGCGCCGGTCGCGGGCCGACATGGGCGACTGGGCCGTCACCGATCAGGGTGCGGCCCTGGACTGGATGGCCGACCGCTATCCCGACCTGCCCCTGGAGGTGATGGGCCATTCGCTGGGCGGCATGGGCCTGCCCTTCCATGAAAAGGCCGGGCGCGTGCGTCGCCTGACCACCGTGGCCACCGGTCCCTCGCACTGGACCCGCCATCCGGCGCATTTCATCTACAAGGCGGCGGCCTTCTGGTTCGTGCTGGGACCGGTCACGACCCTGGTGCTGGGATATATGCCGGGCTGGGCGCTGGGCCAGGGGGCGGACCTGCCGGCCCGCGCCTTCTGGCAATGGCGGCGCTGGTGCACGACGCGTGGCTTCTACCGCACCGACTGGGGCCGTACCCTGCCGCAGCCGGACCTGTCACGGATGACGGGGGAGGTGCGGCTGATCGCCATCGCGGATGACGAGATGATCCCGCCCCCCGTGGTGCGCGACCATGCCGCTTTCTTCCCGGCGGCGACGGTGACCCATCATGTCATCCCCGTGGAAGCCGCCGGCGTGCGCGCCATCGGCCATCTCCGGGTATTCTCCGAACGCTGCAAGACCGCCTGGCCGCTGCTGGCGGACGCGGTGTAGCGCGGTTCAGTTGCCAGCCGCCTCATCCAGGTTCTTGACATCCTCGTTGGGGGCGATCTCGCGGGCCTTGATGGCGCTGACGGCCAGCACCTGGCCCATCAGCCCTTCCAGATGGTCGTTGGCGGCGCGCAGGTTGCGGGCCAGGATGCGCACGATGCTGGCCACGAACGGGTCGGCCTCCGCCAGCCGCTGGCGCACCTTCTCGCCGGAGATGACGATCAGGGTCGTATCCTCCACGGCATGGGCGCAGGCCGAGCGCGTGCCATCATCGATCAGCGCCATCTCCCCGAACAGGCAGTTGGGTCCCACCTCCGCCAGGATGACGGGATGCTCGGGCTCACCCCGCCAGATGCGGATGCGGCCCGACTGGACCAAGTACATATGGTCACCGCGTTCCCCCGTCAGAAACAGCTGCTTGCCGGCGGGCACGAACTTGCGGTTGAGGATACCTTCGGCCATTTCACGACCCCTGAGAGAGCATACGGCTGTTATCGGTCCCGGCAACCGTACTAGCAAGGTTTTGTTGGCGGATTACACCGGAGCGCGATGTTGTTCGTCGTGCTCCGGTTGGCGCATTGAGCGCCCGCGACCCCATGGTCGCGTGAAACCAAGCCGCCGGATGGCGGCGCCCGGCGCTTGAGGGCGCATACAGGTACTACTTGTCGCTCATCACCACCAGATCACGGTTGCCCCCCATGGCCAGCCGTTCAAGGTGCAGACTGGACGGGCCGTCATCGGGCCGCTCCGCCGCCAGTGCGGCAAAGGCATCCAGGGCCCCCGCCTCTCCCGCTGCCATGGCCGCATAGGCGGCACGATAGGCGACCATGAAGGCGCTGTCCGCCTCGGTCGCGTCCAGCGGCTGATGCACCTCGATCGGTTCCGTCTTGCCCTTCAGCACGACACGGCCGATGGGCCGGCGGGCCAGATCGGGACAGCGCCCGGCCGTCGCCCCGCTCATCGCCACGCGGGTGCCGAAATATTTGTTCAGCCCCTCCAGCCGGGCTGCCGTATTCACCGCGTCGCCCAGGGCGGTATATTCGAACCGCGCATCGGACCCGAAATTGCCCACGCTGGCAGGTCCCGAATGCACCCCGATGCGGGTAAGCCCGAACGGCCGTCCGGCCGCCACCTCCGCCGCCAGGAAACCTTGCGCGAACCGGTCCAGGTCCAGCGCACAGGCCGCGGCGCGCGCCGCATGGTCGGGCATGTCGCGCGGGGCCCCGAACAGGGCGAAGACGGCGTCGCCGATGAACTTGTCCACCATGCCGCCATGGGCGAACACCACCTTGACCATGCCATCCAGGTAGCGGTTCATGACATCGGCCAGGGTGGCGGCGTCCATCCCCTCCGATATGGTGGTAAAGCCCGCCACATCGGTGAAGACATAGGACATGTCGCGGCGCTTGGGATCGATGGACAGCTTGGACGGGTCCTTCATCAGGTCATCCAGCAGCACGGGCGACAGATACTTGGCAAAGGCCGCCTGCACGAAGCGCCTTTGGTCGCGCTCCCGCCGCCCCCGCCAGATATCGGTCAGCCACAGGCCCAGCAGCACCGACAGCGACGGCCCGATCTGCGGCAGCAGGATATGGGCCCGCGCATAGGCCGGACCGGCCAGCAGCCACAGAACGGCGATCACCGCCAGACCCAGCAAGGCCCGCAGCCACAGCGATATCTCCACCAGACCCAGCGCCAGACCCAGGCCTGCCGCCACCAGCCCCGCCACCACGGCCAGCGCCACCCCCTGTTCCGGTGGCGCGCGTCCCTCCAGCAACTGCGACAGGGCATGGGCATGGATACTGATGCCGGGCAGCACCCCGGCATTGCCGGCAAAGGCCGTGCGGAACGGCGTGATATGCCGGTCGCGGTCCGACAGGTCGGCACCGACCAGGACGATCTTGTCCTTGAACCAGGCCGGTGGCAGCAGCGCCACGGCATGGGCCGGGAACTGCCGGAAGGGTGCAGTCGCCGCATCCGGCCGCCCGCGCCAGGCGATGGGTACCGGCTCGCGCGGCGGGCTCAGGCCCAGATGCGCTGCCAAAGCCGGCACCACCCCCGCCTGCCAATGCCCGTCCGGGGCGGCTTTGCCGGGGAAGATCCAGCGCACCGTGCCGTCGAGATTATCCTTGACCAGATTGGCCCAGCCGCGCCGGTCGGCCGGCACGAACGCGTCGATATAGGCCACCTGCGCCTCGGTCAGCCCCTCGGCCGCCCCGCCATGGCTGATCACCAGCGGGATGTTCAGCTCCCGGATCACCTCCGCCAGCGCCTCGTCCTTGGCCGGCTCCGTCGGCTGGTCCAGCAGCACGTCCAGCAGCACCGCCTTCGCCCCCTTCGCCTCCAGCACCCGCAGCAGATCGGCCAGGAAGGCGCGGTCGACGGGGGAGCGATAGGGGAACCGCGCCAGCGTATCCTCGGTAATGGCGGCGATGACGATGTCGGGCTGCTGCGGGGCGGGCGGGGTGCGCGTCGCCACCCGGTAATCCGCCACCCAATTCTCGATCCCCTGCAGAAACGGGGCCGCCCGCACCAGCACCACGGGTGCTAGACCCGCCAGCAGCAGGATGGCCAGGATGATGGGCAGGCGGCGCAAATCCATGGCCGTCAGTTCGCGGCCAGCAGGGCGCGGGCCTGGCGGTCGCATTGCTTGGCCGCCATCCAGCCCGCCGCCATCTTCGGCGCCGTCACCGCTGCCGGCAGCAGGTGGAAGGTGACGGCCGCCGCCGCCCCATCCAGCTCGAACAGCAAGGTGCCACCATCGGTGATGGGCAGTTCCGGCAAAGCCAGCCGCCCCTCCCCCGCCGGCCACTCGGCATTGGCGGTCCAGGCGCGGTCGGCCGGCATCAGGGTCAGGCTGGCCGGCTTGGCGGCGTCGGCGCGCCACAGCACGACCTCCTGCCCCGGCTTCACGCAGGCCGACCCCGATGATGCCGGATCGACCAGCCAGGGATCGGGCAGGGCCGCCTTGGGCCCCGCATCGCGCACGGCACCCAGGCTGGTCGCATCGGTGCCACGGGCCGACAGCAGGCCGGCCAGCTGCTGCTTCGCCCCCTGGCCGGCGCCGGCCGGTGTGCCCTTGAACGGCCCGCGCAGCGTCACCTGCGACCCATCCTCCCCGATCAGCACCAGCCGGGCGCCATCGGCCAGGGTCAGCAGCACCTTGTCGTCAACGGTGGCGCCGGGGGCCAGATCGATGCCCTTGGCCTCCACCACCACCAGCGGCGCGGCAAAGGCGGGGGCGGCGAACAGCAGGGCGAGCGCCACAAGCGGGGCGGGGCGGATCATGGGATCAGGCTCCATTGCCAGGGTTGGCGGCCGCACCGACCAGGGTGAAGGCCGCCCAGTTGAAAGGATGCGCCGTCGCCGGCGACGACGCCAATGATCGCTGTGCCGCCGCCAGGGCGGCCGCCTTGTCCAGGCCGGGATCTTGCGCGAACAGCCCGGTCATCAGCCGCACGGTGGGGGCCGAGGGCACCTGCCAATGGCTGACCAGCAGACCGCGCGCCCCGGCAAAGAAGAAGCTTTCCGCCAGCCCGGACAGCGCCTCACCCCCCAGCTTGGCGTCGCCGCCCGCCGTGTTGCAGGCCGACAGCACCACCAGATCGGCATTCAGGCGCAGCAGCGCGATGTCGGATGCGGTCAGCAACCCGTCATCGGCCGCACTGGCCGGCGGCGTGTCGGGGGGGGCCAGGGCCAGCCCCGGCTGCGACTGGCAGCGCAGCTCACCCGGCAGCAGGCCATGCGTGGCGAAATAGACGATGCGATACTGGTCCAACCCCGCCGCGCGTACCGCCGCCTTGGTCACCGCCGGCCCCGTCATCAGATCGGCCGGGGTGGCGCCCAGCCGCCGCCCGATCTCCCCGATCTCCCCCGCCGTCTCCGGCAAGGGCGCCAGGGCCCGCAGCAGGGCAGGGTCCAGGGCGGCATCGGTGCGGCAATCGTCTGCCAACGCCGTCAGCCCGCCCGCATCCTTGCCCTGGAAGGGCGGGGCGGCGAAGCCGATGAAGGGTTTGGCCGCCGGTGCCCGTGTGGCGGCCCCCGACAAGGCCAGGAAGGCCGGCACCGATGGCACCACCGACAAGGCCATGTCCCGCACCAGCCACGCCGCACCGGCATAGTCCCCCGCCTGCGGCTTCGCCCGCACCAGCAAAGCCGGCGGCAGGCTGGCCAGCGCTGCCGACGGCACCAGCACCAGATGCTTTACGCCGACCAGCGCATCGCCGGCCCCGCCGAACAGCCGGACATAAAGATCATGCGACAGGTCCAGGTCGAAGGGCGGCAGCAATCCGGCGCGCGGGGTGATCGACCGCCGTAGTTCCGCAACCTGATCCTGCAACGCCGCCCGCCCGATCGTGACCGAATACGCAGTGATGCCAGATTTCGTCAGGATGAACCCATAGGAGCCGGCGGAGGCAAAGGCGAACTGCACCAGCGCCTGCCCGTCGCGCAGTCGGGCCCGCAGCGCCGCCGGTTCCACCGGCGCCGGCTTGGTCAGGCGGGCATAATCGGGAAAGGCGGCCTGCAATTGCCGCTCCAGCCCCTGCGCCTCGACTGTCGCCGTCTCCAGCTGCTTGGCCAGTTCGGCCTCCCGTGCCCGGTCACGCTGTGCGTCGGGCTTGGCGGTTTCCGCTGCGGCCTCGATGCGCAGGCGATCACGGTTGCGCACCGCATCCTGCTGCCGGCGGATCAGGTCGGACACGCCCGCATCGGCGCTGGCGAAGCGGGCGGCAGCGCGGGTGATGGTCTGGCCCACCACCCCTTCGCGCACCGCCTGCACCGCCCCGAACATCTCGGCATGATAATCCACGCGCCGGTCGGGCTCGGCCTGCGACCGGCGATACAGCACATCCAGGAACGGGGCCAGCCGGTCCAGCGGCAATTGCCCCCGATCGGTGTCCAGCCCGGCCAGCATGGTCAGCGCGTCGCGATAGATGGCCAGCGCCTCATCATCCATGCCGGCCTGGGCATAGACCCGGCCCAGTTCCAGCATGCTGGATGCCACCGGCCAGCCGGCCCCGAACAGCTGCTTGTTGGACGAAACCGCCTTGGACATCAGGGCGGCCCCGCCGGCCGCGTCACCCTTGCCGGCCCTGGCCAGCCCCTGGATGCCTAGGATGCGCGCATGCCACCAGGGCGGCAGGCCGCGCGTGCGGCTGAACAGGGTCGCCGCCTCCTGCGCGGCGGCATCGGCCAGACCATACTGCTCCAGGCGCAGGGAAACCGTGGCCTCCAGCAGCAAGGAATGGATCAGGTCGCCCCGCGCGGCCGCCAGACTGCCCAGCACCGCGCGGTTGGCGCCGCCGCCGGCCTGTTCCTCCAGATCATCGACGATGGCGCGGCGGGTGGCGCTGCTCTCGCGCCCCAGCGACAGGGCCCGGCGCGCATCGCCGCCATTAGCGGCATGGAAGGCCATGTAACTGCCCAGCCGGGCGCGGGCCGCCTTGTCGAAGCTTTTCTGCAGCAAGGCATCGGCGCGGCGGAACAGGGCATCGGCCTCCGGCCCCCGCCCCTGGTTGGAGACCTCCAGCGCCAGCGCCATCAGCGTGTCGCCGGCACCCGGACTGTCATCGCTCAGCGCCTTGGTCTGGATGGCCAGCGCCTTGCGATAGGCTGACTCCGCACCGGCATAATCCTCCACCGAATTGGACAGGCGCCCCACCTCCGACGTCCGCTCGAACGCGTTCAGGTCGCCGCGCCCGAAGGACAGCGCGCCATCGCCCAGTGATGCGCGAAGCGCCATCGACCAGTCGTTCGCCCCCGCCGCACCCGTGACCGGTTCCGCCTTCAACCGGCGATTGGCATCCATCAGCAGGTCGGCCAGGGCCGGGATGCCGTCAGCCTGCACCATGCGCTGCCCATCGAACAGGGTGACGGCCAGATAGGGCCAGCCCCCCTCGCGCAGCTGGCACTGGCTGACCAGTGCCGGCTGGCCGGACGGGCTGGTCTCATGGATCGGCGGCCGGCAGATGGCCTTCTGCGCCAAGGCCCCGGCCCAGGCGGTGCGGCCATTCTCCAGCAGCATCTGCCGTTCCGACGCCGCCTTGTCCTTGGGCAGCGGATCATAGAGGTCGGTGACGGAAAGCCCGCCGCTGGGCTGTTCCCAGCTGCCGCAGAACAGGGCATAGGCCTTGCCCTCGGCACTCTCCAACGGCACGGCGCGGCATTCCTCACCGATGATGTTGCGGCCCATGGCGGTCGGGCCGGCGGCGGGGGCAGCCGGTTTCGCAGGCGCCGCCATCCCCTCGGCGACACAACCCAGCAGCAGCAAGGCCAGGAACAGGGGGGCGAGCGGCCGCGCCATCACCACACCCTTCCCAGGTTGGGGAATTGCTGTTCCAGGCCGGGCGTGCCCTCCGGCGCCTCGCCGGGCAGGCGCCGCTGCTGCGACAGCAGGCCGGGGATCATCTCCTCCGCCGCGCTGTCATCATCGGCGGCCGACCCGCTGGCCGACTGCACATTCTGGTTTACCGCCGCCAGGGCCGCCGACGCGCCATCGACGGTGGGGGCCGGCGTGCTGCTGGCCGGTGCCGGCGGGGGTGCGGTGGGGGCCGCCACCACGGGGGCGGCCACCGTCACGGTGGGCACCACCGGGGCCCGCGCCGGCTGGGTGATGGTGGTCACCGGCGCCGCTTCGGCCACGGCGGGCGGCAGGACGCCACCACCGGTCACGGTCAGTTGCCCGGCGACATAGGTGATCTGGTAATTGCCGTTGGTGATCCCGTCGGCATTGATGGCATAGGGACCGGCGGCAGCGGTCGCATCGGCCAGGGTCTGGAAGCGCAGGCCCGTCAGGCTGTCGCCCGTATCGCCATTGACCAGGCCCTGGAACTGCGCCGTAAATACCGGGTTGGCGGCGCCATAGGCCCGTGTCACGCTGTCCACCAGCACCGACAGCGGCGCGGGATTGATGGTCAGGTCCGCGCCCTGGAAGCTGATCTGGTAATTGCCATTGGCCGCCAGTGTGCCCTGACGGATGGCATAGCGTCCGGCATTGCCGCCCCCATCGCGCACCAGCGCGCCCGACAGCACGGTGCCGGCACTGTCCCCGCGCTTCAGCCCCGCCACCGCATAGGTCAGGGCCGGATCGGCGGCGCCATACAGCCGGCTGACCGCATTGGCCGTCACCGACAACAGGGCCGGATTGATGGTCAGCTGCCCACCCGTGAAGGACATTGTGTAGTTAGCACTGTTCAGCGCCAGGCTGCCCAGGCCGATAGCATAGGTTCCCGCATCCTCACCGCCCGCCCGCGCCAGCCCGCCCGACAGTACCGAACCGGCCGTATCCCCGCGCTTCAACCCGCTGACGCTGTAGGTCAAGGTGGGGTCGCCATCGCCATAGGTCCGCGTCACCATCATCGCCGCCACCGACAGGTTGGCGGGATTGATGGTCAGGGTGCCGGGCGTGAACGCTATGATGTAATTGGCACTGGTGCTGGCAAGGCTGCCCTGATTGATGGCATAGGTCCCCACATCTTCGCCGGCCACCCGCGACAGGCTGCCGGTCAACACCGCTTCCAGCGTGTCGCGCCCGCGCAGGCCGGTGGCGGTGAAGCTGAGGTTGGGGTCGGCGTCGCCATAGATCTTGGTCAGGTTGGCGGCCACCACCGACAGGGTCAGGTTGGCCGGCAGGATGGTGAATTCCGCGCCGGTGAAATTCAGCCGGTAATTGGCATTGGCCACCAGCCCGCCCTGGGTAATGGCATAGGTGCCGACATCGGTACCGGCGGCACGGACCAATGTGCCGGACAGGACCGCACCCGCGTCATCCCCGCGCTTCAGCCCGGACACCTGATAGGTGAGTTCCGGATCACGATCCATATAGAGGCTGGTGATGGCATCGGCCGTCACACTCAGCGCCGCCGGATTGATGGTCAGCGCCCCGCCCTGGAACCTGACCGTATAATTCGCCCCGGCATCCAGGCTGCCCTGGGTAATGGCATAGGTCCCGACATTCTCCCCCTGGGTGCGGGCCAGTTCGCCGCCCAGACTGTCACCCGCCACCAGGCCGGAAACGCTGTACCCCAGGCTGGGATCGGCATCGCCATAGATCTTGGTCACCGACGCGGCGGTGATGGTCAGGGCGGCCGGCGTAATGGTCAGCGACCCGCCCTGGAAGCTGACATTATAGTTGGCCCCCGCCGTCAGGCTGCCCTGACTGATGGCATAGGTGCCGACATCGCGGCCCCCCGCCCGCTCCAGCGCCCCTGACAGGCTGTCCCCCGCCAGCAGCCCGGCAACGCTGTAGGAAAAGGCCGGATCATCCGTGCCATAGACCTTGGTTGCCGACCCGGCGGTGATGGTCAACGCCGCCGGTGTCACGGTCAGGGACCCGCCCTGGAACGTCACATCATAGTTCGGCCCCGCCGACAGGCTGCCCTGGCTGATGGCATAGGTGCCGACATCGCGGCCGGGCGCGCGGGTCAGGCTGCCCGACATTGTGTCACCGGCCGCCAGCCCCGTGACGCCATAGGTCAATGCCGGATCATCCGCGCCATAGACCTTGGTCACCGACGCCGCGCTGATGGTCAGCGGGGCCGGAGTGATGGTCAGGGTCCCCCCCTGGAACGTCACAACATAGTTCGACCCCGCCGCCAGGCTGCCCTGGCTGATCGCATAGGTCCCGGCATCGCGGCCGGTGGCACGGGTCAGGCTGCCTGACAGGCTGTCACCGGCCACCAGCCCCGTCACGCCATAGGTCAGGGCCGGATCATCATTGCCATAGACCTTGGCCACGGAGGCGGCGGTGATGGTCAAGGCCGCCGGATTGATGGTCAGGGTGCCAGCCTGGAAGCTCAGCGTGTAATTGCTGCTGGCCGACAGGCTGCCCTGATTGATGGCATAGGTACCGACATTGCGGCCCGCGACACGGGTCAACGCCCCCGACAAACTGTCGCCATTGACCAGACCGGTCACGCTATAGGTCAGGGTCGGATCATCCGTGCCATAGATCTTGGACAGACTGGCCGCCGTCACGGTCAGCGCGGCCGGCGTCACCGTCAGGCTGGATGTGAACGGCCCGCCCTGCAGCACATAGTTGGCCGCATCGGCCCCGGACAGACCGGTCACCCGCTGCGTATAGGACCCCGCCGCCAGCGTCGGCCCGACAGTGACACTGCTCCCCCCCGCCTCCACCACCAGATCGCCGGTGACGCTGTCGCCCGTCACCAATCCGGTCAGGCTGACCGCACCGGGGGTGATCCCCTGGCCATAGGTGCCGCTGACGCTGGCGATGCTGGCCGTCAGGGCCTTCTGCGCGATGGTCAATGTGCCGTTGCGGTTGCCGCTGCCGGCCAGCACGTAATTGGCCGACGATGTGCCCGCCAGACTGCTCAGCACCAGATTATGGGTTCCCGCCGACAGCCGGTTGGTCAGGGTGCCGCTGCCCAGCAGCACGTCGGCCGTGACAGTGTCCCCCGTCTCCACCCCCGTCAGGACCGGATTGCCCAGCACGGCCAGGGTGCCATAGGTGGAGCTGACATCAGAAATCGTATAGGTGATCTGCTTGCGCGCCACCGTCAGCTGGCCCACCGAATGGCCGCTGGCATAGCTGTAATTGCCCAGATCGGCCCCGCCCAGCGTCACCGTCTGATCATAGGTGCCGGCGGCCAGCTTGGCCGCCAGCGTCCCGCCCGACAGGGCGACACTGGCCGTCACATCATCGCCCGACACCACACCGGTCAGCACGGCACTGGCCAGCGTCGCCAGCGTGCCATAGATGCTGTCCACCGCCGCCACGCTATAGGTCAGGGCCTTCTGCGCGATGGTCAGGGTACCGTCGGTATTGCCCGTCGCCGCGATCTCATAATTGCCGGCATCGGTGCCGGTCAGGCCGGTGACCTTCTGCGTCAGGCTGCCGACATCGGTGCGCACCGCCAGCGTTTCGGCCGTGGTCCCGCGATAGGTGGTGACGGTGCCGGCCAGATCGTCACCATCGACCAGCCCCGTCCATGTCACCGCCCCGTCACCGGCCAGCGTGCCATAGGTCGTGCTGCCATTGGCCACGGCATAGGTCAGTGCCTTCTTGGTCACCGTCAGCGTGCCGGTGCCATAGCTGAACCCATATCCCAGATCCGACGCCAGCGTCCCCGCCCCCGCCGTCAGGGTATAGGCACCGACATTGCGCCCGGCCCCGGTGATGGTGCCCGTGCCGCTGACGGCATCCGACAGGCTGTCCCCCGTGACCAGTCCGGTGATCGAATACTCCAGACCGGTGATCGTGGACCCGGTATAGGTGCGACTGACACTGTCCGGCGTCACGGTCAGGGTGGGCGCGTAGCTATAGACGAAGCGGTTGCCGGTATTGGACACCGTTGAATAGGTACGACCACTGAAGGTGAAGGCGCGGTTATAGAGCGGCAAGGCGGAAACCCCACCCGTGCTGCTGGTCGATGGCGCGTTGGAAAACACCAGAAACCGCCCGCCACCGGCCACAGTCAGGGCGCCTGACCCGCCATTATTGATGAAATTGCCATTGGCGGCCAGGACCAGGGCATCGTCCGTGCCACCGGCCGATACCGTGGCCCCCGACGCGATGGTCAGATTGCCACCCGTGGTCAGCGCCGTGGTGCCGCTGGTGGTGATGCCCGTGACCGACCCGACCGTGCCGACGCTGCCCGCCCCCGACAGGCCGAGATCGACGGCGCCGGTATTGGCGGCAACAGTGGAAACGGCATTCGACGCATGGGCCAGCACATAGGCCCCCCCCGTCCCGGTCAGGGCCAGACCGGCGGCGGTGATGGCGGCGGTCTGCGTGACCGTCCCCGTGCTGGTCAGCGCCAGATTGCCGGTACCCAGCGACACGCCGGCCACGCTGTCCACGGTGGCGACAGCAAAGCCGGTATCGTCACGCAACGCGACATTGCTGTTGCTGGCGCTGGCGGCAAAGCTGGTGACCGCATTGTTGGCCGACGCCAGGGCCACCGCCCCCGTGGCCGTCACCGCCAGATTGGCGACGGTGATCGCCCCGGTCTGGGTGATGCCGGCCCCGCTGCGCAGATGCAGGGTGCTGGATTGGGAGGGAGCGATGGCCTGGGTCACGCTGATGGCGCCGGCACTGCTCGACCCGACCCGGATGATCCCCGCCTTCACAAGGTTCAGCTCTGCGCTGGAAATCTCCAGCGCCGTGGCCGCATCGGTGGCCGACCCCAAATCGATGGCACGCGCCGCCGTGGCCGTGGTCAAGGTGGCAATGGCCGTGCCCGCATCCAGGCTGCCGGTCAGGTTCAGCCGGTCGGCGGCCAGCGTGATATCCTGGTTCTGCGTGCTGATGGCCGCACTGACGGTCAGCAGCCCCCTGGTTTCCACAGACACGGCGCCAGCATTGGTATCGGTCGTGGAAAGCGCACCGGCGATGGTGATGGCGCCGGTGCCACCCTGGATCGTGACATTGTCCTTGAAGGTGGCGCCGGCGACGCTGATAGCGCCCGTGCCATCCGACCGGCCGATGGTGATGCTGCTGAACCCGTCGCGGAAACTATCCAGTTCCCCCTGGCCCAACCCCAGATCACCGGATCCGGTACCCAGGCCAATGCTGGCATTGGCGCTATAGGACTGCAGAACCAGATTGCCGGAACCACCGATAGACAGTGCGGTACCACCCGACCCGTTGGACAAGCCCATATCGTCGGCCGTCAGCGTGACGGTGCCGCCGCCGGCAGTGGTCCCGTTCCAGCCGATGAACGCGCGGCTGAACTCCGCCCCGCTGTCACGGTTGGCCACCAGCCGCGCGCCGGCCCCCACAGCCGTCAGCGAGACGGAGCCGCCGCCCGTGGAATAGATGGCGCTGCGCGTGGCATCGCTGCTGCCGGGATCGGCGCGCAGCAGGATGCCGTATTTGTTCGTGCCGGTCGCGGCTTGCGTGCCGTTGAGGGCAAGCGCGCCGGTGGCCGTGCTCATGACGCTGTGGGCACCGATGGCGACACCGATGGTCAGATCGTTACCGGTCCCGCCCGTACCGTTCAGTGTGATGGTCCCGGCACCGGTTGCGGTCAGGTTGCCACTAGAGACATTGATGCCGATGCCGGTATCATTGCCGGCCCCGCCCGTGCCGTTCAGGGTGATGGACCCGTTGCCCGCGACAGAGAGAGTGCTTCCGCCGGAGATACTGATGCCGATACCCGTGGTGCTGTTGGTGCCGCTGGCGGCACCCTGGCCAACGATCCTGATATCGCCACCGCTTCCGGCATTCAGCGTGCTGGATGTGACATTCACGCCGATGCCGGTATCGGCCTTGCCGACGGCACCCTCAAGACAGCCGGTCGTGACACCTATCGCGCAGAAGGCGATGCCGGTGGAATTGATGGTGCCGAGGTTGACCTCATCCTCGCCGATACTGCCGACATAGATATCGCCGCCATTGGTCTGCAGCACCGCTCCATTGATGGACACCTTGCCCGCTGTCCCCGCCTGGTTCCCGTCGGCGGCCAGCACGATGTTCAGCTTGCCGGTTCCGGTCACGCCGATATTGGCCCCGACCGCCACGTCGATATCGCTGGACACTGTCAGCGTCCCCGTGCCCGACCCGGCATAATTGACGGCCTGGTTCAGGCTGATCAGGGCGTCGGCAGCATAGAGACGGGCATTTCCCGTGAAGGTCAGGCCCGTGGTGCCTGCCACCGTGCCGACGATCAGGGACAGGTTGCTGCGGAAATCCACCGACCCGGTATTAGCGGCCAGCGTCGTGACATCGTTGCCGGTGCGGGTCAGAGTGAAGCTGCCGCCCGTGCCCAGCAGGGCCAGATTGGCGACATTGATATCCGCCGTCTGCGTCACCGACCCGCCGCTGGCCAGTTCGACCGTATCGCTGGCATGGCTCAGCGCGCTGCTGATCACCATATTGCCGCCATAACTGGCAGTACCGTCGTCCGCAAGGCCCAGGCGCAGTACGCCCGCACTGACCTGATTTATCTCCCCTTGGGACACGTGCGTCACACCACCACCGGAATCCGTGGAGCCGATATTCATCTGGCCGCCGGACGCAAAGGGGCGAAGCACGACGCGTCCCGTGCTGGTGATGCTGGTACCGGTCAAGGTGATGTCGCCGCCGGCCAGCACGATGGTGCCGGCCCCGGATGTGACATTCATGCCGGACAGGGTCACGCCCGTCCGGCCGGCCAGCGCAACGGTGCCGCCATTGCTGGTCCAGGCGCTGTTGCCGCTGCCGTTCAGGGTGCCCGTGGTCGTATAGCCGGCGGTGAAGTCCAGGTTGAACAACCCGTTGCTGCCCACGAAATCCACGCCGGGGTCAATGGTCAGGTTGCCGCCGGCCCGCAGGGTCAAGGTGGCGGCGGTGCTGCCGCTCTTGTTGATATTGTTGGAGACGGTCATGGCGCCGTCACTGACCAGTGTCACGTTCCGGCCGGCATTAAGGAAGGTCTGGGCGAGGCCGGGCAGGCCGTTGCTGGCATTCGCCACCAGGGCGGCGCCACTGATCTCCAGGGCGCCGATGCCACTGGTGCCGGGATTGGCGTCCACGCTGATGCTGCCGGTATGTTCCGAATGGCCAAGCGCCAGCGTACCCGCCGTCACCGTGGCCAGTTCGGTGCCGGACAGGGCCAGGCCCAGACTGTCATCCGTCCCGCCGATAATCAGATCGCGGCTGGCGGTACGGGTGCGCAATCGAACGGTTCCCGACGACCGGATGCTGGCACCGGTCAGATACATGCTGTCGGCACGCACCTCGATGTTGCCGCTCTGGCTGCTGCTGCTTCCGCCGAAATTGCCGCTGCCGCTGAACAGCAGGTCGTTGCTGCCGGTCCCGCCCGTGGCTGTCACGGTCAGCGTACCGGAACCCGACGTAACCCCGAACCCGCCCATGACCAGCACGCCATGATTGGCCGTGCCGGTGCCACTGGCGCCGGTACCGGTCAGGGTGACCGCGCCTGAGGATGCGCTGATGCCGCCGCCGCTGGTCCCGTCCAGCCGGATGCCGATGGAACCGGCACCGGTGCCGTTGGAGGTGCCGCTGACCGTAACCGTGCCATTGCCCGTGGCGGATGCGGTGCCATAGGCGAAATCCACGCCCACTGCACCCGTACCGGTCACGGCTATGCCGCCATTGCCGGCCGACAGGCTGGACCCACCGCCCAGATACACGCCCGTCGCCGATCCCGTGCCCACCAAGGTCAGGCTGCCGGAACCGGTAGTGAAACTGGCGCCGGACAGGTTGATACCGGTGGCGGCACCGGTGCCGGTGGCGCGGATATCGATGCTGCCGCCATTGCTGGTGAAACTGCCGCTGGTCGCCTGGAATGACCGGCCGGCATCGAAATCCATGGACAGCGCGCCGCTGCTGGACGTCACACCCACGCCCGACGCGAAGGTCAGGTCCCGGCCGGCATCCAGCTTCAGGGTGGCATTGTTGTTGCCCGAATTCTTGGCAATCGAATTGTTGACATTGATGTCGTTGCTGGCCGCCAGGGATACGCTGGTGCCATTGTTCAACAGCGCATTGATGGCCGATGCCGTGATCAGGCTGGTGACGCTGCCATGATCGCCGGACCCGATGGTGCCATTGGCCGGGATGTCATCATCCTGTGCGCCCGCCCCATCAATATCCGCCACCGTCCCGATGGTGATATTGGTCGGGTCCAGCAGCAATTCCCCCGCCTTGCCCCCCGCCCCGCCGGCCAGATCGGCCGTGCCGGCAAAGCGCAGGCTGCCCTTGCCCGACACTTCGGCAAAGCCGCCATCGCTGGCACCCCGCGCACTGATCGCCCCGGCATAATCGGTGCGCCCGTCGGCCCAGACGATGACCCGCCCGCCGGCCCCGGTGGCGCCATCGGCGCTGATCCGGCTGTCGGCATCGATGCGGGTGGTCTGGGCGCGATGCAGGTCGCCACCGCCCTGAAAATCCCCGCCGATCCGCACGCTGCCGCCATCGACGGCACCGGCGGCATCGATGGTCGCCCCGGTCAGCACCACCTTGTCGCCAAGAATATCGACGGACCCGCCCGCGGCCCGCACGGTGCCGGTAATCTCTGTCTCCGTCCCCTCGCCACCGATGATGATGCGGCCATCCACCTCCCGCGCTGTGGTGGCTTCCACCAGACCCCCGGCATTGACCACCCCGGCCATGCCGTCACGCGCTGCCCGCGCCGTCATCAGCACCTGGGCCCCCGTCAGGGTGCCGTCATTGACCACCCGGCCCGCGACATCCCCCGGCAGTTCGAACCGCAGCAACCCGTCGCCAGCCAGATCCAGCGTGAACCGCTCCGCACCCGCCAGCACGACACGGCCCAGGCGGGCCTCCACCAGGCCACCATTGCGCACCTCCGCACCCGCCAGCACGGCATAGCCGCCCTCGGCCACGCGGATCGTGCCCTCATTGACCACCGAAGCCCCGGCCAGCCCCGCCTTGCCGAAGATCAGGCGCCCGGCGGCAACATCCGCATTGTCGATATCGGCGGTGGTGGCCAGGAAGGATCCGGCATCCACCCGCGCCCCGCGCCCGATGATGATGCCGGCCTTGTCGATGACCACCACCTGGCCATTGGCGCTCAACGACCCGTCGATGCGCGTGCCGGACCCGTTACCGGTCACGCGATTGACCAGCAGCGACCCCGCCCCCGGCTGGGTGACCCGCACCGACGCGTCCTGGCCGATATCGAAGCTGCGCCAGTCGATCAGGGCGCGGTCGCTGGTCTGGTTGATCAGGGTCTGGCCGCCCTGGCCAGCGGTAATGGTGGCCCCGCCCACGACCACGGTGCCGCCCTGGGGGGATTGCGCCGCTGCCGGCAGAGTGAAGACGGACGCCAGCGTCAGGGCGCGGAACCCCCGCCCCCATCGCCTGTCCCGTCCTGCCTGCCGCCGCACCGCCGTCATTGCCATCCCCGTCAGATCTGAACCGTGAGGTCGATGAACAGGCGCGTGCGCCGCCCCTCCGCCCCCGGCAGGGGCAGGGAACGCAAGGTGCGGGCCAGCTCCGCCGACAGGCTGGCCTTGCCGAACAGGCCCAGCCGCACCCCACCGCCGGCCGAGACCAGATGCGTGCTGGCCGCCACGCTGTCCCAGACCCGGCCTGTATCCAGGAACCCGTACAGGGTCAGCCCATCCACCCGCTCGATCCCCGGATTGAAGCTGCGCCGCAGTTCCAGCCCGCCGCCCACGCCATTGGGGCCCGACAGGTCACCGCCATTATAACCGCGGCCGAACCGGCTGCCGCCCAGCGCGAACTCTTCGCCGGCCAGCAGCGTGTCGGGCGTGTATTGCCCGGCGACCGTCAGGGTGGCGCCGATATCGGCAGGCAGGCGATAGCCATAGGCCAGTTCCGCATTGAACTTGGAATACCAGGGCTCCGGCCGCAGGCGCGAGGCACGGACATCGCCGCGCCCCGTCGCTCCGGCGACGTTCAGCCCCTGGGTCACGCCGACCTGGGCATACAGGTCGCCACCCAGGAAACGCAGCTGGCTATAGGTGGCGCGGGCATCCAGGCTGCGCCACCGGTCACGGCTGAAGGGCAGGTTCAGCAGCGCGACAGTCGCGGCCTGGGCGTTCCACCCCGCCTCCAGTGTCAAATTGCGGGCGCGCGAGCGGATCACGGCCACGGACAGGCGCTGGCCCATGCCATAGGATTCGGTGGCCACCGCAAAGGGCTTCAGCGACGCGCCGGGCCGCCCCCGGCTGTAATTGACATTGCTGGTCAGCGACAGGCCGGAGCCTTCCAGCGGCTGCACCCAGCGGCCATTGGCCGACCGCTGTTCCTTGATCTGCGGGGTGGCGGACAGGGTGACGCCCAGCTGCTCCCCCATCCCCAGGGCGGAATTGGCCGCCAGATCGACAAAGGCCGACCATGGCCCGGCAAAGTCCGATCCCCGGTTGCCGATCCCGGCCACCATGGCATAGGGCGTCTCGGTATAGCCGACCAGCAGTTCCGCCGCCCCGAAACTGTCACCGGGCCGGATCAGCCCGGTCACCGTGACGCCCGGCAGATCATCGACCAGCAGCAGGCCGCGCTCGATCAAGTCCACCCGCGCCGGCCGCGCGGCCAGGGCGTCGGCCAGCCGCGCCTCCACCCGTGCCCGTGCCCGCAGGCCCCCGCCTTCCACGCGGGCGCGCTCCAGATGACCTTCGATGACGCGGATGGTGATGGTCTGGTCACGGATTTCCTGCGCCGGCACGAATACGCGGGTCAGGCCATATCCCAACGTCAGATAGCGGGCCTGGATACGGTCGGCCAGCGCCGATATGTCAGCCAGGGTCACCGGCTTGGCGATCAGTGCGGCGATATCGGCGGCGAATTCTGTTTCCGGATCGATGACCGCCGCCCCCTGCACCGCGACACGGGTCAAGGTGAAGCGCAGGTCGGCGGCACCGGCGGCCGGTGCCCCCTTGCGCTGGGCGGGGATGGAGAATTGCAGCTGCGCCTTGGGCGCCTTGCGCAACTCTTCCAGCGGGGCCGGCACGGTGGGCCGGCCGGGCTCCACGCTGCCAGGCAGGCGGCCGGGTGCGGTCTGCGCAACGGCGCCGGCCGGCGCCAGGACGGCAGCCACCCCCAGAAATGCCAAGCAGCGACGCATCTTCCCCCAGGCCTTCCCTGACGCCTTGTCTAAAGATGTAAGCCGGAGGGGGCGGGGAAGGCCAGTCGTTTATGCGTTAACACACCCGTGACAACGACATTAACCATAGAAGCGGCCAAATAGAAATACGACTGAAGGTGGTGATATACACACCCTTTGGTGGTTGCTCGCCTTCCGCGTGCCGCCGATGCTTCGATCACATCATCCGTTCGCCATCCGGTGTGATGACCTGCCCCTCCCGCGCCACCAGGGCGCCTTGGTGCAGGGCGCGCGCCTCCTCGCCGATCCGGTCCAGCAGGATATCGGTGCGTTCGGGCGCATGGTGGAAGATCACGGGATAGCGGACCCCCGCATGGGCGGCCAGGCGCAGCGCCTCCTGCCAGGTGGAATGGCCCCAGCCGACATGGTCGGCATAGTCGTCATCGCTGTAGGTGGCGTCATAGATCATCACATCGGCCCCACGCACCAGATCGGCGATGGTCTCATCCCGGCCCTGGGCCGGATGCTCGGTATCGGTGATCAGGCAGATGGACCGGCCCCGGTAATCGACGCGGTAGCCGGTGGCGCCGTTGGGATGGTTCAGCGCGCAGGTGCGGACGATCAGGCCGGGGCGCGGTTCCAGCACTTGGCCGGCCGTGAACTTGCGGTAATCCATGCAGCGTTCCAGCCCGCGCAGCGGCACAGGGAACAGGGGGGCCGCCATCAGGCCGCCCAGCACCCCGCCCAGCGTCAGGTCGGGGCCCAGATGCCCCTCCCACAGGCTGATGCGGCTGCGCCGGTCATGGAAAGGGCCGAAAAACGGGAAACCCACGACATGATCGATATGGGTGTGGGTGAAGAACAGGTCGGCCGTCACCGGTTCGCCCGCCGCCTCCAGCGCGGTGCCCAGCAGGCGGATGCCCGTGCCGGCATCGAAGATCAGCAGGTGCGGGCCGCAGCGCATCTCCAGGCAGGTGGTGTTGCCGCCATAGCGCAGCGTGTCGGCCCCCGTGGTGGCGATGCTGCCGCGCACGCCCCAGAAACGCACAAAGAAGCCGTCGTCGCTCATGTCCCCGCCCTGATCGCGCCGGACCGTGCCCCGACCCGTCTTTCCGGCACTTTCAGTCAAGGATTGGAAAAGCACAACAGTCCACACCCATCCGCCACCTGAAATCACGCCAGACCGTGCTTGCAGTCACACATGTGTGACCCGTAAATGATTAATCAATTTTCCGGGGGCAGACTGTGCCCCGCCCGTCACCGATCAGGAAACCGGAATTGGAAGAGATCAATGTCGCGCCCGGCCGGCTGCTCATCAAGGAAGGCGATAGTGGCGGGGATGCGTTCCTGATCATCGCCGGCCGGGTGGAGGTTTTCCGGGCCGTCAATGGCACCAAGCACCGGCTCGCCATGCTGGGGCCGGGGGAAATCGCGGGCGAGATGGGGCTGATCGACAATGCCCCGCGCTCGGCCTGCATCGCCACAGTGGAACCGACGCGGCTGGTCGTCATCTCGCGCGAGCTGTTCGTGAAGCAATTGCGGGCCAGCCCGCCGCTGGTGCGCTTCGTCCTGCATTCGCTGGTGCGCACCCTGCGCGCCATCAATGGCATTCCCACCGACCAGGGCGATCCCATCTTCATCGATGATCCCATCGTGTCGGAACGCACGCACAAGCTGCTGCGCCGCGACACGTTCGCCCCCGGCCGCGTCATCTTCCGTCGCGGGGACGAGGCGCACGGCGCCTATCTGATCCAGTCCGGGCTGGTGGAGATCTGGAAAGAGGCGGCCGATGACCAGGTGCTGGTGCTGGGACGGGCGGGGCCGGGGGCCGTGTTCGGAGAGATGGCCCTGCTGCGCGATGCCAACCGCGCCGCCAGCGTCACCGCGGTGGAACTGACCGTGTGCGAGGTGATCCCCCGCCAGCGGTTCGAGGAATTGCTGCGCGCCGCCCCCACCCTGATCCGCCAGCTGATCCAATCCTATGTGCAGCGCATCGAACGCGGGATGTAGAACCAGGCAGACATATTACAGAACGATATCCCCGGCCGCCAGCGTCGTCAGCGCCGTCAGGGTGACGGCGAAATCGGCCGTACCGTCGCCATTGATGTCGCCCAGCAATTGCAGATCGGTGCCCACCACCTGGATGCGCAGCTGGCCGGCGACATTGGTGAAGGCGGCCACGCCCAGGAAGGTGAAAGCATCATCGGCGGGTGTGGCGCTGTTGGCGTCGATGCCCGACAGGTCGACGCGGTCGCCCTCAGCGCTGCTGAAATCGGCGATGGTAATGGGGGTGGCCAGGGGGCTTTCCGCCACATCCGCCAAGGCGAACAGGTCGGCACCCGTCCCGCCGCTCAGCGTGTCGGCCCCGCCGCCGCCCGCCAGCGTATCGGCCCCGGTCCCGCCGGTGATGGCATTGGCGTCTTCATTGCCGGTCCCTTCGAAATTGCCGCCGCCGGTATAGATCAGGGTCTCGACATTGGCGGCCAGGGTGTGGCTGCCCAGGCTGGTGCGCACAATATCGGTGCCGCCGCCCGCATCTTCCACCACCTCATCCAATTCATCATCGACGATGAAGATGTCGTTGCCGGCACCGCCGATCAGGCTGTCCGCCCCCGCCCCACCATCCAGCGTGTCGTTGCCGGCACCGCCATCCAGCGTATCGGCGCCGTCGAGACTGGTCAGGGTGTTGTCGCCGTCGCTGCCCGTGCCCGCGAAATCATCCTCGCCGGTATAGACCAGGTTCTCCACCTCCGCCGCCAAGGTGAAGGCGGCCAGGCTGGTGCTCACCGTATCCGTGCCGCCGCCGGCCAGTTCGGTGATGTCGGCCGTCCCCGCATCGACGATATAGGTGTCGTTGCCGGCACCGCCGATCAGGACATTGGCCCCCGCCGCGCCATCCAGCGTGTCGTTGCCCGTACCGCCATCCAGCGTGTCGTCGCCAGTGCCGCCGGTGATGGCATTGGCCAGGGCGTTGCCCGTGCCCGCGAAGCTGTTCAGGCCGCCATAGACCAGGTTCTCCAGTTCCGCACCCAGCGTATAGCTGTCGGCGCGGGCGCGCACCGTGTCGGTGCCCTCGCCCGTCAGTTCCAGGATCACATCGCCGGCATCATCGACGATATAGGTATCGTTGCCGGCACCGCCGACCAGGCTGTCGGCCCCCGTCCCGCCATCCAGCGTGTCGTTGCCGGCCAGGCCGGTCAGCGTGTCCGCCCCCGACCCGCCCCGCAGGCTGTTATCGCCGGCATTGCCCGTACCCGTGGCATCGGTCGTGCCGGTGAATTCCAGCAGCTCCAGATCGGCCGTCAGCACATAGGTGGTCAGGCTGGTGCGCACCGTATCGATGCCGTCGCTGTCGGTGATGACGTCGCCGATGGCATCGATGACATAGATGTCGTTGCCGTCGCCGCCGACCAGCGTATCGGCACCGGCACCACCATCCAGCACATCATTGCCGGCCCCGCCGCGGATGGAATTGGCCAGCGCATTGCCTGTGCCACGGAAACTGCCGACCCCCAGATACAGAAGATCGTTCTCCGTCCCCGCCATCTCATAGGCGGCCGCAGTGGTATTGACCGTCACCCGCCCCCCCACGATCGTGGTGAAGGAATAGCCGAAATCCGACACGTCCAGCACGCCGGAATAGCCCTGGACCCGGAAGATATAGTCGTCGCTTCCCAGATTGGCGCTGCGCGTGGGGCCGGAAATGATGAGATAGACCTCGCCCAGATAGCTGAACAGGCCGGCCTTGTTGGTGTCGTACATCGGTCGCCCGCGTGCGAACAGGCCGTTCATCGCCTCATAGAAGGAAACGCCGGTGGCGCGGATGACGCTGCCGCCGGCCACGCTGGTCACACCGAACGGCAATTCGATACTGTCGGCCAGCAAAGTGCCGTTGCCGCCCAGATCGATATTGACCAGCGTATCCATGCTGTTGAAGGTCAGGGCCGTGGACAGGCGCGTATCGGTGACGCGGGCGAAGACGAAACGATCGCTGCCCGACCCGCCCACCAGCCGGTCCAGACCGACCCCGCCGATCAGCGCATCGTTGCCGGCCGTGGCCACCAGCGTGTCGTTGCCATGGCCGCCCTCCAGGCTGTCATCGCCATAACCGCCGACCAGGCTGTCATCGCCCGACCCGCCGATCAGCGTGTCATTGCCCAGGCCGCCATCGATCATGTCATTGCCGTCGCCGCCGTCAATCGAGTTCTCGAACCGGTCCTTGATGTCGCCGCGCAGCCGTTCGGACCGGCTGTTGTTGAAGGTCTGGACCTGCACGGTCCCCTGGATGGTTTCCGGCGTCAGGGTGAACAGGTGCGGCGCCCCGCCGGTGCCTTCGGCATCGAAGGCGGTGATGACGGCGTTCACCTTGTCCACGGCATAGATGATGACGCTGTGCGCCTCGACCACTGTGCCATTGTTCCAGACGAAATGCAGGATCTCCCCGGCCTGCAGGTTCCGGTACATGATGCCCAGGTCCGCCTTGGCGACGGTGCGATAGTCGGACCAGCTGTCCAGCTTGTCATCCACCATGCCCACGCTGTCCTGCGACCCGTTGGTCACCCGTTCCCCGCCCCAGGCCATGCCCGCCTGGTTCAACACATCGCGGAACAGCTCGATCTCGTCCGTCACGGGTTCCCCGGCGGCGATCACGCTGTCGATGACGGTCTTCAAGCTGGGCATGCGGGTAGGCTCCGGCCGGCAAATATTTCCTGGAGCACAGGGGGATTCCCGGCGTCCTGATCCTCTACAAGCAATTCATGCGCCAGCCCTCACGTCCCGCGAACGACCAGTCGCGCCGGCAGGCTGACCGAGGTTGCATTCTCGCCATTGATCAGCGCCAGGATGCGTTGGGCCAGCAATTCGCCGCCCGCCTGCCAATCCTGGTGCACCGACGACAAGGGCGGCGTCAGGCAGGCGCCGAGCGGTGTATCGTCGTAACCGATCACGGATACCGCGTCGGGAACCGCCAAACCGCGCTCCTGTAACGCCTGCATGGCGCCAATGGCCAGCATGTCGCTGGCCGCGAACAGGCAGTCGAACGCCGCCCCGCCGCCATCGATCCAGGCGGCGATGGCGGCCGACCCGGCGGAAATGCTGAATGGGCAGGAAATGCCGCCCGCCAGTTCACCGCCGCTGGCCAGCAGGGCCTCGCGGAACCCGGCATGGCGCTGTTCGATCTCCGCATGGCTGGTATCGCCCAGGAACAGGCCGCGCCGGCGCCCGATGGACAGGAAATGCCGGGCGGCCAGCGCCCCGCCCTGCCTGTTGTCGGACCCGACGGTCAGGTAATCATGCTCCGGCGCCTCGGCCCCCCAGACGACCAGGGGCACGTCGGCATCGGCCAGTTGCACCGCCGCCTCGTCATGACTGCCCTGGCCCAGCAGGATGATGCCATCGGCGGTCTGCACGGCCGGCATATGAACCCCGTCACGGGTGGTCAGCACCACGGCATAGCCGATGCTGGTCAATTCCTGGCAGATGCCGCCCATCAGCGCCATGGGGAACGGGTCGGACAGCGGCCGGTCGGGGCTGGGCTTCATCTCCACCACCACGGCCACGGTATTGGACCGCTGCAGGCGCAGGCTACGCGCCGACAGGTTCAGCTTATAGCCATGTTCCTTGGCCAGCGCCTGGATGCGGGCCCGCGTGTCGGGCTTCACCGTGGCGCTGTCGCGCAGCGCACGGGATACCGTGATCTTCGACACCTGCGCCAGTTCCGCCAGGTCGGCCATGGTCAGGCGACCGGCCGGCGCGGCCTTGGGTTCGATCTCGCGTCCGCGGTCGGCAACGGGCTTTGTCATGGATATCCGGCGGGGGTGACGGAAAGGGAAATGCGAGGCCGACATTCGCACGTGTGCAGGCATTTTCCAAGGCCTTGGCGGCAACCCTTCCGGGCAGGTTACAGCCTCGGCACATACGTAGTCGAAAAATGACATCGATATCTTGACATCGATATCATTGATGGTAGGTTGAAATCCAACCACCGCATCCTGGCGGGGGAGCAAGCGTATTTCGGGGAGGTTTGCCGTGGCGGAGAGAGCATCTCACGTCCGCGCAGGGGATGTGCGTGCCGATGCCGGGGATGGCTGGACCATCCGCGTGACGGGTTTCGATCCGGCCAATGCGGCGCGCGACGAAAGCCTGTTCGCGCTGGCCAACGGCGCCTTGGGCGTGCGCGGCGGCATCGACGGGGTCGACAGTTCCAGCGATGGTGCCTTCCTGGCCGGTTTCTTCGAACAGGCGCCGATCCATTACCATGAGAAATTCACCGGTTTCGCCTTCACCACCGACACCCGCGTGCCGGTGGCCGATGCCAAGCATGTGCGCATCGTGCTGGATGGTGAGACCGTCGATCTGGCCAAGGACCCGACCGCCACCCTGGTGCGCGAACTGGATCTGGCCACGGGGCGTTTCCGTACGGCACTGCGCTTCAAGGCGGCCAATGGCGGCACGGTTGAAATTGCCACCGAACGGCTGGTCAACCTCAACCGGCCGGGCCTGCTGGCCCTGAAACTGACCCTGCGGTCCATCGACTATACCGGCCCCGCCACCTTGATCTCCGACCTGCGCTGGGGCCGCCGGGCGGAAGGTCAGGGCGATGATCCGCGCATCGGCGTTTCACTGGGCAGCGGCGGGGTGGACAGCCACCCGGTGACCCATGACGGTGTCCCCACCGCCCTGCGCCAGACGGCCCGCCTGTCCCGCCGCACCGCCCTGCTGCGCCAGGACCATGTCCCCGGCAGGGGCCTGACGGCCGAAGCCCCCTTCCTGACGCTCGACAGCATCAGCCAGCCCTTCCATGCCGACTTGACGCCCGGCGACGACGTCACCCTGGTCAAGTTCGCCGCCTATGCCTGGGCCGATACGGACGGGGACGAAGCGCATCTGTTCGCCGATGCCGGCGCCACGCTGGCCGCCGCCACGGCCGATGGCTGGGACGTCATCGCCAAGGAACAGGCCGACGATCTGGCCCGGTTCTGGGCCGACGCCGATGTGGTGATCGATGGCGATGCCGGCCTGCAGCAGGCCATCCGCTTCAACCTGTTCCACCTGTACCAGTCCACGGGCCGCGACGGCGCCACCTCCATCGCCGCCAAGGGCCTGACGGGGGAAGGGTATGAGGGCCATTATTTCTGGGACACGGAAACCTTCATCCTGCCCGTCCTGGCCTTCACCGCCCCGCAGCTGGCGCGGCGCATGCTGGAATATCGCATCGGCCGCCTGGACCGGGCCCGCGCCCATGCGCGCGGCATGGGGCATAGCGCCGGCGCCCTGTTCCCCTGGCGCACCATCGCCGGCGACGAATGTTCCGCCCATTATCCCAGCGGGTCGGCCCAGTATCATATCAATGCCGACATCGCCTTCGCCGCGCGCCTGTATGAGGAAGCGACGGGCGACAGCACCTTCCTTTACGCACATGCCGCCGAGATGCTGTTCGAAACGGCCCGCATCTGGCCGCAGGTCGGGCATTTCAACGCCCGCAAGGGCGGTGCCTTCACCATTCATGAGGTGACGGGGCCGGATGAATACACCGCCCTGGTGAACAATAATTTCTACACCAACGCCATGGCCGCCGCCCATCTGGCCCACGCCGCCAACCTCTATCGCCGCATGGGCAGCGACGCGCCCGACGCCCTGGCCGCGCTGACCGCCCGCATCGGCCTGTCGGATGACGAGGTCGCCCTGTGGCAGCGGGCGGCCGACGCCATGTACCTGCCCACCGACCCCGATCTGGGCGTCAGCCCGCAGGATGATGATTTCCTGGCCAAGCCGGTCTGGCCCTTCGCCACCACGCCGGCCGACAAATATCCCCTGCTGCTGCACTATCACCCGCTGGCGATCTATCGCCATCAGGTGTGCAAGCAGGCCGATGTGGTGCTGGCCATGCTGCTGGCCGGCGACAAGTTCGGCACCGACCTGAAACGCCGTAACTTCGATTATTACGAAGCCGTAACAGTCCATGACAGTACCCTGTCGCCCAGCACCTATGGCATCCTGGCGGCGGAGCTTGGTGACAGCGCCAAGGCCATTCGTTACTTTACCGAAACGGCCCGGATCGATCTGGACGATCTGCATGGCAATGCCAGCCATGGCGTGCATATGGCGGCCATGGCCGGAAGCTGGCTGGGCATCGCCTGGGGCTTCGGCGGCCTGCGCTGGCAGGGTGGTGTCGCCCGCCTCAAACCGGTGCTGCCGCCCGGCTGGACCGGCTACAGCTTCGGCATCAATTGGCAGGGGCGCCGCCTGCGCGTTGCCGTGGATGCCGCCGGCACCACCTATCGCCTGCTGGCGGGCGACGCCCTGACCATCCACCATCATGGCGCGCCCGTCACCCTGACGCCGGGCATCGACACCACCATCGCCAGCGGGCCCTTCCCCGCCCCGATCAAGGCCATCATCTTCGACCTGGATGGCGTGCTGACCGACACGGCGGAGGGCCATTACCAGGCCTGGCAGCGTCTGGCGGACGAACTGGGCGTGCCCTTCGACCGCGACAAGAACGAGGCGCTGAAGGGCATCGACCGCATGGGCAGCCTGGAACGCATCCTGGCCGGCTCTGCCGTCACCCTGACCGACGCGGAGAAGGCGGAAGCGGCGAGCCGTAAGAACGGCTATTACCAGGACCTGATCGCCCGCTTCTCTCCCGACGATCTGTTCGAGGGCGTCCGCGACCTGCTGCTGGCGGCGAAGGCCGCCGGGCTGAAGCTGGGCGTGGCGTCGGCCAGCCGCAACGCGCCCACCCTGCTGACGCGCCTGGGCATCATCGACCTGTTCGACCATGTCGCCGATGCAGGCGCCATCCCCAATCCCAAGCCCGCGCCGGACATCTTCCTGTCCGTCGCCAAGGCCCTGGATGTCCCCGCGCCCGCGTGCCTGGGCGTGGAGGACAGCATGGCCGGGATCACCGCCATCAAGGCGGCCGGCATGCCGGCCGTCGGCATCGGCGATCCCGGCATCCTGACAGAGGCCGATGCGGTCATCGGTCACATACGCCAGTTCCGGCTGGACCAGTTCGTCCGCCCGGCCTGACAATCGGGCGGCATGTGTCAAGGCCGCCCGGCAATCCCCATACCGCCACACCCATCAACAAGAAGCATCCGGATGATGCTCATACGGGAGGTCCTCATGACCAAGTTCGACAAGAAGCTGCTGACCGGTGCCGCGTTGGCGGCCTTGCTGCTGCCCGCCGCCGGTGCGGCCCAGGCCCAGGAAGCCAAGACCAGCGACGGCGAAAGCGTGATGCTGGAAGAGATCATCGTGACGGGCGTGGCCCGCTCCGACGGTCTGAAGAAGCTGGATGCCAGCTTCTCCATCACCACCGCCACGGCCGAACAGATCGCCGAGCAGCAGCCCAGCAGCACGGCCGACCTCCTGAAGATCGTCCCCGGCGTCTGGGTGGAAAGCACCAGCGGCACCGCCGGCGCCAACATCTCCGTGCGCGGCTTCCCGGCCGATGGCGACGCGCCCTTCATCACCGTGCAGTTGGACGGGTCGGCCATCTTCCCGCCGCCCACCCTTTCCTTCCTGGAAAACTCCTCCCTGTTCCGCCTGGACGACACGGTGGAGCGGGTGGAGGTGCTGCGCGGTGGCCCGTCGCCGATCTTCTCCAACGGCCAGCCGGGTGCCACCATCAATTTCATCCAGCGCAAGGGCAAGGAAGACCCGGAGGGCAGCGTCAAGCTGACCGTGGGGGATGAGGGCCTGTACCGTTTCGACACCTATTACCAGGGCCAGCTGGACAAGGATCTGCTGTTCTCGGTCGGCGGCTTCTACCGCACGTCGGACGGCATCCGCGACACCCAGTATCCCGCCGATCGCGGCGGCCAGGTCAGCGGCAACATCACCAAGGTGCTGGAGAACGGCGAGATCACGGTCTATAGCCGCTATACCAAGGACAAGAACGCCTTCTACACCGCCATGCCGCTGGTCAATGACAATGGCAAGATCAAGGAATTCCCCGGCTTCGATGCCGGCACCGGCACGCTGCTGGGCAATGATCTGCGCAATGTCGTGCTGGAAGTGGCGCCGGGCCAAAGCATCCGCCAGGACTTCGCCGATGGCCGCGGTGTGGACGCCGCCATCGTCGGCGCCACCATGGACCTGGAATTCGGCGACTGGTCCTTCTCCAACAAGATGAACTATACCAGCGGTGATGCGAACACCCGCGGCCTGTTCACGGGTGCGAACCCGCAGACCCTGGGCAGCTTCATCAACGACACCATCGCGTCGGCCAACGCCAACGCCGCCGTGCGCGCCGCCGCCGGCCGGGCCGCCACGGCCGGCACCGCCAGCTTCGCCAACGGTTCCGGTGCCATCACCGACCTCAACACCCAGGTCATCGTCGCCGGCCTGTGGTCGGTGGACAAGCAGATCGAAAGCTTCACCGACGATCTGCGCCTCAGCCGCGAGGTGTTCGAGGGCAACACCATCACCATCGGCGCCTATTTCGCCGATTATTCGTCCAAGGATGTCTGGTACCTGGGCAATAACGCCCTGATGACCGCCACGCCCAATGCCAAGCTGGTCAATGTCGCCCTGAACAACGGTGTCCAGGCCACCCGCGCCGGCTTCGTCGGCTCGCCCTTCTTCGCGGTGAATGCCAGCTATAACGGCCAGAACCTGGCCGGCTTCATCGCCGATGAATGGGAACTGACCGAAGATCTGCGCGTCGATGTCGGCGGCCGCGTCGAACAGCAGAAGGTCAACGCGACCCTGGAAAACGTGTCCGGCGGCGTGGACCTGGATGGCAACCCGCTGACGCTCGCCAACAACAATACCTCGGTCCTGAACGGCACCTTCCGCACGCTCTCCTACAAGAACACCGAGACGTCGTGGACGGCGGGCGTGAACTATTACCTGACGCCGGACATGTCGGTATTCGGGCGCCTGAACAGCGGCTTCAAGTTCCCGCAGTTCGACAATCTGCGCGACGGCCAGAGCCAGATGCAGAAGATCGACCAGCAGGAAGTGGGTCTGAAGACCCGCACCGCCGATTACGCGGCCTATGTCACCTTCTTCCGCAACACCTTCGACGGCCTGCCCTTCCAGCAGTTCATCATCAATCCCGACGGCACCCAGACCCAGATCAACCGCATCGGCGACAGCAAGGCCTATGGTGTGGAATTCGAACTGCTGGTCACGCCGCTGGAAAACCTGGACCTGGCGTTGCGCGGCAACTGGCAGAAGGGCGAGTACAAGGATCTGGGCACCAACAGCGGCAACCAGGTGCAGCGCCAGCCCAAGATCCAGTTCAGCGTCTCGCCGTCTTATGACTTCCCCACCGATTGGGGCAAGCTGCGGGTCTTCGCCAGCTACAATTATATCGGCAAGCGCTTCGCCGATGTGGAGAACGCCCAGCGCCTGCCGTCCTACAACACCATCGATGCCGGCATCTCCGCCACCATCGGCGAGGATGTGACGGTGCAGCTGTCGGGCACCAACCTGACGGACGAGCTGGGCCTGACCGAAGGCAATACCCGCATCATCGGCGGCGCCAATTCCAACGGCGTCTTCCTGGGCCGCCCGATCTTCGGGCGCAATGTGAAGCTGTCGGTGGCGACGACGTTCTGATGAAGGGCCGGCGCGGGGGAAATTCACGCGCCAGCCTTTCTATTCGCCTTCCCGGCGAAGGCCGGGAAGGCGAAAATTAGAAGAACTTAGGCCTCCCTTTGACAATCCCCCGCAAAACCAACAAGAAACCCTAGAGGGAAGGAACAGACAATATGCGGAACGGGCGGGCGATCCTGGCGGTGGCGTTGACCTATATCGTCTTCGCGATGCTGCTGAATTCCGTGGGCACGGTCATCCTGCAATCGATCCAGAGCTTCGGCGTGACCAAGCTGGAGGCGGGACGGCTGGAGGCCTACAAGGACCTGCCCATCGCCATCACCAGCTTCATCATTGCCTCCTTCCTGCCGCGTGTGGGCTATCGCCGGGCGATGATCATCGTGCTGGTACTGGAAGGGGTGGCGGCGGCCCTGATGCCGGTCCTGTCTTCCTTCTGGGCCATGAAGCTGATGTTCTTCTGCGTTGGTGTGGGTTTTGCCGGGGCCAAGGTCGCCGTCTATTCCTCCATCGGCCTCCTGACCCGCGACAAACAGGGCCATGCCAGCCTGACCAACCTGATCGAGGGTCTGTTCATGGTCGGCGTACTGGGCGGCTATTGGCTGTTCAGCCTGTTCGTCGATCCCGCCAACCCGGCCGACCCCTCCTGGCTGAACGTCTATTGGCTGCTCTCGGTCCTGTCGCTGGCCGCCGCCACCCTGTGGGCCCTCACCCCGCTGGACGAAACCGGCGCCCATGCGCCCGACGCCAAGCCCGGCATCCGCCAGATGGCGCGGCTGGCCGTCACCCCCATTGCCGTTGTGTTTTTGGCCTCAGCCTTCCTCTATGTCCTGATCGAACAGGCCATCGGCACCTGGCTGCCCACCTTCAATGCCGAAGTGCTGCACCTGCCCGCCGCCATGTCGATCCAGGCCACCAGCATCTTCGCCGCCTGCATCGCCCTGGGGCGCTTAGGCGCCGGTGCCGCACTCTCGCGCATCGGCTGGTTCCCGTTCCTGGCCGCATGTCTGGTGGCGATGACCGCCCTGGTGCTGCTGACCCTGCCCCTGGCATCGGGGGTACAGCCGATGGCAGAGGCCAACTGGTTCGCGGCCCCCGTGGCGGCCTTCATGCTGCCGCTGATCGGCCTGTTCATGGCGCCGATCTATCCGGTGATCAATTCGGTGATCCTGTCGGCCCTTCCCCGCCACGACCATGCCGCGATGACCGGCCTGATCGTGGTGTTCTCGGCCCTGGGCGGCACTTTCGGGTCGTTTGTCACCGGCTTCCTGTTCGACCGGCTGGGCGGGCAGACCGCCTTCTACATGGCCCTGATCCCCATGGCCGCCATCGCCGTCACCCTGTTCCTGCTGAACCGCCGCACCGCCCGGGCGTAGGGCTTTCCGCTTCCGCTGGAATGACGGGTCGCCCCTAAACCGCCCAAACCCGAACCAGCAACCCTGGCCCCGTCACCGTCACCTCCCCCTCTGGCAACAGCCACGCATCCCAGCGCGTCAGGCCGGCCACCCCATCCGCCAGCGCCAGCAGCATCCGCACGCCCGGCGCGGCCGGCAGAAGACGCGGCCCCGTCACCCGCTGCACGGCATGCGCGAACCGCCCCCGCCGCGTCATGACGTTCAGATCGTGGATCGGCCCGTCCGTCACCGTGGCCATCACCGGCATCCCGCCATCGAATGCAAACGGCGCGCTCTGCGGCGTCAGCACCACCCCGTTCAGCGCCATCGCCCCGCCCGACAGGATGGTCAGCGTCCGGTCGATACCGGGAAAGGCGGAGAACGGGCCATCCCCCTCCACCCGCGCGATGGACACCCGCCAGTCGAAATCCGCCAGCCCGGCGCCTTCGGGAAACACCGCGACATTGGCCGTCTCCCCGCCGCCATTCTTCCAGGGGCTGGCCACCCGGTCCGCCGCCCGCAGGATCACGACGCCCCCGTGAACCGGGCCACCAGATCGAATCCGGCACCCGGAAATACCTGCCGCACATGGGTGATGGGCTGGTCGCCACGCCAGGTGCGGCGGTCCAGCACCAGGCACGCCGTGCCCTCCGCCACGCCCAGCGCACCGGCCAGCCGGCCGGCGGGCATGGCCATGATCCGGTGCTCCGCCTCCGTCCAGGGCACATGCGCCAGCAGCCAGGACCCTGGCGCCACCATGGTGAAGTCGGCCGTCGCCGCCTCGGGCACGGCTTTCAGGCTGATCAACCGTTCCTCCACCGCGAACGGCACCCCATCGGCCAGGTGCCGGCAGGTCAGCGCCAGCACCTTGGCGCCTCTGGGCGGCTTCATCCGATCGGCATCGACCGATGGGCCCGGCAGCACGTCGCGCGCCAGCAGTTCCAGGCGATAGGCCTGGCCCCGACCCGTCACCTCGGCCTGGATATCGGGAATGGCCAGGGCGGCCATATGGATCTGCGGGCGCGTGACAAAGGTCCCGGCCCGCTTGCGCCGCTCCAGCAGCCCCGCCTCCACCAGCCCCGACAGCGCCTTGTTCACCGTCATGCGGGCGCAGCCATATTGCGCCATCAGCTCATGTTCGAACGGGATGCGGTCACCGGGGCGCAACTCACCCGACAGGATCGCGCCCTCGATATCGGCGCGGATGCGGGCATGCAGGGGCCCCAGGGGGGGAGGAGTGACGGTCTCGGCCAGACTCATGACAGGATGGTTCCCAGGGCCAGGCGGTACCGCGCGGCGACGGCGTCGCGCACGACATGGCGGCCCCCGCTTACCACGCGCCGCCCCCGGCGCCAAACCCCGTCCACCATGCGCTGGCCCGCGAAGATATAGGCATCCAGCAGCGCATCGCCGCGCCGGACCGCCAGGCTGGGTTGCGTGGCGTCCAGCGTCACGAAATCCGCCGAGGCGCCCGCCATCAGCCCCGCCGTCCGGCCCAGCGCCCGCGCGCCGCCGGCCAGGGCACCGTCGAACAGCACCCGGCCCGTGGACGGCGTATCGCGGCGGCCCAGCACATTGCGGGCGCGATGCGCCAGACGCTGGGCGTATTCCATGCTGCGCAATTCCTCCGCCGCATCGATCAGGACATTGCTGTCCGATCCGATGCCGAACAGGCCGCCCGCCGCCTGGAAATCGCGGCCATTGAAGATGCCGTCGCCCAGATTGGCCTCGGTGATCGGGCACAGGCCGGCCACCGCCCCGCTGGCCGCCAGCCGGGCCGTTTCCGCCGCGTCCATGTGCGTGGCATGCACCAAGCACCATTGCGGACCGACATCGGCATGGGCGAACAGCCAGGAAACCGGCCGCTGGCCGGACCAGGCATGGCAATCGGCCACTTCCTTGATCTGTTCGGCGATATGGATATGGATGGGGGCTCCCTCTGCCAGCGCCGTCACCTGACCCAGGCCGGCCGGGTTCACGGCGCGCAAACTATGCGGGGCCACGCCCACCAGCCCGTCGGGCAGGGCCGCCACGGCCGACCGCGAGCGCTCCAGCAGGCGGGCGAACCCGTCCAGGCTGTTGACGAAACGCTTCTGCCCCGCTGTCGGGGCCTGCGCGCCGAAGCCACCATACTGGTACAGCACCGGCAGCAGGGTCAGGCCGATGCCCGTCTCCGCCGCCGCCGCGGCCAGCCGCACGCCCATTTCGGCGGGATTGTCATAGGAACGGCCGTCAATGTCGTGGTGGATATAATGGAATTCGCCGACGCGGGTGAAACCACCCTCCAGCATTTCCACGAACGCCATGGCGGCAATGGCCTGCATCTCGTCCGGGCCGATGCGGTGGGCGAAGCGGTACATCACCTCCCGCCAGGTCCAGAAACTGTCATCGCCCGGCCCCCGCACCTCCGCCAGCCCGGCCATACCGCGCTGAAAAGCGTGGCTGTGCAGGTTGGGCAGGCCGGCCAGGGCAATGGCGTGGCGTTCATCGGTGGGCTCCGCCGCACAGTCGGGCGTCACGGCGGTGATGACGCCATCGGCGACCACCACCCGCACCCCATCCGCCCAACCACCCGGCAGCAGCGCCTGCTGGAACCAGAACCCGGCCATCACCTGTACCCCCAGATTTTCATGCTTCCTTCATATATTAATGTATAGACATAATATATGTATAGACATAAATAGAGGGGGAGAGGCGCGCCAGACGCCGATATCAACGGCTCAGCGGGGAAAAGGGTTCGGACATGCGGCATGGTTTTTCCGGGCACCTCCCCCATCCGGCCCTTCTCCGTCATCCCGGCGAAAGCCGGGACCCAGGGGCCAAGCGCCCGACCTGTCGGCGGCGTCGAATGGCGCGAAACCGATCGTTTCTCCCGTGGCCCCTGGGTCCCGGCTTCCGCCGGGATGACGGCAAGGGAGGTCCCGCAAATGCAGGCTGACCATCTCTGGACCAACGCGCGGCTGGCCACGATGCGGGCCGACATGCCCGGCCTGGGCGTGATTGAGGATGGCATTGTTGCAGTGCAGCATGACCGAATCCTCTATGCCGGCGCCCGCAGCGACGCGCCCACCATCCAGGCCGCGCAGGCCACCGATCTCCAAGGCCGCTGGATCACGCCGGGCCTGATCGACTGCCACACCCACCTGATCCATGCCGGCGACCGCGCGCATGAGTTCGAACTGCGGTTGAAGGGTGCCACCTATGAGGAGATCGCGCGGGCCGGCGGCGGCATCGTCTCCACCATGCGCCAGACCCGCGCCGCCACGGGGGAGTCTCTGGTCTGCCAGGCCCTGCCGCGCCTGGACGCGCTGCTGGCCGAAGGCGTGACGACGGTGGAGATCAAGTCCGGCTATGGCCTGACCCTGAATGACGAGGTGAAGATGCTGCGCGCCGCCCGCGCGCTGTCCGACCACCGCCCCGTCACTATCGTCACCACCTTCCTGGGCGCCCATGCCGTGCCCCCGGAATATGCCGAGGATCACGACGCCTATATCGACCTCGTGTGCCGGGTGATGATCCCGCATGTAGCACGGCATGGGCTTGCCGACGCCGTGGACGGGTTCTGTGAGGGCATCGGCTTTTCCCTGGCCCAGGTCCGCCGCGTCTTCCATGCCGCCAAGGCCCATGGCTTGGCCCTCAAGCTGCACGCCGAGCAATTGTCCAACCTGCAGGGAGCCGCACTCGCCGCCCAGTGCGGGGCACTGTCGGCCGACCATCTGGAGCATGTGGACGAGGGCGCGGTGCGCGCCATGGCCCAAGCGGGGACGGTGGCCGTGATGCTGCCCGGCGCCTATTATTTCACGCGCGACACGCATGTGCCGCCCATCGACCTGTTCCGCATCCATGGCGTGCGCATGGCGGTGGCCACCGACAATAATCCCGGTACCGCCCCGCTGACCTCCCTGCTGCTGTCGCTGAACATGGCCGCCACCTTGTTCCGGATGAGCGTGGATGAATGCCTGCTGGGCGCCACCCGCCACGCCGCCAAGGCCCTGGGCCGCCTGTCCGACATCGGTACGCTGGAGGCGGGCAAGCAGGCCGACCTTGCCATCTGGGATATCGAACGTCCCGCCGAACTTGTCTACCGCATGGGGTTCAACCCCCTGCATGCCCGCATCCACAGGGGAATCCAATGACCGTCACGCTGCGTCCCGGTGCCGTCAGCCTGTCCGAATGGCGCCAGATCTATCAGGGTGCCGGGATCAGGCTGGACCCCGCCTGCCGCCCGGCGGTGGAACGCAGCGCCACCACCATCGCCCGCATCATCGCCAAGGGCGACCCGGTCTATGGGGTCAATACCGGCTTCGGCAAGCTGGCCTCGGTGCGCATCGCCACCGGCGATCTTGAATTGCTGCAACGCAACATCGTCCTGTCCCATGCCGCCGGCGTGGGCGATCCGATGCCTAGCCGCGTGCTGCGCCTGATGATGGCGCTCAAGCTGTCCAGCCTGGGTGTGGGGGCCTCCGGCGTGCGGCCCGAGACCCTGGACCTGCTGGAAGCCATGCTGACCCATGACATCCTGCCCGTCGTCCCCGCCCAGGGCTCCGTCGGTGCCTCGGGCGACCTCGCCCCGCTGTCGCACATGGCCGCCGCGATGATCGGCCATGGCGAGGTGGTCGCCAACGGCATCCGCCAGCCGGCATCCCAGGCGCTGTCCGCCGCCGGCCTGTCGCCCCTGACCCTGGGGCCAAAGGAAGGGCTGGCGCTGTTGAACGGCACGCAGTTCTCCACATCCTACGCTCTCGCCGGCCTGTTCGAGGCCGAACGTCTGCACGGCTCCGCCCTGGCCACCGGTGCCCTGTCAACCGAGGCCGCCAAGGGTTCAGACACGCCTTTCGACCCGCGCATCCACCTGCTGCGCGGTCACAAGGGCCAGATCGCGGTGGCCGACACGCTGCGCCAATTGATGGACGGCTCCGCCATCCGCGCCTCGCACCGTGAAGACGATTTGCGTGTCCAGGACCCCTATTGCCTGCGCTGCCAGCCGCAGGTGATGGGCGCCGCGCTCGACCTGCTGCGCCAGGCGGGCCAGACGCTGCTGACCGAGGCCAACGCCGTCTCCGACAATCCGCTGGTATTTGCCGAGGATGACAGCGTGCTGTCCGGCGGTAATTTCCACGCCGAGCCGGTGGCGTTTGCCGCCGACATGATCGCCATGGCGGTGTGTGAGATCGGCAGCCTGTCCGAACGCCGCATCGCCATGCTGGTCGATCCGGCTTTGTCCGGCCTGCCCGCCTTCCTGACCCCCAAGCCCGGCCTGAATTCCGGCTTCATGATCCCCCAGGTCACCGCCGCCGCCCTGATGTCGGAGAACAAGCAGCGCGCCTATCCCGCCAGCGTCGACAGCATCCCCACCTCGGCCAATCAGGAAGACCATGTCTCCATGGCCGCCCATGGCGCCCGCCGGCTGATGGCCATGGTGGAAAATGCCGACGGCGTCATCGCCATTGAATATCTGGCGGCCGCGCAAGGCTGCGACTTCCATGCGCCCTTGACCAGCAGCAAGGTGCTGGAGGGGGTGCGCGCCACCCTGCGCAACGTGGTGCCGTCGCTGACCGATGACCGCTATTTCCACGCCGACATCCAGGCCGCCTTGACCTTGGTCCGCACCGGTGCCCTGCTGTCTGCCGTGGCGGCGGGTGGTGTGGACCTGCCAGGGATGTAACAATAATCTTTCGCCTTCCCGGCCTTCGTCGGGAAGGCGGAGAAACGCAATGTCGGCGGAAAGTGCAATAACATGACCGAAACACCCGACTGGCTGATCATCCATCAAGGCGACGCCCCCCTCATCCTCTCCATCCCGCATGCCGGCACGGAGATCGATGAGGATGTGGAGGAGACCCTGGCCGACCCCTGGCTGGCGCGCAAGGATGCCGACTGGTGGGTGGATCAGCTCTATTTCTTCGCCCGCATGCTGGGGGCGACCGTCGTGCAGACGACGCTGTCCCGCACCATGATCGACGTCAACCGTCCGCCCGACGGCGCCTCGCTCTATCCCGGACAGGCGACGACCGATCTCTGTCCGCTGACCAGCTTCGATGGCGAACCTTTGTACCTGCCGGGCCGGGAGCCCGACGCCATGGAGACCCTGCGGCGGCGCGAACTGTTCCACGCCCCCTATCACGCCGCATTGATGGCGGAGATCTTGCGCCTGCGCCGCGCCTATCCGCGCGTCGTGCTGTATGACTGCCATTCCATCCGGTCCTTCGTGCCGCGCCTGTTCGACGGTGCCCTGCCGCATTTCAATATCGGCACGTTCGAGGGCAAAAGCTGCGATCCCGGCCTGACCAGGATGATCGAGGCGGCGTGTGACGTCACACAATTCACCCGCGTCACCAATGGCCGTTTCAAGGGCGGCCACATCACCCGCCATTACGGCCAGCCGGCCAAGGGCGTGCATGCCGTTCAGATGGAACTGGCCTGCCGCGGCTACATCATGGAGCCGGAAGACGATCTGGCGCCCGACAATTGGCCCCCCTCCTTCGACGCCGCCTATGCCGCCCCGATGGTAAAGGCGCTGACCCGCATCCTGAACGCCTGCATCGGCTGGGCGACCCATGGGGACGTAAAGCAATGAACCGCACCGACAATAGCCGCGTGATCCGCGCCGCCCATGGCACCGAACTCCAGGCCAAGTCCTGGCTGACCGAAGCCGCCCTGCGCATGCTGATGAACAATTTGGACCCCGACGTCGCGGAACGGCCGGAGGAACTGGTGGTCTATGGCGGCATCGGCCGCGCGGCGCGCGACTGGGCCAGCTTCGACCGCATCGTCGATGCCCTGAAGAAGCTTGAGGATGATCAGACCCTGCTGGTGCAGTCGGGCAAGCCGGTGGGCGTGTTCCGCACCCATGAAGATGCGCCGCGCGTCCTGATCGCCAATTCCAACCTCGTCCCGCACTGGGCCACCTGGGACAATTTCCACGAGCTGGATGCCAAGGGCCTGATGATGTACGGCCAGATGACGGCCGGCAGCTGGATCTATATCGGCACCCAGGGCATCGTCCAGGGCACCTATGAAACCTTTGTGGAGATGGGCCGGCGCCATTATGGCGGCGACCTGTCGGGTCGCTGGATCCTGACCGGCGGGCTGGGCGGCATGGGCGGGGCCCAGCCGCTCGCCGCCGTGATGGCCGGCGCCTCCTGTCTGGCGGTGGAATGCCAACCTTCGCGCATCGACATGCGCCTGCGCACGGGATATCTGGACCGCGCCACCCACAGTCTGGATGAGGCTTTGGCCATCATCGCCGATGCCAGGTCGCCCGTCTCCGTCGGCCTGCTGGGCAATGCCGCGGATGTGTTCCCCGAACTGGTCCGCCGTGGTGTGCGCCCCGATGCCGTCACCGACCAGACGTCGGCCCATGACCCGATCAACGGCTACCTGCCCGCCGGCTGGACCCTGGATCAATGGGCCAAGGGAAGGGAAGAGGACCCCAAGGGCGTGGAAAGCGCCGCCCGCGCGTCGATGGCCGTACAGGTCCGGGCCATGCTGGATTTCCACGCCGCCGGCGTGCCGACCTTCGATTATGGCAACAATATCCGTCAGATGGCGCTGGAAGAAGGTGTCACCGACGCCTTCGCCTTCCCGGGATTCGTACCGGCCTATATCCGCCCGCTGTTCTGCCGGGGCATCGGCCCGTTCCGCTGGGCGGCCCTGTCGGGTGATCCCGACGATATCTACAAGACCGACGCCAAGGTGAAGGAACTGCTGCCCGACAACGCCCACCTGCATCACTGGCTGGACATGGCGCGGGAAAGGATCAAGTTCCAGGGTCTGCCTGCCCGCATCTGCTGGGTCGGCCTGGGCGACCGCCACCGGCTGGCCCTGGCCTTTAACGAGATGGTGGCGAACGGCGAGCTGAAGGCCCCCATCGTCATCGGCCGCGACCATCTGGACAGCGGCTCCGTCGCCTCGCCCAACCGCGAGACCGAGGCGATGATGGACGGCTCCGACGCCGTCTCGGACTGGCCCTTGCTGAACGCGCTGCTCAACACCGCGTCCGGCGCCACCTGGGTGTCGCTGCACCATGGCGGCGGTGTGGGCATGGGCTTCTCCCAGCATAGCGGCGTGGTCATCGTCGCCGACGGCACCGAGGCGGCGGCCCGCCGTCTGGGCCGCGTGCTGTGGAACGACCCGGCCACCGGCGTCATGCGCCACGCCGACGCCGGCTACGAGATCGCCCGGGACTGTGCGCGGGAGAAGGGGCTGGACCTGCCGGGGATCTTGGACTGAGGCTGCCGTCCTTGCCATCGCCCGCAATTATGTGTATCAATACACACTGAACCAAGTGACGACGCCATGGGCAAGACCATCAGCAGCAGCGATGTGATCGACGCCCTGCGGGCGGCGGGGTGGGTGATCAAGGAGCAAACCGGGTCACATGTCACATTGGGAAAGAAGGGGAACCCGCTGGTGGTCACCGTTCCACACCCGAAAAAGGACCTGCCCGTCGGCACCGTGAAGCAGATTGAGCGAAAGGCGGGGATCAAGCTCCGGTAAGCCCGGCTCGCCCCCGCCTGAAAGGAGATTGCAGAATGCCCACCCGTTATTACCCGGCCATCGTGGAGCGCAGCAGCGATGGGTTGTACGCGACCTTTCCCGATCTGCCGGTCTGCATCGCCCATGGCGCGACCTGGGACGAATTGATGGTCGATGCCGAAAAGGCCTTGGCCATGCATCTGACGCATTGGCAGGGGTCGATCCCCATGCCCACGGCGATGGATGATCTTCCCAGCGATCCGGAGGTGGTTGAAGCGGGCCGTATCCTCGTGCGGTGCGAAACCCCGGGCAAAAGCGTGCGGGTGCAGATCAGCCTTGATGAGGGTCTGCTGGCGGCCATCGATGCCGCCGCCACCGGGCGCTCCATGACCCGCAGTGCCTTCATCGCTGCCGGCGCCCGCGCCATCATGGCTGACTGACCGTCCAGGCCGGCGTTTTCCTTGACGCCACCCGGCGTCGGATGCTGCCATGGGCCCCCCTTCCCCACGGCCGCCACCCATGCCCTCCCCCGTCCCCAACCATCTCGACGCGCCCCGCACCAACCTGCTGATGCGGTCAGGGCGCTGGGTCAATCTGTATGATCCCTCCCCCGCCGATATCGTGCTGGAGGATTGGGTGACGGGTGCCTCCCGCGTGGCCCGCTGGGGCGGGCAGACGCAAGGGCCGCTGGCCTATAACGTGCTTCAGCATTCGGTGCTGCTGGAACAGGTGCTGGTCACCCTGCTGGCGCCCGACGCCCCGCCAACCCTGCGGCTGGCGGCGCTGATGCATGATCTGCATGAGGGCGGCGGCTTGGGCGACGTGGTCACGCCCTATGGCAAGCTGTTCGCAACGGCGGGGTTGAAAGAGGTCAAGGCACGGCTGGACCGCGCCCTGTTCCTGGCCGCCGGCCTGCCCTGGCCGCTGCCGCCCGCCCAGACCGACCTGATCAAGAAGGCCGACAAGATCATCGCGATATCGGAGGCCATCCAGCTGATGGGCTGGCCGGAAAAGCTGGCGCGGCGCGACATTGGCGGCAATTACCGCGGCAAGCTGTGGACCGATCCGATCATCGTGGTGGATGAGGCAACGGCGCGCACCCTGTGGTGGGAACGGTACAGGGCCGTCGCCCCAGTATGAAAGAGGCCGCGCCGGTCACCCGGCACGGCCCCTCCACACGATCAGAACAATCTCAGGCAGAGCGGTTTCCGTCTTCCCGGAAACCGCTCCGGCGGCGACTGCCGCCGCGCGGCACGTGCCGCGTAAGCCAAGCCGCCGGATGGCGGCGCCCGGCGCCTGAGGGAACAGGCAAGACTCTAAACCTGCCAAGGCAGGTTTAGAACTTCGACGTCAGTTCCACGCCATAGAACGGCGCCTGGTTGACGATGCCGGTCAGGTTGTTGAAGTCGATGGCGCCTTCCAGCGACTTCTCGTTGGTGATGTTGCGGCCGAACACGGCCAGACCGAACTTCTCGTCATCCGACACGTAACCGACCTTCAGGCCGCCTTCCAGCTTGCTGTCGGAATAGAATTCCTCCGACGTGTACAGGAAGAAATTGACCTTGGAGCGATAGTTCCAGTCGGTGAACACATAGAACTCACCCGAATCCACCGGAATCCCATACCGGGCCGTGGCGGAGAAGATCCACTTGGGCGCGTTGGGGAAGGAATTGCCGTCCAACTGGGCGAAGCCGCCCGACACCGGGTCGGTGACCGTGCAACCGCCACCACAGACCGGGATGCGCAGCGTGGCATCCTTGATTTCGGTGTGGTTATAGGACAAGCCACCGGTCAGCAGCAGATTGTCGGTCGGCAGCAGTTCCAGTTCGGCCTCGAACCCATAGCCCTCGCCGCCCTTGGCATTGATCAGGGTATTGTTGTTCGACGCACCGCCGACGGCGGTGAACTGCTGATCCTCGATATCGGTATAGAAGGCGGTGACGTTCAGGCGGGCCTTGCGTTCCCACAGGTCCGACTTGATACCGGCTTCATACGACATCAGCGTCTCGGCCTTGGCCACCGACAAGGCGTCGCGGTTGATATTGTTGCCGAAATAGAACAGCGGCCGGCTCTGGATCGACGGCGCGCGATAGCCGTTGGCGATGCGGGCGAACAGGTTGACGTCGTCCGTGGCCTTATAGGTCAGGCTGGCATCCCAGGTCACCTGACCATCGGTCAGGTCGGCATTGCCGGCCGTGGAACCCGGCACGCCCGGCATGGTGCGGACGACGGTGAAGTCCTTTTCCTCGTCATTGTAGCGCACGCCACCGGTCAGGGTCACCTGCTCGGTCAGGTCATAGCTGGCTTGGCCGAACACCGCCCAGGTCTTGGTCTCCTGACGGCTGTTGGTGAAGATGGAAATGCCGCGCGGGTCGGCGGCGTTGCCATAGGCGAAGCCGTGGGCCGTCACGTCCTCGTTGAAATAGAACAGGCCACCCTGCCAGCGGAACCGCTCGCCATCGGCGTTGGACAGGCGCAGTTCCTGGGTCCATTGCGCATGGTCGGGCACGGCATCGGCCGTCTCGCTGTCGAACGGGATGAAGCCGGGGCCGGTGCCGGCCACGCCGCCATCGATATCGCCGCGCGTATAGACCTCCACTGTCTCGTAACCGGTGATGGAGGTCAGCAGGATGCCGTCGAAATCATATTCCAGCTTCAGGCTGCCGCCCTGGCTGGACACGCTGGCGTCGTTCTGGCCGTTCTGGAACACCGAGTTGCGCGAGAAGGTCGAGGACAGGTCGTTGCTGCCCTTGGTGATGGCATTGGCCACGAACACGCGGGCCGAGCCGTCCAAGTCACGGGCATGGGCGTTGAACAGGGCCGACAGCGGGCCCTTCTCATAGGCCAGCTGCAGGCGGGCCGCGACCTCATTATGGCCGCCGATGGCGTCCTTCTCACCCGTATAGGTGTTGTCGATGAAATCGTCCTTGCGGTCATATTTCATCGACAGGCGGGCCGACAGGATGCCGTCGATCAAGGCACCACCGATGGCGCCCTCCGCCCCGATGGTGTTCTTTGACCCATAGCTGGCGTTCAGATAGCCCGAGGTGTCCTGGGTCGGCTTCTTGGAGATGAAGCTGACGGTACCGGCCGGCGTGTTGCGGCCGAACAGCGTGCCCTGCGGCCCGCGCAGCACTTCCACCCGTTCCACATCGAAGACGGGGAAGCCGCGCAGCATGGGGTTCTCCTGCACCACCTCGTCGATCACCAAACCGACGGGCTGGGTGGAGGTCAGGTCGAAATCGCTGTTACCCAGGCCGCGGATATAAAAGCGCGGGAAGGTGCGGGCGAAGGTCGATTCGACATAGAGGCTGGGGACCTGGGCCGACAAGGCCAGCAGGTCGACGCCACCGGACAGGACAGCCCCCAGCTTGTCGCCGGACACGGTGCCCACGGACACCGGCACCTGCTGCTGGTTCTCGGCGCGCTTGGTCGCCGTGACGATGATCTCATCCAGGACGGCCTGGGCCTGCACGGCGGCCGGCGCCGCCATGGACAGGGCGACGAGGCTGGTGGCGCCGGCCAGCAGCCGGACAAGAGACGGATTGCCTTTACGCATTATGGAATGCCCCCTTCAGAGCCAACTTGTTTGCGGCGGTTCGTGCCGCCAGCGTCGATTCCAGTCCGAGACGCCGTTCCTTCTCTGTTGGCCTGAGGAACGTTCGTCGTAATTGCGCATGGAAAAACCCGCCCAGGTCGCCCCAGCCGGGTCCAACATGCCATGTTGCGTTACAGCATGGAGTGGGCGGCGCCGGCTTTCAAGATGGTGCAGGTCGCTGGTGTGACATGACCATGACGGTGATGCAGATTGACCACAGCAAGGTGAAGTACAGAATGCACTATGACAGTTTTGTGACATGCAGCATCCACATATTGCGCCGCAACGACTTGGGGGCCGGGCCTCGAGCGAACCGGACGGAACCCTTTCAGGCAGGTGCGCCTAAATTCCGGATGGAAAACATCGGCGCTATCCCTGGGATGACAGCGCTGATATAGCCATGGGGATCAAGAGAAGTGAAGGACGCGGCCAACGCGTTTCAGACAACGTTGTCCGATGGGAGGACAGGGGCTCATGACACCAGCACAGCTCAGTGTGGTATTCTTTCTGCAATTGGCCGTGATCATCATCGCCTGCCGGGGGGTCGGCTGGCTGGCCAAGCGCTATCTGGGCCAGCCCCAGGTGGTGGGGGAGATGATTGCCGGCGTCATCCTGGGGCCGTCCCTGCTGGGGCTGTTCTGGCCCGAAGCGCAGGGAATGCTGTTTCCCAAGGAATCGAAGGCGGTGCTGTTCGTGGGCGCGCAGTTCGGTGTGGGGCTCTACATGTTCCTGGTGGGGCTGGGCTTCCGGGGCGATCATTTCAAGTCCAATGCCGGCAGTGCGGCGGCGGTGTCGCTGTCGGGCATGGCCGCCCCCTTCCTGCTGGCCATCCTGATCACCCCCTGGCTGATGAGCCATGGGCTGTTCAACGAGAACCTGACACTGCCCCAGACCACCTTGTTCATGGGCGCCTGCATCGCCATCACGGCCTTCCCCATGCTGGCCCGCATCATCCATGAACGCGGCCTGTCGGGCACACCCCTGGGCACCCTGTCGTTGTCGGCCGGCGCCATCGATGATGCCGGCGCCTGGACGGTGCTGGCCATCGTGCTGGCCACCTTCGGCGACGGGCCGATGGTGGCGGTGAAGGCCATCGGCGGCGGTGCCGCCTTCGCCCTCTTCATGCTGACCCTGGGGCCCCGCCTGCTGGCACCGCTGGGCGCCAAGGCGGAGCGGGAGGGCAAGGTCAGCCATTCCACCCTGGGCATTGTGCTGGTCCTGTTCCTGCTGTCGGCCTGGGCCATGGATGCGGCCGGCATCCATGCGGTGTTCGGCGGCTTCCTGCTGGGCTGTGTCATGCCGCGCGGCGTGCTGGCCACCGAACTGCGCAAGCAACTGGAACCGTTCGCCGTGGTGGTCCTGCTGCCGATGTTCTTCACTTATTCCGGCCTGCATACCCAGTTGACCCTGGTGGACAATATCGGCCTGGTGCTGGTGACGCTCGGCATCCTGGCGGCGTCGGTCCTGGCCAAGGGCGGAGCCTGCTGGGCCGCCGCCCGCCTGACGGGCCAGGACAACGCCACCGCCCTGGGCATCGGCGCCCTGATGAATGCGCGCGGCCTGATGGAACTGATCATCATCAATATCGGCCTGCAGAAGGGCATCATCGGCCCGGCTTTGTTCTCCATGCTGGTGCTGATGGCCATCATCACCACGCTCATGGCCTCACCCTTGTTCGAACTGGTCTATGGCCGCAAGGCGCGGGCGCGGGGCGAGCTGGGAGAGTTGCACGAGGTCGACAGCGACTTCGCGGAGGTGCGCGAGGCGCGCTGATACGTGTCATGTTTAGATAGAATCTTCTCTTCCGCCTTCCCGGCGAAAGCCGGGACCCAGGGGCCACAGGATCAAACCTCCAAGCTGCTTTGATCGGATCTGCCGATAGGTAGGGCACGTGGCCCCTGGGTCCCGGCCTGCGCCGGGAAGGCGGGAAATATGATCCCGGGGAATGCAACTACGGCCTGAACTTTGCGCCTATGGGGTTGTCACCGGGAAGGCGAGAAGGCTGGTTCTATCTTAACCGGACAACCTCCAGGCTCAGTCTTCTGGTCGCTCGTCACCGACATCGGATGCAAGCGGCTCACGCTCTTGCATCGCCGGCTGCTCGCGGTCGGGGAAATCGATCCCCGGTTGCGTGAAGAACGCGTCCATGCTTATAGCGTCGCGTCGAGCTGCCCACCAGATCAGGCCCGTTACCCCGCCGCTCAGCGCTCCCAGGACAGGCATGAAACGCCCTGTGTTTTCCCCGAACGCAAGCATCATAACGGTGTGGACGATCAGGAACCCGAATATGGCTCCCGCCGCCAGATAGATCACCCAATATTCCCTGCCTATGCGGCGGAGAAACCACGTCAAAGGCAGGCCGATCACCAATGAGGCGAGTATATTGGTCGCCAAGGGCAAGCCGACGATGGCGGCAAGGAACAGGAGCTTTCCCCCAATATTCCACCATGTGTCGGTAACAATAAAAAAGAGAAGGATTATAAATGGTATCAATATGACAAAAACGGTGCCTGTCGTCACTGCAATGACGAAGCCGCGCATCTGCCGCCAAATCGTGGCCACCTTAAATTTCCGCGACACCATTGCCCGTCACCTTGCCCCACGGATGCACCGCCCGCCAGTGCCGGGCGATATCCACCCGCCGCGCCACCCACACCTTGTCATGCACCATGACATGGTCCAGGAACCGCTCCAGCCCCCGCACCCGCCCCGGCCGGCCGATCAGGCGGGTGTGCAGCCCCACCGACATCATTTTCGGCGCCGTTTCCCCCTCCGCATACAGCGCGTCGAAGGCATCCCTGGCATAGGTGAAGAAATCATCGCCCTGGTTGAAGCCCTGGGCCGTGCCGAACTTCATGTCATTGACGTCCAGCGTATAGGGGATGACCAGATGCGGCGCCGTCTGCCCCGGATAGGTGCCCGGCCGCAGCCAATAGGGCAGGTCGTCATCATAGGCATCCGCGTCATAAAGGAACCCGCCCTCCTCCACCACCAGCCGCCTTGTGTTCGGCCCCGTGCGGCCCGTGTACCAGCCCAGCGGCCGCTCTCCGGTCAGGTCGCGGATCGTGTCGATGGCAAGCCGCATATGCGCGCGCTCCACATCCTCCGGCACATTCTGGTAATCGATCCAGCGCCAGCCATGCGACGCGATCTCGTGCCCCGCCGCCACCATGGCCTTGGCGGCATCCGGATGGCGGGCCAGCGCCATGGCCACGGCGTAGCAGGTGATCTTGATGCCATACCGGTCGAACAGCCGCATCAGCCGCCAGAACCCCGCCCGGCTGCCATATTCATAGACCGACTCCACCGACAGGTTGCGCTGCCCCATCAGCGGCTGGGTCCCCACCACCTCCTGCAGGTACGCCTCCGAATGGGGATCGCCATGCAGCAGGCAATTCTCCCCGCCCTCCTCGTAATTCATCACGATCTGCACGGCGATGCGGGCATCCCCCGGCCAGCGCGGGTGGGGGGGATGGGCGCCATAGCCGATCAGGTCGCGGGGATAGTCCTGCTGCATGCGTCACCTCCTTGCCCCTGGGGGATAGACCCTGTCACCGCAATGATGTTGCGCATCGTTTCGCTTGCGCACAAGAAAATCCGTGGCACCATGGGACATGGTCGATGATAGAGAACACAACCCCGCCCACCCCACGCCACAGATGCTGAACGCCTTGCCGCACGCCGATTTCGTGCGGCTGCTGGCGGCGATCTGGGAGAACAGCCCCTGGGTGGCGGAGACGGCGTATGAGGCCAGGCCCTTCGCCGATATTGTTGCACTGCACAATGCCATGGTGCGCACAGTGCGGGATGCCGGCCATGCGGCCCAGCTGGCCCTGTTGCGCGCCCATCCCGATCTGGCCGGCAAGCTGGCGCGCGGCGGCGGGCTGACGGCGCACAGCACGGCGGAACAGGCGGGCTTGGGCCTGGACCAGCTGTCGGATGCCGACTATGACTGGTTCGACCGGCATAATGCGGCCTATCGTGAACGCTTCGGCTTTCCCTTCATCATCGCGGTGAAGGAGAATACCAGGGACAGCATCAAGGCCGCCCTGGCCACCCGGCTGGACAACGATCCCGCCGTGGAATTGAAAACAGCATTGGGAGAAGTCGCCAAGATCGCCAAATTCCGCCTGGAGGGGCTTCTTGGGACATGAGTGACATTGGCAGCCACACTGGTTTGGCGGCCCTGGAGGCCCAGGTCGCCCGTGATCTGACCCTGCTGGATTACCCGGCCCGCCCCTGGGTGCCGGCGCGCCCACACAAGGACGGGCATGTCTTCGACGTGGTCATCGTCGGCGGTGGCCAGGCCGGTCTGGCCACCGCCTTCGGCCTGATGCGGGAGAAGGTGGGCAATATCCTGGTCATCGACCGCAACAAGGCGGGGGACGAGGGACCATGGACCACCTTTGCCCGCATGATCACCCTGCGCACGCCCAAGCACCTGACCGGCCCCGATCTGGGCGTGCCCAGCCTGACACCCAGGGCGTGGTACGAGGCGAAGTACGGCATCGACGCCTGGGCCCAGCTGGGCAAGCTGCCCAAGGAGGTCTGGCAGGATTACCTGGACTGGTACCGAACCACCCTCAACATCCCTGTGCGCAACCAGCATGATCTGGTCCGCATTGATCCGGAAGACGATACCGGCATCCTGCGCCTGACCGTGGACACGCCGGCCGGAGAGCGCCTGATCCTGGCGCGCAAGCTGGTGCTGGCCACCGGCATCGACGGGGCCGGGCGCTGGCATGTGCCGGATTTCATCCGCGGCGTGGTGCCGGAGGACCGCTATGCCCACACCTCGGAATTCATCGATTTCGACCGGCTGCGGGGCAAGCGCATCGGCGTGCTGGGGGCCGGTGCCTCGGCCTTCGACAATGCCGGTACCGCGCTGGAGGCGGGCGTGGCCTCGGTCGATCTCTGCCTGCGCCGTCCCGACCTGCCGCGCATCAACCCCTATCGCTGGATGGAATTCTCCGGCTTCCTGGGCCATTTCGCGGCGATGGGCGATCTCAACCGCTGGCGCTACATGCGCCATATCTTCGACCTGAACCAGCCGCCACCGCAGGACACGTTCCACCGCTGCGCCATGCACCCCAACTTCGCCTTCCATACCTCCTGTCCCTGGGAATGGCTGCGCATGGACGGGAACGAGATCCATGTCGGCACGCCCAAGGGCGTGATGGCGTTCGACTTCCTGGTGGTGGGCACCGGTTTCATCGTGGAAGCGGCGTTCCGGCCGGAGGTGGCGGCCTTTGCCAAGGATATCGCCACCTGGGCCGACCGCTTCACCCCGCCCAGGGGGGAGGGCAACCCGCTGCTGATCCGCTACCCCTATCTGGGCGACGCCTTCCAGTTCACCGAACGCGTGCCAGGATGCGCCCCGCACCTGGCCAATATCCACAACTTCACCTTCGGCGCCACCCTGTCCATGGGCCTGTCCGGCGCCTCGATCAGCGGCATGAAATACGGGGTGCAGCGGCTGGTCCAGGGCCTGATCCGCGACCTGTGGCTGGCCGACCAGGACCATTTCCTGGCCGATCTCAAAGCCTACGACCAACCCGAACTGGTGAGCACGACATGGCCCGCCTGAGCACCCATGTCCTGGACACCAGCACCGGCCGTCCGGCGGCCGGGTTGCGGGTGCAATTGTTCAGTCTGGAGGATGGCGGGCGCACCCTGGTCCGCGACGTCTGGACCAACGATGACGGCCGCACCGACGCCCCCCTGCTGTCGGGCGATACGATCCCCGTGGGCGCGTATGAACTGCTGTTCCATGCCGGGGACTATTTCCGCACCAACGCCGTGCCCCTGGCCGACCCGCCGTTTCTGGACCAGATCCCCATCCGCTTCGCCATCGCCGAAGCCGACGGGCATTACCATGTGCCCCTGCTGCTCAGCCCCTGGAGCTATTCGACCTATAGGGGGAGTTGAGGGGGCGGGCGTCTGCGCATAGAGTGACATCTCAATGAACGCGTACCGGAGTTCCATCATGGCTGACAACATCGCCCGCTGGACAATCGATGTCTCGAAAGACACGGACGACACGGTGCGCCACCATCTGGCACAGCGCGGCATGAAGAAGGGTGACCTGTCCAAATTCATTGAAGAAGCGGTGAAATGGCGGGTGCTGGATCAAACCATGGCGGAGGCCCGTGGGAAATTCGCAGATCTGCCGGTCGATGAACTTGATGCCTTGTTGGATGAGGCGGTAACGGCTACCCGCGCTCGCGGATGATCCTGTGCGGCTGGTCGTCGATACCAACATCCTGATCAGCGCTCTGCTGTCACCCCGATCCCCCCCTGCTATACTGATCAGCTTGTGGCGGCACGGGCGGTTCACCCTTCTGACCTGCAATGAGCAGCTTGATGAGGTGCGGCGGGTCACCCGCTATCCCAAGATCAGGGAACGCTTGCCACCCGCCTTGGCTGGCCGGTTGATCAATGAATTGCGCGACCTTGCCGTCCTGATTGAGGCCTTGCCCAAGGTCGACATTTGCTCTGATCCGTTCGACAATTATCTGCTGGCGTTGTCCATGGCTGGACAAGCCGATCTTCTGGTCACAGGTGACAAGCGGGACCTCCTGTCACTCCGCCGCCATGGTCGCACCAGGATCATCGCCGTCTCAACATTCCTGCTGTCGGAATAGCCCGAACCCCATAAGGCGCCGGCAATGGAGCCGCCCAGATCAATGGCCTCGACCTGGCCTGCGGCAATGATCACCTCACGCCACCTGCTCACACCGGCTGGCCTTCTGCGCCTTGGCGAAGATCAGGGCCGCCTCGAACGCTTCGGAGGGAATGTCGGGGCTCTCCGCGGCGATCTCGCCCAGCGCCTCGCCATGGTCGATGCGGGCGACAACGGAGGCGGCAGTGATGCGGGTGCCGCGCAGGATGACGCTGCCGCCGCGGATGCCCTGGTCGCTGACCAGATAGCGCCGCCGCAGCGCCATATAACGGGCGGTGCGCAGGGCGGCGTCCAAGGCCACCTCCCCCGTGCCGGCCCGCACGCCCTCCACCGCTTGCAGGGCCAGGAGAACGGCTTCGTGCGGGGACAGGCTGTCACTGTCGAGGCTGGACATGGGCGGCGCTCCTCCATGCGGGAACTGCGTCAGCCATCCTATCACCGGCCCCCGTCGGCCACCAACGACCCCTTCGGCATATGCTACAGGAACGGGTCGATCACGCCGCGAACCGGTCCACCAGCCGATGGCCCAGCGACAGCTTCTGACCCTCGTCCAGCGTGAAGGCCACGCCGTTCTGCCGCCCGTCCAGCGTCTTCACGTGGAACGGCAGCGTGCCCTCCATGCCGCCCACCACCAGCCGGCCCTCCGCCCCCACCGGCAGCGCCAAGCCATCCAGCAGCGCCCCGCCGGCGGAGATGTTCAGCAACCGGCCTTGGCGGCGGCCCCCGGCGATCTCCACCGCCACCTCCATGTCCACGACATGACGCGCCCCGTGGCGACGATCCACGTCGGCGGTGGCGGTGCGCACCACGCGCACCAGGGTCTGGCGCAGATCATTGACGGAGCCGACGATGCGCATCGCCACCTCGCGCATGGCCACGGCCTTGGCGCCTGTGCTGCCCGCCTCCTGCGACACGGTATCGATGCGGCTGGCCACCTCCTGGGCGGCCTCGGCCGTTTCCGTGACATTGCGGCTGATCTCGCTGGTGGCGGCGGCCTGCTCCTCCATGGCCTCGGCGATGCCGGCCGACACCTCGTCCATGGCGCGGATGGCATCGGCGATGCCCTCCACGGCCATCACCGCCTCGGCCGTGACATTCTGGATCAACAGGATCTTGGCGGTGATCTCCTCCGTCGACCGCGTGGTCTGGGTGGCCAGGTTCTTCACCTCCGACGCCACCACGGCAAAGCCCTTGCCGGCATCGCCGGCCCGCGCCGCCTCGATCGTGGCGTTCAGCGCCAGCAGGTTGGTCTGCTCGGCAATGTCGCGGATCAGGTTGGCCACGCCGCCGATCTGTTCCACCACGTCGGACAGGCTGTCGATGGTGCCGCGCGTGCGTCGGCTGCGTTCCACCGCCTCGCCCGACAGGCTGGTGGCATGGGCCACCTGGGCGCTGATCTCGTTGATCGAGGCCGTCAGCTGCTCCGTGGCGCTGGCCACGGCCTGGGCATTGGCCAGCGCATGCATGGCGGCGGTGGACACGTTGGCGGCACTGTCGCGCACCTGGGCCGCACTCTCGGCCATCGACGCGGCGGCCGCGTCCATCTCATGCGTTTCCACGGCGATGCCGTCGACGCTGGCCCGACTCTCCGACTCCACCGTTTCGGCCATGTTGCGCAGGGCCACGCGCCGCGCCTGCTCCGCCTCCGCCTCGCCGCGCTGCTGTTCCCCGCGCAGACGCTCATTCTCCAGCGCCCCCTCGCGCAGCGCCGACAAGGCGTGGGCCATCTCGGCCAGTTCGTCATGGCGGTCAGCCATGGCCGGCACCGGCACCTTCAGATCGCCGCGTCCGATGCGGGTCAGCGCATCGGTCAGCCCGACCAGCGGCAGCACGACATTGGCGCGCAGCGCCAGCAGCACGAGGGCGGCGATGGCCACCCCCACCCCGGCCAGCGCCATGATCAGCCAGGTCAGGCGGGCGGCGATGGCGTCGGCGGCGGCCAGTTCGGCCTGCATGCGGGCCTTGGCTGCGTCCGCCACCTTGCGCACATCGGCGGCCACGGCATCCAGCTCCGCCGACATGCCGTCCGTCTCGCCCACGAAATTGCCCATCAGCATGTTGCCGACCTCCGGCCCGCTGCTGACATAGGCTTTCGCCATGGCCGTGCCCTTGGCATAGAAGTTGGCGAAGAACCCCTCCACCCGGCCCAGTGCGGCCTCCACCTCCGGCACGCCCATCGCGGTGGCATGCTTGCGGGCCGCCGCCATGGTGCGCGCCAGGTCGTCGCGCGCCTTCTCCGCCTCCGCAAAGCCCGTATCCAGCCCCTCCAGCCCGCGCGTCGCCGACACATCGGTCAGCCACAGCTGCACCCGCATCACGTTGGCCTGGATGTCCTTGACCATGGTCACCAGGGTCAGGGCCTGATCCGCCGCCCGTTCCGCCGCCGCCCTGGCCACCGCCACCTGGGCGCGCTGCTGGTTGGCGCCTAAGGCCATGATGATGGCCGCGATCAGCAGCAGCGCCAGGATCGCCAGGTTGGACAGCAGGATCTTCAGGCTGAGGTTCAGACGCATTGGACAGGCCCCTTGTCGTGCGGCTTGGCGGGATATGGATTGGTTAAAAATCACGTAACATAAGCGTCCGCGGATTGAAAGAATCCGCCCCGCACCCCACCCTTGCGGGTGCCATCCGGCGCCATCGGGTCAAAGTCCCCCTCGACCCCAACACACCGACCGCGTAACGTCCGATCCCAAGCCCGGTGACAATCCGGGCAGGGGGGGGAAGGGGCGTGCGGGCGGATATGCGGACATTGGGTCTCGGGGCCAAGATCGGCTATGCGACGGGTGATTTCGGCCTCAATCTCTATTGGCAGTCGCTGCTGCTGTTCATCCTGTTCTTCCAGATGGATGTGCTGGGCCTGTCGGCGGTGGATGCCGGCCTGTCCTATCTGATCGCCTCGGTCTGGGATGCGGGCATGGACCCGCTGATGGGCATCATCTCCGACCGGACCCGCACAAGGTTGGGCCGCTACCGGCCGTTCATCCTGTTCGGCACGGTGCCGCTGGCGGCCTCCTTCTGGCTGTGCTTTTCCCCACCCGCCTTCCTGGTGCCGGGATCGGCGGGGATGATCGTCTTCGCCACGCTGACCCATATGGGCCTGCGCACCTGCTACGCCGTGGTGGCCATCCCCTATTCCTCGCTGACCGCCGCCATGACCCGCGATAGCGACGAGCGGGCCAGCCTGACCGGCTGGCGCATGCTGCTGGCCTTCGCCGGTTCCACCTCGGTCTCCGCCATGCTGCCGCTGCTGGCCGGCTGGTTCGGCAGCTACAGCCCGGCCGCGGCCTGCGTCGGTGCCCTGGCCGTGCTGACCCATCTTGCGTGCGTGGCGTCGGTGCGTGAACTGCCGGCCCCGGCGACGGAACCCGCACCGCTGGGCCTGCGCGCCGATCTGGGCGGGTTCCTGGCCGGGGTGGTGCGCAACGGGCCGCTGCTGCGCCTGCTGGCGGCCACGGTGGCCTTGCATCTGTCGCTGGGCATCCTGATGCGCAACGTGCCCTATCTGCTGAAATATGATCTGGGCGGCGACAAGACCATGATCGCACAGGCGCTGACCTGGTTCTCCGCCGCCGGCATCATCGGGGTCCCCGTCTGGGTCTGGGTGGCGCGCCGCTGGTCCAAACGCGCCGCCTGGCAGGGCGGCAGCGCCCTGGTCATCATCGGCGGAGTGGCCCTGGCCGCCACCCCGGCCGGCAGCCTGTGGCTCACCTTCGCCTGTCTGACCTTGATCTTCTTCGGCCATGCCGCCCATGCCGTGGCCATGTGGTCCATGCTGCCCGACGCCGTCGATTACGCCCATTGGCGCCATCGTCGGCGGGACGAGGCCAAGGTCTATGGCCTGGCTTCGCTGATCCTGAAGCTGGCCCTGGGCGGCTCGGCCTTCATCGGCGGGCTGGCGCTGGAGGGGGTCGGCTATGTGCCCGGCGTCCCCCAGGCCGCCGCCACGCTGACCGGCTTCCGCTGGCTGGCCGGCCTGGCCGCCGGCTTGGGGCTGGGCCTGTCCATGCTGTCGGTGGCAGGTTACCCGCTGACGGCAGAACGGCACGGGCGGATACAGGGGTTCTTGGGGCGGCGAGCTGAGACGAAAGGCACCGCATGTGGCGACGGCTGCTGAAATCCGGCTTGGCTGGCGCCACCGGTGCACCCATGTACACATTGGCCATCTTCAACCAGTATCACTGGTCGATGGTCGATGGACTCCGGTTCTCAAATTGGGATGACGCGACCTTCATTTTTGAACTTATGCTTAGCGCCTATCTCATGGCACTACCGGTCGTGCTGGTAGCCATTGTCATTATCGGCCTGCCCATGCGTTATCTCCTGGAGCGGAGAAACTGGAAAAGCGGTGATCACCATATCACCGCTGGATTTGTGTCAGGTGGGGTCGCGGCATCGCTGCTGAGCTTCTGGGGACTGTCGTTGACGGTCGAACTGATCGGCAGCGGCGCCTTTGGCGGCGCACTCGCGGCTTGGGTTTGGTGGCGGAACGCATCGCCCGTTTAAACTCGCATCGCCGCCGCCAGCCGCTCCCACGTCCCCGGTGCCGTCCGCAGCAGCTGCTCGCCCAGCCGGGCCAGATTGGCCTCCTCACCCTCGCGCAGGGCCTGTTCCATGTCGCGGCCCAGGCGCATCACCGCCTTGCAGCCGAAACCGCCTGAGGTGCTGATCATGTCATGGATGTCGCGGGCCAGACCAGCGCGGTCGTCGCCCTCCAGCCCCCTGGCGATGCGCGCCAGCCGGGCGGCGGAATTATCCAGGAACTGGCCCAGCAGCCGGTCGAAGGCCACCGTTCCCATCATCTCGCGCAGCTGGCGCACGGGCGTCAGGTCCAGGTCGGCCGCCTCGATCGGGGCCGCGACGACGGCCGCCGCCGGGGCGGCCTGGCCGCGCACCCGGTCCAGCCACAGCCGCACCTTGGCCAGGAATTCCTGATATTCCACGGGCTTGGAGATGTAGTCATCCATGCCCGCCCGGCGATATTCCTCCTCAACCCCCGCCATGGCATTGGCGGTCATGGCGATGATGGGGATGGATGCCCGGGCCCCGCCCAGGGCGCGGATGCGGCGCGTGGCCTCCAGCCCATCGACGACGGGCATCTGCACATCCATCAGCACCAGGTCGTAATCGCGCGCCTCCAGCGCCTCCACGGCCTCGCCGCCATGGTTGGCGATATCGACGCTGTGGCCGGCACCGGTCAGCATGTGCAGCGCCACCTGCTGGTTCACGTAATTATCCTCGGCCAGCAGAATGCGGCCACCCGACGCGGCCACGATCGGGACCGGGGCCACGCGCTCCGCCGCGGCCGCCGCCGCCGGCTGGCGGCCGCGCAGCACGGCGATCAGGTCGGGGCGCAGCACCGGCTTGTCCAGCATGGCATCGATTCCGGGCGGCAGGGCGCCGGCACCGGTCATGGGGCGCAGCATGACCAGCCGCGCCCGGGGCAGCGCCCCGCGCAGCCGCCCGGTCACGTTGCCATCGGGATCGGCGACCAGCGCCATGTCCAGCAGCACGATCTCCGGTGCCAGCCGCCCCGCCCCGGCCTCTGCCAGCGCGTCATCCACCTCGTCCACCCGCACCCGCAGGCCCAGGCGCGACAGTTCCCGCACCATCGGTGCCCGCACCAGCCCGTCGGGCACCAGCAGCAGCACCTCCCGCCCCGCCAAGTCGGGCAGGGGTGCCTGGCTCGGCGCCTCCTCCTCGCCAGCCGCCAGATTGACGGTGAACCAGAAGGTGGACCCGATGCCCAGGGTGCTTTCCACGCCGATGCGCCCGCCCAGCAGGCCCACCGTCTCCCGGCAGATGGCCAAGCCCAGCCCGGTGCCGCCGAATTTACGGCTGACCGAACTGTCGGCCTGCACGAACTTCTCGAACAGCCGGTTGACGGCGGCGGGCGGAATGCCGATGCCGGTATCGATGACCTGTACATCCAGGGTCAGGGTCCCGCCCGCCCCTTCATGCACGGCCACAGCCACCGTCACCCCGCCCCTGGATGTGAACTTGATGGCATTGCCGATCAGGTTCAGCACCACCTGGCGGATGCGGGTCGGGTCGCTGACCGCGCTGCGCCGGGCCGAGGGCGCGAGATCCAGCACCAGCTCGATCCCGTGCTCCGCCGCCTTGGGCGCCATCAGCAGGGCGGTTTCCTCAAACATCCGCGCCAGATCGAACTCAATATGTTCCAGCGTGACCTGATTGGCCTCCAGCTTGGAGATATCCAGGATATCGTTCAGCAGGCTCAGCAGCAGCTTGGCCGACGATCCCACCAGATCGGCCGAATGCCGCTGCTCCGGCGTCAGGTCGGTGGTCAGCAGCAGCGTGTTCATGCCGATGATGCCGTTCATCGGGGTGCGCAGCTCATGGCTCATATTGGCCAGGAATTCCGACTTGGCGCGGTTGGCGGCCTCGGCCTGGTCCTTGGCGCGGGTCAGTTCCACCTGCGCCTGGGTCAGCCGCTCGTTGGCCTCCGCCAGTTCGCGGTTGGATTTCTCCAGCGCGTCGGCCAGCGAGGCGCGGGCCTCCGCCAGCCGCCTTTCCTCATGCGCGTTCTCCAGTTCGCGTTCCTTCAGGCGGAACTCGGTGGAGATGCGCAGATTCTCCTCATGCAGCAGCTTGCGGCGCAACAAGGCCCGGATGCGGGCCTTGATGATCTCGATATCGTTGGCCTTGGTGACGTAATCGTCGGCCCCGGCCTCCAACCCCCGCATCAGGTCGGTCTTGCTCTCCGACGCCGTCAGCATGACGATCTGGAACAGTTCCTCCCGCCGCCGGCGCACGGCGTCCAGGCGGGCGCACAGCTCGACCCCGTCGATCTCCGGCATGTTCAGGTCGACGATGATGCAGTCGAAACTGTCATCCTCCGCCCGCTCCAGCGCCTCCAGGCCCGACAGCAGGGGCATGACGTCGTGCCCCTCCTCCTCCAGCAGGCCGCGCATGAATTCCAGGAAGGTCGGGCTGTCATCGACGATCAGCAGGCGGCAGCGGCGCAACGCCTGGGCGGAGGCGTTGAAATCCTGCCGCCCGCGCTTCAGCAAGGCCATGATCCGCGCCGGCAGCAGGTCGCTGTCGGCGGATTTGGGCACATAGGCGTCGGCCCCGCTCTCGATGCCGCGGAACTCGGCCTCCGCCGTCACCTCGTCCGTCAGCATGATGATGGGCAGATGCCGGGTGCGCACATTCAGGCGCAGGCGGCGGATCAGCTCATCCCCGCTCATCCGTGGCAGATGGTAATCGACCAGCACCAGATCCGGCAGGGCACCGTTCAGCCGCTCCAGCGCGTCCTCGGCCGTGGCGCACACCTCCGCTGTCCAGCCCTGGGCGGCCAGTGTGATTTCCATCTGCAATGCCTGCGTGGGGCTGTCCTCCACGACCAGCAGATGTGGCGCCTGCGTGCTCATCCGGTTCCCTGTCCCGGCTCACCCTTGACGACCCGTCCTTCATGCACGGGCATCCTCCACCCTTTTAGGCACTTCTAATTGCAGATACTAACCCAAAATGCCGCGCCGGGTCATGCGGGGGCGGACAGGGAGCCGGCAATATGCACCCGGTCGCGGCCGGCGCGCTTGGCGAAATACAGGGCCGCATCGGCCGCCAGGTTCAAGGCGGCCAGGTCGCTGGCCTCCGTCAGTCCCGCCACGCCGGCGCTGAAACTGACATGGAACAGGACCTCGCCCGCACCCCGGAAGCCGATGGCATGGAAGTCGCGGCGCAGCGCGTCCAGGATGAAGGCGGCCTCCGCCGGGCCGGTTCCCGGCAGGATGACGGCGAACTCCTCCCCGCCATAGCGGCCGACAATGTCGCTGCGCCGCAGCCGCTGGCGCAGCAGCCGGGCCAGCGAGCGCAGGACGCGGTCGCCGGCCGCGTGGCCATGCTCGTCATTCACCCGCTTGAACCGGTCCAGGTCGATCATCACGAAGGACAGGCTGGACCCGTCGCGCCGGGCGCGGGCCACCTCCGTCGCCAGATGTTCCTGCACCATGGCGTGGTTCAGGGCCCCGGTCAGGCTGTCGCGCGCCATCATCGCCTGAAGCTGGCGGGCACGGCGGACGCGGGCCCGCACCTGCGCCACCAGCTGCGCCGCACTGATGGGCTTCAGCAGCAGATCCTCCGCCCCGACATCCAGCGCCAGTCGCTTGTCACCCAGCGCCCGGTCGGCGGTCAGGAACAGGATGGGCAGCGACAGCATGCCCTCCTGCTGGCGCAGCACGGCGGCCAGTTCCAGCCCCGTACAGGACGGCATCACCTGGTCCAGCAGCACCAGGTCGGGCAGGAAGCGGCGGATATTGGCAATGGCCTGGGCCGGATCGACCAGCACCTCCACCTCCATCCCGGCTCCGCCCAGGGCCGTGGCATACTGGGCCGCGACCAGCGGGTCGTCGTCGATCAGCATCACCCGGTAGGGCCGGATGCTCTCCCGCCCGATGGCCTGGTCCAGCCGCTCGGCCAGGGTCGCCGGGTCCACCGGCTTGGTCAGATATCCTGATCCGCCGGCCCGCACCGCCCCCAGGCGTGCGGCGAAATCATCGCGTCCCGACAGGAAGATGGCCGGCGGCACCGGTCCCTCGGCCAGCATGGCTGCCAGCGTCTTGCTGCCCGCGTCATGATCATTCCCGCAGATCATGTCGACGATCAGGGCCGATGGCGGGTCGCGCTGCACCGCCGCGCGGAAGCCGGCGGGATCGCCGAAGGCCGTCGCCCAGTACCCGTAGGGTCGCATCTGAACGACCAGTTCATCAGCCTGGATAGGGTCATCTTCCAGCAGATAGACGGTCAGTTCATCCGCGCGCAGGCCCGGTTCCTCTGTTTCTTCCACCATCACCGGCTGGCTGGCGGCCCGTTCGCCCGCCGCCAGAACGGCGGCCAGCGCCTGTTCACGCTGTTCGGCGGCGTCGGCCGCCACCGGCGGCACGACCCGCAGCACCTGTTCCAGCTGCCGTGCCGCCGCCGCCAGATCCAGGAAGCCAAAGGTGCTGGCCGATCCGATCAGCCCATGGGTCTGGCGCAGCATCTCCGCCGCATCGCCCGCAGCATTGGTCAGGGCTGCCAGCCGTTCGGGCAGCAGCAGCACATATTGGGTGCGGATTTCCCGGTGCCGGGCGGCAACGGAAACGGAAAGATGCTGGTCGCTCATCAAGGGGGCCCGGCAATCATCGCTGGTTTGCCATTGCATTCTAACCGCGCGACGTTAACCCTGTCGAGGTGCCGAGACCTGCCAGAATGGTTAGGTCGGCAAATCAATGGACGGCATCGATGGGCGGCCTGTCGCGGGTTCTTTATGTGGATGACGATCCCGACCTGCGCGCCCTGGCGGAACTGGCCCTGGCCACCGTGGGCGGGCTTTGCGTCACGCTGTGTGCCGATGGCCGCCAGGCCGTCGCCCTGGCCCGCGCCTCGAACGCGCAACTGGTGCTGCTGGATGCGGTGATGCCGGGCCTGGACGGTCCCGCGACGCTGGCGGCACTGCGCGCCGATCCCGCCACCGCCGCCCTGCCCGTGCTGTTCGTCACCGCCCTGGACGGGGTGGACGAACGGGCCCGGCTGCTGGCCCTGGGTGCCGCCGGCATCATCGCCAAGCCGCTGGACCTGATGGGGCTGGCGGATCAGGTGAAGGCGGCGTGGGCGGGAATGCGGCAGACGCCGTAGGCCGGGGGCGCAGTCAAGTCCCGAACTGCACGAACGGCACCTTGGCGAACAGCCGCCGCTCGCCCCCGCGCGGATCATCCACCAGCCGGCATTCATCGTTCAGCACCATGGTCTGCCGCCGCTCCAGCCCATAGGGCTCCCAGGCCGGCAATCCCGGATGGTTGGGGTCGCCGTTGCGGGCCAGCGCGATGAAGGCATCGGCCAGCCGCGCGGCCATCCTGTGCGCTTCCGGAGCCGTCCCCGTCTGACTGCCGGGCTGGGCGGCATTGTCGAAGGCCAGCGGGATATCCAGCGTGTGCGGCGCGCCCCATTTGCCGCCATCCAACGGCGAGGGCCAGTCCAGCTGATAGGCCCAGGTGGGGGCGACCCCCGCCGGCTGCTTGGCCCGCGCCTCCAACTCCTCCACCGCCCCGCGCCACGACCTTCCGGCTGTGGTGGCGGCGAAGAACACGTCCGACGGGCTGTAGTGCGGATAGAGCCGGCGATATTCGGCGATCACCGCCTCCGGCGCGATATCCACCCGCATGGCGGGGAACAGCTTGTCGGGCAGCGCTTCCCAGGTCAGCGCGAAGGTCGACGGGTCGCCGCCGCCGATCAGGCTGCGCGTCTCATCATGGGTATTGCCGATGATCATCGGGATATCGGCCGACAGGGCCGGCGCGGCCGGAAAGAACGGATGGACGGGCAGATTGATCCCATCCACCACCGGCCCCGTATAGACCCCACCCGACCCCGCCACCGGGTCCACGGCCTTCAGCCCCGCCTTCAGCGTTTCCACCGGCAGCGACAGCAGCGCCGCGGCCCCCGCCCGGTCGGGCGTCAGGCCCAGCTGTTTCAGGATGGCGACGCTGCGCGCCGTGGCATTGCGCGGGCCGCCAGCCGTCACCTGCTGCCCGCTCATGGTGGCCACCTTGTGGAACAGGCCGCGCGCCGCCGGCATGGCCATCAGGGTGGCGATCTTGGCCCCGCCGCCCGACTGGCCGAACAGCATGACATTGCCGGGGTCCCCGCCGAAGGCCGCGATATTGTCGCGCACCCATTGCAAGGCCAGGATCAGGTCCAGTTGCCCCACATTGCCGCTGTCGGCAAAGCGCGGATCGTCCAGCCCCGCCAGCCGCGCCAGATACAGATAGCCGAACAGGTTCAGCCGGTGGTTCAGCGTCACCACCACCACATCGCCGCGCAGCGCCAGCCGCACCCCGTCATAGAGCGGGCTGGACCCCGACCCGTTGGCATAGGCGCCGCCATGGATATAGACCATGACCGGCCGCCTGCCCCCGTCACCCAACCCCCGCGTCCAGACATTCAGGAACAGGCAATCCTCCGACTGCCGCTCCTCCTTCGATCCCTGCGGGCTGGCATTACCATGCGCCACGGCGTCGAGCACCCCCTTCCAGGGCACGGGCGGCAGGGGGGCCTGGAAACGGCGGGCAGATGTGTCGGCGCCATAGCGCACGCCCTTGAACACATGCACGCCCTCGACAGTGCGCCCCCGCACCTTGCCGGCCCGCGTGGCGACGACCGGCCCCTTGCCCGTGGCGGCCTGTGCGCCTGTGGCCAGCATCACCCCCGACGCCCCGGCCAGCAGCAGCGACCGCCGCGTCACATCCATCCCGCGCATTCCATCCCCCGTCGATGCGGCCCTTCACGGGCGTCCTTCTGTGGCGGGCAGAGTAATTGATACCGGTGTCAATGCCAAGCCGAGACGGGACCGCGCAAGACAGGCTGCAGGGACAGAAGGCGATGTCCGACACCTGACCGGACTAGACAACGTTGTCAGATGATTTGAACCATGCTACATCCTGTTGCCATTGCCAAGGGGACGGCAGGCGGCGATTGCCGCCCGGAAGCCCCGGGGGCGTATAGGGAGCGTTCCTTGACCGATATCCAGCATTCCGGCAATGGGCGGGGGCCGCTGCGGGCCGCCACGATCTTCGATGTGGCAAGGCAGGCCGGCGTGTCGACCAAGACCGTGTCGCGCGTGCTGAACAACGAGGCGCGGGTGGCGGACGATACGCTGGCCCGCGTGCGCGCCGCTGTGGCCGACCTGGATTACCGGCCCAATCCCAATGCCCGCTCGCTGGCCGGCCGCCGCTCCTACCTGATCGGGCTGTTCTATGACAACCCGTCCAGCAACTACATGGCCGACATCAAGGCCGGCGCCATCCGCCGCTGTCAGGAGAAGGGTTATCACCTGCTGACGGAGCCGTGCGAGGCCGACGACCCCAACCTGGCCCGCCTGATGGTGGGCGTGGCCATGCGCTTCCGCCTGGACGGGCTGATCCTGACCCCGCCCATCGTTGATCGCCGGGATGTGCTGGACGCCATTGCCGCCGCCAATGTGCCCCTGGTGCGCATCGCGCCCCGGATGGAGCCCGACCGCACCGCCCATGTGCATATGGATGACGAGGCGGCGGCCCGTCTGGCCGCCGACCATCTGGCCGATCTGGGCCATCGCCGCCTGGGCATGATCCTGGGCCATCCCGACCATGGCGCCGCCGAACTGCGCCGGCGCGGTTTCCTTGCGGCGGCAGCAGCGCGCGGCCTGACCCTGTCGCCCGCCCATATCCTGCCGGGCGATTTCAGCTTCGCCGGCGGCTTCGCGGCCGCTGAGCAGCTGCTGGCCCTGCCCGACCGCCCCACCGCCATCTTCGCCGGCAATGACGACATGGCCGCCGCCACGGTCGCCGCCGCCAACAAGCACGGCCTGCAGGTGCCCCGCGACCTGTCGGTGGTCGGCTTCGATGACAGCCCCATCGCGCGGGTCATCTGGCCCCCGCTCACCACCATCCGCCAGCCCACCATGGGCATGGCCGCGGCCGCCGTGGATCTGCTGATCGGCGACGGGGAGCCGGCGCCCGACCGGCAATTGGGGTTTGAGCTGATGGTGCGGCAATCGACGGGGCCGGTGGGGCGGTAGGGCTTCAACCGCCAACCTCCCCCAATTCCCGTTGTCGCCTCATTATTGCCTCCCCGGCGAAAGCCGGGGCCCAGGGGCCACCTGGAATACCTCCCCGCAGCGCCGCTCAAAGCCGCCGCAAGGTTGGGCTATTGATCCTGGGCCCCGGCTTTCGCCGGGGAGGCGGTGAGGTGGGAATACGGGAGAGCGATATCCGGCACCGCAACCCCCTCATGAATGCATATCGCCGGGACGCACCACGGCATTTCCACCTCGTTCCGTTTCCCGCGATGGTCGTACTGTCCCGCCACCTGAAGCGCAGATGGACATTTATGAGCAAGGCACCCCCGACCTACGGTGCTCCCTACCCCGCCAACTCCACCAGCTTCCCCGCAATCGCCGACACCGGCAGCACATGCCCCGCCCCGCCGCGCTCAATGGCGACCCCCGGCATGCCATGCACCACGGAGCTGGCCGCATCCTGGGCAATCGTCGCCGCACCCAGCGCCCGCAGGTCGCACAGGCCGTCGGCCCCGTCGGAGCCCATGCCAGTCAGCAGCACGCCGATGGACCGACGGCCATATTGCACCGCCACGCTGCGGAACAGATGGCCCACCGAGGGGCGCAACCCCGCTTCCGCCGGGCTGTCGTCCAGGCGGATGCGGCCGAACGCGTCCACGCCCATGTGGCGGTCGTCGGGCGCCACATAGACATGGCCCGGCGTCACCTCCTCGCCATCCACCGCCACCGTGACCGGTAACGCACATCCGGCGTTCAGCCAGTCGGCGAAGCCCTGGACGAAGCCCTGGGCGATATGCTGGACCACCAGCACGGGCAGGGGGAAATCGCCGGGCAAGGCGCCCAGGATGCCCTGCAGGGCGACGGGACCGCCCGTGCTGGCGCCGATGGCCACAACCCGGGGTTGCTCCAGCGGGCTGCCTTCCACCGGCGTGGCGGCCGCGCGCAGGGCGATGGCGGGCAGGCGCTTCCAGCGGCGCACCACCTTCACTTCCGACATCAGCCGCACCGACGTGACCAAGGCGTCGGCCTCATCCTCATGATCGTCATGGCCCAGGCCGGCGGGACGGCGCACGAAGGCCAGGGCGCCGGCCTCCACCGCCTTGAAGGTGGCCGCCATCTCGTCCTGCACGGCCCCGCTGACGATGACGATGGGGACCGGCACCGTTTCCATGATTTCGCGCGTGGCGGTGAACCCGTCCAGGCCGGGCATGTGGATATCCATGGTCACCACGTCCGGTCGCAATTTGCGCACGGCCTCAACCGCAGCGGCACCGTCAGATACGGCGCCGACGACCTTGATGTCGGGCTCGCTTTCCAGAATGGCGGTGAGAAAGGCCCGAATGGTGGGCGAATCCTCGGCGACAAGAACCTTGATCACGGAAATATCCTTAGATCAGGCGACCGATGATTTCCAGCAGGTCGCTCTGGTCGAAACTTCTCTTGACGATATAGGCGCTGGCCCCGACATCAACCCCACGCTCCCTATCCTCTCGCGTCTCCAGGGACGTGATCAAGATCACCGGAATATCCGTCAGGCGAGGTTCCTTCCGGATGCGTTCCGTGAGTTCAAACCCGCCCATCCGGGGCATTTCCACATCCGACACCACCAGATCGAACATCTCGCCGGCCAGGACGTTCCACGCCTCCATCCCGTCCACACAGGTGCGCACGCGGAAACCCGCCGCTTCCAGCACATGCTTGAACAGGGTACGGGCCGTGATGCTGTCCTCGGCGATCAGGATGGATTTGCGCGCCGGCACCCCTGCCTGTCGATCCGGCCGCATCGACAGGCTCTGGAAATCGGGCCGGAGTGCCGTGCGCAGCAGGTCATGCACGTTCAGCACGAAGCCCAGCCGTCCCGACGGCAGGGCCACGGCCCCCGCCACCGCCGGCACCCGCGTCAGGGGCCAGCCCAGCGGTTTCATCAGGATCTCGCTCTCGCCCGCCACATGGTCCACCTCCACGGCCAGACGCTGGCCGGCAGCGGCCAGGACGATATAGGACCGGAAATCGCCCGCCGGCCCCGCCCCGCCCAGGCGCAGCAGGTCCGACAGCCGGACCAGCGCCAGCGGGCGGCCATCGATGCGCAGCATCTCGCGCCCGTCCACCATCTGCACCTCGGCACTGGGCACGCGGCCCACGCGCTCGATGCGGTTGGTGGGCATGGCATAGCAATGGCCCGCCGCCTCCGCCATCACCACGCGGAACGACGCCATGGTGACCGGCAGCAGCAGGCGGAAGGTGCTGCCCCTGCCCGGCACCGATTCCACCGTGACCGTGCCGCCCAGCCGCTCCACCTTCTCCTGCACGATGGCCAGGCCCAGGCCGCGCCCGGAAATATCGGTGATGCCGTCGCTGGTCGACAGGCCCGACTGGAAGGCCAGGGCCATCACCTGGTCCGGGCCCAGCGACGCGGCCTTGTCCGCCTCGATCAAGCCCTGGCTCACCGCCTCACGGGTCAGGCGGCGCAGATCCATGCCTCTTCCATCATCGGCGATGGCGATCTCCGCCCGGCCGCCATCGCGCTGGCTGACGGTCAGGGTGACGCTGGCACGGACCGGCTTGCCGGCGGCCCGGCGTTCATCGGGCTTCTCGATGCCATGGTCGATGGCGTTGCGCGCCAGATGCAGCAGCGCGTCGCGCAACTCCTCCTGCACGCGGCGATCCAGCTCCAGCTCCTGGCCGGTCAGGGTCAGCTGCACATCCTTACCCTGGCGGCGCGACAGGTCGGCCAGATCCTGGGCCACCGGCTCCAGCAGGGTGGATGCCGGCAGCATCAGCACCTGCTTGGTGCCCGACAGCAGACTGTCCACACCCTTGGCCAGCCCGCGCGCATCCTGGTCGGCATCCAGCGCCAGCCGGCTCAGCTTCGTGCCGACCCAGGCCAGGGTCTGGGCGTCATATTCCGCCTGGCTGTTCGCATCCAGGCGCTGACGCGTGCGCATCCGGTCGCCCAGGCCGATACCCAGCGCCTTGATCTCCTGCACCCGCTCCCCGCCCGACAGTTTGGCGGTGATCAGTTCCTCCGCCTGATGCAGCAGGAAGTCCAGCCGGTCCACCGGCACGCGCAGCGTCTGCCGCGCGGTGGGCCGCGGCGCCTCCTCCTCACGCGGGGCCGGCGGCGGCGGGGGTGGAGGTGGGGGGGGCGCTGCCGGGGCAACCGGCGCCGGTGGGGGTGGTGGCGGCAGGGGCGGGGGGGCAGCAACGGGGGCCGGCGCGCTGCCGCCAGCGATGGCCCCCTCCAGCCGGGCGATCAGCGCGTCCAGCCCGTCCACGGGCGGCGGGCTGTTGCCGTTCACCGCACTGGGCACCATCACCCGCAACGCCGCATGGCCATCCGCCAGCACCGACACCACCGGCGGGGCCAGCCGCAATTCGCCCCGCTTCAGCAGAGCCAGCAGCGTCTCCATGGCGTGGCACAGGGACACAAGATGCGACAGGTTGACGGTGCGGGCCGCCCCCTTCAGCGTATGGACCTCGCGGAAGGTCTTCTCGATCAGTTCACGCGCCCGCTGGTCGCTGACGCCCGCCTCCAGCTCGCGCATGGAGATGGCCAGCGAGCCGACATGCTCCTCCGCCTCGACCATGAACATGGCGAGCAGACGCTGGAAAAGCTGTTCGTTGCGGCTGTTCATGGGCAGCGCTCCGGTCTGGTCACGCCTTGTACTGGCCGACCAGCGACTTCAGCTTGTGGCCCAGCGCGTTCAGGTTATGGGCCGCCGTCTCCGCCTGCTTGGTGGCGATGGTGTTCTGGCTGCTGGCCTGGCGGATGCTGTCCATGGCCAGGGCCACCTGGTCGATGCCCACCTGCTGCTGCTGGTTGGATGCCACGATCTGGGTGCTGGCCTGGGTGGCCAGCGCGATGTTCTGCGCCAGCCGCTCGATGGCCTGGCCGGCCTCCTGCGCCTGTTTCACGCCGGCATCCACGGCCTTGCTGCCCTGTTCGGCGGCCAGCACGGCGGTGGCCGTGGCCTTCTGGATATCGCCCAGGATGGCGCGCACCTGGGCGGTGGCCTGCTTGGACTGTTCGGCCAGGCTCTTCACCTCGGCGGCCACCACCACGAAGCCCTTGCCCTGCTCCCCGGCCCTTGCCGCCTCGATGGCGGCGTTGACGGCCAGCAGGTTGGACTGTTCGGCCAGATCATTGACCGAGGCCACGATGGTGCCGATGGCCTGGCTCTGTTCCGACAGCTTGATCACCGCCTCGGCGATGGCGCCGATCTGCTCGCGCACCAGCCCGATGCCGGCCACCGACTGTTCGACGGCCCGCTTGCCGGTGGACGAGATCTGGGCCGTGGCCTGGGCCGTGTCGGCCACATGCTTGGCCTTTTCCGTGGACAGCTGGGAGGTCTTGCGCACCTCCTCCATGGTGGAGCTGGTCTCCGCCAGCGCCGTCGCCGTCTCCGCGGCCGATGCCGACACCTGGGCGGTGGTGGAGACGATCTGGCTGCCGGCCGTGCCCAGCACGTTCACGCCCTCCACCAGTTCCAAGACCAGTTGGCGCAGACCGCGGGTCATGTCGCGGAAGGTGTTGTTGAGGATGCCCACCTCGTCGTCGCGCACCAGCGGCGGGATCTCCGTGGTCAGGTCGCCACGGCCGATGCGCTCCGCGATCACCGTGATCTCCCGCAAGGGCACCACGATGTTGGTGGACAGGAACACGCCGGACAGCAGCACGATGACGCCGGCCAGCAGCGCACCGCCGATGACCGCCATGTTGGCGATCTGCGTATTCTGCTGCTTGGCCGCCTCGCGAACGGCCAGCAACTGGGCTTCCACCGTCTGCATTTGCTCGATGGCGGCCCGGAACTCCTGCATCGCCTGCCGGCCCTGGTCCCCCGCCACCTGCTGCCGGGCCGCCTCGAACCCGCTGGTGCGCCGCGTGTCGATGCGGATCTGGGCCTGTGTCAGCCGGTTGCGGGCCGCCTGCTCCACACGAACCAGGTTGCGCTGCTGTTCCGGATTGTCGCTGGTCATGCGCCGGATATCCGCGATGACCGTCTCCATCGCCTGCCGGCCGTCATCATAGGGCTCCAGGAACTTCTCGTCGCCGGTGATGACGAAGCCGCGCTGACCCGTCTCGATATCCTGGACGGCCGACAGCAGCTTGCCCAGTCGATTCTGGACTTCATGGGAATGCTCGCTCCACCGCGCCGCCTCGCTCAGCCGCGCGGTGGTGTCCAGCGACACCCAGCCCACGCCCAGCACCACCAGCAGCAACAGCCCCAGGCAGCCCCAGATCTTCTTGCCCACCGTGATCTTCATGTCAGCTCCCCCGCGTCACGGCCGCACCGTCCGCATCCGTGCCCGTCAGGGCACCATCCTCGAAAAACGCGCCGGCATCCAGCACCAGCGCGTCCTGTTGCGTCACGCCCAGATAAAACCGCCGATTGCCCTGTGCCATCGACGGTACCGGGTCCAGCGCCGACCGGGCCACGGCCCGCAGGCCGTGGATGGCGTCGGTGGCAAGCCCGATAGCCCGGCCCTGGCTGTGCAGGACCACCAGCGGCCCTTCCCCGTCCCCGGCGGCCCCACTGCCGGTCAGGGCGCCCAGATCCATCACCGTCAGGATCTCGCCGCGCAGATGCACCACGCCCGCCGCCCAGCTTGGTGCCTGCGGCACCCGCGTCGGCGTCATGCCGGCACAGACCTCGCGCACGAAACGGCTGTCCACCGCGTGGCTGCGGCCGCCAATGTCGAACTCCAGGATACGGATCTCGTCCACCGGTGCCGTGCGCACCTCCCCGACCCTGGCCAGCCGGGCTGCCCGCTCGCGCAGGCGGCGCTCCACTTCGCCGGCATCGGGCTCGAACCCGCGCTCCAGCCCGTCCATGGCCGCCTTGATGCGGGCATGCATGCCGGCCCAGTCGATGGCCCCGTCTGTGGTTTGCGCACTCATGCCGACACCTCCGCACTGGCCACGCGCACGATCTCGATCAGGCGCCCGACCGTCAGCCCGTCGCTCTCAGCCAATGTATCGGCCGGGTCCAGCGCCACCAGCAGGGTCAGGGCATTGCGATAACAGCGCCGGGCCTCCGCCCGCCGCCCCTCCGCCACCGCCAGCCCGGCCAGCGCCACATGCGCCAGGATATAATCGGGGTCCAGGAACAGCGCCCGCTTCAGCGCGTCGGCCGCCCCGCGCGGATCGCCGCATTCCTGGCGGATCATGGCCAGCAGGTAATGGCGCTCCGGCGCCAGCCGGTCCACGGCCAGGGCGCGGCGGCAACATTCGTCCGCCAGGTCCAGCCGCCCCTCATTGGCATAGAGCCGCGCCAGCAGGGTCAGCGCCTTGCCGTCGGTGGCCAGGCCGGGATCGTCCAGCAGCAGGGCGATGGCCCTGGCATTGTCGCCGCTCTGGTACAAGGCCAGGGCCCGGTCCAGCGGCGATGGTGCCGGCTCCGGCTCCACCACGGCCGGCGGCGGCAGCGGCAGCGGCTCCGGGAATTCAGGCAGCGGCGGCAGGGTGAAGGGCACCAGCGGCGGCGACACGGCCTTGCGATAGATGGTGGCGTCGCTCAGGCCGATATTGGCAAGGGGCGCGAACAGTTCCGCCGATCCCTCCACCGATGCCGCCACCAGCCAGCCGCCATCGATCAGCGCATGCTGCAACCCGCCCACCACCTGCCGCGCCCGGTCCGTGCTGAAATACATCAGCACATTGCGGCAGAAGATGATGTCCATGCCGTTGGTGTTGTTATGCACCGACGGATACAGATCCTCCGCCAGATTGTGATAGGCGAAGCTGACCATGCGGCGGATATGGGGCGCGATCTCGAACCGCGACCCGCGCGGCACGAAATAGATCTTCTTGATCTCCGGGTCGATGCCGCGGAAGGACCACTCGCCATAGACCCCGTCGATGGCCTTGCGCAGCGATCGCGGATTGATGTCCGTGGCCAGGATGGTGATGTTCCACTGCCGGATGTCCGGGATCAGCCGGTCCAGCAGGATGGCCATCGTATAGGCCTCCTCGCCCGTGGAGCAGGCGGCACTCCAGATGCGCAGGTAACGGCTGTGCGCCTGACGGCGCTGGGTGATCAATCCGGGCAGGATGCGGGTGGCCAGCGCGTCGAAACTGGCCGGCTCACGGAAGAAATAGGTCTCGCCGATGGTCAGATAGCTGGCCAGCGTCTCGATCTCCGCCCGATCCACCGGGGTCGACAGGAAATGGCGCATGCAGGCATCGGCATCGGCATAACCCAGCTCCGCTGCCATCTGCGTGACGGCGCGGTCCAGGTCGCCCCAGCGGTCGGGCGGATAGTGAAGGCCCATGCGCGTGGCCAGAAAGCCGCTGAATTCCTCGATCAGGCTGGTCGTCGCCACGGTCTGATTCACGACCGCACCCCCTGCGCCAGAGCCTGATCCAGGGCCGCTTCCTCGTCCATCGACAGGAACCGGTCAACATCATGGATGAAGACCGGGCCGCCGGGCAGGGCGGTCACCGCGTCGAACCAGCCGCCGGATGGCACCACGCTCTGTGCCGGGACCAGGCTGTCGGCCGGCAGATGGAGGGTTCCCTCCACCCGGTCGATCCACAGGGCCACCGACCGGCCGGCCAGCCGCACCACCACCAGCCCATCCTCCAGCCGGGGCGGGCGCGGGGCATAGCCCAGCCGGGCCCGCACATCCAGCACGGGCAGGAAGCGCCCGCCGATATTGATCACACCCGCCACCACGGACGGCGCCCCCGGCAGGGGGGCGAAGGCGGCGATGGACACGACCCGCTCCACCTGGCCCAGGCGCACGGCATAGGGCCGGCTGTCCAGCCAGAACAGCAGCAGGTCGACCATGGCATCGGCGGTCGCCGCCTCGGCGGCCCGCACGGCATCCATTCCATCCTCCCAGATGGCTTTCGTTTCCCTGTCTTATTGGCTGAAAACGGGGTGGGTCCGCCAGCCCCTTTCGCTGTCCATGTGCATAGTTGACGAATAATGCTACCGGCGTGGGCTTGGCTGCGGCTTCGCAGCGCGGATGGGGGATGGAGATTGACCAATACCCTCTTGTCGCCTTCCCGGCGAAGGCCGGGACCCGGGGCCACAAGCGCATCCCTCAACGCTGCCTGCATCGACGCTGCTGAAAGGTCGGGCGGGTGATCCTGGGTCCCGGCCTTCGCCGGGAAGGCGATGGAAGCAAGATCACGCGCCAAGATGCGCCACCAAGCCCGCCCACCCCATTGCCTTTCGTCCGGCACGGCGCGACAAGGGAATCGGTTTTCTGCCAAGCAAGAAAGAACAATCCATGCGCCATCGCCTCACCGCCCTGCTGCTGGCCAGCCTCGTCCCCCTGTCCGCCGCCGCCGAGCAGTTGACCATTGAACGGGTGGTGGCCAGCCCGGCCTTGTCCGGTGCCGCCCCGCGCGGCGTGGCCTTCTCCCCCGACGGCACCCGCGTCACCTATCTGGAAAAGGCCGCCAGCGATGCCAGCCGCCGTGACCTCTGGGCCTATGATCTGGCCCAGGGCAAGCCGGTGCTGCTGCTGGACAGCGCCGAATTCGCCGCCGTGCCGGAGAGCGAGGAGGAGCGCGCACGGCGCGAGCGCCAGCGCATCCCGGAAACGGGCGTGACCGAATATGTCTGGGACGCAATGGGCAAGGCCGTGCTGGTGCCCAAGTCGGGCGATATCTGGCTGAAGCCGCTGGATGGCCCGGTCCGCCGCCTGACCCGCACGGAAGAGGCGGAAACCGACCCGAAATTCAGTCCCGACGGCACCCGCGTCGCCTATGTGCGGGCCGGCAATCTCTATGTCCAGGACCTGGCCACCGGTGCCGAGCGCGCCCTGACTACGGATGGCGGCAAGGACGGCATCCTGAACGGCATGGCGGAGTTCGTGGCGCAGGAGGAGATGGACCGCGACACCGGCTATTGGTGGTCGCGCGATGGCAAGTCCATCGCCTATGCCCGCGTCGATGAAAGCAAGGTGCCGCTGGTCAACCGCTATGATTACGGCGCCGACGGGGTGAAGGTGATCCCCCAGCGCTATCCGTTCGCCGGCGGCCCCAATGTCGCCATCCAGCTGCTGGTCGCCCCGATCGACGCTGCCACCCCGCCGGTTTCCATCGACCTGGGCCCCGACCCCGACATCTACTTGGCCCGCGTCCACTGGAAGCCCGATGGCGGCCTGGCCGTGCAGCGCATCAGCCGCGACCAGAAGCGCCTGGACCTGCTGTTCGCCGATGTGAAGACCGGCCGTACCCGGATCGCGCTGACCGATACCAAATCCACCTGGGTGGATTTGCATGATGATCTGCATTTCCTGTCCGACGGCCGCTTCATCTGGTCGTCGGAGCAGACCGGCTGGCGCCATCTCTACCTGCATGACCGCCATGGCAAGCGCCTGCACGCCATCACCCGCGGCGACTGGCCTGTGCACGGGCTGGCCGGGGTCAATGTCAAGGCGGGGCAGGTGATGTTCACGGCCTTGAAGGAAGGGCCGCTGGAACGCCATGTCTATACGGCCCGCCTGGACGGGCGCGACGCCGGCAGCCCGCGCCGCCTGTCACAGGCCCCCGGCTGGCATGGCGCGGTGCTGGCGGACGAGGGCGGGGCCTGGCTGGACAGCTTCTCCAGCCCCACCCAGCCGCCGCAGCTTTCCTTGCGCGACCGTGACGGCAAGGTCCTGACCTGGCTGCAGGAAAACAAGGTGGAGGGCACCCACGCTTACGCCCCCTACATGGCCAACCACATCCTGCCCGTCTATGGCACGCTGAAGGCCCCGGACGGCGCCATTCTGCACTGGTCGATGCTGAAACCGCCCGGCGTGGATGCCGGCAACCCGGCGCCGGCCATCATCTATACCTATGGCGGCCCCACCTCCCGTGTCGTCACCAAGGGGTGGGGCAGCCGCACGACCCTGTTCATGCAGGCCCTGGCCCAGAGCGGCTATGTGGTCTTCATGCTGGATAATCGCGGCACGCCCGGCCAGGGCAAGAAATTCCTGGACATGATCCATAATGCCTTCGGCACGGTGGAGCCCGACGACCAGGCCCTGGGTGCGGCCTACTTGAAGACCTTGCCCTTCATCAAGGGCGACAAGATCGGCATCTATGGCCATTCCTATGGCGGCTACAATGTGCTGATGAGCCTGCTGCGCCATGGCGATCTGTATGCCGCCGGCGTGGCCGCCGCCCCGGTCAGCGACTGGAAGCTCTATGACACGTTCTATACGGAGCGTTTCATCGGCAAACCCGATGCCAAGGGCGGCGTCTATGACCGTGCCGACGCCACCAGACTGGCCGACAAGCTGTCCACGCCGCTGCTGCTGATCCATGGCATGGCCGACGACAATGTCTTCCTGGACAACTCCGTCCGCATGGCCGCTGCCCTGCAGCATGCCCGCAAGCCCTTCGACATGATGTTCTATCCCGGGGAGCGCCACGGCTTCTACGACACCGATCTCGCCGCGCATTACTACCTGTCCACCAAGGCGTTCTTCGACCGGGAGCTGAAGGGACGGTGATGGGGGCTGGGAAACGACAATGTTGGGCCGCCAAGGCTGTCGTAAACACCACCGTCATCCCGGCGAAAGCCGGGACCCAGGGGCTACAAGATCTAACTTCGACGCGGTATTGATCCAAGCTGCCGTAAAGTTGGGCGCTTGGCCCCTGGGTCCCGGCTTTCGCCGGGATGACGGTAGGTTCAGGATCAGCAGCAACCCTTTCCTTTCCCCAATTGCCTCAAATTACCCTCAACCCCCTGTTCTGTTGATTCCATCCTTTCAGGATTCATTGTTCAGGGGCCCTTTTCTCCAGTAAACCCAAGCCCTTAACCCCGCTTCCTGTGCCACCGGACCCGGCTCTCTGTGCCAATTCGCCCGAGTCCTTGTGCCACTTCTCTCGGCTTGCTGTGCCGTTTCGCCCGGATTTGCGGGCCAGATCTCACGGGCTCGCCCTCAATCCTGTGCCGGATCGCACGGGTCCATCCTCAAGTGCCTTTGAGAATCAAGCATTTGCGCGGCTTTCCGGGCCTTCTCTGTGCCGGATTGCACGGCCACAATGCCCCCGGCACCCTGCTTGCGGTCCCTGCCCCGCTTTCTGTGCCGGATGTCACGGCCCTCGCCCGCCATTCTGTGCCAAAATGCACGGGCTCGATTCCCCATCGATTCCCGCCCTCTTCTCCATCCTGTGCCAAAGCTCACGGTTGCCCCGATCCTCAAGCCCCATCACTGTGCCGGAATGCACGGGTGAGAATCGATGATTCCAGTCCTTACTGTGCCGTCTCTTACGGGCCCGATGATTCCCGCTTGATCCTGTGCCCCTGTGGTGATGCTCTGTCACAGTGACAAGCCTCACAAGCTCTTTGGCACTGAAACGGTGCCCGGTCGGGGGAACAGATGGCGGCGCAGGCGAATGCGGTAAAACCAGAGATGGCCCGGCCGCGCATCACGGGCAATGTCCTGGACCTGTCCACCGACCCGACCCTGCCCAAGCCGCGCACCCAGATCGAGGTGATGGAGACCGGCAACGGTCTGACCCTGGCGGATCGCAAGCTTTTCAACGTGTTGCTGGCCTATAGCTGGGACAAGCTGTCCGACGCCGACGCCCCCCTGCCGCCGTTCCGTGCCTCGACCGCCGATCTGCGCCGCGCCATCGGCGATGATACCGAAAGCAACAATGTCCGTCTGCGCCAATCCTTCGACCGGCTGATGCAGACCCTGGTGCGCTTCCCGTATTGGAGCGAGGCTGACCAGCAGCTGAAAGAAGGTGGCTCGCCCCTGCTCTCCTTCCGTGCCCTGCCGCGCGGGGCCGGCTATGCCGAATGGGAATTTCCGCCGAAGCTGCGGCCGGTTCTGGCCAAGCCCGGCGCCTGGGCCCGCATCCATCTGGCCATCTGTGCCCAGTTCTCTTCCAAATACTCACTCGCCCTGTATGAGCTGTTGAGCCTCAGGGTCAATCTGCGGGAACCGCGCTGGGACGTGGCCCTGGACGATCTGCGCGACAGTTTGGGCTGCACCGACAAGATGCCCAACTATGCGCATTTCCAGCGCCGGGTGCTCGACCCTGCGGTCAGTGAGATCAATGAACTGTCCGGTCTGGTCATCGCCTATCAGGAAATCCGTTCCAACGGTCGCGGCCGCAAGGTGGAAAAGCTGCTGTTCGATGTGAAGAAGAAATCGAACAGTGAACTGGTGGCCACCGCCCGCATCACCGAATTTGCCAAGGCCCCCGTGGGACGCGGCACGTCTGCGGCGACGCGTGACCAGAACACGCCCGACCTGGAGGATGGCCGCACCGACCGGGAGCGTGGTCCCGCCGGCACCTTGGGCCTGATCCAGCGCGTGTCGCTGGCGGTGATTGATGAGCTGGTGGCGCAGTATCCCGATGTGGACATGCAGACCGCCATCTTCAGCTGGGCCGAATGGGCCATGCGCCAGAAGGAACCGTGCCGCAACCCGTCCGCCGCCTTCCGCGCCTGGCTGGAAAAGCTGCACCCCGCCGCCTCCACCCCCGTCCGCCTGACCCCGGTGGGATCGGAACCCGCACCCCTGTCCGCCACCGAACAGCGGGCCCTGATGTTCCTGTCGGGCGAACCCTATGCCGTGCGCGCCAAATGGTACCGCAAGGCCCAGTCCCTGGGCGCCCCCGACATGCGCGCCGCCACCGCACCTGAAAACATCACCCGCTGGATCGCCCTGGTGGCCGAGGATGTGGCCAAGGGCCTGCGGGGCTGATCATGGGGGCACCGTAGGCCAGTGCCGTAGGTCAGGTCGAGCGAAGCGAGCCCTGACGTTCAAAAGGCACTGTCGCTTGTCAGGGCTCGCTCCGCTCGACCTGACCTACGGGCGCTACGGCACCAACATGATCAGCCCCTCATGATGGCTGACACATGAGCCTATTGACCATCGGGCGACGATACTATGCCAAACTTCACGGGCCCAACAAACCGTCCAGCCGCTCCGCCATCTCCGCCAGCCGTGATCGCAGCAGCGCCAGCCGGGCCCGTTCCTCGGGCTTCAACTTGGCCGCACCCTTGTCTTCCACCGCCTCGATGCCCGCCGAAAGGCTCTCTTCCAGCTTTCCCAGGCCGGCGATGAACTTCTTGGGCGTCACCGGCCTGGCCGCGCTCGGGTCCTTGGCCGGCACCGGCGGGCGCTGCAGGCGGGCGCGGTATTCCCGGGCCTCGCGTGCCGTCAGTCCGTCCTTCTTGACCTTGAGCCATAGGCTCAATTGGTCAATTTCCTCCATCCGCGCCAGTTCCAGCAGCACGGCCTTGGGCACGTCATGGTGTGACGTCACACATTCGTTGAGGATGCTGGGCTCCAGCTTCAGCAGGGTCAGGGTGGTGTTGACCTCTGTGCGCGACCGGCCCAGCAGGTCGCCCACCGCCTCCTGATTATATTCATGCGTCTCGATCAGGCGGCGGATGCCCTCCGCCTCTTCCACCGGCGACAGGTCGACACGCTGCAAATTCTCGATCAGGGCGATCTGGTCGGTATTGGCATCGGTGGGCAGGATATGGGCCATGATCCGGGTCAGGCCGGCCATGGCGGCCGCCCGCCACCGCCGCTCGCCGGCGATCAGCAGGAAGCGCTTGGGCGTGGTCGGATGGGCCTGCACCAGGATGGGCGACAGCTGCCCGACCTCGCGCAGGGAGAAGCTGAGTGCCTGCAGCTCCTCCTCATCAAAATGACGGCGCGGTTGATTGGGATTTGGCTCAATGTCGGTCAGCCGCAGCAGCACCGTGTCGCGCAGGCCATCGGCCGTGCCGAAGATCAGATCCGCGCCGGGCCGATCCAGGCTCTCGCCGATGGATTTTGCCACCATTGCCGGCTGCTGGGCGGGCTGCGCAGCGGGCTTGCGCCAGTTCTTAACCATTGACGATCTCCTGGGCCAGGGTGCGGTAAACCCCGATCGGGTGGCTCTTGGGCAGCATCTTCAACGGCACGGCCCCGGCATAGGTTGCCTGGTCGATCTCCGTGGAGCGCGGGACGGGCGGGAAGATGCGCGCCTTGTCGCCCAGGCTCTCCTGCAGGTCGGCCAACACCTGCTGCTCCACCGCGTAATTGCGGTTGAACATGGTGGGCAGCACGCCCAGCACCTTCAGGCTGGGGTTCTGGCGGCGCTGGATCTTCGATACTGTGTCAAAAATCAAGGGGATGCCGCGCACATCATACCGGCTGGCCTTGGTGGGGATCAGCAGATAGTCGGCGGCGATCAGCGCCGTCACGGTAATCAGCGCCAGTTCCGGCGGGCAGTCGATGACGATGTAATCATAATCGCGCAGCACTTCCGACAGCTTCTCGCGCAGCACATAGCGGCCGTCATCCGGGTCCAGCAGGATCTTGATCTGCGCCTCGGCCAGGGCGATGGTACAGGGCAGCAGGTCATAGCCGTCGCATTTGACGATGGCCTCGGCCATCGTCGTCTCGCCGAACAGCACATCCTCCAGCCCGCCCTTGCGGTCCTGCACCTCCAGCGGGTCGATGCCCGACCCTTCGGTGGCTGTGGCCTGCTGGTCGGCATCGACGATCAGCACCCGCTTGCTCAGCTCGCCCAGCGCATAGCCCAGGTTCAGGGTGGTGGTGGTCTTGCCCACCCCGCCCTTCTGGTTGGCGACGGCGATGATGGTGGCGACGCGCTGGCTGGCGGCGGCCAGGAACTCCGCCACCCGCACGGGCAGGCGCTCCGCCCCCGATTCCCAGCGGCTGATGGTGGCATTGTCATATTTCCGGCCCAGCTTGGTATTCACCCACATGGCGAAGGCGGCCTGGCTCTCGCCACGGGTCTCACGGAATTGGCGCAGTTCATCGGGGGTCATGGCACCCGTCCAGAAGGGGGGATTTGAGGCTTTGAGAATTGTCTCAAATCTCGACCCACGTCAATGGCCGTCAGCGGTACTCCCCTGGAATTCTGTCACTGTAACGCAAAAGACGTCCCCTGTGTGACGTCACACAGGGGACGTTACTGTGCCGGGATGCACGGGTCCAATGCGCGCTGTGTGACGTCACACAGAGTCGGCTGCGCCACCCCTGCCCGCCGCCCCATTCCTGTCGTCGCCGCGTGAAAGATCAGCCGTTTCGGCTGTATCCGCCTGCCATGCTGAAGGGGAAGAGATTGAGAACCGGGAGATGATCATGGATGTGCGAGCCAGCATCGAAGCCGACGCGATCGCTGTTGAAAAGCGCTGGTGCGCGCAGAATTACAAGCCGCTGCCCGTGGTGATCACCCGCGCCGAGGGGGCCTGGATGTGGGACGGGGAGGGGCGGCGCTATCTGGACATGATGGCCGCCTATTCCGCCGTCAATACCGGCCATGGTCACCCCCGCATCCTGGCAGCCCTGACGGAGCAGGCGTCGCGCGTCGCCGTCATCTCCCGCGCCTTCCATTCCGACCGGCTGGGCCCGTTCCTGGAACGGCTGTGCCGGCTGACCGGGCTGGATGGCGCCTGCCCGATGAATACCGGGGCCGAGGCGGTGGAGACGGCGATCAAGGCCGCCCGCCGCTGGGCCTATCGCGTAAAGGGCGTGGCCAAGGACCAGGCCGAGATCCTGGTGGCTGAGGGCAATTTCCACGGCCGCACCACCACCATCGTCGGCTTCTCGTCGGAAGAGGCCTATCGCGACGGGTTCGGCCCCTTCGCGGCGGGCTTCCGCATCATCCCCTTCGGCGATGCCGACGCCATGGAAGCGGCCATCACCCCCAACACCGCCGCCATCCTGGTGGAACCGATCCAGGGGGAGGCCGGGATCATCGTGCCGCCCGATGGCTATCTGCGTCGTCTGCGCGCGATCTGTGACCGCCACAATGTGCTGCTGATCCTGGATGAGATCCAGTCCGGCCTGGGCCGCACCGGCCATTGGTTCGCGCATCAGCATGAGGGCATCCGCCCCGACGGGCTGTGCCTGGGCAAGGCACTGGGCGGCGGCGTCATGCCCGTCTCCGCCTTCGTGGCGCGGCGCGACGTGATCGACATGTTCGGCCCCGGCAGCCACGGCTCCACCTTCGGCGGCAGCCCGCTGGCCGCCGCCGTGGGTCTGGCGGCGCTGGAGGTGATCGAGGATGAAGGGCTGGTGCAGCGGTCGGCGGAGCTGGGCGCCCATATGATGGCGCGGCTGCAGGGCCTGAACAGCCCGGCCATCAGCGCCGTGCGGGGCAGGGGCCTGTGGCTGGGGGTGGAGATCGATCCCGCCGTGGCCACGGCCCGCCATGTCTGCGAGCTGCTGATGCAACAGGGTGTGCTGTCCAAGGAAACCCACGACACCACCATCCGCTTCGCCCCGCCGCTGGTGATTGCCCGCGAGGATCTGGACTGGGCTATCGACCGGTTCGCCGACACTTTGGCGACGCTGACGGGCAAGGTTCGCTGAGAAGTGAGGATGTAAGAGCAACCTGTTGAAATTGCTTTTCCCGCCTCCCCGGCGAAGGCCGGGGCCCAGGGGCCACAAGACCAACCTCCACGCTGCCTGGATCAAAGCTGCTGAAAGGTTGAGCCCCTGACCCTGGGCCCCGGCCTTCGCCGGGGAGGCGATAAGTGCAGGCCATGAACCGGCAGACTCTGAATCCCTCATATACTGAGAAACAGACAAGGATAAAAACATGAGCGGCTGGTACGGTTTCATCGGGGCGCCCACGGATGTTGGCAATGTCGGGTGCGGGGCGGCGCAGGGGCCGGCCGCGCTGCGGGCCGCCGGGCTGCTCCCCCGCCTGGGTCTGGTCGACCGTGGCGATGTGCGCGGCCCCGCCTATGATGGCGGGCGCGATGATACGGGCAGCCGCTCCGTGACCGAAACCGCTGCCTGGTGCAGCGGCGTGCGCGACGCGGTGGCCGGGGTGCTGGCCGATGGCGGCCTGCCGGTGATGGTGGGGGGCGACCATGCCATGGCCTTGGGCTCCATCGCCGCCGCCGCCGCACATGCACGGGCGGAAGGCCGGAATTTCTACGTGCTGTGGTTTGATGCCCATCCGGATTTCAACACGCCGGAAACCTCGCCGTCGGGCAACACCCATGGCTACCCGGCGGCCCTGGCCTGCGGCATCGGCCATCCGGCCTTGCTGCGGGTCGGCGCCTTCACACCGCTGCTGCGGCCCGACCGTCTGGTGCAGTTCGGCGTGCGCGACATCGATGCCGGCGAGCGCGACAATCTGCGCCGCACCGGCATTGAGTTCCACGAGATGGAATATGTGCGTGAACGCGGCCTGGCCGCCCTGGTGGCCCACACCATCGCCCGCATTCACGCGGCCGGCGGCGGCCATGTCCATGTCAGCTTCGATATCGACGCGCTGGACCCGATTGTGGCGCCCGGCGTCGGCACGCCCGTGCCCGGCGGCCTGATGCTGACGGAGGCGCTGGAATCCCTCCACCTGCTGGGCGCCAGCGGCCTCGTGCACTCTCTGGACATCGTCGAATATGCCGCCCCGCAGGATGTGGGCAACCGCACCGCCCAGGTGGTGGAACATCTGCTGGCCGGCTTCATGGCAGGGCGGCAGGGGCAGGCGGCCCTGGTGGCGTGAAGATTTCCGTTTTATGTTCCCTCAGTCGCCGGGCGCCGCCATCTGGCGGCTTGGCTTGCGGCGCACGCGCGCTGGGCCGGCGGTCGCCGGCCTCCAATGGCGTGTGACTCACGCCATTGGCATTACCCGGCTTTTCCGCCGTCACCCGATCCCTGAATTTGGAAATGGGCTCCGGCCCTGCTAGGCTGGCGACAGCCGAGACAATCCAGACCCTCCCATGCGTCGCACCCTTGACCAGATCGATCTGCGCATCCTGGCCGAACTTCAGGCCGATGGCCGCATCACCAATCAGGCCCTGTCGGAACGGGTGGGCCTGTCGGCGCGACCGTGCCTGGAACGGGTGCGGCGGCTGGAGCGGGAAGGGTTGATCGTCGGCTATCAGGCCGTGCTGGATATCCGCAAGCTGCAAAGCTGCATCACCGTGCTGACCCAGATCGCCATGGAGCATCATGGCCGCAATGAACGGCTGCTGTTCGAACGCCGTCTGGCCCACACGCCGGAAGTGGTGGAATGTTTTGAGGTCAGTGGCGAGTTCGACTATATCGCCAAGCTGATCTGCCGCGATATCGACGCCTATCAGGAACTGACCCAGAGCTGGATGGACGATGCCGAGCTGGGCGTCAGCCGCGTGACCAGCAACATCGTCCTGCGCCCGGCCCGCGATCAGGTGCCGCCGCCCTTGTTCGGGCGGGAGCCGGAATAATACCATCGGCCCTATTTATGGCCGATGGTACGGCGGCGACCGCCGCCGCGCGGCCCATGCCGCGCGCCCGAGGGCGCGGATGCGCCCGCCCGGCGCCTGAGGGTGCATGAAACGGAGTAATCCCAAGAATTGATATTGAAAATCGAAATCATTTCCGTTCAATATGCTAATAACTATCACTATACAGCAGTAAATATCATTCAATACCCAAATCAATGACTCCTATTGCCCTTTTCATTTGGGTATCCTGCCCGGCGCAAAGCCAAGAAGAACAGGGGCAGATGGATGGTTCGGTTTTTGATGGCATCGGTGCTGGTGGCTTGCCTGTGGGCATTGCCGGCCCGGGCGGATATCGAAGGTACGGTCGGTATCACCAGTGATTATGTCGATCGCGGCCTGTCCAACTCCCACGGCCACGCCGCCCTGCAGGGCGGCCTGACCTGGACGCAGGGGAACGGCCTGTTCCTGGCGCTGGACGGTTCCATGGTGGATTTTGACGATGGCACGGATGCGGAGCTGAATGCCGTCGCCGGGTATGAATGGGATGGCGACGATTGGGCCCTGCTGGCCGCGGCCGCCCACACCCATTATGTCGGCGCCCCCGCCCGCGCCGGGCTGGATCTGTGGGAATTCGCCCTGGCCGGGGCGCTGGATATGGAAACCCATCAATGGGAAGCCGAACTGATCTACAGCCCCGATGATGGCGGCGCCGGTGCCGCCCTGTACAAGCGGATCGGCGTCACGGTGCCATTTGCCGACCGTTTCGCCCTGTCGCCGCATCTGGGCCATCAGGGATACCGCGACCATGACCGGGCCGGCCCCGGCTATTGGGATTGGGGCCTGGAACTGTCCTACGCCCTGGCCCCCGCTACCTTCGCCATCGCCTATACAGACACCAACCTGACGGACGAACCCGGCTGCCTGTGCGGCGGGCGCGTGGCGGCGTTCGTGACGGTGGCCTTTCCGTGAGGGGGCGTTGGCCCTGACGGGCGGCGGGCCCATGGGCGCTAAGATAGGGCTAGGCACCATCGTTCCCGACCCTTTCTCCCGTCATCCCGGCGCAAGCCGGGACCCAGGGGCCACAGGTTCAAACCCATCCCCCTGCCGGGATCGACGCTGCCGAGAGGTCGGGCGCTTGGCCCCTGGGTCCCGGCTTGGCGCCGGGATGACGATGGAGCGAGGGATATCAAGGCCATCACACATCTATTTTAGCGCCCATAGGCTTGGCGCCGGGATGAAGGATCGGGGGGAACCGCCGCCCGCCCGCCCCCCGGCGTTCCTCAGGCGGCATAGCGCTCTTCCTTGCCTTCCACGGGCCAGGCCCGGCCCATGGCCTGCAGCACCTCCTCCCCAGCTTGTCACCCATCGGCGCCACGGCAGGTGATTGAGCAGACCGATTCCGCTCACCCTACCGTCACCCCGGCCGCAGCATGGGTGACGGTAGAGGGGGCCTCTGCGGTAATGAGAACATCCAATCTTAGCGCCTATGGGTGACAAGCCGGGGAGGCGGGAACCTGCGAGAACAGGCGGAACGCTGCCGCCCTGTCCAAGCGTCTGATTGTCCGGTGCCTGAAGGTGTGTGAAAATCGGTTCATGCCACCTCTGGGAATGAACCATGCCCAACGCCCCCACCGACCTGCCGGACAATGATCAAGTCTTGATCCAGGCGGTGCGGGAGGGAGGTATTTGGTATGCGGGAGATGTCACCCCGACACCGGCACAACTGGCCGATCCCGTTTTCGTGGAAACAATGCCCATCATCCGCGCCAGCACGGTGAGCAGCCTCTGTCTTGGGCTTTGGGATGATGTCCTGGCCGATCCACGCGGGGTTGAAATCTGTGGCGCCCGAATCGTCGGTGAATTTGATATGTCCTTCGGCACTGGTCAGGTTCCGGTGTCGCTGCGGCAATGCCATATCGAACAGAAATTGAATGTTCGGCACGCCCGCTTTCCCGCCCTCTATCTGATTGGCAGCCACCTGGCACTGGGATTGGGCGGAGATGGGCTTAACCTGCAGGGGAATCTGTTCTGCCGCGCCGGCTTCACCAGCAAGGGGGCGGTCTGTCTCCCCGGTGCCCGGATCGGCGGTGCCGCCGATTTCAGCGGCGCTGCGCTGGACGGCAGCGGCGCTGCCGCGTTGAACGCTGACGGCATACAGGTGACGGGCGACCTGTTCTGCCGCGACGGCTTCACCAGCAAAGGGCCCGTCCGTCTCCTTGGCGCCCGGATCGTCGGCAATACTGTGTTCGACGGCGCCACGCTGGATGGCAAGGACGCTGCCGCGTTGAACGCTGACGGCATACAGGTGTCGGGCGGCTTGTTCTGCCGGAGCGGCTTCACCAGCAAGGGGGAGGTCCGTCTCCTTGGTGCCAGGATCGGCGGTACTGCCGATTTCATAAGCGCCAGGCTGGACGGTAATGGCGGTGCCGCGTTGAACGCTGACGGCATACAGGTGACGGGCAGCCTGCTCTGCCGGGGCGGCTTCACCAGCAAGGGGGAGGTCCGTCTACCTGGGGCGAGGATCGGCGGTACCGCCGAATTCGACGGCGCCATGCTGGATGGCAATGGCGGTGTCGCGCTGAACGCTGACGGCATACAGGTGGAGGGCGCTCTGTTCTGCCGGGGCGGCTTCACGAGCAAAGGTATGGTTCGTTTCCCCGGTGCCCAGATCGGCAGCAATGCCGAGTTTGACAACGCTAAGCTGGACGGCAATGGCGGTGCCGCGTTGGTCTCTGATCACATGGACGTGGTAGCTAACCTGTTATGCCGGGATGGCTTCACCAGCAAGGGGGAGGTCCGTCTCCTCGGTGCCAGCATTGGAGGCAATGCCGAGTTCAACGGTGCCATGCTGGACGGCGGCGGCGCTGCCGCGCTGAATGCTGACGGCATACGGGTGAAGGGCGGCCTATACTGTCGCTACTTCTACACAAACAAGGGCGAGACCCGTCTCCTCGGTGCCCGGATTGGCGGCAATGTCGAGTTCGACGGCGCCATGCTCGACGGCAATGGCGGCATTGCGCTGCAGGCTGACAATATGCAAGTGACTGGCGATCTGTTCTGCCGTGATGGCTTCAAGATGAATGGCGATGTCGTCCTTTCAAGTGCCCGCATCGACGGACTCCTGGATTGGCGGCCATCGGGTTGGACCGGTGTGCTGAACCTGTCCCATGTCTCTACCGGCCAATGGTGGGACGCGTGGGATGGAAAAGGCTGGTCCTGCACGGGAGCAGGTCGGATTTTCCTAAACCATTTCACCTATGATGCCTTCTTCGCTGACGAAGCGATGAAGACCGACAGCACCACCCGCATCGCCTGGATACAGGCGGCCCAGGGGGATGATTTTCGGCCCGGTCCCTATCACACTCTCGCCCGTGTTCTGCGGGCTGCCGGTGATGACGCTGGCACGGTAGCTGTGGGATTGGCAAAGGAGCAGGCGCGTAGCAAGCATCGGATCAAGTCGTATCGCAAGCGGCCTGGAAAATGGAACGCCTGCTTCTGGTGGGCAAAGGCGGCCTGGGTCTGGTTCTGGACGCGACTTTTCGATCTGTTCGTCGGCTACGGCTACCGCCCCTGGCGTGGTGTCGGATGGCTGGTCATCCTGCTGGCTATCGGCACATTGCTGTTCGGGTGGGGCGCCCCGACTCCCTATGGTGGTCCAGGACTGATCAAGCCGGCCGATCCCGTCTTCATCAGCGCGAACCAGACCCGCAGCATCCTGAACCCGCTTCCGGCACCCGCGCCCCCCCACGGGATCAACTACACGCTGCCGCCCGAATACACGCCCTTCAGCGCCTTCTGGTATTCCTTCGACACGCTGGTTCCCCTGATCGACCTGGGCCAGGAACGCGCCTGGAGCCCCAGCCCCATCGACACGTTGCAGAAGGACAAGGCGGGTTGGTGGCTGCTCTTCTACCTCTACATCCACATCATCATGGGCTGGGTGCTGACCACCCTGACCGTGGTGGCGCTGACCGGGCTGATCAAGCGCGACAAGGAAGCGGAATGACCACCCCTACCGCCGCAGCCGGATCTCCGTATCGTCCAGCCCGGACAGGACCAGCGTCCCGTCCGCCTCCACCGTATGGCGCTGGATGCTGCGCAGGGCCGACAGCAGGCTCTGTTCGCGCAGCATCACCTCGCGCGGGCAGGCCATCATTGTGCTGGCGGCACTGCGCCCGGCGATGGTCAGACCGTTGGCGTCGGCGCGGTAGCGGGCGGTGAAGCGGTTGCAGCCGGCATGGCCGCTGACCTCTCCCTGGCCGGAAAAGCGCATGGACAGGCCGGCATCGGGCACCGGCTGGCCGTTCAGCGCCGTCACCTTCCAGTCCCCACCCTGGGTCAGGAAGGCCGATGCCGACCCGCCGCAGCCGGTCAGCACCTCGCCGTCGGCCTCCACCAAAACCTTGTCGGGGAAGGGGGTGCGGGTGCGCCCATCCAGGCACAGGCCGGGGTTGATGGTCACCCTCAACTCCCCCTCGCCCAGGCGCGCCACATAGCGGTGGCCATCGGCCAGCAGCTGGCGTTCGGGCACGGCGATCTGGGCGATTTGTGAGGTTACTGTGCCGGATCTCACGAGGTCCAGACGCTCCGGTCCGATGCGCAGGGTCCAGTCAGGCGCGCGGCCCCGCGCCTCGTAAAGGCCGGCTTGCGCGTCCTCGGCGAATTCCGACTGGGCGCAGGCGGTTTCCGCCTCCCCGGCGATGGACAGGCGCGCATTGCGCCCCTTGCTCCAGAAACCGACCTCCCGCCCGTCCGCCATCGCCCCGGCATAGCGGGCACCGGACGCGGAGAATCCCTGCTCCAGCCGCAGCGTGGCCCCATCCAGCGCCAGTTCCAGCCCATCCTCCTCATACAGCGCCACCACCTGCCGCTCCCCGCACAGGTACACGGTGCCGGGCGGGCGCAGGGCCGGGCCGGTCTCTTGCGCGGTGGGGGCGGGTGGGGTGGCCCGCGTCAGCCACAGCATGCCCAGATTATGCAGGCTCTGGCCGGGATCGACGACATGGGCGCTCTGGATGGACCAGAGCGGCTGACCCTGGGCGTCCTGGATGACGGCGCGCAGCGCATAGCGCACGCCGGCCTTCAGCTTGGCCGCCGCCGCCGTCAGGCGGAAGCGCAGCGGCACCTGCTGGCCGGCCAGATCGATGGTCTGCCTTGCCAGGGCCGGGGCGGCCGGATCGCCGCCGCCCTGTTCGGCCAGGGTGACCAGCAGTACGGACCCCGGCGGCAGGGCGATGCGCTCGCGATAGCTCAACTCACCGATGATGGTGACCAGTGCGCGGGCGGTGGAGCCATTGCCTTGGGTGCTGCCATTGCCGGCGGCGCCGCCCGACACCTGTGCGGCTACCGGCCCGGCGGCAAGCACCAGCGCCAGTCCCGCCGTCAGAGATGCCAGCCCCCAGCCCGCCTTACCCATGCCGCCCTTTGTCCTCAATCTCATTCCGGGCGCCGATGATGCCGCCGGATCGGCCTGGGTGCCAGTTTGAAATGCATGCGTGCGTATTTTCCGCCCCTGCCGACGGCCCGGAAATCACCGGTTCAGTGCCTGCCATCACGGCTTCATGGGGCCCTGGCAAGTGAATACGTATGCGTCGCAACGCAGCAATCATCTGCATACGTATTTTCGCGCTCTCCG